>JBOGXA010000008.1:0-133236 GCA_050694175.1 Actinomycetota bacterium
GGCTCGGGTGGTGGAATTCATGGGACACAGGTGCCGGAGCCACTGTCGCCCAGGAACCGGAGCCGGGGTCGGCTAGTGGGACAGAGGTGCCGGAGCCAATGTGGGACAGAGGTACCGGACTTTCACATCCTCCCTCGTGACCAATCTGTGACCGAGTTGGCCGAGACCCGGCGTCCGGGAACGCAGGTTCCTAAGCCAAAAGGCCCTGTCACCAGGGCCTTTTTTAGTTGCACGGGCGGGATTTGAACCCGCGACCTCGAGCTTGAGGAGCGACGCCTTCAACTAGAAGAGGAGAAGCAAGGGTAGGGAACTCAAACACTCCTGGCTGACCAGATTGGGCGTCGTGATGCCCCTGATAGCTGTGGTGGCTGGTTTCCTCTTTAACGGGTGGCAGAGTCGACTGGAGGCACAGGACGCCTTTGAGGTCAAGGCGGCGGAAATCGTGATGGAGCCCGACACACCGGCCGAGGCCTAGGGAAGAGCCAGAGCCCTACGAGGGTTTGTTTCCAGACAGCCTCCCCGAAGACCTGTGCAATCCAGATCGACTTGCTGAGACCGGAAACCGCGACGGTGCGCAGGTTCGAATCCCCGGCGGGAACCGAACCAAAGGGGCGACCAAGTACCTCCCCCGTTTGTGTGCAAGCGAGCTATTCACTGGCGTAGCTTCGGACCACACTCTGAACTGAACGCGCGAAATCGAAACCATGGCCGGAGTGCCGACGGAGCGACGAGGGGTGGGGCGATGGCTCTCGCCTGCGCCCTTCGATGGCGCTTTGGACGGCGGGGGCTTCGCTCGGACATCTCCCGTTTCCGCAGGTCAGAGGGCATCCGTCCCTGCACCCGCCCACCGAAGGAGGGGGGAGGTGTGCCTTGCGCGCGCCTTGGTTTTCAATTCGTTTCTTCAGTTCCGCACGAAGCACTACTCCATAGCCTCAATGCCAGCTCTGTAGGCCTCAGCACTCTCCTCTAGCTCTCCCAGGGAGCGATGGGTATCACCCAGCAGTTTGTACGTGAAGCCGGCTTCCTTGCTGGCGGCCGCTACCACGTAGAGGTCAATGGCCCGCCGGAGATGCGCCTTTGCCTCGGTGGGGTCGCGCTCCTGCAGGCACAGGCCGAGTTCTCGCAGGTTGCCCGCGCGCTCGGAAAAGTCCCCGCCCTCGAGATACTGCTGCGCGTCGCGCAGGAAGTGCTCGGCCTGGGGCAGGTCGCCAACGACGCGCTCGAGCCGACCAAGTTCATTGAGGGTCCTCGCCGCATCCGAGGGATGGTTGGCGGCCTTGAACACTTCAAGGGCGCTCGTGAGGTTGGCTCTGGCCGCGTCCGGATCCCCCTTATCGATCTGTACGGTGGCGCGGTTCAGCTTGGCGATTGCGGCATCGATCTCCCACCCGATCGTGAGATAGGACTGCTCTGCCCGTTGAAGCGCGTCTAAGGCGTCGTCCATGCGCCCCTGCTCATACATGGACCTGGCGACGTTCATGTTCATGCACGCGAGTTGCTCGGCGTCCTTCACCTGGGGAGCGAGCGCCTGTGCCCGGTCGGCTGCGTCCGCCGCCTTTTCCGCCAATCCGAGACCCGAATAGCAGTTAACCAGCGCGGCATAGGCGCGCATCGTCGCGGTGGGATCGGGCACGCCCTCTCGCTCTAGTCGCAGCAGGTAGCTCTCTAGCACGTGAACGGCAAGCCGGGCATTCCCAAGCGCCTGGTGGCAGCGAGCGAGGCCCGCCATCGTCTGAAACCAGAGGTGGGGAGGCTCTCTCTCCCAGAGCGCTTCAGCCCGGCGGTATCGCTCGAGGGCAGCGTCCAGTCGGTTGCGGCGTTCTTCGATACCCCCCAAAACCTCGCAAGCTCTCGCCTCAAGTCTCTTGTTCGCAAGGGACCGGGCCTGCTCGGCGGCGTGTTGGGCTAGGCGCTCGGCCTTGTCATCGTCGCCTTTACGAACCGCCTCCCGTGCCTCCTGCAACGTGAGTTCGGCACCAATTTCGTGTTTGCGAGAACGACCGTAGAGGAGTTCGTCGGGATCGACCTTGAGACGGTCAGCGATGTGCGCAAGCACCTTACGGGAGGGTTTCCGCGCGCCCGACTCGATCAGGCTCACAAACGACGCCGAAGCGATCGGTGAGCCGAGTTGCGTTTGGGACAGGCTGCGCGCGCGACGCAGCTGCCTAATCCGAGCCCCTATTTCCCCCCAATTCGCCTCCTCGTCCGCTTGTGGGCGTTCGTTCGGCGCCACAGGCGACAAGTCCCCCTCTATCGGCAGGTATCCGGCCAGCGCGTCAAAAAGTATAACGCGGATGTGACTTAAGGACCTGGATGAGGGGAGGTGAAGACATGATCAAGAGGATATTGGTTGCCCTGGCCGCGGCGGGGTTGCTGGTGTCGGGATTGCCGCTGACTGCATGGGCCGGACCCAGCGATGACGTCTGCAGCATCGAGGTTCTCGGCTGGAGACCCTGCTGACGAGGGGTTCCTGGGATTGGGCCCGGGAGGTATCAAGGACCTCCCGAGGCCCACCCATCGTGTGGTGGGCCGAGGAAGCCAACGCTCCAGCCAGGCATTACGCGAACGTTCCGAGATCCAATGTCAAACTAGAGTCATGACATTTGACCGGCAGGACAACCTCGGTTACGTTCGCTTGTCGGATAGTTCGGGCAATTCGGGCGAAGCGGGAAGGAGGTGGTGGTGACGATGAGTAAGCGCTCAAGGGCCATTCGGCTGGCAGCACTGACGGCCGTACTTTCAGGTGCGATTGCCCTTGTTCCGTCGCCGGCGATGGCAGAAGACATCGAAATCGGCGGACCTTGCGCGGACAAGGACATCGTGGTGATCGTCCCCAATCCAGCAAACGACGACAAAGTGAAAGTCTGCGCGAACTACCCCTAAAACGGTAGTGCGCGAGGGGGCCGCTGGGGTAAGTGCGCCTCGGCGGCACTGCCTCGCGCTTGCTCATTCCCTCGGGAGTGAGTTCCCTGGGATGGCTGGAGGGAACTGAAAAATGTCACTTGAGTTGATGACCCGAGCGGCCGCTCTTTTGATGGCGTAATCGCGGCGACAGCGGCGCCCGCATGGGGTGCTGAGTCAGCATCGTCCACGGACTACGAGGACATCGAGATTGGTGGGCCATGCGCAGGCAAGGACTACCAAATCATCGTCACCGACCCGGTGAGCGGTAGGAAGGGCAAGGTCTGCTTCGACTCCCCCCCGAAAGAGCCAATTGAGTTGGGCCCTTGACGAAGCCATGACGCAGGGGTGACAGGGGGAGCGGCGAACCTTTGGCCAGAGTCCTCAAGAAACGGATAGGAACTACTATGAATAGTAGGCGAGCAGGAGGGACGGACCATGTTTAGTGGCAAGCTTCTCGCGGCCGCCACCTGCTGCCTGCTCCTTTTCGCCGGGTCGTCCGCAGGAGCCGACTCCCCGTCTGCGGGACGTAAGCGCGTCGAGTCCCAGAGCTATGACGGGCCGAGTTCGGCGTTGGCAGTCGAAAATGAAGGCTACGGGTTCTATACGGGAGTATGTAATCCCGGTCCCACGGATGACACCGAGGGGTGCGTCTACTTCGATCTGAGTCCGAAGGATCGCTTTATCTCGCTCAGGATCGAAGACCTGAGCGGTCGTCCCGTGTATGCCATAGCGTGGGACGACTCGGATTCGGACTTCGTTGAATTCTGTGGAAAGACGAAGAAACCGGTGCCGAGTCCCGGGGGTGAGTTCTTCTACGTCGAGATCATCGCGACCAGCAATCGACTGGGTTGCTACCCAAGCACGGTGACCCAGGGCACGGTTACAGCCACGTTCCTGCGGCAGCGAAAGTAGGAAAGAATGAAGCGCTCCCGCGGCAGCGTTTGTGCGATGGCGTTCCTGATGGCCGCCATCGGCAGCTTCTACTACGAGCCTGCGATCGGGCGCGCCCAAGTCGACGAAAATGGCAGCGCGACTGCGCATCGAAGCGGAGGCAAGCCCCAGGTCTCGAATAAGGAGAGACTCCCCAAGGCACTCCTCTACAGAACAGGGTTCCCGGGTGCTGAACCCACGCTGGGGATAGGAAAGGATGGAGTAGTTTTCACGAACTCCTGGGAGCCCAGCACCCAGGTGGATGTGCTTCGGTCATCTGACGGCGGCAGGACGTGGGAGCGCGTCTCGCCTCGGTTACCCGGGGGCGAGGACAGTCACAGGCTCTCATTCGATCCATATATCTACCTCGACGAAGACGGGGGCAGGCTCTTCACAGTCGACCTTCTCATCGCCTGCTCCTATCTTTCCTTCTCGGATGACTTGGGCGACACATGGACGACGAACCCACTCGCTTGCGGGCAGCCGTTCAACGATCACCAAACCCTGTTCTCCGGTCCACCGGTGACGAGTTCGACGGTCGGCTACTCGGAGATCGTGTACTACTGCTTCGCCGACTACATGGGAGGAGGATCCTTCTGTTCAAAGTCATTGGATGGGGGGATTTCCTTTCTTCCGGCCGGAGAGAGGGCCTT
Organism: Actinomycetota bacterium; assembly: GCA_050694175.1. Lineage (GTDB taxonomy): Bacteria > Actinomycetota > CADDZG01 > CADDZG01 > WHSQ01 > JBOGXA01. The sequence continues at coordinate 4,488 of JBOGXA010000008.1, forward strand.
TCCCTCAGAGGTTGAGGGACGAAATTGCGGTGGGTTACACGGCCATGGGGTGGCAGACGATAGAGGCACGATCTACCTGCCGGCCGAGCACTGCGGCCGACCCTTCCTTGCGATTAGCAAAGACGAAGGCGCAACGTGGAGGCGGGTACAGGTCTCGAGACTGCGCCATGAAGAGGGGCCCGATCCGGCGGTAGCAGTAGATAAGCGTGGCAACCTCTATTACGTGTGGATCGGTCGCGACCGCCTGCCATATCTGACTATCTCGCGAGATGGTGGCGATAAGTGGAGCAACCCGGTCATGATCGCCGCTCCGGGCATCAAAGAAGCGGCTCATGTAACCGTTGCCGTTGGTGATCTAGGCAAGCTTGCCTTTGGGTACATGGGCAGCGAGAACTCACGTTTCGCACGCTGCGCTGGTCGGAAGCGCTGTCGGCCGTCGTATGCGGGGATCAAATGGAACGGATATATCGGCGTGACCGCGAACGCACTTTCACCCGACCCGTTGTTTTTCTCCGCGGCCGTCAACGCAAACAATGATCCGCTTGTCGATGGACGTTGCGGACCGCGTCGCTGCGACTGGCTGCTCGACTACATGGACGTGGCGATAGGCCCGGATGGAACGCCGTGGGCGACCTTCGTCGACACTGTTGGAGGCGAGGGACCCGATTACCACGAGGCTGTCCTCGGCCGTCTGGTCGGTGGGCCACCGCTTCTTTGAGGATGGGAGTGCCACGAAAAGCTGACCGTGGGAGCCAGCAGTCTTCTACTGACAGAAGGGAGCAACCATTGACGCGATGGGGTACGAGCGCCCTAGTTGCTGGCATCCTGTTCGCGGTCGAAGTCATCGTATCTGCACCTCTCCATGCCCAGGAAGCGACTTGCCTCGGGCAACCCGCCACGGTCGTCGGCACCGCGGATGATGACACTCTGGAGGGCACCGACGGCGACGACGTAATCGTGGGACTCGAAGGTAATGACGTGATCGAGGGTAAGGGGGGTAACGACCTCATCTGCGGCGACGACGGCAGTGACCTCCTCAAGGGAGGGGCGGGCGATGACGAGCTGTCGGGAGGCGACGGCGACGACGGCACTACGTCCTCCGTGGTCGTCGACCCTGGCGATGGCGAACCGATCGAGGTGACCGAAGGCGAGGGCGGACTCTTCGGAGGCGCGGGTGATGATGCGCTGGCCGGCGGTGCAGGCATCGACGACCTTGTTGGTGGCGGCGGCAGCGACGAACTGTCGGGCGGGCTGGACGACGACGATCTTTCGGGCAGGAAGGGCAACGACAAGCTACTCGGGGGAGCGGGCGCAGACGATCTCTTAGGAGGCGACGGGCGCGATCACCTCGTGGGAGCGGGTGGAGGCGACGAGCTCTTCGGCGGTGACGACTCCGACAACCTCGACGCAGGAGCGGGGTCTGACGATGCGTCGGGAGGTGACGGAGCCGACCGGATGCGGGGCGGTCCCGGGAGTGACGAGCTGTTCGGCGGCTCGGGCCCCGACATCCTTGTGAGCCACGGCGGCAGTGATGATCTCAGTGGGGGAACCGGCAACGATCGCCTCGTCGCGGGTCCTGGTCTGGACGAGCTGTTCGGCGGGGACGGCAAGGACGTCCTCGTCGGGGGCTCTGGCGCCGATGACCTCTCGGGTGACGCCGGATCCGATGACCTTTCGGGCGGGCGCGGCCTCGATGAGCTGTTCGGAAACTCAGGCTCGGATGTGCTCGATGGTGGGGCCGATGCCGACGACGCCGACGGCGGTTCAGGAGACGATCGGGTCCGTGGCCGCGGCGGCAACGATGACTTGTTCGGCTCGGCGGGCAACGATCGTCTCTTCGGCGGCAGCGGTGCGGACGAGATCGATGGCGGTCCCGGCCGCGACTTTGTCGATGGGGGCTCGGGCGACGACGAATGCACTGGCGCGGAGAGCGCGCGCGATTGCTAGTCGGGTATGTGGAGAGCTTGTCCAGACCTTCGTGGATCCTGGAGGAGTGGCCGCGCATCGTTCGGGAATTGTGCGTCCAGGTGACTGGCGGGTAGCCGAAGCTCTCGACACCAGAGGACTACTGCCGGCAGCTCCGCTCACGTGCCGACTTACATCTGAGGATCTTTGATGGCCATGTCGAGTCGGGCCCTCTTTGGCAGTTAGTAAATGGGGGGGCGATCGCGTTCGCAGGCGCTCCCTCGGCAGATTTCTTCGCGATCTACCCAGATTTTTTGCGGAGCATGTGGTTTTGGGCCCCTTTTCATGGGGTCTATGGGTAGAGGGTCACCTTGAAGATGTTTTCGCGATCTCTCAGATTTCTTCGTCGAGCATGAGATTTCGAACACCATTTCATGGGGTCTATAGGTAGAGGGCACATTCGACGCTGAACTGCGCCGCGGTGCCTGCATGGGTTCCTCTGAGGGCGAGGCCGAAAGGGTTCTCTTTCGGGCAAGGCGGGTCGGACGGCTCCTTCGTTCGCGCGCAAGCCACAGCTCCAAGGATCAATCCCCATACCGACCGATGCTGGCGCGCCGTCGCCTGGCATCCCTATGACTCGCTCGGGCACCTGCTCAGCCAGGCGCGCTCGGAGATGAGATCCGGGATGAAGGCATATCGGCGCGACGGGAATCCCGGTAGCGGGACTGCCGCAGAGCAGGTGACGACCGAGCGGCTGTAAAGGAGCAGGACGACTCAACGCGCCACGAGCGGCGACACCGAACGGCTGACCCTCTCAACGGAAGTGCCGGCGGCGCGACCGCGCGCGTCGGAAATCGCGACAGCAGGCTCGTAAAAGAGCTTGCGGAAGGAGGTGGTTTTGCACACAGCAGTTGGATTCGTAAGCACAGGGACGGTGGTGGCCGCACGAGTGTCGAGCACTCATGGAGTAGCGGTCGAGGCCGTCGGGGAGAGCTGTGCCCAGATTCGGGAACCGAGGCACCAGGAAAGGCGCCATGACTTCTGATCCTCGGGACCTCCTGCGCGAACTGGATGGGCGCGAGCGCGCCATCCTGATCGCCATATACGAGCACAAGGTGCTCTTGACCGCACACGTGAAGGCGATGTTCTTCACGTCGCTTCGTCGCGCTCAAGATCGGCTGCGCCATCTCGTAAGGCTCGGCCTCATCGAGACCTGGTACCCGCCCCAGCCACGCGGCACGGGCAAGGCGCCCGGACATCACACCCTGACGGAGAGTGGAGCCCAAGTGGTGGCATCGCTCCTAGGTATCGCGCGTTCGGAGCTCCGGTGGGTGGAGCGAGATGCAGAGGACCGCGAGAACGACGCCTACCTTGCGCACCGCCTCGGGATCAACTCGTTCTTCTGCACGCTGATCGAGGCCGGCAGGCAGTACGAGGGCCACGGCCTGTACAAATGGGTGCCGGAGCGCACGGTCAGGACCGCCGACGGATGGATACGCCCTGACAGCTACGGCGTCTACCTGCACCCGCAGGGCGCGTGCGACTTCTATTTCGAGTACGACAGAGGGACCGAGACGACAAGACAGCTTGCGAGCAAGCTCGCGGGCTACATCGGCGTGGCGCGGGACTGGACCGGCCACGGTACGAAGCACTTCCCCTGCGTGCTGATCCTGGTGCCGAACCATCGGCGGGAGAGAACCGTGAACGTTGCGTTCACTGATGCACTCGCCCGCTTCAAGAACCCTGGTGGGTTCGCGGGGCTGCCGTTCTACGTCGCGAGCGAGCAGCAGGCCGCGGAGCGCGGGGTGCTCGGCCGGGTATGGGCTCCGATTCCGGGGCTCGAGCGCAGGTTGTCGATCACGGAACTGCCAAGCAAGGAAGGGATGGACTATGAGCTATCAGATTGCATCGGGCGCAGCTTCACAGAGGACAAGTGGGCGCACCTCAGTCCGTTGTCGCGCCGGCCACGGTTTCCGACCGGAGCGCCTCCGGGTGACGAGGAGCCACCCAACGAGGGGGTGGTCGCCTGACCAAGCGGGACGAACCAACGGTCGTGGTCGAGATCGTCCCCGCCCTGCCAGAGGAGGCCGATGCCCTGCGGACGAGGCAGCCTGCCGCGCTCAGGAGGTTCCTTGAGGCGGTGGTGGTAAATCGTCAGGCCGCGGGAGTGTCAGGCCTTACCGATAGCGTCGTGGCCAAGACGGAGTTGGGACAGGAGACGAACAAACGAGCGCAAGGAGGAACGAGATGAGAGCGACGACACATGAAGAGAAGGTCGCCGAGGTGTCCATGCGCTTTGCGTTCTACGGGCGCGTCTCGACCGAGGACAACCAGGACCCGACCTTGAGTCTGCCGCGCCAGCTCGCCAACTGCGAGAGGGCGGTTGAGGAAGCGGGCGGACGCGTCGTGGCGCACTTCTACGACGTCGAGTCGGGAGCGATGCGCCTCGATCAACGCGGCTCGGGCAAGGGGTTGCAAGGCTTCGACATACCGATACCGAGGGACGGAGGTGTTTCCAGTCTGATCGAGGAGGCCTCGTCGCGGGGGTTCGACGCGGTCGTGTGCGAGTCGATCAACCGGCTTAGCCGTAACCCGTCGGTGACGTTCCGGGTCGAGGAGCAGCTTGCAGATGAAGGCGTGAGGCTGTGGGCGATCGACGAGCCGTTCGATGAATCGTTCGGTTCGATCGTTCTGCGCCACGTCAACGTCGGGCTCGCGCGCGGCTACCTGTACGAGCTCAAGGTGAAATCTCGTCAGGGCATCGAAACCGCGGCCAAGCAGGGACGCCACGCGGGCGGAAAGGCTCTGTACGGGTACCGGTTCGCGGAGTTTCCACACCCGAACCCGCACAAGGCGGAGCAGGGATTGAAGGTCAAGGTGTTGGAGCCGGACCCGGTGACCGCGCCGGTCGTGAAGATGGTCTTTCACGACTACGTCGTCAACGGACTGACGATCACCGAGATCGAGAAGAAACTGAACAGCGACCTGGAGCGTTACCCGCCGCCGCAGTCGCCCGACCCAAAGAGAAGGACCGGGATGTGGGGACGATCGAGCGTATGGGAGATCCTGCACAACCCGAAGCACACGGGCTATCAGGTGTGGAACCGGAGGCAGCGAAAGCGCGGAGGAAGGATCAACCCGCCCGAGAAGTGGGTGTGGTCGGATGAGCCCGCGCACGAAAGCCTCGTGTCACGCGAGATGTTCGACCGGGCCAACGTCACGGCGATAAAGCGCGACAACGTGACCAAGGCGGCAGAGGGCCACGATGAATACCGCAAGCACACCTACGTGCTGCGGTCGTTCCTCCGCTGCAGGATATGCGGTCTGCGGATGCACGGCAACGTGCGCCGAGGCAGGAACGGTGCGTACTACACGTGCGAGCTGAATCGCCGGCAAGCATCGCTAGTTCCAGAGGAGCACCCGCGCACGGTCTATTTGCGGGAGGACAAGGCAGGGGAGAAGGTCGTCGAGTTCCTGAGCACGCATGTGTTCGGGCCCGAGCGCGTGGACGCGCTGAGGAGAGCACTTGCGACCACGGCTCCCGAGGCCGACAAGGCTCAAGCAGAGGTCGAGCATCTGCGCGGCGAGCTGGCGGGCTTGCAGACGAGGATCAAACGACTCGTCACCAACCTGGAGGCCGAGGAGCCGGGCAGCGAGATCGCGGCCGATATCCGGGCGCGCATGGATGAGTTGGCGAGGTTCAGAAGCAAGAAGCAGGCTCAGTTGGAGGCCGCGGGGAAGGAGGCGATGCAGGTCCCGGACCCGGAGTCGGCCGAAGCTCTTGTGGCCGCTCTGCCGCTTCTGGACGTGGACTGGCAGCTTGTGAGCGATCAGGAGTTCCGCGCTTTGCTTACGGCTCTCAACTTTGAGGCGAGCTACGACCCGACGAAGCGCGAGCTGACCATCAGGGTGACGTTGGTTCCAGAGCTGACGCATCCTGATGGGCCGCGCGCTCCCCTTTTGTTTGTGCCCCCGGCATGATTCACCGGCATGATTCACACCCGGCATGATTCAGAGACCTAGCAGGATTCGAAAGGGGGCGTACTGCGGGACCGATTGGTACGCAACATGTTCCGTGAGAGGCCTTGGTGACGTCGAGATCGCGACCCTCGAGTGGGTGGGCGGAAGTCGATGAGCTGGTGACGCTCAGGGACTGTAAGACACTTCGAGGCCTGCCTACCTTGGTAGTTGGAAGTCGGACGAGAGATGATGGCGCGAGGCTTTCAGGTCACGTGACGGACGACGACCGTTACCGGCCGGGACCGCACAGATGTGCTGGAGGGGTCCCACACTAGTTCCTCCAAAGCCTCTAGTCGTTCGTCCGGTAAATCTTCGTCCCATCTTTCATGGCATGCCGCCCGGAACCGATATACGCCTGGGCTTGCGGGTGCGTACTTCTCCGATGTCCTATCGGTGTCTCGAAGCCATGTCCTTTCCACGAATTCGGTGGGACGACGCCGCTTGCCATTAACGACAGGCGGATCCGCCTGCTCGAGTCTTACGTCGAACACGTGAGTTGCTGGGGGCGCAGTTCCAGCCCAACTGACCGTGACTTCTGTGCCCGGACGAGTCACCCGGGGCCACGCCCAAGGACGCACGCGGATCCTCGGCACGTCCTTCCTCACCTGCAGGTAGGTCCGGATGGCCTGGATCAGCGGCACGATAACAGCCGCCTTGAAAGCGAGTATGAGCCAGCCGGCCAGCGCTCCGCTGTAGATGAGAGGGACGTTCCACTGGAGCGACTCGTTGATCATCAGCAGCGGAACCGCCTGCAAGAAGTGCCAAATGTAGAACGAGAGCACTTCATCCAACTTGACCGGGCACTGCTCGCAGGAGGGCGCGATCAGGTTCACAGCGTTCCAGTCAAGGAGCAGAAAGGTTACAACCGAGAAGACACTCAAGGCGAAAACAAAGATAAGCGCGGCAACGATCAGTGGACTGAGCCAGCCAAGCAGCCCGTCACGCATGAGTCCCAAGAACAGCCGCCTTCGGTGTCCCTCCTCGAAGAGCCAGAAAAGTGCGAAACCTAAGACAGCCACGAACACCGGAAGTAAGGCGACGATCGCCCATGTGGGCCAGTTCTGCGCAGCCCAGATTGGGGAGAGGCCGTACATCATTCCGACGAAGATCACCAACGTGAGGAACCCGAGAAGGAGGCCGATGGTTGCCAAACCATCCCTCAGGACTCGCAGACTCGACAGTACGAAATCCCGCAGAGGACTCACATCCTCATCTCGACGCGTCGAATCGGCAGATAACCGGGCTCCTCGTAGATAGTCACCAAGAGCGACAGGCTCTTCTATTGCAGCCCCTGCTGATGGTCCGGACAAGAGGCTGGGAATTCCCTCCAGGTGCACAGGACCGGCCGACAAAGGGTTCGGCACCACCTCACCTCAGGAACATTCGCCAACACTTGGGCATCATGGCGAGTTGTCATGTAGGACCGTTGTAATTCATCTGTGTCCGCACGTCTTGACCCGAAAGCGTGGTTGAGACGGACAACGCCTTTTTTCGTCGGGGCGTCTAGTCATCGAGATGAGCAAGCAGCCACTTGCAGTCGCTGTGGGGATGGCCCTAGCGGTCGTGTTCCTTGTTGGTTGTGAAAGCGATGTAGGTGGATGGGTCCGTCCCGGGGTCTGACCCCCTCAAGGCCAGCGTCGCGCCGGCAATCGTCAATAAAGCCGCCGGCAACGACATCTTGCGGGGGCGAGTCGACGCGACCGTGTATACGGCGATCAGCCCCGCCGGGCCGAGCACCACGAGATGGAATCCAAGCGCGGACACAGCCAGTCCTGAGACGACGTTGATCGCCAAGACCGGTAGGGGCCAGATCCGCCGACCGGCGAGGCACAGGGTATGGACCGCAAGCAGGCAGACGGTGAGCGCGGCGCGCCAGTCTTCGACGTCGGCAAGCATGCTCAAACCGATGCTGATGCTCAACGCCAGCATGGCCAGGGCGAGGGCCGAGTCGAAGATCAGCGAGCGCCGGGAAAGCCGGCGTGCGCGGCGGTTCACGCGTACAGGCTACCGACAGCTCTATCACGCCTCATCGGCCGGTGGTCTGACTTCGCGAGTACTCCCGAGGGACTACGTCGCTGGTGCGCTAAATGCCCGACACCACTCTTGTTGTTGTTCTCGTCCCTTGACGCCGGCGTCCCTCTAAAGCGCTCCCTTTTCGAACGGCCCCCAGATCGCGAACGTGAGGCCCGAGCTCGCCTGGATGTTCACGAACAGCACCTGTCCGTCGGGGCTGAACGTCGCCCCGGCGAACTCGTCGCCTTCCCGGCGCGGGATCGCGTTGCGGGCGAAGTCGAATATCTCGCCCTGTGGGGTGATGCCCCGCATGAAGTTCTCGACCGGCCCGTCCTCGCACAGCAGCGACGACTTCTTCGGGCTGATGCACATGTTGTCGGGCAGCTCGAGCACCGTTCGGCTTGGCGACTCGAACAGCAGCGTGAGCGTCGACTCGTTCGTGTCGTAAACCCACAGCTGCCCGAAGCCGTCGCCGTAGCCGGCAGGAGGAGGCTCGCCAGCAGGCGTGTCACCGCCCTGGGTGGACACGATGTAGACCTTGCCGGCGTCGAAGAAGATGCCCTCCAACCGGCTGAAGATCGCCGCCCCCTTGGCCCGGCCCTGGTCGCCGACGAACACGATCGCCTGGTTGTTGGTGGTGCCCGGAGCAAAGGTCTTGTCGGGCTCGTCGATGGTCACCCACTCGACGTCGTAGGTGACGCCGGGCGTCTGGCCCTTGTCGAGGACGGCGTTGGAGATGCCCGCGACCTTGAGCATTTCGAGGCGTCCGCCGTTCATGAGTCGCCCAACCCGGGCCGGGTTGCGAGGCGCGACATAGCGATAGAAGCCTGACGGGAAGTCGAAGTTGTCCTCGGTCTGATAGAGGATGCCGGTGGCGGGATCGACGTCGACCGCTTCGTGCGCGAAGCGTCCGGCCGAGGTTATGGCCTGCAGCTTGCGGTGCTCGCCCGGCCCCCACGACGCCGGCACCTCGAAGACGTAGCCGTGCTGGCGCTGGAGCAGGGTGTTGTCGCCGCCGGTGAAGTCCGGCCCCACGTCCGGGCCGTTGATGGTCTCCTCACATGTGATCCAAGTGCCCCACGGCGTCGCGCCGCCGGCGCAGTTCATCTGCGTGCCGTTGCAGCTCACCCACGACTGGACCTGGTCCGCCGTCGGAGTGACCTCGAGGGTCATCGTGCCGCCCTGCGCCATCTTGTCGTAGGCCTTCTGCCGGTTTCCGAAGGCGGGACCGGGCCCGTTGATCTCGTGGTTGCGGACGAGCCGGTAGCGCCCGTCGCCCCACGGGAATACGGCCATGCCGTCGTGGCGGCCGGGCGTGATGATGCCGTCGGTCGACGGCGTGCCGGTGGCGGCGAAGCTCCGGTACTGGAAGCCTTCGGGCAGGTGCAAGCGCACCGCCCCATCGGCGAGGTCGGGCACGGGACCTATGGGTCCGTAGCCGCCGTTGTTGGGCGCCACGCCGGGCGAGCCGACGGCGAGCGCACCGCGTGCGAACACCGCCTGCAAGGGCCCGGACAGGGCTGCCAGTCCGGCTGCGGACAAACCGGCACGGCGAAGAAAGGCACGGCGATCGATGACTGTCATGAAAGGACCCCCTTGTCGCTCGTAGAGACCCGTCAAGAGTAATGAACCGTCAAGGCTACTTCTAGGGGGATTGCCATCAGCATTCGGTGTAACAATCGCCCGGTGCGCATAGCGACCTATCGCCCCGCGGGCCTAGTTCTCACCGAGCACGAGGGTCCTACCCGACCCGGCCGACCCCGTTCATCCGCACCGACGAGGAGAGAACCACGTCGACCGGGCAGTAAAAGCCTATGCAGCTGGGCCCCCGCAGCCCGCGGGGCCGCCAGCTACCGACGGTGCGGACGCTTACCCCGCGAAACCGTAAATGCAGCCCCGGCCGTGTCGCTACGGGCTCGGCACGATGCTAAGGCCTAAGCCGACCAGGAGTGTAGTTGCGCCTGCGAACGTAACCAGCATTGAGACCTACACCTAACAAAAGTCTGGCGTGACGATCAGCCCCCCAACAGTGGCCGGTGACCCGGTGTGCACGTTGAAATGGAAGTTGAGAAAGGCGCCTTGCGCCTTCTCTCCCAGTTCGCACCGATGCGGCCCGACCTGAACCACTTCCCCAGTACCCGGGACCGTGACGAAGTGGTCATGGGGCGGCGGCGGCGCCTGGGCCGGCGCCGGCGCCGCCATCACGGCGAGCACCAACAGCAGTACGAAAACCATGAGGATCCTTCGCATATTCCACCCCCCGGTTAAAGCAGGATGGGCTCGTGCGCCCCCGACTCGGCTCTCACCCTACTCCTCCAAGTTGACAGGCGTAATGCTCGTCCCTCACGCCTCGTACGGCTTCACCGAGGGGCGTCAGCGTCTCGCCCGACCACCCAGAAGATGTCCAGGCTGGCCTTGTCGCGCTTGATCAGCTCCTCGTATGAGAAAGCCTTGAAGCGCTTCGATTCAGTCCGTTCGTGGCGGTTCTCAGGTGTGTGAAGTCTCGAGACGCGGGGCCCCGAGACTTCACAGCTTCTTAGGACCTAACGGACCGCAGCTAGCCGCAGTCCGCTGTGAACCGCTCGAACTCCGACGTGACGTCTCCCTTGGCGTTCACGGTGAAGTGGGCGACGCCTTTAAGCCGCAGCTTCGAACCATCGTCGCCCTTGCCCGTGGCGCTGAACGTAAAGGTTCCATTGAACGACTTGGTGTTCGAGTTCTCTCCGAACCAGATCGTGAACCTGCCCGTGTAGGTTACGCCGGCATCCGTTGCAGTGAACCTGCCGACCTGTGTGCCCGTTATGTGGTAGCGGCCGTCGTCGAACTCCGTGATGTGAAAGACGCTCTTGCCCCTGATGTGAATGGGTACGACCGCGCCGCTGCAAAGCGTGTCAAATTCCGTCGTGTCGAACGTCTCGCGAATGGTCTCGGTTGTCGGCGGCTGTGCTAGCACCGCGGCGGGGAGTAGCCCCCACACCGCCAAGATGAAAACCGACAAAAATCGGGCTTTACTCTTCATGGTCACCCCCGTTGAGCTCCCGCGCCCTTGCGGGCGCCTATCGGGATCATTGTGGGATGCCGGGAGGGGTGCCGCCAGAGGGTTTAAGAGATGATTCGTGCTTTGTGTGATTCGTGCCTTGGGTGTCGGCTAGGTGAGAATTCGCGCGGAGGGCGATCCCAGCCTGGCCATGGCGGGGTTCGCCCGGTGCGGGTTCCGCCGGGGGAAGCCACAGATTGACGATCGGATGATCCTCAGTCGATGGTGATGCGGCCGTCCTCTCCGATCGGGAAGTTGGGGTTGAAAGCCACCTCCCACGGGTAGCCATCGGGATCGGCGAAGTAGCCATGGAAGCCGTCGAATTCGGCAGCCTTTTGCGCAGGTTTGAGGACGGTGCCTCCCGCGGTCACTGCGTCTTCGAGCGCAGACGACACGGCGGCATTGCTTTCCACGCAAATCGCCAATGTGAAGCCGGGAAAGGACGGCCGCGGTGAAGCTGGAAGCATGGCATCGTCGGCCAGAGAGTCATAACTGAACAGCCCGAGATACGCCTCCGCCGTGCGGAACCAATAGATGATTCCCGGAACGCTCGATGACACAAGCTCCCACCCCAATGCCTCGTAGAACGCTTTGGAACGTTCGAGATCGGCGACACCGAGAGTGACGATGCTCATTCGGGCAGGAACGCTCATAATGGACTCCTTGGGTCGGGTGGCCGCTTCTTACGAGGCAGCATCTCCCAATCGGAGCTCACAATCGTCACGGTCGGTTGGATTTGGTTCTGAATCAACGGAGCAGAACCCTCGTCAGTTCCTGGCGCACGCGCCTGGCTATCACGTGCTCGCAGGGGCGTGTGTTGAGCCCTACGGGCCGTTGAGCGAGATCGAACAAGCGTTTCTGGTTGCAGGGGCGGGATTTGAACCCGCGACCTCCGGGTTATGAGCCCGGCGAGCTACCAGACTGCTCCACCCTGCCCTTCGACCCTAACAAAAGTCCCATCCACCGGTCAGACGCGACCTTCGGAGCTAGATGTCCTCTATAACGACATCGGGGGCAAACGTCGGGCGGGGGTGGGGACCCGGCTCGCTGGCACGATGTTTGGTGAAAAGCGACCCGAATACCGAAGCCGTTGCCCCAAACCTCGACCGAGTAGCTAGCTTCCGGTCGACGAGATCTCTTCGGCCTGGCCCAGGAGCTCGCCGACCTGCTCGATCAGCCGCCCGTAGGTCTCGAGATCTCCCTCCCTCAGGGCGTCTTGCGCCTGGCCGTAGACGCGCGCCGCGTCCGCGATGATCTGATCCAGTTCCCCGTCACCCGTCCCCGGCGTGCCCGGCTCCGTCGGCTCTCCCGGCTCCGTCGGCTCGCCGGCGATCGGCGGCTCCTCGAGCTGGAACAGTTCGGCGAGGGCGAGCTCGAAACTGTCGGCGAAGACGATGTCGTCGCCGAGCACCAGGATCACTCGCTTCAGCTCGGGGATGCCCCCGTCTTCGGCCGTGACGAAGAACGGTTGCACGTACAGGATCGATTCTTCGATCGGGAGGAGCACCAGCGAGCCGAAGTCGACCTGCGAGCCGCCCTGACGCAACAGGGTCAGTTCCTGAGACAACGGTCGCACCTGGTTGATCAGATTGTCGACCTGCTTGGGGCCCTGGATAATAATCGACCGGGGGAACTCGAGCGTCAGCATCTCTCCGTAGTGCTCGGGGTCCGCGCGCGCGACCATTATCGCCCTCATATTGTCCCTCTGCCGGGGTGTGAACGGTCTGGTGAGCACAAACTCCTGTTCCGTCTCCCCCGGAAGCGTCAACAGCAGGAACGTCGGTTGCACCTGAGCATCCCGTTCGACGCTGCCGAACTCGTCCTGGACGTTTACGGGGATCGCCCATTCCTCGATCCCCGAGAAGAGAACCTCGGGCTCGGTCACGTGGTACTCCTGGAAGATCTCGGACTGCACCTTGAACAGATCTTCCGGGTAGCGGAAGTGTGCGCGCAGGTCGTCTGAGGGCTCGTCGTCGGTGAACAGCTCGGGGAACGCGTTCCGCCACGCACCGATGATCGGGTCCTCCTCGTCGATGACGTAGAAAGCCATCGTTCCGTCGTAGGCATCAACGACGATCTTCACCGAGTTGCGAATGTAGTTGGCTCGGCCGCCGAGAGCTCCCACCTGCCCTTGGGCGACGACGGCTTCGAGATCGACGACTTCGGAATACGGGTACCAGGTCGTCGTCGTGTAAGCGTCGAGGATCCACACCGTTCGGCCATCGACAACCGCCGGGTAAGGATCGTTGTCGAGACGCAGGAACGGTGCGGCGCGGTGGACGCGGTCGCGCACGTTCTTGTACAACAGGATCTTGGAATCATCCGTGACCTGACCCGACAGGATCAGGTTGCGGTCGAGCTCACGAATCGAGTAAGCGAGGCGGCGGAAGAACCCGCCGATCGGGACCCCTCCATCACCCTCGTAAGTGGTCGTCTCGACGCCCGCATCCGTCTCGAAGTCAAGCTCCGGTTGTTCGGTGTTCACGATCGAATACTCCGATGGGGCGAAGGACTCGCCGAAGTAGAGGCGCGCCTCTTCGGCGTCCAGAGATTCGGCCCCCGCCTCTGCCGTGCCCGGGATGTCGCTCACCAGGAACTCGGGCTGACCCACGGCCGTTGACGCGTTGGCAAGGCTGGCCACGATCCCATTTCCATGCGTGAACTGCAGATGGACGTTCGGCCATCGCTGGGAGTTGGCCGGAAGGTCCTGTAGGGACAGCTCGCGCGCTGTGATGAGGACCTGTCGCATCTCGCCGTCGACGAGATAGCGGTCGACGTCGACGTCCTGGAACTCGTAGTAGGTCCGGATCTGCTGCAGCTGTGCGATTGCCTTTTGCAGGATGGGGGGATCCCACAGTCGCACGTTCTGAAGGAGAGATTCGTTCTGTTGGACCTCGGAGGGAGCAAGTGCGGCGGTGGCGGGGAAGGACTGCACCTCCATGTCTGCGAGCCCGAAGGCGCGGCGCGTCGATTGGATGTTTTCCTCGATGAAGGGCCGCTCCCGCACCAGCTCTTGGGGCTCGACCGAAAAGCGCTGCACCCACCACGGCCACACGCCGCCGGCAAGGACCGAGAACAGAACCCAGATCGCAACCGCGGCGAGCGGCAGGATCACCGTTCGGAAACGGATGTTGATCAGAAACAAGATCGCGGAGACGATCGAGATGATCGCGAGGATCGTCAGCGCGGGAAGCTGTGCATTGACGTCCGTATAGGTCGCGCCCGTCACGACGCCGCGCGTCGAGAAGTCGAGCTCGAATCTCCCCAGCCAGTACTGAACCGTCTTTACCAGGGCAAGGCCCCCGAGCAACACCGACAGATGCGCGAGTGCGCCCGATGCCACTCCCCGCATCCCTAGCTCCGGCCGGATAGAACCGTGGAAGAAGTGAGCGACCGCGCTCACGACCAGCGCGGCCATGAGTGCGAACCAAGCGAAGTCGGTGAGGTCCTTGAACCACGGCAGCTCGAAAACGAAGAACCCGATATCGCGTCCGAACTGGGGATCGTCGATGCCGAATGGAATGCGGTTAGCCCACAGCAGGTAGTCCTGCCATGCAGCGCTCGCGGCGGTCCCGGCAAGGATTCCCACGAGCACGCCGACGCCGAGTCGCACCCATTTCATGTGCGGGGTCAGCAGGTCGCGGTACCGCTCGAGGGGATCCCCTCGGCGCCCGGGGATCCGGTAGGCGGGCGCGAGCCGGGCCGCCAGCAGGAGGTTTCCCCACACGAGGACGCCGACGATCGCTCCGACGATGAGCCCGACAAACAGCTGTGTGTAGATGCTCGTGAACAGGACCGACTCGAATCCGACCTCCTGGAACCAGAGCACATCGGTATAGAAGCGCGACAGACTCAGAAGGAGGGCCAGGATCACGACCACGATCGCAACGACGATCCACCGCTTCGCCACTCCGGGTCGCGGCATGCGAGTCACCATGGGCGGCAGCGTACCGTCAAAGCGGCTTTAGCCAGAGGAGGGGGTTCGGGGGAACCAGTGAGGCGGGTCATCTCACTGTTCCCCCGACGGAGAGCGGGGAGCCCGAAGGGCAAACCGGTCGAGGAAGACACCGGTCTGCGTCTCGGGCCCTCACTCGCCGGAGTCGGCAAGGACGCTTCGGATGCGTTCAACGAGGTCATCGGGGCTGAACGGTTTTCCGATGAAGTGGGCGCCGGCCCATTCGGTGTCTTCCTTGGGCGTCATACCCGACAGGATGAAAACGGGGATGTCACTCGTCGCCTCATCCTCCTTCAAGGCAGCAAGCACCTCGGGACCGCCCATTTTGGGCATGACGCTGTCGAGCAGGATGACGCTCGGATGCTCGGTGGTGGCGAGGCGCATAGCCTCCTCGCCGTCCACGGCTTCGAGCACCGCGAACCCCTCGTCTTCGAGCACGTACGACAGGGTCATGCGAACGCTGGCGTCGTCCTCGACAACCAGCACTACCGGCCGACCGGACCCGCCGCTCACGGATCCAGCTCGTCGAGAATCGAGCCGTCGGGAGAGATATCGGGAAGCGGGGAAGGCGGGTTCTGGATCACGCAGTCGATGATGTCTTCACACTCGTCGTCGCCGCCCCCGCCACCACCACCGCCGCCGCCGCCACCGCCGCCACCGCCGTCACCGGGTTCGTCCGGGCCCCCGTCCCCCGACGGCGAGCCACTCCCGCCCGGCCCGGTGGGGGTCGAGCCTCCCCCGGGCCCGGTGGCTCCCGACGGGCCGAACAAGAGACCGTTAGATCCGCCCGCCCCGGCCACAGCACCGGTGCCGATGATCAGGTCCTCGAGCTCCGCGACCAGGCGTTTCGGTCTGACGTCCATGATGGTCGCCGCAAGACCCCACGCGGCCCCATCATCCCGAAGCCGGAACGCGCGGGTGAACGATTGGTGAAACGGCGCGTCGTCGATATCCGCGACGGTGTAGGCGATCATGAGATCGGCCGGCCGCCGCGCCAGATACCGGCGGAGGACCGAGACCCCCCGCCCGCCGGAAAGAGACTCGAAGAAAGAGATCCCGGGCCTCGCTCGGCCGATCTGGGACGAAAAGCCGCGAGCCAGCTGGGTCAGCTCCTCGTCGAGGGCGACGACTTCGTCGAGCCAGATCCGGTCCCATTCATCCGACGCGTCGAGCGCGTAGGGTGTGACCTCGCTAATCGCACCCATGGCCACGTTTGCCTGGAAGTAGGAGCGAACTCGCTCGGGCTCCTGGCCGGGGGCGTCTACGTTCACGGAGCCCTGGTAGACACCAGCCACACTCGAGGCGGAGCGTCGATCGATCCGAAAGACGGCGCCCCTCGCAGTGGCTTCCATATCGCCGAACATGACGGTGGTGGGGTCGCCGGCCTCGGCGAGCACGGTCCCCCTCTCGTTTCCCACGGCGTCCGTGTCGGCGATCTCGACCGTCGTGACATCCGCCAGCCACACGACCCGGTCGCCGGACAGTCGCAGCCGGGCCTGAGCGCCGCCCGAGGTTGTGATGACATCTCCTGTTTCGACAGCCATGTGGTCGTCGACCACGATCGTCTCGCCCTCGTGGATCACGCGCACCGTTCCCGACCGGCCCCGGCGTTCCACGGTCATCTCACTGAGCTCGTCCTCGCGCTGAAACAGGGAGCACGAACTCCCGACGAGGAGGGCGAGCGTCGCTATCAGGGCCTTCTTCACATCGAATAAGGATCCAGGGTCCGCCGGATGCGCTTGTGCAATAGTACTAGCCGGCGCTCCCGGTTCGCCCCAGCGGCAGCCGAATGGTCATCTGTGTTCCCTCCTGCTGCTCGCTGGCGACGAGCACCTCGCCGCGGTGGGCCTCCACGATCCTCTGCACGAACGCGAGCCCGAGGCCCATGCCGCCGTAGGAGCGGGTCTCCGATGCGTCGATCTGGTGGAAATCTGCGAACACATGGGGCAGCTCCTCAGGCGAGATACCGATCCCTTCGTCGGAGACGACGATTTCAACGCCGGCCCCGTCGTCTCTCCTGCGAGCTTCTATCCGAATCGTTCCGCCGTCCGGCGAGAACTTGACCGAGTTGTCGAGGATCTCCTCGAGTGAGCGTCGCAGGAGTCTTTCGTCGCCGGCAACCGAGGGCAGGTCGCTTACGGTCTCGACGACAAAGGTGTGCTTGGGGGACCGCTTACGCCACTGCTCCACGAGGCTCTCGATCACCGAAGGAATCTCAACGGGCCTGGCGCGCGGGGCAAGACGCCCCGCCTCCAGCGCCGCGAAGTCGACGAGAAGCTCGACGACCCGCTCGAGCCTCTCCGTCGAATCGCGTATACCGGTGGCGAATCGCTTCGCCTTGTCGGGCGGAAGGTCGCGTGACGCCAGCAACTCTGAGTATCCCTTGATGGGAGTAAGGGGGGTCCTTAGCTCATGGGAGATGTTCGATAGGAACTCGGTCTTCATCTTCTCGACCTCGTGCTCACGTGAGATGTCTCGCACAACGACCACGGCACCCGCCACGTTTCCCTCGGCATCCTTGATCACCGCACTCGTAACGGCGACCGGCAACGGCTGTCCCGAGCGCCGCATGAGATACGCGCTGCCGACCGAGCCGGTCCCCACATCGCTTAATGGAAAGGTGCGCTTTTCACCGTTCGCGTCGCGCACGTCCAGAACATCGTCGAGTGGCTTGCCGACTGCCTCATCGGCCCCGAGTCCGGTGAGATCCTCTGATGCCGCGTTGAAGGCAAAGACAGACCCGTCCGTGCTCACGGCCACGAGCCCATCCGTCATCGACTGCATGATCGTCTCTAAGCGAGCTCGCAGGTCACGTTCCTGACGCGCCGCGTTTCGCAAATCATCGGTCATTCCGATGAGGGCGCCCGTCATCTCGTTGAACGTCGATCCGAGTTGCCCGACCTCGTCGTGACCCACGATCTTTGCTTTCGCCGTCAGATCACCTTCCCGCACCGCGTTTGCGGCGTTGGTCAACTCCTGAATCGGCCTAGTGATCCGACGGCCCGACAACCACGCGAGCAAGAGCGCAACGGCACCCACTGCCAGCGTCACCAGGAAGAGGCTGCGGGTAACGTCCGCACGGCGCGTCGCGGTGATCACGTCTGCCGGCGTCGTCAGGACCAGCGTTCCCACCGGGACGCCCGCCTCGTTCAGCAACGGCGCAAAGGCGCTGAAGAACCTGTCGTCTCCCAGCTCCTGCTCCGCCGAATCGATCGTGCCGGCAACAAGCTCTCGATTGACCGAGGCGGGCACGAGGTCGTCGAGCGGCACCCGACGGGGCATGGAGGTCGCGATCACCTCGCCGCCGGAAACGAGCGTTGCGCGCGCAGGCGCGAAGGCATCGGTGATCGCCTCGAGGGTGAGTGCATCGACGTAGCGGCCGACGGCGATCACCCCTGCCGGCCGGGCCCCCGCCCGCCGGCCCGGGACCTCCGCGGCCGCAAGCGCCACCACGACGTCCTCCACGTGGACCAGACTCGCCGCCGCAGTAACACCGTCCGACGGTGTCACTTCCGTGAGCACAGGGGTCCCAATCACCCTCACCTGGAACTCCACGTCCGCGTCTAAGCTTTTGGCGTTGCGCCCGGTCCGGCCGAGTACGGGCCCATCGCCGAACCAGGCCAGAAGCTTTCCACCGGGAGCCGTCAGGGCGACTAAATCGACCGCAAAGGGACTGGCCTTGCCGATACTTCGGGCCAGGACATCGAGATCGCGGCGGGCGGCCAGCTGCGACCTGACGGTCGCCTGCTGGGCGATGAGCTGGGCGTTCCCGGCGAGATCCAGGCTCTCACCCTGGATGTTGCGCACCGCGTTCTCGAGTTGAGATTCGATCCTGTTGAGTTCCTCGGTCTCGACGTTGCGCGAGATCACCCCGGTCAGGGTCGACGAGAGGGCCAGTACAACTGCGAGAAGCAATGCTGCAAACGCAGCTACGAAACGCGATCGAACGCTGGCACGAATGCTCGACCAGAGCCACGCGGCGACCAGCACGAACCCCAAGAGCTTTGCCGCGTGGGCCGCATGAACAAGGGGGTCGATCGAACCGATCCCAAGCTCGGCTCGCAGGAAGACCCCGGTAAGCGCCTCGAACACTCCTAAAAGAAAGGCTCCGAGGGCCAGCCTTCGCAGCTCGACGGCACCTTTGCGGGCGCGATTGAGTGCGACAAGAACGAGAATGAGTGCGGCGGTTACCGGGATCAGCGATAGCGGCTCGCGGAGCCGAACGGCGGCTCCCGCAAGGATCGGAGTCCCCCTCGACAGATCGGCGCGCGCCAGCCCCATCGCCACGAAGACGAGGCCGGCAGCGCGCGCGGCGATAAGTTGCGGATCGCCGTCGGCCTCTATGAACGCGGCGCCGTGAGCGATCTGCGCGCCCGCGAGAACGGCGAACCCAAGCGCCGCGACCATTCGTCCAAAGCGGCCGGCCGGCACGAACGAGGGCCGGAACCAGATAAGGAAAACGGCGCCGGCAAAGACGACGAATCCGACGAACTCAACCGTGAAATGAAGAGGCAGCACGACGCTGTCGAGCATCAGAGACAAGTCTTACACGGTGCCCGCTCGCCCAGCGGGTTGTTTTGAAGTCCGGCCCCTGATCCCGCAGTGCTAGTCCAGCGATTCGAGGTGGTCGACGGCGTCCTCGAAGCTCCCCACCGCCACAATCTCGATGTCGTCTGCCGCCTCGCGCGCCGCGGCCGCGTTGCCTGCCGGCGCGAGGAAGAGCTTGGCCCCCTCGGCCTCGGCGCCAGCAACCTTCTGCTCGATCCCGCCGATCTCACCGACGCTGCCGTTGCACGCAATCGTTCCCGTGCCCGCGACCCGCCGGCCGGCCGTCAGATCGTCGGGTGTCAGCCTGTCGTAAAGGGCGAGGGAGAACATGAGGCCTGCGGACGGACCGGCGATCTCCCCCGTCTTGAACCGATAGTCGATCGGACCGAAGTCGTCCGGAGCCATCTCGATCCCTATGAACGGGCGGGCGTCGTCGTCGGGGGCCGCCCCCAGCCTGATATCCACCGCGCGCGTCTTGGATCCATCTGCAACCTCGAACTCGACCATCTCACCCGGTGAGTGGCCGGCCAGTGTCACGAGCAGGTCGCACGCGGTTCCGACCGACTCGCCGTCGATTGTTGTGATTACGTCGCCGCTATCGAGCCGGCCCTCGGCGGGCTCCGAAACGACGCTGGCGATCTCCACACCGGCCAGCTCGTCCGCCCCGATCGCGGTCAGCGCGACCGAGGCCGCAGCCCGTTTCGAAGCCGTCATCTGCTGCCTCTGGATCCTGTTCAGTTCCTTCAGAGAGAGGCCCTGCGTAAAGCCCTCTTCGTCGACCACCATCGTCTCGGAGTCGAAGTAGCTCCACACCCATTCGGCGACCGTCACGCTGTCATCGACTCTCACCGTCGTTAGGTAGAAGGACCCCTCCGAGCTGAACGTTTCCCGTCCGCTCACCTCGATCAACCCCTCGACGTCTCGAACCGGTCCCGGAACGAATCTGAGAATCGAGGGGACGGGGATCACCAGCGACGCCCCCAGCAGTGCAAGGATGATGAGAACGATCAACCAGGGCCGCAACGAGGGCGGTCGCACGGTGACGTCCTTCTTCGAGTGGTCCGGAAAATCTCGCTGCACGACCACTAACTGTAGGACGCCGTCGATAAAAGGCTATGCGCCTACGAACATCGACTTGAGGTCTTCGAACGACTCGAGGCACTTCCCGGCCCCCAGCACGACCGACTCCAGCGGCTGATCGGTGACGTTCACCGGGACCTCGCACTCCTGGGACAGCAGGATGTCGAAGCCGGCGAGCATGCTCCCGCCCCCCGCCAGCGTTATCCCGTTGGTGAGGACGTCTTGCACGAGGTCCGGGGGCGACGCACCGATGCATTCGATCACGGCCGTGACGATGGCCCGGATCTGCTCGGTGATGGCCTCTCGGATCTCCTCGGAGGTGATGATGATGTTCTTGGGCAGGCCGGAGGCGAGATCACGGCCTCTCAGCTCCGCCTGCTGCTCCCTCGTCATCGGGAACGCGGATCCGATCGAGATCTTGATGCGCTCGGCCGTGCGCTCACCGATCGCAATCGTGTATTCGCGACGCACGTAGTTCTGAATCGCCCCGTCCAGATCGAATCCGCCGACCCGCACGGCCGTGTTCGTCACGAGGCCCCCCATCGAGATAAGGGCAACCTCGCTCGTTCCCCCACCGACGTCGACCACGAGGTTCCCAAGGGGTTCGTGGATGGGGAGACCCGCCCCGATTGCGGCGGCTATCGGCTCCTCGATCAGGTGGCAGGAGCGGGCCCCGGCCGACAACGTTGCTTCCTCCACCGCTCGCCGTTCCACATCCGTCAGAGCGCTGGGAACGCAGACGAGAGCCTTGGGGCGCGCCAGTCGACTCACGCCCGCCCGCTGAAGTATCAGACGGATCAGCTTCTCGGTGATGTCGAAGTCCGAGATGGCTCCGGATCGCAATGGCCTGACGGCGACGATGTAACCGGGTGTACGCCCGATCATCTGCCACGCCTCGTCCCCCATCGCAAGGACTGCACCCGTCTCTTTGTTGAGTGCCAGAACGGTCGGCTCGGCAAAGAGAATGCCCCGCTGCCGCTGATAGACGAGTGTGTTGGCGGTGCCCAGGTCTATTGCCAGATCGCGCGCCACCGCCGGGCCGCCGACTTATCCGACTGCGCGAGATCTGCGGCGAGCCTCGATCCGCCTGCGCGCTGCGGCACGGCGCGGCGCATCCATGGACGAAACGTTCCCGGTTGCCATGACGGGCCGCGGAACTCGCCGCGGAATCCTCTGAGCCGGCTTCCGAGCTCTTACGCGCGCGTCGCGCTGGGTCGCGGCGACGCGGCGCTCATCGCGCGCGACCCCTCTCGCGGATACGGCCGCGCGACGGCGTGATATCGCCGCAGCGCGCGCCGCTTTTCGGCGGGAGCGCGCTCTCAAGTCGCGCGAAGAAACTGTCTTCTTGGGCAATGGAATAGGAGTGTCGGGTGAGATCTTCTCCAGCGCCGCGTTGAAACCCTGGATGGTGTCCATCTGGGAGTGCTCACGCCGCTGCTGCAGCCACAGGCGAAAAATCCCTGCTGCCGCTACTACGACCAAGATCACCAAATAAGCCAAGCGTTGCTCTCCTTGCTTTCTCGTGCCTCCGACTACCCCCGGCCGAGGCCAGAAGATCGTGCGAACCCCTCCACAGGCGTTGTGGGCCGCCGGCCCACGCCCCACGGCTCCCCTTGGTCTCGGCCCCCAAACTCGGTGAAAGAGGGTAGCAGACCGCTACCCTCTGCGGCGAAACGCTCGCACAGCTAGGGCGGACCCGGCCACGCCGGCGACCACACCAGCCCCCGTGAGGAGGTCCACCACCCGAATCCGGGCCCGGCCCACGCGGACGTGATGCTTGGTGCGCTCGACGGTCGCTGCAAGGGCATCCTGCGTCGAAAAGGAGCACTTGAAGCCCGCGCTCTTGAGCCTTTCGGGAGATACGACCCAGGAATACATCACGTAGTGAAGCATCCCGGCGGGGGCCTCCGCCATGTTCATCGACCACAGCCGCTCGGCCACCGAGAACGCAGCGGCCTCCGGTAGGTCGAAGCGTTTGCGCCCGACCTCGGCAAGGATGTCGTCGGAGTCCATCCAGTCGTCGGGCGCGAGGTTATAGGGCCCGTCGAGCTCGTTCTCCAACGCGAACATGAGGGCGGACGACACGTCATCCTCGTGCACGAACTGGAATGGGGGCCGGTACCCCTTCACCCCAAAGATCGCCGGCATCTCCAGGTAGTGCGACCAGGCGTTGTCGACGTGCGGACCGAACACGATCGCCGGACGGAAGACCACCACTTTGACCGCGGGGAACTCCTCACGGAACTCCTTGATTACGTATTCGACTTCGAGTTTGTGCGCCGGGTAGGAGAAGTCCAGGTTGGCTCGCAGCGGAGAATCTTCGGTGAGCGGAACCTCATTGTCGGGATGAGCCCCGTAGACCGTTGCCGACGATGTATAGACCACTCTCTTTACTCCGGCGCGGCCCGCACAACGGAACACGTTCTGACTTCCGTTGACGTTCACGTCGTGCATCAATCCCTCGTCCTTTACGGGATCCATAATGAACGCGAGATGTACCACCGCGTCGGCGTTCTCGAAACGGGACTCGAGTGCCGCGTTCCGCACGTCAATGGAATCGAACACGAACTTCGGGTGCTCGAAGTCCGGCTCGACGACATCGAAGCCGATGACTCGTTCGACGGAGCTCTGACTGCAGAGTTCGCGGATCAGTCGTCCCGCGATGTATCCCGCCGCGCCCGTAACCGCTACCACCCGGGCCGACTGCATCTTTTTGGGCATGTCGGGGACTCTACAAGTACATCAGGCGGGTCTGTGAGAATGGGCCGATGAGCCAGGAACCGTTTGGCGACATCCCTCTCTTTCGTGAGATCCAGCGACTCCTCGCTTCGAGCACGGGCCCGGTCAACTACGAGATCGCCCGCCAGGTCGCGAGTGCTGTGGCCACCGAGGGGACGGCCGAGCCGCCTGTCTCCGCCGAGGTGACACGGGCTT
Source organism: Actinomycetota bacterium (assembly GCA_050694175.1). Classification (GTDB taxonomy): domain Bacteria; phylum Actinomycetota; class CADDZG01; order CADDZG01; family WHSQ01; genus JBOGXA01. The sequence continues at coordinate 27,980 of JBOGXA010000008.1, forward strand.
TCGCGCGGGTCGTTCACGACTCCGAGGGGGTGATCTCCGGTTTCACCCGCATCGTGCTCCAAGAACCGTTGCAGTCCCATGTGATGGTGCGAAAGGAGTGGGCCGCCACCACGCTGAACGCGTGGGCGTGGCTGCTCGATCGCCTCGCCGGCCGATTTGGCACCGAGCTGGGAGGATTCGGCGACGGCGAGGATGCGGGAGCGATGGGGGCCGCGATGGGACAGATCGTCCCCCTGCTGATGGGGATACAGGCCGGCACGCTCGTCGGACACCTCGCACGCGAGCTGCTGGGACGTTTCGACGTTCCCATCCCCCGGGACGACGACGGCCGGCTCATCATCATTCGGCCGAACGTTGAGGCCGTCGCCGTCGACTACGGGCTCGACGTGGACCGCTTGAGTGAGTGGCTGGCGCTGCAGGAAACGGCGCGCGGATTGGTCGCCGCCAACGTGGCATGGATCGATCGCTACTTCCGGAGTCTTCTCAACGAGATAATCGACTCGATCGAGATCGACGGCTCCGAGCTCGAGCGCAGACTTGTCGAGCTTCAGTCCCAGGGAATGGAGATGCTGCAAGAGGGACTGAGCCCCGGCAATGCCCTTCCCGTCGTCCCCACCGAGCGGCACCGGCGCGCTCTCGACCGGCTGCACGCATTCATGGCGCTGTTCGAAGGATATTCACGCTATGCGTGCAGTGAGGTGAGCGGACAGGTCATCGGAGACACAACCCGGATCGACGAGGGCATGGCAAGACACAACCTCTCGCCCAGCGACGGTGAGGAGATGCTCGCAAGTCTGCTGGGCCTGTCTCTCGACCGCTCGCTCGAAAGCACCGGCACGACGTTCTGCGCGGCCGTTGTGAAACTGCACGGTATCGACTCGCTCAATCGCGTGTGGGGAGCGCCCGACAATCTTCCGACGGTCGCCGAAGTGAGGGACCCGTTCGCATGGATGGAGCGGGTGCTGAGCGAGGCATGAAGCGTTCGATCGTCTACGGCGATTCCACACTCACAGTCGAACTCCCCGACGACGCCTTAGTCGTTTCGCCCGGGATCGGCCTCGACCTTCCGGTGGCCGAGGATCTCGAGGCGACGGTGCGCCGCGCTCTCGATCATCCGATCGATCGCCCTCCTCTGCGCGAGCAGCTTCGTCCGGGACAGCACGTGACCATCGCGTTCGATGATCCGACTGTGCCTTGCTACGCGCCGGTGTGGGCGACCGCTCTGCCAATGCTGGTCTCCGAGCTGGAGCGCGCCGGCATCGAACGGTCGCACATCAAACTGATTTGTGCCAACGCGTTGCATCGCAAGTTCACTCACGACGAGATCGCCCGCATCGTTGGCTATGAGTTCGTGCGCGCGCATGGTGACCGGCTGGCGTGTCACGACGCCGAAGATGACAACGCGCTCGTCGACTTGGGGGTGACGGATTCGGGACTGAACGTGGAGCTGAACCGGGCGGTGATCGATTCGGATCTGACCATCTATTTGAATTGCGCGACCGTACGCGGCTTCTCGGGGGGCTGGAAATCGGTGTGCGTGGGTCTCTCGAGCTACAGATCGATCCACCATCACCACACCCCCGACATCATGTCGATGTCGCTCGACCGAAACCAAATGCACTCCATGCTCGACGAGATGGGGGCTCTGGTCGAGGCGGAGCTGGGACCGGAGAGGATCTTCAAGCTCGAAACGGTTCTCGCCAATCCGTTCGCCGTGCACACAATCGTCTCAGGAAGCGTGGGCAGGGCGCGACAGGCGGTCGTTGAGATCCTCAGGGCCGCGCAGCCGGCCCGTCGCGACCTCGTCGATGAGCCGGCCGACATCGTCGTCTACGGCGTTCCCGACTGGAGCCCGTATGCGGCGTTCGCCCACACCAACCCCATCCTCGATCTGATCTCCACGGGCCTCGGCTATCTGGGAGGGATGGTCCAGGCGGTCGGGGCACCGGGTTGCACGGTTGTGATGGCTTCCCCGTGCCTCGAGCGCTGGGACGAGGTCCACCATCCCTCCTACCGAGAGGTTTGGGAGCGGGTGCTGCCGGCGACGAGAGAACCGGACGCCGCGCGCCGTGACTTCGAACCCGAGCTTGCAGCCCGCGCCGACTACATCGCCAGATACCGGAACGGCTTCGGTTTCCATCCGGTGCACGCGGTGATGGCTCTGTATCCGCTGAAGCGCCTCCGCCATGTGGGGCAAGTTATCGTTGCCGGCGCTCACGACCCCGCGGTTCCACAGCATTGCGGATTCGAGGCGGCGCCAACGGTGGAAGAGGCGTTGGCCGAACACGGCCCCGGCGCCCGCGTCGTTCTGGTCGACAACCCTCCGGCCGTGAACCGCTCGTAACTACCTACTCTTCTGGGAGCCCATTCGATAGAACTCGTGGCGCAGCATCGCCCGGCCCAGTTCTTCTCCGAAGACATCAAAAAGCGGTCCGGACTGGCTCGAGTGGGCGCGCACCGCGTTCATCTTGGCCTCCATCGGTTCGTCGGTGACCTCGAAGTGGAGCGCGATGTCCGCGTCCGGCGTGACCACCGGGTATCCGGGCTCGTACACGTTGAAGGGCGCGAGCACGGGAACAAACTCGTCGGCCCACTCCTCGGACACGGTGGCATAGAGAAGCCGGGCCGCCGGTTTGCCGGCGCGCTCGAAAGCCGCGGTCGTCCACGCACACACGGCCGCGTGATCACTGTGCCCCGTCATCGCGTCGGGGCCGAAAGTCAGCACGGTGTCCGGCTTCACCGCGCGTGGCTACCACACACACGGATCGGCGCCCCGCGCGCGCGGCTTCGGCCATCAGACCTCCGGCGAGATATGTCTCGTCGTCGGGATGGGCGAAAGCACACAGGATCGTGCCCAGATCGGCCACAGCGGCGATTCTCGCCGAGCGCGATCCCGATTGCGAGAGGTTTGGTCGCCCAGTTCCTAGACGGGAAAGATCTCTCCTTCGACCGCCCCGTCGTCGATCCACAAGATGCCCATGGAAGGAAACGGCGCCTTCCGAGGCCAGGTGGGGCTCCCGGGATTGAAGAGCAGCAGGCCCTCCTCGTCCTCGTTCTGGGGCATGTGGGAGTGGCCGAACACAACCACGCGGGCGGTAGGGAACAGCCCTCGGAGCCGTTGCCTTCGGCCCTTTCGGGGGCCGGAATCGTGAACCATGCCGATTTCGATATCGCCGAGGTTCACGACAACCCGCGTATCCGCCCCCCACTCCTTGATGTCCCATCCGTCGCTGTTGCCGACAACCACGTCGACGGGCGCGTACATCTTCAGCTCGTCCAGAAGGGCGGGATCACAGACATCGCCGGCGTGGAGGATGTGGTCGGCGGTCTCGACATAAGGCCAGGTCCCCATGGGGAGCGAACGCGACATCCCACGTGTATGAGTATCGGCCAGCACGATCACCTTCACGCCGGCGAGGGTACCGCTCCCCCGCGGCCGCAGCTATCTCGCCGCGCCGGACCTCAGGTCCTCCCGTGAGGTTCGGGCCGCCTGTGCCGCACGCTCGACTGCCTCCTGAGAACAGACGGGACAATGCGGGTCCCGCCGAATCTTGACTTCGGCAAAGCGGGTCGATTGCGCGTCGAAGGTGAGCAACCGTCCCACAAGAGGCTCGCCGTATCCCACTATCAACTTGATTGCCTCATTTGCCTGGAGGCAACCGACGATTCCTGGGAGCACGCCCAGGACACCGGCCTCGCTTCAGGTGGGGGCCAGCTCGGGCGGAGGTGCCTCCGGATACAGGCATCTGTAACACGGCCCTTCGAACGGGACAAAGGTCGACGCCATACCCTCGAACCGGAAGATCGAACCGTGAACGACCGGAACCCGCAGGTCGACGGCGGCATCGTTGACGACGTAACGCGTGTCGAAGTTGTCGCACCCGTCGACCACGACGTCGTATTGGGCGATCAACTCATGGGCATTCGATTCGTCGATCCGGAACGGATGGACGACGACGTTCACGTCGGGGTTGAGCTTGGCGATCGTCTCCTTGGCCGACTCCGCCTTGAGCATGCCGATCCGGTCGGTGTTGTGAACGACTTGTCGCTGCAGATTGTTCGCCTCCACCACGTCCGAGTCGACCACGCCGATCGTGCCGACTCCGGCGGCGGCAAGGTAGAGGAGAGCGGGAGAGCCCAATCCGCCGGCGCCGATGCACAGGAGCTTGGACTCGAGAAGCTTGGTCTGGCCCGCCTCGCCCACCTCGGGCAGGATCAGGTGACGGGAGTAGCGATCCCGTTGTGAGCTGTTGAGCACTCGGGGGATGTCGTAGCCGTAGCCGAGGTCCTTCCAACGGGTGAACCCGCCCTTCATCGAGGCGACGTGTGAATAGCCGAGTTCGCCGAGCGTCTTGGCGGCAAAGGCGCTGCGCACGCCGCTGGCGCAGTAGACGACGACCTCGGCGTCCTTGTCGGACAGCAAGTCCTCGACGCGGCTCTCGAAGTGGGCCCGGGATAGGTGGGTCGCGCCCGGAACGATCCCGTTCCCCGCCTCCTCCTCCTCGCGGACGTCGAGGATCTCGAAAGAGGCACCGCGATCCAGCCGCTCGTAGACCTCCTCAGGGGTGGTCTCACGGATCTCGGAGCGGACCCGGCGGTAGAGGTCACGGAAGTTGGACATGTAAGTACCTTACAATACTGACAAAGGTACGGCTACCCCGTTTCGCCGGCGGCGTGGGCGGCGTGAACGACCTCGCCAACCGATGGATTGACCAGCAGGCGACCGTCGACGGCGACCGTCGGGACCGTGCGCGGCCCCCCGGTCGCGATCATGATCGCGGCCGCGGCGGACTCGTCTGCATCGACGTCGATCTCGCGGTAGTCGATGCCCGCCTCCTCCAGCCCCCTCTTCAGGCGGCGGCAGTGGCCGCACCACTCCGTCGAGAACAAGGTCATCTTGGGGTTGATGCCGTCGGTCATCGCATTCCTCTAGGAGATAGGTTCCGCCATGGGCGTGGATTCCTTGCACACGCGCGGCTCGGTCCGCGTTCTCTTGTTCCATACCCGGACATTTCGGTCGGGAAACCGATGAAGGCGGTCGTATTCGCGGGGCCGGGACGGGTCGAGCTCGACGACGTCCCCACACCACGAGTCGAGGAGCCGGACGATGCGGTGGTGATGGTGAGCCGAACGTCGATCTGTGGCTCCGATCTTCACCTGCTCGACGGCAAGACGCCGGGAATGCCCGTCGGGGGGGTGATAGGCCACGAGTTCGTGGGCGTCGTCGCCGGCAGGGGGCCCGGCCTCGAGGGGCTTCGCGAAGGAGATCGGGTCGTCGGCTCCTTTCTGATTGCGTGTGGGCGATGCTCACAGTGCCGCGCCGAGAGATTCAACTTCTGCGCGCACCGACGAGCTTTGGGACTTGGCCCCCTCATGGGGAATCTGGCGGGCGCCCAGGCCGAATACGTGCGCGTCCCCCGCGCCGAGGTCAACCTGCGCGCCCTCGCCGGCCCGTTCGCCGGGCTCGACGACGAGATGGCACTGTTCGCCGGGGACATCCTGGCCACGGGAGAGTATGCGGCCGAGCTCGCCGGGCGACCCGATTACTGCGTGGTCATAGGTGCCGGGCCGGTCGGCGTGTTCTGCGCGCTCGCGGCGCGGCGCCGGGGAGCGAAGGTGCTCGTAATCGACGGCGACCCCGGTCGGGTTCGCTTCGCGGAGCGCCTCGGGCTGGCTGCGGCGACTCCCGGTGAGGCCGCCGACGAGGTCGTTGCCCGCGCGACCGAAGGCTCGATGGCCGACGTTGCCGTCGAAGCCGTCGGTGCCCCGGCAGCATTTCGGTCGGCCCTGAGGTGCGTGCGTGACGGAGGACGGGTTGTCGTCGTCGGCGTGTACGGGGCCGAACGCTATGACCTCCCCATGGGGAGGTCGTGGGCGAGAGGTACCCAGATCGTGTTCACGGGGATGGGAAACGTACAAGCGCATTGGGAGGGGGCGCTTCACGCGGTGGCCCGAGGGGAGATCGACCCCACCCAGGTGATCACCAATCGGCTCCCACTCGACGAGGCGGTAGAAGGCTACGAGCTCTTCAGGTCGCGAGAGGCAATGAAGGTCGTGCTCACTCCCTAAGCCACCCCTCTTCCGCGAGATGGCCGCTCCGGGAAGAAACGCGGAATGCAAAGACACTCTAGGGCCCGGCTAGGGCCAGGACCTCGTCGACCTTGCGCATGAGAGCAACCGGCGAGAAAGGCTTCATGAAGTAGTCGTCGGCTCCGGCGGCGCGCCCCTCATTCAAGTCCGACTCCTGAGTGCGGGCGCTCAGAATCACGATTGTGGTGGAGGAGGTCGCCGGGTCACTCTTGAGCTCGCGGCATATATCGAAGCCGTCCACCCGCGGCATCATCACGTCCAGCAAAAGCAGCACGGGCTTGTGTTCACGCGCGAGTCGCAGCGTTTCCTCTCCATCGGATGCCTCGAGGATCTCGTAGTTGTCGCTTTCGAGCGTCATCCGAACGAGTCTTCGGATGCCGGGGTCGTCGTCGGCTATAAGAAGCTTCTTCAACTCGCCTCCCAGCCGCGACTATACCGAGGCAGGGGGCCACTTCCGAGGATCGAGTATTCGTCACGCGTCGCCGGTGCGCGCTCGGGGAACGGCTACGCTGAACTGCTTGAACTGCCGTTCCAGGCGACGGTCTCTTCCAGCATTTCGGACGGCAGACTGATAAATGCCTCGACCGCGTCGGGCCAGAACTGAGCTCCCGATTGCTTGCGAAGCTCCACCACTGCATGGTCGATGGGCATTGCCGCCCGGTACGGTCTGTTTGTCGTCATCGCATCGAACGCGTCCGCGACCGCGAACACCCGTGCGCCGACGGGTATCTCATCGCCGGCAAGCTTCTGCGGATACCCCTCCCCGTCCCACCTCTCATGATGCGACGCAATGATCGACCGCGCCGGTTCCAGGAACGGGACCCCCGAGATGATCCGAACACCCATCTCCGGATGGCGCCGCATCAGCACCCATTCTCGATCGGACAACGGGCCATCCTTCGAGAGAATCGAGTCGGGCACGCCGAGCTTCCCCACGTCGTGCAGCAAGAAACCGTACTGAAGCTTGGGGTTCGCGGCGTGTTCGGGGGCGAGAAGCCCGAGTATCTCGGCTCCATATCGAGAGACGCGTGCGAGGTGACCTGCCGTGTACTCATCCTTCGCCTCAACCGCGGCGGCCATTCCACGTACCGTTGCCATGTAAGTGGTCTCGAGCTCCCCGAGCGCAGAAAGAAGTTCTTGTGTGCGCGCCCTCTCGGCCGCGAATGTTTCTCTCACGTCCACCGCGTACGCCTCGAGCTGACGTTGTGCGCCCGAGAGCTTGTGTCCCAAAGACTCCTGGATCCGGGTGCGTTCAATGGCAAGGGCAAGCTCGGTCGCCAGCACCGTTGCAAGCGACAGATGCCAGTCCGTGAAGGGCGGGGCGTCGCGCTGGCACATGGCCAGCAACACACCGAGGACCCGGCCTTCGAGAAGGAAAGGAACGGCCACGGCATCGCGCGGATCGTCGGGATACGACGCGATCGGAGCATCTTCGGCTCGCCTCGGGTCCGGGAGCAGCAGGGGCTCGGCGTTTGACGAAACCCAGTTTGCAATGCGCTCGGCCACCTTGACGGTTCGGTCCGCCTCGAAGCCTCGAGTTGCCACCACGTGGAGCCACGAGTCGTCCTCGGCGAAGTAGATCGCACCCAACTTGGCACCGAGTAGCCGGAGAACTCGCTCCAGGATGCGCTGGCAGACCGACTCGGGGGCCTCGCCGCCCGCCAGAGCCAGGCTGACCTGCCGGAGAGAGGCGACGTCTACTGGTATCGGGTCGTGGGTCGGAAGGTCGCGCGTTTGGATCCAGTCGTGGATCGACCGGGGGTCGAAAACGTAGCCCGAGGAACCGTGAACCGCGGCGAGCTCGCCGGTGTCGGCCAGGCGCTCCAGCCACACCTTCTCGAGCCCGAGCCAGCTCGCCAGTTCCTGCGCTGGCACCCGAACCGGCTGCCCCACGTTGCTCCTTTCCACGAGCGTCCCCGCTCGTCCCCGGTCGGATATCGGCAACTCTACGTAGTCGATTTATGACGTGGCGTACCCGAATCCTTCTCAAAACCCCAAAAAGGGACGGATTACCCCCGCTCGGGGGAGTCAGCGGATGGGCCCGCCCCATCGGGAGCGAACATTACGGGCGGATCAGGCGTCTTGCCGGATTTCTCGGCGACGAGGCGCGGTCAGCTCTTGTCGGCCGTACCACCCGGACGATCAGGCGTCTTGCCGGATTTCTCGGCGATTATCTCGTCGGCGCTCTTGCCGCAGCCGGGACAGAACTTGGAGTCCTTGGCGACCTCGACGCCGCAGAACGGGCACGGGCCGTCGACCGGCTCATCCTTGAACCCCTCTTTCATACCGCTCTTGAATTCCTTGCCGGCCTGACCCATCGATCGAGCCAGCTTGGGCAACCGGCTCGCTCCGAACAGCAACAGCAGGATGAGCAGGACGATGATCAGTTCTCCGCCTCCGAAATTTGCCATCTCTACGACCTCCTAGAGTGCAGCCGCGATCTCTGTTCCCACCAGCTCGATGTCCTCCAGATCGGCCACCTGGAAGGGAAGGGCACCGAGGCTCACAACGACCTCCTCGGCCCCCATCTCCTCGAGGCGACCGAGCCGGTCGACTACGTAATCGGGTGTTCCGACGATCCCTCTGTGCCGGAACTCGTCAAAGGATAATGCCCTCCCCGTCGCCTCCACTAGTAGGACGCCGTCCGGAGTTCGTTCCACCAGGCGCTCGAAGCGCCTTGTGAGGTCCGCATCGTCGTGTCCCGCCAGCAGGTACGCGCCCACGGAGCGGCGCAGGGTGGCGGGATCCCGGCCGGCCGCGGCACACGCCCTGTCGGCGGCCGCCACGCGGTCGGCGTAGGCGTCGATCGACCCGATCCACGAAAAGTTCCAGCCGTCAGCGGATCGGGCTGCCGCCGCCAGGAGCCGATCTCCTTTCCCCCCGACCCAAATCGGCGGACGCGGATCCTGCACCGGCCGGGGCCGGCAGACGGCCCCGTCGATCGTGTAGTGATCGCCTTTGAATACGAGCTCCTCACCGGCGAGGAGCCTCCCGACGATCTCCACCGCCTCCTCCATGCGGGCGATCCGCGTTCTCGGCGCGTCGAATTCGATTCCTGCGGCCCGGTATTCGGGCTCGTACCAGCCCGCGCCGATCCCGACGTCGATGCGTCCTCCGCTCAGGGCGTCGAGCGTCGCGGCCATCTTGGCGACCAGAGCCGGATTCCGCAGATCGTTGCAGAGCGCGAGTGAGCCAACACGCACCCGGGTTGTGACGGCCGCCAGCGCCGACATCGTGACCCAGCACTCGAGCGACCCACGCGGCTCCGACGATCCGCCGTACTTGCTCCAGTCGAGAAAGAGATGATCCGAGACCCACACCGAATCGAAACCGGCTTGCTCTGCAAGGAGGGCGGCATCGCGAACCCCGGCCCACGACGCGGGTCTACCGGCCAGGCTCGTGTCGTAGTGGGGAAGTGCAATGCCCAGTCTCATGCTCTGAGTCTAAGTGGCTCTGAGTGCAATAAGATCGGGACGTGAGAGTTTCCGACATCATGACGGATGCGGCGGTCACCGACGCATCGGACGACACTCTTGCGGAGGCGTCCGGCAAGATGTGGCACCAGCAGACGGGTTCGTTGCTCGTCATGGAGAACGATCAACTGATCGGGATTGTTACCGAACGCGATCTCTTGCGATTCGTGGGCGAGGGTGGCGATCCGAAGAGCGTGAACCTCCGCGATGTGATGAGTACCGACGTCGTCACCGTCGAGCCGGACACAACCTTGAGGGACGCTGCTCAACTGATGTTCGATCACTGGTTCCGACACCTCCCCGTGGTGGCGAAGGACGGAACCGTGCACGGGGTCATCTCGCTGCGCGATCTCCTGACCATTCTGGCCGAGAGCATGGACGAGCCCGAAGTGCTTCAACCGCTGACCGGTCACAGTCTCGTTAGGGATATGCGCCTCCGGCGGATCGAGGCCGGCGACCTCGACTGACCTAGATCTTGTACTTCTCGAGCAGCCGGCGCGCGATGACCTGCTTCTGGATCTCCGAGGTCCCTTCGCCGATCAGCAGGAACGGAGCGTCGCGGTACAGGCGCTCGATCGTGAACTCTTTCGAGTAGCCGAAGCCTCCGTGCACGCGCAGAGCCTTCAGGCAGATCTCGTGGCACGCCTCGGACGCGAACAGCTTCGCCATGCCCGCTTCGAGGTCCGATCGCTCGCCGGCCGATTTCCTGGCAGCCGCCTGTAGCAACATGAGCTTTGCCGCCTCCAGTGTCGTTCCCATCTCGGCCAGATGGATCTGTATCGCCTGGTGCTCGCTGATCGTCTTCCCGAACGCCTTTCTCTCTTGTGCGTAGCGGATGGCCTCCTCGAATGCCCGCGTCGCAACCCCGACCGCTCGTGCGGCGACGTTGACGCGGCCGATCTCGATGCCGTCGAGGACCTGGCGAAAACCCTGGCCCTCCTCCGTGCCCAGGAGAGCCGACTGCGGGACCCGGTGGTCGGAGAATGACATCTCCGTCGTCTCCACACCTTTGTAGCCCATCTTCTCGATGTTCTTGCCGACGTCGAGACCGGGGGCAGGCTGGGGCACACCGGGATCCTTCTCGACGATGAGCATGCTCATTCCCCGGTACGGGGGATCGGTGTCGGGATCGGTCTTCACGAGCGTCATGACTATCCCGGCCCGCAGGCCATTCGTCAGCCACATCTTCTGGCCGTTGACCACGTACTCGTCCCCGTCCCTGATCGCCTTAGTGCGGATCGACTGGACGTCCGAGCCCGCCTCCGGCTCGCTCATTGCGAGAGCGGCGCGGATGTCGCCCGCGGCCATTGCCGGCAGGTGCTTCTGCTTCTGCTCCTCGGTCCCGAACTTATTGATGAGGTAGTTGCCCATGAAGTGGGTGTTCAGGATTCCCGACAGGCTCATCCACCCACGCGCCAGCTCGACGACCGACAGCGCATAGGTCGTGAGGTTCTCTCCGATGCCGCCGTACTCTTCAGGAACGTTCAGACCAAAGAGGCCGAGCTCCTTCATCTTTTCGACGATCGCGTCGGGGAACTCGTCCCGATGCTCCATCTCGTCCGCGACCGGAATGACGTCCTTTTCAACGAACTCGCGAACCGTCTCGACGATCGCTTTCTGCGTATCCGTGAGGTCGATCACGCAGACTTCCAATCCCTGGCGAAGTCATCTAAAGTCCTGACCCGCGACAGCCCCGCCGAGCGCCCGCGCTCGGCGAGCTGCAACGCCATTTTGCGAGACGCCTCGTCGATCATCTCCGTTCCGAACATGACTGCGCCCCGCTGCTCCACGTCGGTCGCGTGACGGTACGCCTCGAGTAGAGCTTCTGCTTTGTCGTACTCCTCCTGGGTGGGAGTGAAGACCTCGTTCAAGACATCGATCTGGCCGGGGTGCAGGGCCCATTTGCCGTCATACCCAAGAGCGCGCGCTCTCATTGCCATCTCTCGGAAGCCGTCGAGGTCCTTGATGAGCAGGTAAGGGCCGTCGATCGCCTGCAGCCCCGCGTCTCGCGCCGCGACGATGATCGTTTCCAGAACCCAATGCCAGTGATCCCCGGGATAACCCGGCATCGGTAAGCCCGCCGTCACCGTCGGCAATCCGAGCGACGCGCTCATGTCGGCCGGACCGAAGATGAGTGTCTCGATCCGGTCGGAGGCGTGGGCGATGGAACTCACGTTGCGAAGCCCCGTGGCCGTCTCGATCTGCACCTCGATGCCGGTTCGCTTGTCGAGCCCCGTATTTACCTCGATCATCCGCAGCATGTGATCCACGAAGCGCACCTCGTGGTCGTATTGCACCTTCGGGATCATCACGCAGTCCACGTAGCTGCCGGCTGCCTCGATGATCGTCTTCAGATCGTCGGCCGCCCACTGCGTGTCGATGGAGTTGATGCGGACCACGACCGTCTTGCCGGTCCAGTCGTTGTTCTTCAGTGCGTCGATGATGTTGCCGCGGGCCTCCTCCTTGGCCAGCGGGGCCACCGAGTCCTCCAGGTCCATGAAGACCATGTCGGCGGGCATGCTGGGCGCCTTGGCCAGCATCTTTGGGCTCGAGCCGGGAACCGACAGGCACGATCTCCGCGCGCGCAATTCTCTTCCTCCATCCTGTGGTCGATTACTCGACGTAGCCGAGGCCCCTCAGGTGGTCCTCGATCTCGCCTTCTTCATTCGAGGTTAGCCCTGTATCGTCCTGCCCCTCGTAAGCCCCGGTGGCGGTCGCGTCGACGGCCAATTCGACACCATCCCCGGCAAGGGCCCGCAGCACCCGGCCGTCGCGGGGGATGCTGCTGCTGACCCCCAGCGCGGCCATCGCGGTGGGACCGAGGTCGATCAATTCGGCGGGCCGGTCGAGCGGTCCCGATGTCACGCCCGGGCCCGTGGCCACCACCACTCCCTCGAGGCGGTGATCGCCGGACAGCCAGTCGGCCTCTTCGACCATGCCGCGCGCATGGGTCAACGAGTAGAGGGGCGCCGGCACGAGAAGCAGATCCGGGGCCACGTCCAGAAAGCGCCCCTTGAGAACCTCCTCTTTACGGTAGATCTTCTTGATCGGGTGATCGCCCGTGTCGGGGTCTCGGAACCTCGACAACGCCGCCGCAACTTCTCCTCGCACCCGCTCGAAGTCGCGTTTGTCGACAACTCCGTTCGGCTCTCGCCCTTTGAGGTTTACGGACACTCCTTCGCCCGTCGAAACGACACTGGTATAGGCGCGTGTCTTGGCCCATTCGATGGGCGAGGCGGGGATCGAGATCTTCCCGTGAAGCTTCAGGAGGTCGTACATTCGCCGCGCTATACGCCTTCCAGGCCCCCAGCGAATCAGATTGAAGGCAAACGAACCTTTCCCGAACTCGAGGAAGCCGAGGTGCTTGAGCACACGATCCATCGTGCACGCCCGCGTGCATGCCTGGTGCCCATGGTCCGACATGAAGATCACGAGGTCGTTCTCTGTCGTGCGCTTGAGCAGCTGGGCGAGGCCATCGTCGAGCTGGCGGTACACCGCCCGAGTCTTCGCAGCGATAGATGTTGACTTGAGACGTTCGTAATCAGGATGCTCCGGCGCCACGTACTCCATCAGACAGTGCTGGATGCGGTCCGTCGATACGTAGACGATGACCCCGAAGTCCCACTCGGTCGTGTCCAGGAGGTACTCGAAAGTCGCTTGTCGTTTGGCGGTGATCGACGCGCATTCGTCCAGGAACGGCTCCGGCCGGTTCCGGAAGGTCGTCCAGCTCATGCCGTTGACCGGGAATGGGGCGTGCTCATCGAGCTCGTCTTGCAAATCCGCAGGGTGCGTGTACGAGCGACTGGCAGGAAGAACACCTCCTGCGATCACCTTGCCCCTGATCTCGGGCGCGGGGAATGTGAGTGGGATGTTGGCCGCGATCGTCGTGCGGCCGGCTCGCGAGAAGTCTTCGAATATCGTCGGTGCCTTAATCGAGCGGTACGTGACCGGAAGCCGCCTACTCACGCCCGGCTTGTGTTCAAGGATGTCGAAGACGCCGTGTCCGGCCGGGTTCAATCCCGTCATGAACGACGGCCACGCGCACCACGAGTGTGACGGCACCGTCGACAGGCAGTCGCCGTGCGCACCTGCCTCGATGAGACCGGCGAGGTTGGGGAGATCGCCGGCGTCGAGCATGGGCCCGAGCACCTTCCAGTCGACCCCGTCCCAACCGATTATCAGAACTCTGTCCGGCATGAGCGGCAGGTTATACGTAAGAGGGTGACCCTGCGGTTAGTCGTCCGAATCGCGCCGGGCCTGGGCCAACCGGTGGGCGCGCAGGGCGAGTTGAAGCCTCAGCTTGTCTTCGGGCTCGCGTAGTGACCAACCCGTGAGTCGCTCGACCTGCTTCAGCCGGTACGAGACTGTGTGGGGATGCGCAAACAACCGCTGGCCGGCCAGCTTCACGCTCGTGTCGGCCTCGAAATAGGCCTCAATCGTGCGCACGAGATCGCCCCGGCGCCGGTCGTCGTACTCGATCAGGGGGCCGAGCGTCTGATCGATGAACCGGTCGATGAGACCGGGTTCGCTGCGGAGGAAGTGATAAAGGAGGAGGTTGTCGAAACGGAAGATGTACTCCTCCCGTCCAACGGCCAGTCCGATCTCAAGCGCCTCTCGCGCCTCGAGATACGCACGCCTGATGCCCTCCAGCGCGGGTGCAGGCCCCCCCATACCGAAGCGCCACCCAACCCCCAGCTCGGCGACGAGCTTCTCCGGCGTGATCACCTCCTCCGCCGCCGGCTCACTCGGCAGCAGGGCAATCGTATGGTCCCCTTTCTGGAGCACGATCGGATCGGCGCTCGCGCCCGCCATCACCACGGATGCAGCCGAAGCGACGGCAGCTTCGTTGCGGTTGTCACGTTCCGGTCCCATGCCGACGAGCGCGATGTAGCTGAGCGAGAGGTCGTAGCCAAAAGTGTGGGCGCGCCTCAGGATCTCCTCGGCAGAGACCTCTGTCCCGTACAGAACGTCGGCTAGGAACTCGCGGCGGGCGCCTTCCTGTTCACGAACGATTGCTCGTTGGGCCCCCGCGTACGCTTCGGCCACCGTGGTCGATATCTGGTCCGTGTACTTGAGCACCGCCTCTGCAAGGAGGATGGCGGCATCCAATGCGTCGCCGCGGTAGTTCCGGCACTCCTCGGCAAGGACGTCCCAGCAGACTCGCGACACCATCCGGTAGGCGTGAAGCACGTCATCGAGCGGGATCGACGCCTCGGCGCGGCGCGCCCCAACTCGTTCAATTCCCTCGAGTTCCTCCCTCCGCACATCCCGTTCGTCGGCGAGCACCTGGGACAGCGTCCCCACGTTCGTTCTCACCGCTTCCCTCACCTCGCTCGTGAGCTGGGAATTGGTCCGATCGTAGGAGGGCACCGACTCGGAGATGGTCTGGACGCATCGGTCGACGACCTCGTCGAGCCGGCCCATGAACGAATCGATGATGGACTCGACCGCCGACCTCTCGGCCATCATCACGAGGCGGACGCGATCCTGTGCAGGGCGCGCTCGAGAGCGCCGCGCGCCGCGAGCGCGGGCTGGGGAGCCTCACCATCGGTCATCTCCAGCGAGTCGACGGGGTCGAGCGCTGCCACGATGGCCATATCGCCACTCTCCTGCACGACGACGTTGCACGCAAGCTGGATCGCTGCCTGGACATCGGCGCCCCCCACGTCCTGCGTCAACTGCGCATTCCACGCGCCCATGATCAGGTACTGCCGATCGTTTCCGGCAGCAGGGCCGAGCATCCCTCCAACGTGGGCCTCGGTGAGTATCGAGAAGCCCTCTCCGCGGAGCGCCAGCCGAGTGCGAACAACCGCTTCGTCGTACCCCTCCGGGACCTCGACGCTGTAGCCGTACTCGCTCATCTCCTCTACGGTAACGCCGGATGCCGTTGCTTGCGATTCCGAACGTTTCCGAAGGGCGCGATCCGGCCTTCGTGAGCACGCTGGCCGATCGAGTGTCGCGTGCGGGTGCCCGGTTGCTCGACGTGCATTCGGACCCGACCCACAACCGCAGCGTCCTTACGGTCGCCGGGGCCGGCGACCACATCGCTCAGGCAATGATTGATCTCGCGGTGGCGGCCGTCGGAATCGACCTCACGGTCCACCGCGGAGTTCACCCGCGGCTAGGAGGACTCGACGTCTGTCCAATCGTCCCCCTCCGCGCCGGCATGGACGAGGCGGTAGACGTCGCGCGCACCACCGGAGTGGGGATCGCACGGGCCGCGGACGTACCCGTTTTCTTCTACGGAGCGGCTGCCACGAGGGAAGCCCTGCGGGAGCTGCCGGATATCCGCCGGGGCGGACTGGTGGGGCTGGCCAACCGAATCCGGTTGGGCTTGGGCCCGGATGCCGGGCCGGCCCTAATAGACGAACGCAAAGGCGTCGTCTGCGTCGGAGCGCGGACCGAACTCATCGCGTTCAACGTCTGGCTCAACTCAGATGGGTCCGCCGCACGAGCCGTCGCAAAGGCGGTCCGGACCTCCGGCGGGGGCCCACCGGGGATTCGCGCGCTCGGCCTTCCCATCGACGACGCGCCAACCTCGCAGGTCTCGATGAACCTCACCGAGCCGTCTGTGACCGGCATCGACGAAGCCTTTGCTGCAGTCGAGAAGGCTGCGCGCCGCGCCGGAGCTCGCGTCGTTTCTACCGAGATCGTGGGCCTGGTCGCGGAGGAGCATCTTCCGGATCCGCACGCGCAAGCGGCCCGGCTTCTACTGACGCCGGGCCGCTCGATCGAATCTGCGATTCGTCGTTAGCTGGAGGCCGTGGACTTGCGGGCACGCGAACGCGCACCCTTACGTGCGGCCGTCCTTCTCGCTGCAGACTTGCGAGCGCGTGTGCGCGCGCCCTTGCGAGCCGCGGCCGCTCTGGTTGTCGACTTCCTGCGACCGGTGCTCTTCTTTCGACCGGTGGCCTTCTTTCGGCCGGTGGTCTTTCTGCGTGCCGTTGACTTCTTCCGGCCGGTGGTCTTTCTGCGTGCCGTTGACTTCTTCCGGCCGGTCGTCTTTCTGCGTGCCGTTGACTTCTTCCGGCCGGTGGTCTTTCTGCGGCGGGTGGTCTTGCGCGCCGCGGCCTTCTTGCGGCCGGTGGTCTTACGTCGGGCGGTTGTCTTCTTCCTGCCGGTGCTCTTCTTACGACCTGTGCTCTTACGACCTGTGCTCTTGCGAGCCCGTGTCCGGGCCCCCTTACGAGCGGCTGTGCGTCTCGCTGCGGCCTTACGAGCGCGCGTACGTGCGCCCTTGCGAGCCGCCGCCTTCCTCCTTCCAGTCGTCTTCTTTGCAGCCAAAACCAGCACCTCCGTTCTGCATCGGGTGGGTTGCATCCGGCAACCCATCTCCCCTTACGCGCACGTTGCTTCACGTGCACTACAACCCAGCCAACAACTCACCAACAAACAACTCTGCCCAAATACGCGTGGCACAAACGCGCATTCAATATGCAATTACGCCTCATTCAGAGCGAATGTGCAAGCTTTTGCGAAAAGTTCTTTTCGAATAGCTTCGAGTACGCGAGTGTGCGTTTGCATGCGATCAGTTAGGAAACGCTCCGCGTGCATCCGGATTTCACTATGAGGCTTCACGCAAGCGGCGCGTGCGCTCCTTGCGCAAACGCCTACGTTCGCGCTCGGACGTTCCTCCCCAAATACCAAACTGTTCTTTGTTGTTGAGCGCGTACTCCAAACACCTCAGTCGAACTTCGCACTGCGCGCACACCGCGCGCGCGGCTTTTGATGAACCACCTCGTTCGGGAAAGAAGATCTCGGGGTCCACTTCGGTGCAGCGCGCCTGCGCCTGCCAATCGAGCGGTTGCAAGAGCTTCGTTGTGATCCGTTGCATGCCGGCTCCTCTCCCCGCGCGGCCTACAGTCCCGGTTCCCCGTCGCACCCCGGTACGACCAAGGGCCAAATTACAATCTTGTAATTCTAGGCCTGGGATTCGCGCCAGCGCAACCCCTTTGACCAGCAGCTTTAGGAACGGGCTCCCTACTGAAGGTCGTGGGAACCGAGCGCGGTGAGCACCTGGGCGGCGGTGACGGGTTTAAGAAGTGTCGAGTGAGCCCCCGCCCGCCGGGCGAGCCATGCGTCCTGCTGACGTTCGAGAAGGATCACGATCGGGACATCCGCAAGCGCGCGGGTGGCTTTCATATCGCTCGCCAGCGAGTACCCACCGGCAGCGCCCGTTTGAAGGTCGACGACAACAGCCGAGAAGGTCTCGTCGTCTTTGTTCAGCAGCCTCAAGGCATCGCGTGCGTCGTGGGCAAACTCGATTCGGACGGATTCCGAGAAGCCGAACTCGAGCTCGTCGCGCACCGGCTCGTTATCGGTGACAGCAAGGATCCTGAGCTCGCCGGCCCCGGCCGCCCCTCCTTCAGCCGGCTGTGCGCTGGCGCTCATGCGCTCTGACCTGTTCACCAACCGTGGCAAGTAGTCCCTCTACATCGATATCGAAGCCCGTCTCCATGCCCTGCAGCCTCCCGAGCGAGGCAACAAACCGGCGCGCCGACGTCTCAGCGTCCGACACCGAATCAATGAGGAGGCCCGTGTAGTGGCGAGCGAAGTGAGCGCCGCAGAAGGGGCACCGGCCCGGGGCATCCGAGTCGGGCCCGATCTGAGAGAGCAGGAAAGTCCTGCCGCACGTGTTGCACTTCGCTTCGATCTTCATGGTCACCTCGACTGATCCGACGCGGTGGTCCGTGCGTTGGGCCGTAGGTCACTTACTCGGACGCCCGGATGATAGTCGACGGACGGAGTGTGAGGACGAAGGAAACTAGGAACGCCGGGATCGAGGCGGCGAGCCAAGACCAGCGCAGACCAAGCGGCTCGCCAATCAGAGACGTGACCCACTCCGTCCACCATGCGGGGCCCGTCGGCACGATCCAGTGATACACGACGAAGCCTGCAAGCCAGGGACCCACGGCCCCCCACCTGATGCCCCTCGTGTACCAATAGCGCCCCGCCGAGGAATACAGATCGCCGACGTCGATGTCGCCGCGCCGATTGAAGAAGTGGTCGGCGATAAGCACCCCGAACAGAGGAACGAACACGGAGCCGATGAGGAAAAGGAAACTCTCGTACCGATCCATGGTGAGCCACGCGGCGAGTCCTGTCGCGACGACAGCGATTGCCACCGTGAAGGCCCGCTGGGAGATGCGCGGCCAAATATTCTGCAGGCTTACCGCGCCCGAGTAGATGTCGGCAAAGGCCTCGTCGGTCTCGCCCACAAGCAGCCCCACGAGGAACAGCAGGCCCGCAAGAGAACCACCGGCAACCGCAAGGATTGCGCCGGCGATGCCAAGGGGGTCGGGACTTCCACCCGGGCCGAGAACCAGCAGGGCGCCGAGAGAGTAGAGCCACACGTTCGCGACGAGGTATCCGGAAAGCGTACCGACGAACGCTCCCCGGGTCCGGTAAGAGAAGCGGTTGTAGTCGGCCACAAGGGGGAGCCAGGAAACGGGCATGGCGATCACCAGATCCAAGGCAGCGCCGAAGGTGGGCCAGCCTCCCGACCCCGGTGCACGCAAGCGGTCCCAGATACCGTCCGAACCGAGCACCAACACGGATACCAGGGCGCAGATAGACACTATGACCCACACTCCGAAGCGCCTCATCCAGACGCGCGCAACACCGACGGGGCCCCAGAGCGCAAGGACCGTGCACATGATCGCCGCAATGGCAAGCCATAGAGGACGAGCCGAGAACCCAAAGACTCTGCTCGCCACGAGATCTGCCACGTACGACATCGCCCACAGCTCGACCGCCGTCCATCCCACCAGCTGAAGCGCGTTCAAGGCCGTTGGGAACCACGAACCTCTTATGCCGAGGACGGGACGGAACAGAACCATCGTGGGGACCGCGGCACCCGCTCCCGCGGCGCCGGCGGACGCGAGCAGCGCGCAGCCGATGAGCGATCCGACGCCGATCGCGGCGAGGGCCGTCCCAAAACCGAGCGCGGGAACGAGCAGCGCGCCGGTGACCAGAACCAGGATGCCGATCCCGAGATCGCCCCACAGGACTGCCAGGTCGATACCCGTTAGAACCCTGTCCCGACGCGGGACGGGCTGGATACCCCATTCCGGGAGCGCGTCGACCCGCTCCATCAAACCTTTCATCACGCCTCCCTCCGCGGGTACTAACCCGATCAGGTTCAGGGGTCGCCTTGCGGCCTCTCAGCTCCCGAGAGGGAGCTCCCCCGCGTGCAGTAACGATCGCCAGCCTAGCCCACGACCAACGAACTCTCCTCTAGAGCTCAGAGCGGACGAGGTCGGCAGCGCCCTTGATGTTGGAGAGCTTCGTCTTCGCCTCGTCCACCGACCGGGTCTTCAGCCCGCAGTCTGGATCGACGAACATCCGTTCGGGCGGAATCAGCTTCAGTGCTCTGCGAATTCCTTCCGCGATCTCGTCCACCGGTTCGACCCGGTGAGAGTGAACGTCCACGACGCCCAGCCCGATGTATTTCGTGAACGGGTGCATGGAGAAGTCATCTAGCAGCGCGTAGTCGGAGTTCGCGAACTCCAGGTCGATTTGGTCGACTGGGATGTCCAGCATCTTTGGATAGGCGTTGTGGAAATCGCCGTAACAGATGTGCGTGATCGTGTGGGCGTCGAGGGGTTCCGTCACGATGCTCATGGCCTCGATGACAAGATCGAGCTCGTCCATCCTCGTGGACGCCGCCGGTTCGTCGATCTGAATGAAACGCGCCCCAGCTCGTTCGAGATCCAAGGCTTCGTCACGGATGGCGCGGGCCAGATCGAGCACGAAATCGCGCCGGGTCTCGTAGTGCTCGTTG
Organism: Actinomycetota bacterium; assembly: GCA_050694175.1. GTDB lineage: Bacteria > Actinomycetota > CADDZG01 > CADDZG01 > WHSQ01 > JBOGXA01. Next base: position 48,326 of record JBOGXA010000008.1, read on the forward strand.
AAGGACCAGTCACAGATCGTGTAGGGGCCGGTAAGCATCCCCTTTACCGGCGCATCGGTGAGAGACTGCGCGAACTTCCACCAATCGACGGTGATCGCGTGGTCACGTCCAACCGGGCCCGTCGCAATCGGCTTGCGATAGTAGCGGTTGCCGTAGGAACGAACGAGGCCGCCGATCTCCAGGCCGGGCATCTCCTCGGCAAAGTAGGCAACCATGTCGCCCCGGTAGATCTCCCCGTCAACGACCAGATCGGTGCCGATCGAATTCTGGAACTCGATCCATTCGCGGGTGGCCTGTCGTTCGAGATCGAAGAGCTCCGCGCGCTCTATCTCACGTCGAGCGAACCGACTTCGCGCTTTCTGGATGTAGTCGGGCTTGGGAAGGCTCCCGACGGACGTGGTCCACAGACCCACGCCGCCCAGACCGACGTCGATATCAGGCATCACTCACTCACTCACTCACCTCTTCCACAGCCTCACACAGCCGCCTTAGCTTGGCCCTCGCCTTCTCCCGGGGCAGGAACTCGAGTCCCGCAGAAGGACTGACCCACAGGCGATCCGCGCCGACCGTCTCTACCAGGGACTCGATCGTGTGAACGAGATCGTCCACCGGTTCGAGCTTCGTGTTGCGGGCATCGACGATGCCCGCCTGGATCCTCGCTTCGGGTGGAGCCCCCTTGATGAGCTCGAAGTTCTCGGGTCCAGAGACGAGGTCGAGCCCGAAGCGAGTCACCGGCAGGCCGAACAGCCCCGCTCCCAGCCTCTTGGCGTCGGCAAAGTAGCCGGCCAGAACGACTTCGGTGTCGCCGAGGTCCTTAGTCACGATCGAGAGCGCACGCCCGGCCAGCTCGATGTCCTCGGGCGCCTGCAGGAGCGACGGCTCGTCTACCTGAATGACCCTCGCCCCCGCCGAATACAACTCGAACGCCTCTTGAGACAGGACGACCGCGATCGCCATGACGTAGCGCTCGTAGTCTCCGTAGTGTTCGTCTACCGACAAGCGCGCGAACGTGATCGGGCCCGGGATGACGGCTTTGACCGGACGCCGCGCGACCTTCTGCGCGAACTCAAGGGCTTCAATGGTCGCCGGACCCCCCCACACGATCGGCCCGGTACATATCGGCCGCCGGTAGTAGACGTTGTTGTCGAAGAAGCGCAGCAGCCCGCCGATCTCGAAGCCGGACATCTTGCGGGCGAACGGAGTAACGATGTCGTCCCAGCGAACGAGGCCGTCGGTGACGATGTCGATACCCGCGTCCTCCTGCTCGCCGATCACGGCGCGGGCAAGCTCGTCCTGCGCTCCGAGAAGGTCCTCTGAGGTTGCCTCCCCGCGCTCGATCGCGTGGAGCGCCTTGCGCACTGCGAATTGCTGCCCCTCGTCGGGCGGCTTCGGATACGAGCCGACCACTGTGGTCGTTACCGGCACTTGGTTCCTTTCTCTCCGATCAAAAAAACCTCTTCCCGGACGGAAAGAGGTTTTCTGGTCATCCCAGCTCATCCGTCCGGGCTTCGCACCTGCCGTGCTCACACGGTGGTTGCGGCGGGATCACCGGGCCGGTCCCTCCCCCGCTCTCAATGAGCGAGCAGATACTACCCGAGGGGCCGGGAGGAGTTGGCTTCTTGGGGGACGAGACTAGAAGTGAGCGCTGTCGCCGCAGGCACACGTGCCCTTGGCGTTGGGGTTGTTGATCGTGAAGCCCGACTGCTGGAGCCCGTCGACCCAGTCGATCTCGGCGCCCGACAGATAGGGAGAACTCATCTTGTCGACCCTGACCTCGAGCGTCCCGAACGAGTGGATGATGTCGTCGTCGAGCCTCCGGTCGTCAAAGTACAGGGCGTATCGAAGCCCCGCGCAGCCGCCGGGCTGGACGGCAACCCGAAGGGCGTACTCCTTGCCCTGGTGCTCGGGCGAGGTCGATACTTCACGCTCGAGCAGCTCCAGCACCTTCGAGGCCGCCGAATCCGTGATCTTCATCGTGGGCGTTGTTGAAACCGACACTCGCTTCCTCCTTGGGTGACCGCCGTTAGTGGGCGCAGCTCCATTGTACGCAACATCAGTGAACGATGGTCCATTCCAGCGCAACGACCACTCCGGCGCAAGTAGCCAGAGCGAATAGGAGGGGGCGGGCGCGGCTCAGGCCGGGGGGTACCTCCTCGAACACAAGGGAGGCAAGCGCCAGCAGGACGACCGCCGCCAGCCCGAACAGGGTCGACGCGAGCACAACAACGTGCCAGACCTCGTGCACTAGTGAGAGGTGCGGGAGGAGAAATGGAACGCCCCGATCCGGGCCGCCGGGGCCACCGTCGATCCGAAGCTCCCGAACTCGGGAACGAACGCCTGTTGATCGGACCCGATGTCGGCCGCGGCGGTCAGCGCATCAAGGGCGGAATTGGCGAATCTGAGGTTGTGCACGGGTTCGGCGACTTCGCCGTTGCGGATGCGAAAGGTGCCGTCACGAGTCATTCCCGTGAGAAGGGCCGACGGACGATCCAGGATGTTCACGTAATGAAAGCGCGTGACCAGAACGCCCTCGGTCACGGCGGCTATCAGCTCGTCACGAGTTGAATCTCCACCCTCCATCACCACGTTGGCTGCGAACGGCCCGAACTCGTTGGAGCCGGAACCGTGGCCGGTGAGCGGGGCCGCCAGCTGACGGGCGGTGCGCCGGTCGGTAACGGGCCCAGTTGCCGTTCCGGAATCGATGACCGCAACGCGTCGTTTTGGGACGCCCTCGAAATCGAAGCCGATGCCGATGGAATCTGGGTGGCCGACATCATCCGCAATCGTTATGTGGTCGGCGGCCACTCGCTCCCCTGCGCGAGTCGACAAGAAACTCTCGCCATCCAACACCTGCTTGGCCCCGAAACCGCAGTACGCGAGGTACTCGACCATCGTCGCGACAGCCGGTGGCTCGAGCACAACCTCGTACGTGCCGGTCGTGAGCTCCTCGTGATTGCGACCTGCCGCTGCCACCTCGGTGGCTCGCCGAGCGACCGATTCGACGTCGACGCCGTCGAGCCTGTGCGACGTCGTCTCTCCCCAACCGGTCGATTCTCCATTGTCCGCCAGGCAGCTGGTTACACAGCGGGTGTAACCGTCGACGCAATCGATGCCCATCGTCGAGAAGATCGCCACAGCGTGTGCGCTCGTTTCGAAGATCCCTGCCGCCTCAACGCCCGACGTCAGGGCAAGGATCTGGCGAACCGCCTCCGCACGCCGTGCCGGTGACGCGGTCGAGGTCGCTTCGTCGAAACGCCAGATCCCATCACACAGTCCGACCTCATGCGGCGACGGAAGCGCGACGAAATCGTCATCTTCCGGAGCGGCGCGTGCGGCCTCCAGGGCGCGGTGGGCGGCGATCTCCAGGTTCGCCGTATCCAACCTGTTAGTCGACGCCGATGCGGTCGCGCGCCCCGTCGCTACTCGGACGTAAGCCCGTTCACTCTCCTGCACCGTGTTTTGAATGATCCCCGAGCGCGCGTAGCGCGTGAGTCCGGTGACCGAGCCGGTCACCACGATCTCGACTGCGTCGGCGCCGGGGATCTCCAGAGCTGCACGGGCTTGGCTCCTGACACCGTCGAAGTCGATTGCGACCCCGTCAATCCGGGACCTCACTCGTCGACTCCTATCACCACGTTCCGAAAGCGCGCCGGAGCCGTCCCGTGACCCACCCTCATCGTCTGTCCGGGTTGACCTTTGCCGCAATTGGCCGTACCCCACATCCGCCACTCCTCAGGCCCTGCCACCGCATCACAGGAGTTCCAGAACGTCGGCGTCATCCCTGTGTAGCGGGGGTTCTTGACCATTCTTCCCAGCCGGCCGTGCTTGATCTCCCAGCCGACCTCGCACGCGAACTGAAAATTCTTGCGTTTGTCGTCTATCGACCACGATTTGTTGGTCGCCATGTAGATGCCGTCGTCGACCTCGGCCAACAAGTCCTCGAGCGAGCCGGCACCGGGGAGAAGATTCACGTTGGTCATGCGGATGATCGGAAAGTTCTCCCATCCCTCGGCGCGCATGGCGCCGTTGGAGCGGCTTGCTCCCATGGCCTGCGCAGTTTCCCGGGACGACATGAATCCGACGAGGATCCCGTCAGACACAATGGGGTTCGATTGCGCCGCGACCCCCTCGTCGTCGTATCCGAACGTGCCCAGCCCGCCTGGAGCAGTGGCATCGGCGTTGATGCTCACTATTTCGGAACCAAACTGGAGTCTGTTCATGTCGCCAAGACCGACGAAAGACGTTCCCGCGAACGACGCCTCCATACCGAGGACGCGGTCGAGTTCGGTCGCGTGGCCCACAGACTCGTGCACCTGCAGCATCGCCTGGTTCCCGTCGATCACCAGCGTCGTCGTTGTCTCTGGGCAATCGGGCGCGGTCAGGAGAGCAACCGCTTCGTCGGCGACCTGCCGCGCGTGATCCGCAAGCCTCATCTCCTCGACCAGTTCGTAGCCCCCCGCACCTAAGTCCCCCCGGAAGGATCCGGGGTACGAGCGCTGTTGAACCTCGTCGCCGTTCACGGCTATCGCCTCGATGCCGCCGCCCGAGTGCACGATGGTTTGCTCGATCTCGGTCCCCTCCGACGAAATCAGCACCGTGTGCTGGCGCAAGAAATCCATGGTCGCGCGCGCCACGCGCACCTTGTCGACCCGTTGCATGATCCGGGTTGCCGCCAGCAGCACCGCGGCTTTGTCCTCGAGCGGAACGGCGGCGGGATCCACCGCCACGGGGGTGGCCCACACCCCTCGTGTGGCCGGCTCGTCCACGAGCTCCACATGCCTCGACACTCCGGTCGAGCTCGCCCTTGCGACGTCTACCGCCGTGCGGGCAATCCTCACCGTATCGTTCGATTCCATGCCCGCGGAGGACGCATAGCCCCACGCCCCGTCCAGCAGCACCCTAACTCCAAACCCGGACGAATCCGCGTGCTCGACCGACTCGAGCACCTCGCCTCGGGCGGTCAGGGATTCATTGTCGGACGAAACCCACCGGACGTCGGCGTACCGGGCGCCGAAATCCACGGCCGCATCGAGCGCTCGTGCCAGAAAATCCCTCACGGCACCGTAAGCTACACGGGCTGCGAGACTGGGGACACGCCTATCAGGCGAGATTCGCCGAGCGCGGGTAGGCGATCTCAGGGTCGGTCAGGACATTGACGAGGTAGGGCTCGCCGGCCTCGAGGGCGCGGGTAAGGGCCGGACCGATCTCCATCGGCTCTGTGACCATCTCGCCCACCCCGCCAAACGCCTCCATGATCAGCTCGTAGTTGATTCCGGGCCGGAGGTCGGCCGCGACGTCGTAGCCGTAGATCGCCTTCATCGGATGCTTCTCCAGCCCCCAGATGCCGTTGTTGCCTACAACACAAACCACGGGCAGCGAGTGGCGAACCAGAGACTCGAGCTCCATGCCTGAGAACCCGAGGGCACCGTCGCCCAGCAACAGAACGACCTGTCGGTCCGGATGCGCGAGGCGAGCCGCTATCGCGTAGCCGGGGCCGCAACCGAGACAACCGAACGGCCCCGGATCCAGCCAGCATCCACCCTCGAAGGAGGGGACCTCCCGGCCCGCGTACGAGACGAAGTCCCCCCCATCTCCGATTACCACTGCGTCGCGTTCGAGACGCGGGACGAGCTCTCCGTAGATCCTCATCGGATGAATCGGAATGGCGTCCGAATGAAGCTCCGGCATCGCGGACTCGGCCTTCTCCTCCTCCGCAACGCGCAGAGCGTCGACCCACACCTTCGTTTGTGGAGGGCTCATAACAGCGTCGCCTATCGCAGCAAGGGTCCCGTTGAGGGGTGCCCCAATGGAAACCGCCGGGGACGCGTGCTCGGAGATCAGGTCGGGGTGCGACTCGAGATGCACGACCGCGGCATGGGCCGCGAAATTGCCTCCGAAGCCTAATCTGAAGTCGATCGGCGTGCCGGCGATCACAACGACATCGGCATCGCCGAGCGCCGCCGATCGACTGCGGGAGAAAGCAAGGTCGTGGTCGGCAGGCAGACACCCGCGTCCCTGTCCGTTCATGAAAACCGGCAGGTTCACTCTTTCGGCCAGAGCACGCAGGGCGCTCTCGGCACGATCGAGCCACACATTCGAGCCCGCGATGAGAACGGGCCTTTCGGAACCCTCCAGCAACGCAGCTACCTGGTCGACCGCGGCATTGTCGGGCGCGGCGACATCCGCGCGCGGGACGTTCGCAGGTTCGAGTTCCACCTGATTGAAGAGGACGTCCAGGGGAAAGTCCAAGAACGCCGGGCGGCGCGGCGGAGTGAGCGCACGCATGCCTGCATCGATCACCTCGGCGGTGATGCGTGAGATGTCGGCAACGGTGCGCGCCCCGGCAATCGGGTCGATAAACGGGATGTGATCGATCTCCTGCAGCGACCCCTGCCCCCATCGAAAAGCGGGTGCGCGTCCGCCGAGAACGAGCACGGGGGCGCCGTTGAAGGACGCTTGCGCGAGCGGGCTGACGATATTCGTCACCCCGGGCCCCGCCGTGACGCACGCTACTCCGAGAGAGCGAGTCAGCCGCGCCCAACCCTCGGCCGCAAAGCCCGCGCTCTGCTCGTGCCGCACGTCGACTATGTCGATGCCAGCGTTCTTGCAGCCGTCGAAGATCGGGAAGATATGCCCGCCGCTGAGCGCGAACACCCGGGAGACGTCGAGCGCTTCGAGCGCTCGAGCGACGGCAAGTCCGCCATGACCGCCTTCGGGCAACTCCTACTCGCCCTCTTACTCGCCGTCGGAGGTCCGGCGCGTGACGCCGGTATCCCCCGTCGCCGCGGTCTCGCTCGAAGAGCGTCGGATGACGTCTTCCGCCTCGTGATCGTGCGCAGCGGGGTCGAAGGTGCGTTCCTCCGAATCCTCCAGCATGCGCCGGGCGGCCCTTCGTGCGGCTTCGATATCGGGGGCGGCAGGGTCCCGATCGCGCAGCAGCTTCTGAGCGAGGCGCTCCACTTTGTCGTCCGCTATCGCCACCCTCCGCTCCTTACTCGACCATCCAGGTATCTCCCGAGCCGAGAAGCTTACCGAGGTCTCCAGGGCCCTGCTGCTCCGCCGCGCGCCTCAACTGGTGCTCCATGCCGTCGCCGTACACCGGGCGATCGACCGAGCGGAAGACGCCGAGGGGAGTCGGCATCGTCGGGCCGCTCGCCAGCCGGGAGAGAGCGTAGGCAAGGCTCGGATCCTCGCGATGCTCGTCGTGGACGAGCAACTTGTCGGCGCCGGCCGACGAGACATCGACGATCTCGAGGCTGCCGTCCGATCTCATGACGACACCGCGCTCGTCGTCACTGCCGAACCGGATGGGTTTGCCGTGTTCGAGGTAGATGCGGTTGCCGCCGCCGCCCCTCGATGTCAGCGCGATGAACGCGCCGTCGTTGAAGATGTTGCAATTCTGATAGATCTCGACAAACGCCGAGCCGCGGTGAGCCGCCGCACGTTCCAGGATCCGGGGGAGGTGCTTGCGTTCGACGTCAAAGGTCCGGGCGACGAACGTCGCCTCCGATGCAAGTGCCAAGGAGATGGGGTTGAACGGCGTCTCGAGCGACCCGAACGGGGTCGACTTCGTTACCTTGCCCTTCTCGGAGGTCGGCGAGTACTGGCCCTTCGTGAGGCCGTAGATCTGATTGTTGAAGAGCAGGATCTTGAGGTTCACGTTGCGCCGGAGCGAGTGGATGAGATGGTTGCCACCGATGGACAGCCCGTCTCCGTCGCCCGTCACCACCCACACCTGCAGATCGGGCCGCGCGGTCGCGATCCCGGTCGCGATCGCAGGGGCACGCCCGTGGATGCCGTGCACGCCGTAGGTGTTCATGTAATACGGGAACCGGCTCGAGCATCCGATACCCGACACGAACACGAACTTCTCCCGCGGGATGCCGAGCACCGGCATGATCGACTGCACCGCCGCAAGGATGGCGTAATCGCCGCACCCTGGACACCACCTAACCTCTTGATCCGATACGAAATCGGAGCGCTCCAGCGTCGTTACGCCACTCGACGCCTCGGTGATGCCGCGCTGCGCGTTGCCTCCATTGCTCTGGCTCACATCAACTCCAGTAGCTTGTCCTCGAGCCAGGCAGCCTTGAAGGGAAGACCCTTTACCTGGTTCAGGGACACGACGTCGATCAGGAACTCGGAGCGGACCAGCTTCGACAGCTGACCCATGTTCATCTCCGGGATCACCACATGTTCGAAGCGGTCCAGCACCTCACCCGTGTTCTGCGGGAATGGGTTCAGATGCTTGAGGTGAGCGCGCGCGACCTTCTTCCCCCGCGCCTTCAACCGCCGACAGGCGGCGCCGATGGCTCCATAGGTGGAGCCCCAGCCGAGCACGAGTACTTTTGCGCCTTCGTCGCCCTGCCATTCGAGCGGGTCGATGTCCTCCTCGATCGCTTTGATCTTGGCCTGTCGCAACTGCGTCATGAGGTGGTGGTTCTCGGGGTCGTAAGAGATGTTCCCGGTGCCGTCCGCCTTCTCCAGACCTCCGATGCGGTGTTCGAGGCCGGGGGTGCCGGGGATGGCCCATGGCCGCGCCAGCGTCTCGTCGTCGCGCAGATAAGGCCAGAAGTCGTCGCCCGCGTTGGGCTGCGACGCGAACGTGACCGTGATGTCGGGCAGTTTGTCGACCGAGGGAATCCTCCATGGCTCCGCGCCGTTGGCAAGGTACCCGTCCGACAAAATGATCACCGGTGTCATGTACTTGAGTGCGATTCGCACCGCTTCGAGCGCAGCCCAGAAGCAGGACGGCGGCGAGTATGCGGCGACGATCGGCAGCGGCGCCTCGCCGTGTCTGCCGAACATCGCGTGGAGGAGATCGGATTGCTCGGTCTTTGTCGGAAGACCGGTCGAGGGCCCCCCGCGTTGGATGTCGATCACGATCATCGGCAGCTCGAGGGAGATCGCGAGTCCGATCGACTCCGACTTGAGGTCGAGGCCCGGCCCGGACGTGGTGGTAATCCCGATGTGCCCGGAGAATGCCGCGCCGAGCGCCATCCCGGCCGCCGCGATCTCGTCTTCCGCCTGCACTGTGCGAACCCCGAAGTTCTTGTGACGGGACAGCTCGTGCAGGATGTCGGATGCGGGCGTAATCGGGTACGAGCCCAAGAAGATGGGCAGCTTCGCTTGCACGCTCGCGGCCAGCAGCCCGTAGCAGAGGGCCTGGTTCCCAGTTACCCGCCTGTACCTGCCGGGCGCAAGAGTGGCCGGCTTGACCTCGAACGCGCTCAGCTCCGCGGTCTCGCCGAACGCATGGCCCGCCTTCAGGGCCGCGATGTTCGCTTGCGCGATCGCCGGCTTCTTGGCGAACTTTTTCTCCAGCCATGCGATCGTGGACTCGAGAGGCCGCCCGTACATCCACGACAACACGCCGAGCGCGAGCATGTTCTTTGCCCGCTCGGCTTCCTTCTTGTTGACGCCCGCGTCCTTGACGGCTTCGATCGTCATGGATGTCATCGGGATCTTGGAGATCTGATAGCTCTCGAGCGACCCGTCCTCCAAAGGGTTCGCCGAATAGCCGACCTTTTCGAGGTTCCGCCTGTCGAACGCATCCTCGTTGACGATCAGCAGGCCCCCCGAAATGAGGTCTTTGATGTTGGCCTTGAGTGCGGCGGGGTTCATGGCGACGAGCACGCCGGGCTGATCGCCGGGGGTCAGGATGTCGTGGTCGGAGAAGTGGATCTGGAACGCCGACACCCCGGCGATGGTGCCGGCCGGCGCCCGGATCTCGGCGGGGAAGTCGGGCAGGGTCGACAGATCGTTGCCGAAGAACGCGCTGACCGAGGTGAACCGATCGCCGGTCAGCTGCATGCCGTCTCCCGAGTCCCCGGCGAACCGGATGACGACCCGGTCCAGCTCGCGGCGCTCCGCCCCTTTGGCAGGGGCCGTCTGAGTCATGGCCATTCTCCTCGGGCAGACTTCACTGCACCACTTGTTATCGGCGGTTATCTCACTATAGCAGCGCGCCCGCGCCTGCCTTTTGCGCGAAACCGCAGGTCGCACTGGTGAAAACAGCTCAAAAGGCTTTGGCTGCGAGGATGTCTTCGAGCGCCACAGAGGACACTTGACCTCGCCGGTTGACGACCGTCAGCCGGGTCGTACCGTCGTCGCCGAGCCGTACCGATTGCACCATCCCCACCGCCTCCGAGAAGGGATGCGAGGGATCGTCGTGGAGGCGAAAGCGAAGCGACACCTTCGTGCCCAGAAGGGCGCGCCACGCTTCGGCCGAGGTCAGTTCGTGGGGGGCAAGGGAACTGTCCCCGCCGCCGGAGGCGGCGCGGTTACCGCTCCCGGCGGAGCCGTGGGCCCGGGTCATTGTCGGCGCCCGACGTGACTGTTCGCCACGGTCGCTAGGGCGCGCTCCCGGGGCACACGACAGTTACTCGCCGCGCTCCTCGGCGGGTGCCCACGGGCTCTCCATCGCCCCTCCGGAGGCGTCCGGGTGCTCCTCGAACCACTGGGCGTTGATCTCGAGGTAGTTCTGCCACTCGGACGGGAGGTTGTCTCCGGGGAAGATCGCGTCCACGGGGCAAGCAGGCAAGCAAGCATCGCAGTCGACGCACTCCTCCGGATGGATGAAGAGCTGCTCCTCACCCTCGTAGATGCAGTCGACCGGACACTCGTCTACGCACGCCCGATCCTTCACGCCTATGCACGGCTCGGCGATGATGTAGGTCATGACGGCGTTCCTTTCACGCGCTCGATTGATCCGAATCCCTTGCGCGTCGCCATAATACCCACGTGGCCGGCAACACCTTCATTTCCTGCCCGTCGCTTGTTTTGCAAGGAAGTCGTAAAGCCCTGCTCTCCTGGCAATCCCGGTAGTCAGCTCCGGCGAGATCGCGTGAAAGATGTCCACGACCACCCCCAACCCCCCCGACACGATGATCTCGGCCCGGTCGCTTTCGACTGCTTTGATCACCGCGTCGGCGACCTTCTCCGGTGGGACGGTTCCGGCGACCCTGGGAGCGTCCTGGTCGTGGGCCCAGCTTGCGAACATTCCGGTGTCGGCCACGAATCCTGGACAGACGACCGACACACCGACACCGTGCGACTTGATCTCCTCGCGAAGAGACCACGAAAAGCCGACGAGCGCGTGCTTCGAGGACGAGTAGACGGTGTTGTAGGGCACCGCCGTTTTTCCGGCAGCCGAGGAGATGTTGACGATGTGTCCCCTGCCACGCTCGATCATCCCCGGCAGTACTAAGCGGCTCAAGAGCTGCGCGGCGACTATGTTCGTCGTCATGATGAGCTCGATTTCGTCCGGATCGATCTCGGCGAACTGGACGTAGTGCTCTATGTGCTCTATCCCCGCGTTGTTCACGAGGAGATCCACCGGGCCGAGCTCGGCGTTCGCGCGCTTCACGAGGTTCTCGAGGTCGGCTCGCGCGGTGATATCTGCCGGCACGACAACCGCATCAACCCCGAGGGCCAGCACCCGCTCCGCGGTCTCCTTCAGGTCGCCGGCCGACCTGGCTGTGAGCGCGAGGCTCACACCTTTCTTGGCCAGATGCTCGGCGATATAGACGCCGATCCCCCGCGATGCACCCGTGAGGATTCCTACGCTTCCATGCAGCTTCATCGCAACGCCCCTTCTTTGTTGAGACGGTCCGTGATAGATGAGAAATGCTGGGCGCCCACCATAGAGGAGACACGTGCGGCGCCGTATGACGATTCTGTTTGTGATGTGCGCACCGACGATGGTCGCAGGTGATGTCGCGCGGGCGGGGGCGTCGTGCCTGGGCGCCCGCGCCACCATCGTCGGAACCGCCGGCGAGGACGTGTTGCAGGGGACGCCGGGGCGAGACGTCATTCACGCCGGGCGCGGCGCCGACATCGTGCGCGGGCTCGGGGGCAACGACGTGATCTGCGGCGGCGGCGGCAACGACTTCCTGTCGGGCTCGGACGGTGCCGATCGCATCGACGGAGGGGGCGGCGCCGACGACGTTTCTGGGGGCGCCGGCTCCGACCGGCTTATCGGCGGAGGCCTCGTCGACACGCTCGCGGGCGGGCCCGGGGACGACAGGCTGAGCGGGAGCGCGGGCGATGACTTCCTGGCGGGAGGCGGAGGGGACGACGTTCTCTCCGGCGGAGGGGGATTCGACTTCGCCGTCTACCTCGACGCCGACGGCATCCAGGCGTCGCTGTCGACCGGGCAGGTGTCCGGACGGGGGACGGATTCGCTCGTAGCGGTGGAGGGGATCGACGGATCGAGGGGGGACGACACCCTCACCGGAGACGACGGCCGCAACCACCTCCGGGGCGGAGGTGGCGACGACACGATCCTGGGCCTCGGCGGTGCCGACGACCTTGTCGGTGCAGGCGGCGACGATGCGATCGACGGCGGGGCCGGAGCCGACCGGCTGTTCGGCAACGACGGCGCCGACACGATGAGTGGGCTGACCGGCGACGACGACCTCCAAGGCGGCCGTGACAACGACTCGATCGACGGGGGCCCGGGCGAGGATCGCATCGACGGGGGCCTGGGGGACGCCGACGTGTGCACGAACGGCGAAAACAACATCAACTGCGAGCCCTGACCTTCGACTGTGCGTTCGACGCTCTATACGCGCGCCGAACTCACACCCGACGCGTGTATGCGTGCGGAGGCGCTCCGGTACTGCTTGCCGGCGTGGTAGCTCGAGCGAACCAGGGGCCCGGATTCGACCCAGGGGTAGTTCAGCTCACCCTCGCCGAACGCCTTGAAGCGCGCGAACTCGTCGGGGTGGACCCACCGCGTGACCGGCAGGTGCCACGACACACTCGGCTGCAGATACTGACCGATCGTGAGCACGTCACAGCCCACGTCCCTCAGGTCGCGCATTGCTTCGTAGACCTCGTCCTCGGTCTCGCCCATGCCAACGATGATGTTTGATTTCGTGACCTGCTCGGGTCGCAACTCCTTGGCCCACTTCAGTAACTCGAGGCTCGCCTCGTAGCCGAAACCGGGCCGGATCGATGGGTGCAGCCTTCTAACGGTCTCGAGGTTGTGCGCGAGTACATCCGGTTTCGCCTCGATCACACGCGCTAGCGAGTCACGCGGGTGCTCCTTGCGGCCCTTGAAATCGGGGATCAGAACCTCCACACCACAACCCGGCAACGCGTCGCGAATCGCGCGGATCGTCGCCGCCCAATGCGCCGACGCGCCGTCGGCGAGATCGTCGCGTGCGACACCGGTAACGACCGCGAACTTGAGGCCCATCAGCCGAACGGCCTCGGCGATCTTGGCCGGCTCCTCCGGATCGAGCGGCTGCGGCTTCGCCGTCATCACGTCGCAGAACGCGCACCGGCGCGTGCACAGGTCGCCGCCGAGGAGGAAAGTGGCCTCGCGCGCCTCCCAGCACTCGTAGATGTTGGGGCAACCGGCCTCCTCGCACACCGTGTGGAGGCCTCGTTCCCTCATGATGCTGCGAAGCTCGGTGAAGTTATCACCGTGCTGGACCCGCACCTTCAGCCACTCCGGCCGCCGCCCGGGGCGCGCCGCGTCCGGGCCCGGAGCCGTGCGGATCGGGACGCCGCGCCGAAGGTCCCGCTCGACCGCCTCGCGAGTTTTGATGGTCGGTATGAGTGCCTGCGTCACAGCCCTCTTTTCTTTCGGTTTTTCCGGAACCAACATGTCACGACCATGTAATTAGCGGAGAGAACGCTCAGAACTCGGCCAGCTTTCGCATCTCCTGCTCGAGCCGGTCGGGGTCGGGCAGGAACCAACTCTCGAGCGCCGGCGAGTACGGCATCGCCGGAACGTGCGGCCCCCCGATCCGAACGATTGGTCCGTCGAGCTCGAACAGGGCGTTCTCGGCGATCTGCGCCGCGACCTCCGCGCCGGCGCCGAGGAACTTGTTGTCCTCGTAGACGATCATGACCTTGTTCGTCTTCCCGACCGATTCGAGCACGGTCTCCATATCGAGCGGATAGATCGATCGCAGGTCGATCACCTCGACCTCGATCCCCTCGGACGCGAGCCGCTCGGCCGCCTCGAGGCAGTAATGCATGAGGAGCCCGTAGGAGACGCACGTCAGATCGCCACCTTCACGTCGGACCTCGGCGTCGCCGAACTCGACCGTGTAGCGCTCGTCCGGGACCTCGCCCTTGATCAGACGATAGGTCTTCTTGTGTTCGAGATAGATAACGGGGTCGGGGTCCTCGATGGCCTTGATGAGCATCCCCTTCGCGTCGTAAGGAGTCGACGGCACGACCACCTTCAGGCCCGGTATGTGTGCGAACAGCGCCTCGATGGATTGGGAGTGATACAACGCACCGTGGACGCCCCCACCCCACGGAGCCCGGATCACCAGGGGCACTCCGAAGTCTCCGTTCGATCGGTATCGGATGCGCGCCGCCTCCGAGACGATCTGGTTGAACGCCGGCATTATGAAGTCGGCGAACTGCATCTCGGCCACCGGCCGCATGTTGTCGAGCGCGAGCCCGATGGCGATCCCGGCGATCAAACACTCGTCGAGCGGAGTATCGATCACCCGCTCATCACCGAACTCGTCGAGGAATCCCATCGTTACTCGGAACACGCCGCCGCGCGCGCCGACGTCTTCTCCCAGCACGACGACGCGTTCGTCGCGCCGCATCTCTTCCTGGAGTGTGTCGTGGATGGTCTGAACCACGTTCTTCTCGGCCATTGCTAGTGAACCTCCAGGTCGGCATAGACGTGCCTGGACGCGGTCGAGGGATCGGGCGAATCGGCCTCCTCCGCCTGTTTCGCGCCCTCGGCCACTTCGCTCTTCACCTGTTCGCGCATCTCGGCGATCACCTCGTCGTCGATGACCTCCACCGACCTCATGTATTCCTCGAAGCGAGGAATCGGGTCATTCCTTCTCGCTTCGTCCACTTCCTCCTTCGGCCGGTAAGTACGGTCGTCGTCGTCGGACGTGTGGGAATAGAAGCGATAGGTGCGCAGTTCGATGAGCGAGGGCCCGTCTCCGGATCGGGCACGGTCGACCGCTTCCTTGGTGACCCGGTACGTGTCCAGCACGTCATTGCCGTCGGCCTCCACGCCCGGCATGTCGTAGCCGGCTGCCCGCTTGTAGACGCGACCCGCAATCTGCTTGCTCTCATGAACGCTGATCGCGTATTTGTTGTTCTCGCAAACAAAGACGAGAGGAAGCTTGTGGATACCGGCCATGTTCATCGCGCTATGCCAATCGCCTTCAGATGTGCCGCCTTCGCCAAACCAGGTCCCCACAACGGCATCTTCCTTCTTGATCTTCTTGGCCAGCGCGATCCCGGCCGCGTGCAGGATCTGGGTTGCGATCGGAGACGATCCTGTAATGATCCTGCGGTTGCGCGCGCCCCAGTGGGCGGGCATCTGGCGCCCCCCCGAGGAGGGATCGTCGATTTTTCCGAACAGACCGCAGAAGACGTCTTTGGGGGTGAAGCCGGCAACCAGCACAAGAGCCATGTCCCGGTAGTAGGGGCAGAAGATGTCCTTCTCTTTCTCAAATGCCCACGCAGACCCCACCTGTGCGGCCTCGTGCCCGGAAACCGGAACGACGAAGGGGGCCAGCCCCTGCCGGTTGAGCGCCCACTGCCGCTCATCGCAGAAGCGTGCCAACAGCATGAAGCGGTACATCTCGATCAGGTCCTGTTCTTTGAGACCCAGATCGCTGTGCCGATCCTTCGCCTTCGCCATTCCTTGAACTCCTCCTCGCTCCATCCTCGACCTACACTTGTGGTTCCAATACCTCTTCCGGTGTGACCTCTCCAACGGACCTGAGATGGTCGGGGTGGATCCACACGAGGGCGCGATCAAATATCTCGGCGAGATGACGGGCCGCCATACAACCCACTTCCTTGATCGAGTGGGCGGTACCCGTCTCCGCCTCGACCGACGTCACCCAGCGATCGCTCAGACCACAGGGCACGATCCCCTCGAACATCCGCAGGTCGGTAGACACGTTGAAAGCGAATCCGTGCATCGTTATGCCACGCGTGATCTTCACGCCGATAGCCCCGATCTTGTTGCCGCCAACCCAGACCCCCGTGTGCGAGCCGTCGCGGTGCGCTTCCACGCCAAGATCTGCCGCGGTCCTAATCAGAACTTCCTCAAGCTTTCGCAGATAGGTGAGCACGTCGTATCGGTCCCCGACCGACATGATCGGATAGCCCACCAGTTGGCCGGGGCCATGATAGGTCGCGCGCCCACCACGATCGACGTTGTAAAGCGCGATCCCTTTCATTGCCCTCTGTACGTCGTCGTAGACGAGGTCGTCGGAGATCGCGCGTCGGCCGAGCGTGTAGGTAGGCGGATGTTCGAGAAGCATGAGGGTGTCCCCGCAATCGCCGTCCAGCCGCCCCATCCATAGTCGTCGCTGCTGGGCCCACGCCTCCGGGTACTCGACGCGCCCCAACCACGTCACCTGCAGCACAGGATCGTGGACGATCGACGAAGGCTCCATATCAGAGGTACGCAGCCAGCTCGGGTGAGAAGTCGGTCGATTCGATCCGCTCGCGCAGCGCGGCCAGGAATCTCGCCGCCTCGGCCCCGTCGATCGCGCGGTGATCCCACGACATCGATAGGAAGCCCATGCTGCGCACTGCGATCGAGTCATCGTCCGTGGCGACTACTCGCTTCTGTATGGCCTCGAAGCCAAGGATCGCGGTCTGTCCCTGCGGAATGATCGGCACCGAGATGATCGATCCGAAGGGTCCGGGGTTCGTGATCGTGAATGTGCCGCCCGAAAGGTCATCGGGGGACAGCTTCTTCGATCGGGCTCGTGTCGCCACATCGTTGACGCCGCGGGCCAAGCCGACGAGGTTCTTCTCATCTGCGCCCTTGACGACGGGTACGATGAGACCGCCGCCCTCGAGCGCTACGGCGATTCCGAGGTTAACGAAGTACTTGACGCGGTTGCCCTGCTGCTCCTTGTCGTAGGTCGAGTTCACAACCGGCATTTCGAGCAGCGTCTCGCACACCGCCTTCGACAAGAAGGGCATGAAGGTGAGCCCGAACCCCTCGCGCTGCCTGAACGTGCCCTTGGCCTGCTCGCGTAACTTGACGATCTCGGTCCAATCGACCTCCACTGCGTTCCACGCGCGCGCCGTCTCGAGGTGCGACGCAACCATGTGCTCCGCGGTCCGGCGGCGGATGTTGGTCCACGGCACGAGCTCCTCGCGGCCTCCGACCGCCGCGGCGGGCCTCTCCTCTGCCGCGGGCGCTTTTTCGGGAGCCGGCTCCGGCGCTTCCTCAGCCGACGCCGCAGGCCTGGCGGCGGGGCGTGCCTTGCGCTCCTCGACAAAGCGCATCACATCCTGCTTGCGGATGCGTCCGCCGGTTCCGGTGCCGCTGACCTCGTCGAGGTCGACGTCGTGCTCATCGGCCAGACGCCGGACCAGCGGCGAGATGATGCCGCGTTTCGAGGTGTCTTCCTCCCCCGCTTCGGCGGGCGCGGCCCGGGGGGTCTGTTCCTCGGCCGACGGTTCCTTGGGGGCGGCTTCGCGCTCCTCCCGGGACGGTGTCTCGGCCTCGGCCGCCGGCTCCTCCCGGGACTGTGTCTCGGTCTCGGCCGCCGGCTCCTCCCGGCCGTCCTCCGCGTGCTCGTCCTCCGCCGCCGGCTCCTTTTTTTTCTCTTGCTCTTGGTCCGTTCTCTCCTGCTCTTCATCCGCAGGAGCGGCCTCGGCCTCGGCGCCGTCGCCGGCCGCCTCCCCGTCCTCACCGACCAGGGCGATTGCGGTTCCGACACTGACTGTCTCGCCCTCTGGAACCAGGATCTTCTGAATCACTCCCGAGGCCGTCGACGGCACCTCGGAGTCCACTTTGTCCGTGGAGATCTCGACGATGTACTCGTCGGCCTCGACCGTGTCGCCTTCCTGCTTGAGCCATCTCGTGATCGTGCCCTCGACTACGGTCTCGCCGAGCTGCGGCATTTTGATCTCGGTAGCCATTCCCTCCCCTTCGTGGCGCTTGATGAGCGCGTCGGCGCCCGAATTAGCAACACCCGGTGACTTCAAGTATCCCGCACCGCGGGGGGCCCGTTTTCCTAGATGCGCACGACACGTATGTAGTCGGTGCGCCCGGGGCGCGGCCCCGGGCTCCCGGCGGCAACGACGACCAGATCGCCCCGGCTAACCACGCCTGCATCGACGGCGCGAGCAACGACTCGTTCGACATCCTCGCCTGCGGACACGGGATCCGCCTGCTCGGTTGCCAGGACCGGCACCACACCCCGCTGCAACGACATCGACCCGGCAACCTCCGGCCGCTTGGCGAGCGCGATCACCGGCATCGAGGGCCTGAAGGCCGCCACCCGGCGCGGGGTCGATCCGCTCGTCGTGGGACAGAGGATGGCCGCAACGCCCAGGTCCTCTGCGGCCTGCGCGCCCGCGCGGGCGACCGCCCACGACACCGAATCGTCAGTCAGGGTGCCGAGATCGGGTGCCTCGCGCATCGCCGACCAGAACTCGGCTGCGAACGCGGTTTCGGCCATCGTCTCGACGGCGGCGACCGGATACTGTCCGACCGCCGTTTCCTCAGAGAGCATGAGCGCGTCGGTCCCATCGACAACGGCATTTGCCACATCGGTGACCTCGGCGCGCGTGGGGAGTGGGGAATCGGTCATCGACTCAAGCATCTGTGTCGCCGTGATGACCGGGACGCCGGCTCGGTTGCATTTCCTGATGATTTCTTTCTGGACGAGCGGCACCAGGGTTAGCTGTGTCTGTATCCCGAGATCACCGCGCGCCACCATCACCGCGTCCGACTCGTGCAGAATCTCGTCGCAGAGATCGACGGCAGACCGCGTTTCGATCTTGGCGACGAGTTTGGGAGATAACCGATGCCCCTCCGGCAGCAGATCCCTGATCGCAACGACGTCGGCCGCGTCTCGTACAAACGAGATGCCGACGAAATCGACCTGGGCCTTTAGCGCCGCTGCGAGCGCCCGCCTGTCCGCATCAGTCGGGCACTGCACGCGCCGCTCCGCGCCCGGGACGTGCATGCCCTTCCCCGAGCGCAGCACTCCGCCTCGGATCACTGAGGCCACGACATCCGGGTCGCGGATTGCGTCGACCGTGAGCACGATCTCGCCGTCGGCAAGAAAGATCTGCTGTCCGACCTCGACGAGCGATGCCAGATCGGGGACCGATGTCGCTACTCGTTCAGCGTCACCGTCGATCTCTTCGGGCGTCAGGATCAGCTCGCTTTCGGCTTGGATCGATGCCTCGTTTCCGGCAATCGCGCCGGTGCGCATCTTCGGCCCGGGCAGATCCGCGAGAATCCCGATGACTCTGCGAGCCTCGTCCGCCCGGTCGCGGATCAAGCGCGTCGCGGACGCGTGTTCTTCCATCGAACCGTGAGCGAAGTTGAGTCTGAAGACGTCGACGCCGGCCTCTATCAGCGCATCGACCGCCTCGCGAGTGCGCGATGCGGGCCCGATCGTTGCGACGATCTTGGTTCGTCTCACGCAGAAGATGCTACGAGGCGCGCGAAGAGCTCCGCATACTGCATCAAATGACGGGGGCCGAGGAACTCATCACGAACTCGCTCACGGGCCGCCGCGCCTATGGCGTCGGCTCTCGCCGGATTGTTCAGTAGTTCAACCACAGCGCGTCCGTACGAGGCAAGATCCCGTGGGTCGTCGATCAGTATCCCGGTAACGCCATCGACGATCTGATCCTGGATACCGCCGATGCGGCTCGCGACCACGGGCCGGCCTTTCCACTTGGCCTCGGCCACGGTGAGCCCGAAACCTTCGGCGATGCTCTTCTGAACGACGACCGTCGCCCGCCTCTGGAGCGCGTTCACCATTGCCGCGTTTTCCTCTCCGTCCTCCATCGGCAGACACGCGAGATGGACGCGCCGACGGGTGTCGGCCTCGAGGTCCCGCCACAAGTCCTCACAGTCCCGCAACACCTCGGTACCCTCAGGGTCATCGGAGACCGCTTCGACGTCGGGGCCCGCGACGACGAGGTGGGCGTCGGTGTGCGGTGCAATCCCGGTGGCAAAGCCGCGCATGACGCCGATCGGATCCTTGAGCCTGTCCCAGCGAGACACCTGCGCGACGAGCTGGGCCCCCTGAGGAACGGCTTCGTCCTGGATCATCCGGGCGTGGCGATCGACGCGCGCCGGTGTGCCGTCCTCGCGAAGGAAGGAGGGTAGGGCGTCACTGGGCCCGGCCTCGATGTGAGCGGTCGCGAGCACCGCCGAGACGGTGGGCGGGTCGAGGTCCTGGTTCTTCGGTGAGAACGCGTCGATCGACGGGGGGATAACCGTGATCTTGTCGTCGGCGAGGCCCTCCCACACGAATGCACGACGCGAAAAAACGAATCCGTCGGCGACTTCGATGTGTGGCTTCAGGAAATTCCACGCACTCCGTGCGACGTCGTTGGGTTTGTCGAGCCCAACGTGGCACCTCCACAGAACTACGGCCCCTATCCCCTTCAGCGCCTTGCACAGGCCGGCGGGCTGCGGATCGTGAACAATCACCAGGTCGTCCGGGCGGACGAGGCGGGCGAGGTCTTCGAGCACCTGCAGCAGCGTCTGTTCGTAGACATCCGCCTCGGCATCCCCCAGCTCGCCGCCGTCGCCGGGGTCGCCGTGGAGATTGTTGTGGATGCGTTTGGTGATGCGAAAGAACTCTGGCCCCCCCGGGATCACCAGCCAGCGAGCGTCGATTCCGGCACCGCGCGCGTACGCGAGGAGCGACCTGAGCATCTCGGCGACTCCCCCGCCGCGCGCGGTCGAGTTGATGTTCCACACGGCTCGGCCCGCGAATTGCTTACGGGCGGTTGCGACGGCACCGGCGAAAGCTTCGTAACGCTCGGCGGGGATGACGTTCTTGAATCGTTCCGGATTGAGAACGGCCACAGGCACCTCTGTTAGGCGCTCCATGTCATCGTTTTACTCCGCCTCGAGGCGATTTCGGGGATTTGTGGAATCAGCCGTGCAGCGGTTTTCCCTCGAGCTCGAGGAACGTCTCGCCGATCGCCTCGGAGAGAGTCGGGTGCGGATGGATGAGCTCGGCAAGCTCGGACGGGTACGCCTCCCACGAGGTCGCGAGCTGGCCCTCCGTAATGAGGTCCGACGCGCGCGGCCCGACGATGTGGATTCCGATGACGGCGCCATCCTTCTGTGCGATCGTCTTCACGAATCCCTGACCCCCGCCCAGCATCAGCGCCCGGGCGTTCGCCGAGAACGGATACCTCTTGCTGACCACCTCCATGCCGGCTTCCTTAGCCTTCTGCTCGGTGTACCCCACAGACGCGACCTCGGGCTGGCAGTAGATGATGTGAGCGATGTTCTTGTAGTCGACGGCGGTCGGGGACTTGCCCGCCAGGTACTCCGCCAGCTTGATGCCCTCGATGAATGCGACGTGCGCGAGCTGAGGGTGAGGCCAGTTCGCCTCGGGCACCGTGATGACGTCGCCGATTGCAAAGACCCCGTCGGCGCTCGTGTTGAACATAGGGTCGACGACGATGAAGCCCTTGTCGACCTCGACGCCGGCCTCGTCGAGGCCAATTCCCTCCGAGTTGGGCGCTCGCCCAATGGCGACGAACATGCGGTCGGCTTTCAGGGTCTCCCTCTTATCGCCCTTCTCAATGCCGACTTCGACGCCCGCATCCGTCACGTCCGCGCCGGTCACAGACGTCCCCACGTGGAACCTGATGCCCCGTCGTTCGAGCAGCTTGCGGAGCGCCTCGGAGACATCGTCGTCCTCCGCCGGCGCGATCTTGTCGAGCATCTCCACGACCGTGACCTCGGCGCCGAACGACCTGTAGACGCTTGCGAACTCGAGGCCAATGTAGTTGCCTCCCACCACGACGACCGAGGCGGGGATGTCGTCCGCGACGAGGCCGTGGTTCGAGTTGTGCACCTTGTCGCCGTCGGTTTTGACAAACGGTAGATCGCGTGGGTACGAGCCGGTCGAGACGACGACGGCCCTGTTCGCAGTGAGCGAGCGCTCACCGTCGCCGGTCTTCACAACGACGGTTCTCCGATCGACGAGGGTCCCTTCGCCTTCCACAAGCTCGACTTTGTTCTTCTTGACCAGCCCCGACAGACCCTTGTACATGCGGCCGACGACTGAGTCTTTGAATTTCAAGACCTTGTCCCAGTCGTAGTCGGGCGCGTCGACGACAAGGCCGAACTCTCCCGCAGCCCTGAATTCGTCCATCAGGTCGGCGGCGTGCAGCAGCGCCTTGGTCGGGATGCACCCGCGATGGAGGCACGTACCCCCGACCTTGTCCTTCTCGATCAAGGCGACGGACATCCCGAGGCGTCTGGCGTGGAAGGCGAGCGAGTACCCGCCGTTGCCGCCGCCGAGAATCACCACGTCAAAGGTGTTGTTGTTTTCAGCCACCGGACCTCCAAGGAAATACGACTCCGGAAAACCGAGGTTACAGCCACCCACGCCTAAGAGATGTCCCGTGGCGAGCGCGCGCTGGTCGTGGGACGATGGGGGGAGCATGCGAGGCGACCGGGTTGAGATCGTCGTCGACATCGGCGACGGAACGAAGAGTTACGAGATCACCGCGACCAAGGCCGGGCGGCGCGTCGAGGTGTCGCACATCCGAGGGACGGTCGAGGTATCGGAGGTGACGCGCACCGGCGAGGTCGTCCGCACCGGTCGCTTCATGGCGCAGCGAGTCGTGGCAGTGGTCGAACATCCAGCCGAAGATGAGCGCGAGCCGCGGCGCCGCCCCTCCAACCAGGCCTCGATGCTGTAAGCCGGCGCGTGACTGAGCATCTGGGCGGGCTATGCGGGACGTGAGGGACACTCGACCCGCGGGGTTAGGACGGATCGGCTCCGCAGTGCTTACAAAGTGGCGCGGTCGGCGAGTTCAGACCCCCGCACTTACGACATCTCGCCGGCTCCACGGCTCCTGAGCCTGCCTTGCGCGCCACCGCAACGGCCATGACGCCGAGCGCGGCGATGAGGGCGATGAGGACCGCGGCCGCGGCGTCGACCCCGCCGGTTGCGGCGGCCACCCCGACCGCAACGAATCCCGCCGCAACGATTGCGAGCGTTACTGCGATCACAGGACACTCTTTGACAACCACTCGAGCACGAGCTCGAAAACACCCGGATGCCGGCGAAGCTGGTGCGGGGCCCCCTCGATCACCATGAGGTCCGCGGCCGGTGCCGCCTCTGCGATCCTGTAAGCGTGGGCGATGGGGACGACGTCGTCCAGCGTCCCGTGGACGATCAGCAGCGGCACCTCTGCGTGCGCGGCGGCCTTCTCCGGGATCACAGCGTCGAACTCAGCCGCCCACCGTGCCGGGTCCCTCAGCACCTCGGGGGCCAGAACCATGCCCGCCTCCTCGGTGATCACCCGAACGCCCTCGGCCGCGTCGGCCGCGAACGACACCCACACCGCCGGAGCCGCGAGCAGCACGAGGCCGTCGACGGACAGGCCGCGAGCGACCGCCTCGACGGCGACCGCACCTCCGGCCGAGGAACCGAGCACGACCACCGGTCGGCCCTCTACCCCCTCGAGCGCGCGGGCGGCCCCGACGATGGCGCCCACATCGCGCACCCATCCCTCAATCGAAAAGTGGCCCGGAGATGAGCCCCGAGCGCGCATGTCGGCCCACACCGCGGCCCAGCCGGATGCCGCGAACCTGCGCGCCAGATCCGGGTAGCCCGCGTCACCCGGGTCGGGAGGATTGACTGAGGGGATCCCGTGCAGCAGCACGATCAGTCTGACGGGGGCAACCGGGACGTTCGCCCCCGCGGCGAGCTGTAGACCGTCGCTCGACACCTCCAGCGGCAACTCGCGATCACTCATTCCTGAACGATGATCGTCCCCGTCATCCCCTGGCTTTCGTGGGGAAGGCACACATACTGGTACGTGCCCGGCTGATCCAGCGTCACCTCGTAGGTCCCGCCCCGATCGATCAGTCCGCGGCCGAGGTCTTCCCGCGCGTCGCTCTCGCTAGCGAAGCCACCGCTGGCAAAGTAGTCGGCTCCCTCGGGTGTTCCGTCGTCGAGGGCGGTGACGCTGTGGGTTTCGTCGGAATCGTTCGTAAAGGTGATCGTGCTTCCGGGCTCGGCTCGATAGGTGGTGGGAACGAACTCCTGTCCCCGCATCCCAATTCCTGATGAACCGCCCGAACACGCCCCAGCAACCAGCAGCGTCAACGACAAGGCACCAATCCCCGAGTGCATGAACGTGAACTCTACTTAGGCGGCGAACAGGCCGGTCACGTACATGACGGCGAGACCGACAACGAATCCCAGGGCGACCGATCCGGACAGGCCTCGTTCGTCGCTCGCCATGCTGCGAGCTATCGACCAGATGACCTGGGCGATGGCGCCGGCTGCGATACCGAAAGCAAGAGCTCCGGGGGCGGGGGAGAAAGCGAAGCCTCCCAGCCACGCGCCGAACACCGTCGGCACTCCTGCGAGTGCACCAAGCGCGATGAAGTGCCACAGTGCCGGCCGCTCGGTCCGGGTGCCTAGCGGCGCGACGATCGCCAGGCCCTCGGTTGTGTTGTGCAAGGCAAAGCCGACGACGAGGAACGTCCCAAGGGCGATCTCTCCCGCCGCCAGGGCGGCACCGACCGCCAGCCCTTCGCCGAGGTTGTGGAGCCCGATGCCGGCGGCGATCAGGTACGCAAGCACCAGGCCTGCGCCGAGTGCCGCCCTGCGGCGGGTGAGGGCCGCGCCGATCCACGTGAGCGCCGCGACCGCGGCCAGAGCTCCCGATGCAAACAGGCCTACGCCGTCAAAAGCTCCCGCAGCCTCGCCCGCGAGCTCGAGACCCTCGGCAATCGTGTCGACCAGCAAGAACGCCAGCAACCCGATGGTTACCGCCAAGAAGAAGCCGAGCCAGCGGCGGGACGCCCGCCGCAGGGCAGGAAACCACAGCAACCCGACGGCAACCGGGATGACACCGATGTAGACACCCAGCAGCCCGTAGATGCGAAGGGTCTCGGAGTCGAGGTCGGGTGTCACGGCGGCAACTTCGATCTCGTGCTCGATCGTCACGCCCGTCGCCGTGACCAACTTGATGTTGAGCGGCAAGTCCTCGTCCCACGGATAGGTAAGCCTCACCGTGGTCCCTTCGAGCCGTCCAAGAGTGCTATCGCCGATCGTGTAGTCCCAGTACGCGTCGTCGACGAGGACCTGGGCGATCGTTACCGGATCCGGTCCATCGTTGCGAACGTGCAGCTCGATCTCGCCCGTCTCCAACACCGTGCGCTCGACGGCGACGGCCTCGACGGGAGGCACCTCGCGAAGCTCACCTATCGGGTCGGTCAGTAAGAACACTCCGAGCAGCGCCGCGACTAGAACAAGGGGGATGAGACCACCTACCCACGCGGGCAGTCTCTCGATGCGCGACGTGACCGTGGCCATGGTCACATCACCTCGAAGAAGCTCATCCATCCCAGTCCCACGAACTCACTCTGGTGCGCATGGAACATGAAGCGACCGGGCTCCTCGTATGTGAACTCGATCATGTGGCGCTCTGCCTGGCCCATCGAGATCGTGTCCGTGAATTCATCGGGTGTCAGCGATGTTCCCGTTCGATAGAGATCGAAGAAGTTGGCGTGGAGATGAATCGAATTGATGGGATCGAACTCGGTGATGTTGATCACATGCGCTCGCTGGAGCTCCCCCGCGGCGATGTGGATGGGCTTCACCGCGTATGCAAACGCAATCGTGTTGACCGCGTAGATCTCGTTCTCCCCATCGAAGTTGGTGTCGAACGCGTTCATGACCAAGATCATCTCGTGCGCGTCCGGTCGCCCCTTTTTGGGGTCGACGATGAACGCCCCGTAGAGGCCTCGGTGTATGTGCGCGATCAGTGGAACCGAATGGCAGTGATAGAGGTGAGTCCCGAAGGGTTCGGCAATGAAGTCGTAGGTGAATTCATCGCCCGGGTACACCTCTCCCGCCCCCGGAACGCCGTCCATCGACGCGGAATGGATGCCGTGGAAGTGGATCGTGTGCGGATGGTCACCTGAATTGACGAATTGAATGCGGATGCGATCGCCCTCGGTGGCCCGGATGGTCGGCCCCGGAACTCTCCCGTTGTACGTCCATGCCGGGAAGAACACTCCCGGCGCGACCTCGATCTCTTTGTTGACGGCGGTTAACTGGTATTCGCGCACGGTGCGACCAGAGCGATCCCTGGAGGTCTCGTCGCCGTAGTTGAAGTCGGTCAGGATCTCGTGGGGATCGAACCCATTGCGCGCGTGGTCGACGTTCCCGACCGTCATCATGTCTCCGCCGCGCGCGCCGTGGCTATCGTGGCCGACGTGAGGCTGCGCAATGATCTCCTTGCCCGACAGCAGAGACGCGCCGACCGCACCGGCTGCGCCGGCACCCGTGATGAAGCGCCGCCGGTTCACGACACCCATATCGACTCCGCCAGCGCGCGCGACAGGGCCTGCGGTTCACCGATCCCATCGACATGCACGAACAGGGGACCTTCCATCGGGCCGCGCCCGGTGACCTCCACCTTCGCCCCCGGGCGCACCGCGATCGAGTCGAGCCACCGCAGGGTCTCGGGCTGGTGATCGGGAACGCGCGCCACCACCACGCGCTCGCCGTCGCCTACCTCCCACAGGGGTCGGGTCGAGACCGACGGCATGGAGCCGTCCTTGGTCGGGATCGGGTGGCCGTGCGGATCGACCGTCGGGTCGCCGAGCTTCGAGGCGATCCGGTCCTCGAGGCCCTCCGAGAGCACATGCTCGAGGACTTCGGCCTCGTCGTGGACCTGATCCCACGGCACGCCGAGCGCCTCCGCCAGGTAGGTCTCGAGAAGCCGGTGGTGGCGGATGACCTCCAGCGCAACCTTGCAGCCGGCGTCCGTGAGAGATGCCCCGCGGTAGGGCAGGTAACCCACCAGCCCCATTCCGTCGAGGCGTTTCAGCATGTTGGTCGCAGATGCCGCCGACACATCGAGACGGGTGGCGATGGCCGTCGTCGAGACGAGGCCGTCGGCCGCACCCTCCTCGACGGCAAGGTGCCACAGCCCCTTCAGGTAGTCCTCGGCGGCGGGTGACGTGTTGTCGAGCATAAAAAATTGATTTTAGCCAAAGCTAAATATTTCTTCAATCCCGGCTGATCCGAGGGGGTTACGGGCGGGAAGGGGCCTTCGGCCCTAACCTTCGAGGCAAGAATGGAGAAACCCGCAGCCCCACGAGCAGTTCTCGTTGCCCTCGCCCTCACGTGCCTTCTCGGCGGGGCCAAGTTCGCGGTGGGAGCCACCACCTCGAGCCTGGCCGTGTTGTCGCAGGCCCTCGACTCCGCCCTCGACGCGGTGGCCCTCCTGCTCCTCTATTTCGCCGTGCGGATCGCGGCCAAGCCGGCCGATGCGGAGCACCACTACGGGCACGCCAAGGCCGAGAACCTTGCGGCGTTCACGCAGACCCTGATCCTGGGGGCACTCGTCGTCGGGGTCGCCGTCGAAGCGGTTGCGCGTCTGGCGGGCGTGGGCGAGCCCGTGGGTTCTCCCTGGTACGCGTTCGCGCTGCTGGCGGTATCGATCGTCGTCGACGTCGCGCGCGTGCGATTGCTCACCCGCACCGCTCGGTCGGAGAACTCGGATGCGCTGAGGGCCGGAGCCCTGAACTTTGCGATCGACATCGGTACCGCTCTCGTAGCCCTCGTGAGTCTCGTCGCAGTGCGCGCAGGACTGGACCGGGCCGACGCGATCGGGTCCCTGATCGTCGTGGCCGCCGTTGGCGTCGCCGCGTTTCGCCTCGGGAAACGCTCGGTCGACGTCCTGATGGATCGCGCCCCGCGCGCACGCGCCGAGGCGATCTCGAAGGCCGCGGCGCGTGTTCAGGGGGTTGACGAGACGCGCCGGGTGCGCGTGCGCGGTGGGGATAGGGAAGTGTTCGCCGACGTCACCGTTGCAGCGGAGCGCACCGCCTCTTTGGAGCGCGCACACGCCATCGCGGAGGAAGTCGAGCATGAAATCGCGCGCGTCGCTCCGGACGCCGACGTGGTCGTGCATGTCGAGCCGGCCTCACAAACAAGCGGGTTGGTCGAGCGTGTGCAGGCGGCCGCGAGCCGCACCCCCGGCGTGCACGAAGTACACAACGTACTGGTCCACGCGTTCGACGAGAGCGGGCAAAGCAACCTTCAGGTGACGCTTCATGCCAAGGTTCAACCGCACACATCGCTGCAGGAAGCGCACGAGCTCGCCGACCGGATAGAGGCGGCGGTCGCGGACGAACTGGGATCCGATGTGCGAGTGGACGCACACATCGAGCCACTCGAAAAAACGACCCACGGGAAAGACGTGACGGCGACCAGGGCCGATCTCGTCGCCGGCATCAAACGCCTCGCGGTGACCGAGCCCGACGTGCTCGACTGTCACGAGGTACTCGTCACCGCGAGCGGCGATGTGCTATCGATCGTCGCGCACGTGCACGGTCGCGGGGACCTCCCACTCGAACGGATCCACGACGCGTCCCAGCGCATCGAGAAGTCGGTCCACGCGGCGCACCCCGACGTGGGCGCGGTGCTCATTCACTTCGAACCGCTCTAGCGGGGGCGCTCACACCTTTCGCGACCACTTGAAGTCCGAGCTCCGCCGTCGCCGGCCCGACAACAAGATGAGAACCGGCAACACGACGAACAGCGCGAGGGCCATGACCGACAGGATCTGGTCGGATCCGGACAGGCGTCCGGCTTCGGACAGATGAAAAGCGAGGTGAGCCACCGCGAACGGTAACCACGAGACCATCACCGCGCGGAGGACGACTCGATCGAGGGTCACCAGGGCCCACAAGAAAAGGACCGTCCACGCGACGTACAGCCCGCCCACATCGCGAACGAGGTGCTCGTTATAGGGACCGAGAGTCCCGGCCCACACGCGCCCGAAGCCCGGGAAGTCGCGAAAGAAGGACTCGGGCGCGAACAGGGCCCACAGGCCGACCGTCCCCGCCTGGACCGCCAGAATAAGCACACCGACGCGCAGCCAGCGGTTGCTCTTGCGAATCTGCATACGGCCATCGTAGGGGTCGACCGGCCGGCGCGCCCTTGCCACCGGTGGGCGGCGCCAATAACGCCGGCTTGTCTGGGTCCATGACGAAGCGAACACCCACACTCGCGTCGCCCGCGACCTCGAGCGCGGCCTTATTGCTGCGGCGCGGCCACAAACAGCTCAAGCGCGATCCCGTCGGGATCCTTGAAGCTAAGGTGATGTCCGAACGGGCTTTCGACGACGCCGGAATGGTCGATGCCGCTCTCGTCCAGCTTCGCCCGCCACTTGTCGAGATCCGCCGTGTCCTGGAGATGCAAGCCAAAGTGATCGAGTCCGCAGCGCTCGTGCGAGAACCTGTCTCCCGCCGGAGTGCCCGTGTGCTGTCGCAACCCCAGCAACAAATCATCCGGAATCATGTAGATCTGTACCTCGCTGACCTCATCGGGCCCCTGGAAGATCTTCTGGCCGTCGAATAGCTTCTCGTACCAGGGCCCGCTTACCGACAGATCGCTCACGGTCAGTGCAACGTGAACTCCTTGAATGCCCATCGCCCTCTCCTCCCGACGCTGCGTTGTGTTGCAGGGTAGTTACTGGTGCCCGACCGCGCAAGGTGGCTCCGCCTTGGGCTCTTACTCAGCCGGCGAAAAGTTGCTGGGACGACTCAAGGGAACATGGTCGGCCCGGGGGGCTCGCGCCGCAATACGAGTAGAAAGTTAGGATGGTCGCTCAGCGTTCAACATAAGGAGGCGGTGTGTACATTCTGCGAATCGAACATCCGGTCTCGGAATACGCCGTCTGGAAGAAAACCTTCGATAGCGATCCGATCGGAAGAGAGAGATCAGGAGTGCGCCGTTATCGCATCGCATGCGCAGCCGACGATCCGAACCTCGTGATGATCGATCTGGAGTTCGACAGCACGGCTGAGGCCGAAGCCGTTCACGACAAACTGCTCGAGGTGTGGTCCCGTGTCGAGGCAGAAGGCTTGATCAGGCAGCCGCAAGCCCGAGTGGTCGAGGTAGTCGAAACAGAGGAGTACTGAGTCCGAGCAACGCGAACGAGGAAATTATCCTCGTCCGGTTGAGGCGGGACTTAGTTGACCGCGGCGCTGTGCTCTCTTCCAAGCTTGGCCTAGATGGCTGTAAGTGCAAGAGAAAGGCGCAAATAGCGATATTCGCTTAACGATACTTGTATATGGTACCAGCAAGGTTCTATGATTAGCGCATGGGAATTCTCCAGGACGCCATAGCAAGGCTTGCTCGACAGGGCAAGCAATTCTTCACAATTCAGGACCTAGTCCAGGTCCTCAATGTCGAGCGCGCCAAGGCCCAGCAGATTGCGTTCAGACTGGCTAAAGCCGGCTTTGCGACCAGGCTCAAGAGAGGTACATACGCGCTCACTCCTGCAGATGCATGGGGGGAGCTCGGAGCACAGCCAACCAACTGGTTCGACGCTGCGGCCGCACTGGTCGCTCCTGCTCCCTATTACCTCGCCTACTACACTGGGATGCGCCTTCATCGACTGACCCAGCATCCCTTGCGAACATTGTTCATTGCAGTGAGGCGACCGCAACGAGACGTCACGGTTGGGCCTGTCCGCTTTCAGTTCGTAATCCTTGCGGAGCATCGATTCTTCGGCTACGAGGACCATGTCTTGGAACCGGGTCGGGTGGTGAAGGTGGCCGACCTTGAACGGACTTTCATCGACTGTGTTGATCGTCCGGATTTGTGTGGAGGGCTTGAGGAAATCCTTCGAGGGTTCAAAAGGCGACAGGCGGAGTTAAATCCCGATCGATTGTTGCGCTACGTGATGCGACTAAACGAGCACGCTCTTACCAAACGTCTCGGCTTTCTGCTGGAGTTGGCGGGTTACGGAGAGCCTCGAGTGCTCTGGGAACTGGAGCGAATTGCTGGTCGCGTAAAGCGGTACGTGCCGCTAGACACCAATAAACAGGATCGAACAGGTCCTCGGAACAAGCGCTGGGAACTCGTGATCAATGCGGACATCGATCAACTTCTTGAGGTGGGCAAAACATGATAGATCACGCCGAGATTCGGGCGCGCGCAAGACGCCTTGGCCTCGATGCTTCCTACGTCGAGAACGACTATGCCCTCTGCCACCTCCTCGTTGCTATATGTGAGGGCCTTCCGGAGCTCGTATTCCGCGGCGGAACTGCCTTGGCCCGAATTTACTGGCCTGATTTCCGCCTATCTGAAGACCTAGATTTCACGAGCCAAGGTCCCATATCGGATCTAGAAGTCCGTCTCCAAAATGCGATTCGTGTAGCGAGGGAACGAACGACCTTGAGTCTCGAGCTTGCTTATGGCCCGCCCCGCGAAAGTTGGTCACGGTCTACCGTCCGGTGGGCAGCTCATGAACTCCTATTGGACGTAAACATGGACGTAACCGTCGCGATGGGGAAAACTGAAGGAAAGGTAGATCTCCCGTACAAAGACCTCCAGGAGATTGAAGTAATCACTCCCGTGTTCACCCTGACGGAGATGCTGGGGAACAAGTGGTACATGCTGAACGACCGCGCGGAGCCTCGGGATCTCTTTGATGTTTGGTCGGGGTTGACTGAGTTCGATGTAGCGTTCGAGGAGATCGAGCGCGGGCATCGAGCAAGGTATGGCTACGCACCCAGCCCAGGATCTATCTACAACGCGAAGCGATTGGAAGCGCCTTGGGAATCGCGACTGGCGCACCAATTGGCTGATCTTCCGCCCTTTAACCAGGTCTATCGTGACGTGAAGAGACATTTTGATGAGTGGCAGGATCGGCGGAATGCTGGCTAGTTTGGGACCTACTTCCAAAGCGATATGAAGTCAACTGTCATCGAACGACCCTGACCCTCGGATTAGAAGACCGCGCTGTCAGCCCACCGATACCGTCGCGGCGTCGTAACCGGAGGCGCCGTCGGGGTGCGGGTCGGCCTCGGCCGCAGTCTGGACGGCTCCCGTTCCATCGATCGCCCGGCATCTGATCACCGCGTCGCCGGCTCGTTCCGGCGTCCAGCGGTAAGCCCACAGCCTCCACGACAGATCTGAGATCGGGTCCTTGAGCATCGCTGCGGCCCACGAGCGTCCGTTGTCCACCGAGACCTCGACCACCGAAACGCGGCGATCCCCCGCCCATGCGACTCCCGCTATCCAGGTCGGATCGCCCACCCCCGCCGCGAAATCGTCGCCGGCAACGTCGATCCGCGACTGCGTCTTGACGACCGCTTCGTCGGACCAGCCGCGGTCCTGCCAGTAGCCCTCGTAGTCGACCGGGACCACCTCGATGGACTCGAGCCACTTCACGTTCTTCATCCCGTAGATGCTCGGGACGCGTATGCGGCAGGGAAACCCGTGCTCCTGAGTCAACGGATCGCCGTTCTGCGACACGGTGATGAGGGTCGAGGGGCGGCGCGCGACGGTCACCGGGATCGAGTCCGAGTAGCCATCGGCCGCTCGAAAAACGACGTCCATCGAATCGGATTGCACTCCGGCCGCGTCGAGGACTTCGCTCAATCGCA
This sequence comes from Actinomycetota bacterium, assembly GCA_050694175.1. Classification (GTDB taxonomy): domain Bacteria; phylum Actinomycetota; class CADDZG01; order CADDZG01; family WHSQ01; genus JBOGXA01. Next base: position 80,733 of record JBOGXA010000008.1, read on the forward strand.
CTCCACCCCATGCGGAGTTACCGACGAGTGTCCCGCCCACTTCGTTGGAGACGCACGCGAGCACCGAAAACTCCTGGACGACCTCGAAGCGACGTTGTAACTCTTCGAAGGTCATTTCCAGCGGCTTGTCGACTTCTCCGAACACCCGCAGTTTCCAGCCCTCCGCTTCCACCGACGGCTGGATGATGTTGATGTCGACGACGTAGTGGTCGGCTGCGGTTGTGATCTCGGGTGTGAGCCCGGGGATGTCGGGGAACGGCCCTTGGTCCGGCGCAACCGCCGGTGTTGCCGGTGCGACGAGGGCAACGTCGGTATCCGGCCCCCGCAGTTTGCGAGCGAACCAGCCGATCACACCTCCGCCCGCCGTGACGGCAAGGGCGGCCCCGATGCCCATCCTCAGCGCGCGCCGGCGGTCCGGATCGGCGGCAGCCGACCCTTCGGCGGAGTAGATGGCTCGGGCGGCGACCGCGTAGGCCGCTCCCGCAACGAGAACCGAAACCGCGACGGAAAGCAGTCTGGCGTCCTCCCCGGGGGCGGCCAACATCGCGGCAGCTGCAGCACCGGCAAGGACGGCACCGACGATCTCGAAGTGGGGGCGACCGCGGCGGACGGTCACGACGGGCACCCACACACCCACAGCAAAAGCCCCGGTGATCACGCCCGCGGTCACGAGGGGCCGGGCGAGATGACCGAGCGTCTCTATGAAGAAGGTCGCGATCCCCCCGGGGGTCGCGCGGATGATGGTCTCTGCGAAGGCCGCGGGCGCGAATGGGGCGCCGTCGACGACGGCGGCCGCGAGCCATAGCACCGACAGCGCCAGGGCGCACGCGACTGCCCCGGCGGTTCGGACGTGACTCACCCTCTTATTGTCGGTCCGACCGGCTCATACCGATCACGACTTCACCAAACGTTAAGGATTGCTACCAGCCGCGGTCGATCCACTCCTTAAGGTGCGGCTTCTCGGCTCCGATCGTCGTGTCGCGGCCGTGGCCGGGGTAGACGGCAGTATCGTCGTCGAGCACGAACAGCTTCGTGCGGATCGAGTCGATGATCTCGTTGAATCGGTCCCGATCCCCCCACGTGTTGCCCGGCCCGCCCGGGAACAACGTGTCGCCCGAAACGAGATGCCGGCCGACCAGCAGGCAGATCCCCCCGGGTGTGTGCCCCGGAGTGTGCAGGACGCGGGCCGTCCTGTTCCCGAACTCGATCTCGTCACCGTCGTCGAGATTGCGGTCGATCGAAACCGGATAGCTCTCGGCGGGATGCGCAAGGACGGGAACCATCAATCTCTCAACGAGTTCGGGAAGGGCCTGGATGTGATCGCTGTGACCGTGAGTCTGCACGATCGCAACGATGTTGGCCCCGGCCGACCGGTCGATGATCTTCTCGGGATCGAAACACCCATCGATGAGCAGCGCATCGTGCGTCTCTGGGCACTCGATGACGTAGGTGTTGTTCTCCATCGTCCCCACTTCGATCTTTCTGACGATGAGATCGTCGCCCTCGTAGTGATGTCCCATGGGTTACGCGACCACGTGCGCGTCGACGTCGCCGACCTTCACGGTGGCCCCCGGTTCGACCGTGTAACGAAGCATCGCCAGCGCTCGCTCTCCGCTGGCGCTCGTCACCGCGCCGACCTTTCCTCCGTCGATCGTCACCTCGGCGCCGGCGTCGAGCGGCGCGTCGGCCTCGATCCTCCGCAGGGTCCGGTTCACCTTCCCCCGGAAGTGGATCTTGGCGACCGCCTCTTGTCCGACGTAACAGCCCTTGTCGAAGTGGACCGCGCGGCCCTCGATCGCCGCCTCCTGGGGAAGGGTCTTCTCGTTCATGTCACGGCCCCAGCGGGCGATCCCGTTGGCGATGCGAACATCCTCGAGGTCCTGTTCATCGGCACGCGTGACTCCGGCCCCCTCGAGCCTCTCGACGAGCGGCTCCACCCGGGCGCGCTCGATCCAGATGTAGCCTGCCGGCTCTCCCAGCGATTCCGTGGGATGCAGAATGGGACCCGCCCCCACCTCAGAAGCCACCGCTCGCCACTCCGGACCGGCGACCAGAACCAGGCCCATCTCGTTTGTGAGGTCGTCGATCCTGACATCGGTTGCAAACACGTAGCGGGCGATCGCGTCGGGAAGGGTGTCGATCAGTTCGGGTTCGAAATGCGTCCAGATGGCGTCGTCGGCGACGAGGGCCTCGAGATAGCCGACCATGCGTCCGTGGACGGTGAGGAGGGCGGCGTCGGCGTGGTCGCCGGATTTCAGCCCCTCGAAGTGCTGCGTCATTATCTGATGGAGGAACCAGACGCGCTGAGACCCCGAGAATCGCAGCTTGCCCCGCTGCGACCGGTCTGCGTAGACAACAGTCTCGAGAACCACGACGAAATTCTCGCAGCCCTGCGCCTATAGCCGTTCGCCGTCCAGCAACGCGTGCGCCACCTCGGCCCGATGCGTGCGCGGGTGGCCTTCGAAAGACTCGATCCATTGGGCCCGCTTGTAGTAGCGGTGCAGTGGGTGTTCCCATGTGAACCCGATGCCCCCGTGCACCTGTATGGAGCGTTCGCACGCGGCCACCGCCGTCTCCGCCGCGAACGCCTTTGCGGCGGAGACCGCCGTGGGCGCGGTCTCCGGCTGTTCGGCGACGCACCACGCCGCCCAATATGCGAGGGAGCGGGCAAGCTCGACCTCGGCATACGTGTCGGCGATCTTGTGCGACACCGCCTGGTAAGCACCGATCGGACGGTCGAACTGAGTGCGCGCCCTCGCGTGCTCGGCCGCCAGGGACAGCGCATATTCGCCCACGCCGACGGCCTCGAGGGCGAGCCCGGCAAGGGCCCGCAACCGTGTCCGCTCCAGGAGTGCGGCCGCATCCGAGCCCGCGACGAGAAGGTCCGCCGGCACCGCCTCGAGCTCCATTCGCCCCAGGCGGCGGGTCGAGTCCATCGTCGACGACGCCCGCGCGCTTCCGTTGCGAAGCGCCCACAGACCCAGTCCGTCGACCGAGCGAGCCACGACGACCACGACATCGCAGCACCCCGCGTCGGGAATGAGCACCTTTTCACCTGAGAGCCGCCACTCATCCTCGTGACCCTCTGCCTTGCATCCGATAGCGTCGATGTCCGCAAGCGAGTGGGGCCCGGCGGGTTCGGCCCACGCCAGAGTCGCCGCGGCGCGCCCCGCAATAACATCTGCGATCAACCGCTCGTCGCCTTCGAGAGCGGGCAGCGCCAGCCCGACCGTCGACCAGTAGGGCCCCGGATAGAGGGCGCGCCCCAGCTCCTCAAAGACGACCGATTCCTCGACGAAAGTCATCCCGGCGCCGCCGACGGATTCGGGGCTCGAGAGTCCGATCCAGCCGAGCTCGCCCATCGCCGGCCACGACGCCGCGTCCCATCCGTCCTCGGAATCGGCGATGCTCGCCACCACGTCGGCCGGGAACCTATCTCCAAGCCACGCCCGCGCCTGCTCACGAAGCATCTGTTGCTCGTCGGTGAACGAGAAGTCCATCAGCGGCTCCTCGGCAGTCCCACGACGCGCTCGGCAATGATGTTCCTGAGCACCTCCGACGTCCCCGCCTCGATCGTGTTGCCCCGGCTACGCAACTGTTGGTACTGCCAGTAGCCGTTCCACGTCGAATCGTCGCCGTCGAGCTGGGACGCCGGGCCCATGATTTCGAGGGCCAGCTTCGTCAGACGCTGGTTCGACTCCGACCACACGAGCTTTGCGATCGATCCCTCGGGTCCGGGAACACCCGTCTTCATGAGCTGGGTCAACGACCGGTAGTTGGTGAAGCGCAGCGCCTGCAACTCGATCCACTGGGCCGCGAGACGGTCGCGCACGACGGGATCGTCGGCAGCCCGCGCGCCGTTCGTCCTCGTCTCGACTGCAAGAGCAATCAGCTTGCGAACGGCAACCTCGAGTCGCGCAGTGAGTGCGAACCCCAGGGTTCCTCGCTCGTGCAAGAGCGTGGTCATCGCCACGCCCCAGCCGCCGTCGATCTCACCGAGAACGCGCGAGACCGGGATGCGCACGTCGTTGAAGAAGATCTCGTTGAACTCGGGATCGCCGGTGATCTGACGCAGGGGCCGGACCTCGACACCGGGGGCGTGCATATCGGCCAGCAGATAGGTGATGCCTTTATGTTTCGGCGCCTGTGTGTTGGTGCGCACGAGAAGGATGCAGTAGTCGGCTATGTGCGCGTACGACGACCACACTTTTTGCCCGGCGACCACGAACTCGTCGCCGTCGAGCTCGGCGCGCGTCTTGAGCGACGCGAGGTCGGATCCGGACCCGGGCTCGGAGAAGCCCTGGCACCAGACCTCCTCGCCCGAGAGGATCTTTGCCAGATGGCGCGCCTTCTGCTCGTCGGTGCCGTGGGCGATGATCGTCGGTCCGGCCATACCCAATCCAATAATCCCAACGTGCTCCGGTGCTTCGGCCCGCGCGATCTCCTCGAGCAGGATCGCCTGGTGCGTGTAGGGGGCCCCGGCGCCGCCGTACTCCTTCGGCCATGTCAGCCCCGCGAAGCCGGCCTCGAAAAGCCTCCGGCTCCAGTCGCGCACAAGCGCCTCTTCCCCCCTCCCCGGGCCGGGCGGGCGGTCACGCCACCCGGGCGGAAGGTTCGCCTCGATCCACGCGCGCACCTCGGCGCGAAAGGTGGCTTCTTCGGGCGAATCGCGGAAATCCATTCGGGCCGGCATCCTAAAACGCTCCAGCCCCCTGGACGACCGCAGGGCCGGTCGCGGACAATGACCGTGAGGTTCGTCGAGGCGTGACGGAGTGCCTTGTTTGCACTCGGGCAGGACGGCGACGCTGGCAGGCGAATAACCATTCACAAGTACGCTTTGTGGATTGGCCGCACGCCGCGCCGGACTCTGAGACCCGGGGGGAAGCCCGTAATGGCAACAACCGAGACCGAAACCAAGAGTTCGTCCTCGTCGGATGACGAGGTCGAGATAAGCATCAGGGAGCTGACCAAGTCCTTCGGTCCCCAGACGGTGCTCGAGGACATCACGTTCGATGTGCCCAAGCAGAAGATCACCCTCGTCATCGGGCCCTCGGGAACCGGTAAGAGCGTATTCCTCAAACACCTGGTCGGGCTTCTGAAACCCGACCGGGGCGAGATCTGGATCGACGGAAAGAACGTTCCCGCGCTCAACGAGAAAGAGCTCTACAAGGTGCGCCGCAAGTTCGGCGTGCTGTTCCAGGACGGGGCGCTGTTCGGTTCAATGAACGTCTACGACAACGTCGCCTTCCCGCTTCGCGAGCACACGAAGAAGAAGGAAAGCGAGATCAACGACATCGTGACCGGGAAGCTAACGATGGTGGGCCTCACGGGGGCCGAGAAGAAGCTGCCCGGTGAGATCTCCGGAGGAATGAAGAAGCGAGCCGGCCTCGCCAGAGCGCTCGTGCTCGATCCCGAGATCGTTTTGTTCGACGAGCCGGACTCGGGACTTGACCCCGTTCGCACGGCATTCCTCAACGAGCTCATCGTCGACCTCAAGAGCCAGCTCGAAGCCACCTTCATGGTCGTCACCCACGACATCGCGACCGCCAAGAACATCGCCGACTACATCGGCATGCTCTACCGGAGGAACCTCGTGCAGTTCGGACCCGCCAAAGAAATGTTCGAATCCGACATCCCCGTGGTTCGCCAGTTCCTGGCCGGCGCGACGGACGGCCCCATCGGCATGTCCGAAGAGAAGGACTCGACCAAGGACTCGAGGGAAGCCGAGCCGCGGCCGCAGAGCAGCTCGGGCCTGACCGCCGAAGAGACCGAAGAGATGGAGCGCGCGGCCGGAGCCTCGGACGAGGGCGAGCAGAAGCCTGCGCCCCCTCCCCCTCCGCCGCGTGAGAAGGCGGCCGGCGACGGACGCGCCGAAGAGGAGAGCGAAAAGGAAGGGCGGCTGGGCGGCATCTTCGGCTGGGACAAGAAGGGGTAAGCGCGTTTGGGCCCGTTTCGCGCGCTCGTTGTCGAAACGGGCAACATGTTCGCCATCACGCTGGAGGCCTTTCGCATCATGTGGAGGCCCCCATATCCGTGGCGTGAGTTCGTCCGCCAATCCTGGTTCATTGCGAGCGTCGCCATGGTTCCGGCTGTTCTCGTATCGATCGCGTTCGGCGCCACGATCGCTCTTCAGGTCGGTAACGTCGCACGTCAGCTCGGCGCGGAGTCACAGACCGGAGCGGCCATGGTCCTGGCCGTCGTGCGCGAGGCCGCTCCCATCGTCGCCGCGCTGCTGATCTCCGGCGCCGGAGGATCTGCGATGTGCGCCGATATCGGCAGCCGCAAGATCCGCGACGAGATCGACGCCATGGAAGTCCTCGCGGTCGATCCGATAGCAACACTCGTCGTGCCGCGCATCTGGGCCGCTGTGTTCGTGGCCATGCTGCTCGATGGTTTCGTGTCGGTGGCGGGGATCCTCGGTGGTGCCTTTTTCAACGTGGTGATCCAGGGCGGCACACCCGGCGCCTACCTCGCATCATTCAACCTCCTCGCCCAGCCGGCCGACCTGTTCGTCGCGATCTTCAAGGCCGGCATATTCGGGCTCATCGCGGCCATGGTGGCCGTCTATTTCGGGATGCACGCGAAGGGCGGTCCGAAGGGTGTCGGCGACGCCGTCCAGCGCGCCGTGGTCGTCACGTTCATGCTGGTCTTCTTCGCCAACTTCGTCCTCACGGCGCTCTATTTCGCCGTCGTCCCCCAGAAGTTCTGATCGTGGCAACGGACTCGGCTCAGTACGAACGGACGGTACCGGCCCCCGTTCGCGCCGCCAATCGGGTTGTTGACGGCCTCGCTGCCATCGGCACTCAGCTCATCTTCATGGCGAAGTCCCTCGGGGACACGACACTTGCAACGCGCCACGTGGGCGAGATCTCCCGGCTCATCTCGGAGATCACGCTCGGAGCCGGCGCGCTCATCGTGGGGGCGGGCACCGCTGGAGTCATCTTCTTCATGAGCTTCTTCACGGGGACGCAAGTGGGTTTGGAGGGGTTCAAAGGCCTTCAGCTCATCGGTGCCGAGGCCTTCACGGGCTTCGTCGGCGCGTTCGCCAATACGCGCGAGATAACACCACTGATCGCGGGAGTCACCCTCGCCGCCCAGGTCGGAGCGGCCTTCACCGCCGAGCTCGGCGCCATGCGCGTGAACGAGGAGATCGATGCGCTCGAGGTGATGGCGATCCGCCCGGTCCCCTATCTCGTGTCGACCCGGATCATCGCGGCGCTGATCGCGATCCTGCCGCTTTATCTCGTGTCGCTGTTTGCGTCCTACTTCGCGACCGACATCATCGTCACGCAGTTCCTGGGGCTATCCCCCGGCCTCTACGACCACTACTTCAACCAGTGGCTACCGCCTATCGACATCCTGTACTCGCTTATCAAGGCGTGCCTGTTCGCAGTCACCGTCGCGCTCATCCACTGCTACTACGGGTTCAACGCGACCGGAGGGCCGGCGGGGGTGGGGATCGCGGTCGGCCGGGCGATCCGGACCTCGATAGTCGCCGTCAACGTCATCAACCTGATGCTGTCGGCGTTCATGTGGGGGATCTCCGACACCGTCCGCATCGCCGGCTGACGGGGGCGCGTCCTCGCGAAAAAATCTCTAGTGGAGTGTCCGTTTTTGGGGTATATGGCCGTCCCGCGGGACTTCCTTACGGAGGAATCGCCCCCTCACGCGCCTAATTGACCGGTGAGTCGGATTGATGGCGGCAATGCAAGGGTAAGACCTTGCCTTGTTGGGGCGCGGCCCGGCTCACCCATCTCGACGGCGTCGAGTTCGGCGACCGAGGCGCCGCGAGGGGGTCAAGTAAACTTCTGGAAAATCAGATCGGGGGGTCGCAACATCGCCAGCAGGATTGCCGTAGCAGGTGGCAAGCCGGTCGGGTTTCTGCGCGAAACCGGCCGGATGTTCGGAGTCGGGCTGGAGGCCCTCCACACGATCTTCCGCCGTCCCTGGCCCCTCAACGAGTTCCTGACCCAGGCGTGGTTCCTCATGAAGGTCACGACCGTGCCGGTGATCCTGATCTCGATCCCGTTCGGGATGATCATCTCGTTGCACGTCGGCTCGTTCCTGCGCGACCTGGGGGCCGAGGCCCACATGGGAGCGGCCATGGTGCTGGCCGTCGTCCGGGAGGAGGCGCCGGTCGCGACCGCCCTGTTAATCGCGGGCGTGGGAGGTTCCGCCATGTGCGCGGACCTCGGCTCTCGCCGCATCCGCGACGAGATCGACGCCATGGCGGTGCTGGGGATCGACGTGATCCACCGGCTGGTCATGCCTCGCATCCTGGCCGCGGCATTTGTCGCGATCCTGCTCGACGCCGTGGTGAGCATCGCCGGAATCGCGGGCGGTCTGTTCTTCGCCGTCGTCGTTCAGCACGGCACCGTGTCCAGCTACTTTGGCTCGTTTAACGAGCTGTCGCAGACGTGGGATCTGTGGATGGCGCTGATCAAGGCCGTTGTGTTCGGGTACATCGCCGGGACCGTCGCCTGCTACAAGGGCTTCTTCGTCAAGGGGGGGCCGAAGGGCGTCGGCGATGCAGTACAGCAGGCCGTCGTCATCACGTTCATCGTGCTGTTCTTCTTGAACTTCATATTCACCGCCCTGTATTTCAACTTCATACCCCAAAAACTCTGAGGAAGAGATGGCCGGACGAATAGAAGCCGCTCCGAGTATCGGAACCAGGACCGTGAGGCGGATCGCGGTCCCGTTCGAGTCGATGTCGGACCAGCTGGTCTTCTACGGAAAGGTGATGCGCCGTCTTCCGCGGGGTCTGCACTACAGGCCCCAGATCATGTCTCTGATCTCCGACATCGCGTTGGGGGCCGGCGCGGTTCTGATGGGCGCCGGGATGTTCTTCGTCATCTCGTCGATGTCGTTCTTCACCGGGACCCAGGTCGGTCTCGAGGGCTTCCAGGGCCTGCAGCAGATCGGAGCGGAGGCCTTTGTCGGCCTCGTCTCGTCGTGGGCGAACACCCGCGAGATCACTCCCTTGATTGCCGGAGTGGCGATCGCCGCCCAGATCGGGGCCGGGTTCACGGCGGAGATCGGCGCGGCCCGCATCTCCGAAGAGATCGATGCGCTCGAGGTCATGGCGGTTCCGTCGATCGTCTACATGGTCTGCACGAGGGTGTGGGCGGCTCTCATCACGATCATCCCGCTGTATTTGGCCGCGCTGTTCTCCTCGTACATGGCAACACAGGCGATCGTTACGAAGTTCTTTGCGCTTTCGGCGGGGACATACACGCACTACTTCAAGCTGTTCTTACCGCCCACGGACATCTTCTACAGCCTCATCAAGGCCATCGTGTTCGTGATCGTCGTGATCATGATCCACTGCTACTACGGCTACTACGCGTCGGGCGGGCCGGCGGGAGTTGGGGTCGCATCGGGCCGGGCGCTCCGGACGTCGATAGTCACCGTGGTGATCCTTAACCTGGTTCTTTCGCTGGTGATGTGGGGCGGCGGCGACACGGTGAGGATCGCAGGATGAAGCGGCGACTGCTCCTCATCGGCGGAGGGCTCGCGCTCATCGCGCTCCTGAGTACCGGGTTGTATTTCGGGATCAAGGCAGCGTACGGCGCCTACCGCGGTTACTACTACGTGACCGCCGACTTCGACCGCGCGGGCCAGCAGATCCTGATCGGTAACGACGTGCGCGTGCGCGGCGTCATCGTCGGTGAGGTATCCGACATCCAGCTCGTCGACCGGCGAGCGCAGGTGACCTTCAAGATCGAGGACAAGTACGCCGAGATCCCGAAGTCCACCGAGGCGGTCGTCACGCTCAAGACGCTCCTCGGCTCGAAGTTCATCGACCTGCGCTTCGAACCGAGTGGGGGCGGCCCTTATCTCGCGGACGGCGACACGATCACCGAGACGCACGTCGGGCCGGAACTGGAGGACGCTCTCGAAGACGGCACGGAGGTGCTGGCCGCATTGAAGCCCGAAGAGGCGGCCACTCTCGTTCACGAGCTTGCAAGGGCGTCGCGGGACCACGGCGACGACATCGCCCGCGGCCTGGAGGCCAACGCCGAGCTCTCGACCGTGTTTGCAGACACTACGGATCCGCAACTCGAGGCGCTACGTGACTTCCGCATCTTGTTCGGCGAGCTCGAGGACAAGGGCGACGACATGAACCGGCTTGCGTTCGCCATCAATGAGGGTGTTCCGGTCTATGCGTCGCAACAGGCGCAGAGAGACTTCTCGGCTGCGCTCAGCGGGCTCACGTCCTTCGCGAACGATTTCGCAGACCTTCTCATCTTCCAGCGAAGCGATTGGGATCGGATGATGAACGCAGGGGACGTCGTCCTCGGCACGATAGCCGGCCGCCCGGCAGGCCTCGCGGACATGGTGCATGGCCTCTATCGCTACGTATACAAACTCGGCAAGGACATCAGGCCGAACCTGCTCAAGGACGGCAGTGCCGCCGCCGGCTTCGTCAACTTCATCGGCGGTAACGACCAGGACGAAGAGCAGAACCAGATCTGCGATGCCCTCAGCGAAGAGGAAAAGAAGCTGGTCCCGATCTGCAACGACGGGGACGGGCGATGAGGTTCTCGAAGCCGACACTGGTGAAGGTCATCATTTTCTCGGTCGTATGCGTCATCTTCACCATCATGCTCGGCGTCCGGCTTTCGAACGTCCCGCTCTTCCAGGCCCGGACGAACTACGAGGCCGAATTCGCCAATGCCCTCGGGGTGATCAAAGGCGACTCCGTCAAGATCGCGGGTGTCAAGGTGGGACGCGTCGAGAACACTCGCATCAAAGACGGTAAGGCGATCGTCGAGTTCTCGGTCGAGGACAAAATCCGGCTCACCGACCAGGCCGAGGCGGCAATACGCTGGCGCAACGTCCTCGGACAGCGATACCTCTACCTCTATCCGACGGACGCGGGAGAAACGCTCGACGAAGGCGACCGGATCCCGCTGGCGCAGACCAGCAAGGCCGGAGACGTCGGGGAGCTCCTCAACAGTCTGGGCCCGATCCTCAGATCCATCGATCCGGAGAAGGCCAACGCGTTCCTAGACTCCATGAACACCGCGTTGTCGGGCAACGAGGTCGCGGTGCGCCAGCTCATCGACAACAGCGCCGTTCTTGCCGACGACCTCGCGTCGTTCGACGGTCAAATCGGGAGTGCCGTGGAGTCGTCCGACGAGATCCTGGCCGTCTTCGCCGAGCAAAACAAGGCTCTGGGGAAGATCTTCGACGATCTGAACATCGTCGGCGGCGCGCTCCACCGCACGACCGACGAGCTCAACTCCGTGATCTCGGACTTCGCCGTGGTCCAGCAGGAGCTGGACGGGTTGTTGAAGGAGAACGCCGGCGTCATCGACGCGACGATCGCGAACGCAAACACGGTTGCAAGGACGCTCGCTCTCAGCAAGCAGGACCTGGCCCGCACCTTGTGCACACTTCCCGTGGGAGTGTCCGGTTACTTCCAGACGACCAGCTGGGGCGAGTACTTCAACGTCCGCGTCGTCGAGGTGATCATCAAAGACGAGCACAGCAAGACGGTTGTCGACGAGGCTGAAGACCCGCGTCAGCGGGGGAAGAAGTCGCTACCGGCGTACACGGGCTGCGGACCCCAGGTCTACCAGGGCAAGGGCAAGAGGGAGCACGCCCCGGAAGGGCCGGTGAGAAGCGGTCCGTCTGAGAGAGTCGACGGACTCCTGCGCTTCATATTGAGGGAGGAAGCCGGTGCATAACCCACTGCGCGGTTTTCTTCGCAAGTCGTTCCTGGAGCGAAACCAGGTGCTGATCGGCATCTTCGGCGTCGTCTTCCTGCTCGGTGGCTCCGCGTTCGCCCTCCTTCTGTCCGGTGGGTTCTTCGAGGACACCTACACCGTTACGGCCACCTTCAAAGACGCAGCGGGGATCCGATCCGGCGACGATGTGACCGTTGCCGGTCTCGAGGCCGGCAGCGTCGGCGAGATTCGCATCGCAGGCGAGGTGGTCGAGGTCGATCTCAAGATCAAGCAGGACGTGGCGATGCCGGAGGACTCGGAGGCCGAGATCATCATCGAGACGCTCCTCGGCAAGAAATCCGTGGATCTCATCGCCGGAGAATCTGACGCGAACCTCGAAGATGGTTCGGCGATTCCCCTCGAGCGCACAACGACGCCGATCGACGTCCAGGACCTAAACGACGCATCGGTAACACTCATGGAACGTTCCGACGCCCAGGCACTCGAACAACTCATGGTCGAGGTCACGGACATCACCGAGGGGAAAGCGGGGCGGCTGCGCGTGGTCATCGACGGCCTCGGGGACGTGACCGAAACGCTCGGCGAAAGAAAGCGCGACCTCCAGCGCTTGATCGAGTCGCTGTCGACCCTCGCGACGACGTTCGGCGAGCGGGACGACACGATCGTCCAGTTGATCGACCGCTATGACGTCGTCCTTGCAAACCTCGTCGATCAGCGCGAGGAGCTTGAGGTCCTCCTCGAGTCGACCGACTCGGCCTCTCACGAGGTCGCCGACCTGATCGGGCGCAACAAAGCCGAGCTCGATTCGACGCTCGCCCATCTCCACGAGGCCCTCGAAGTGGTGGGCGACCATCAGCTCGATCTCGCCGCGTCGGTCTCGTATCTGGAGAAATCGGTGCGCGGCTATTCCAGCGTCGGCTACTCGCAGGGCACGCCCAATCGCTGGGCGAACATCTTCGTGCAGTCCCTCGGCCCCCTCGGCGCCGACGCGATCGCCGGCCGGTGCGGGCTCGTCGACCAGGCTTTCGATGAGTTCCTGGGACCCGACCCCCGCAAGGAAGAAAACCCCGAGGAGTACTGCCAGGGCGGCAGCGAGGAAGAAGAAGACGAAGGTAGTCGCGGGGCCCCGGCACAAGGCCCGGGGGACGGGGGCCCGGGGGACGGGGGCCCAGGAGCGCCGGACGACGGAGGGGCCGGGGGGCCGGGAGACGGCCTGCCCGGTGACATCGGTGACCTGTTCGACGGCATCACCGACGGCGAGCTGGAGCTGTGATGGGCCCGCGCAAGCTGATCGTCCTGCTCGCCGCAAGTGCCCTGATCGCGTCGGGCTGCATCGGCGACGGCGAGCAGTCCCGCACGATCGAGGCCGAGTTCTCCCGCGCCATTCAGGTCTTCCCCGGCGTCAAGGTCAAGGTGCTCGGCGTCGATGTCGGCCAGGTCACCACAGTGAATCCGGGAACGGACTCGGTCGTCGTGACCATGCGGATCGACGACGAGGACGTGAAGTTGCCGGCCGACGTGAATGCCGTCATCGTGCCGATGTCGCTGCTGGGAGAACGCTACGTCCAGCTCAGTCCCGCTTACGAGTCGGGGACGGAGCTCGACGACGGGGCCACGATCCCCATGGCGCGTACCAGCGTTCCGGCCGAGGGAGACGAGCTGCTGCGCGCGATGAACGAATACCTCGGCGAACTCGACGCCGACACGGTCGAAGGGTTCATCACCAATGCGGCGGGCGTCCTCGAAGGGAAAGGCGAGCGCCTCAACCGCCTGATCCGGCATGGGACGGTCGTTCTCAAGACGCTCGCGTCACGACGCGACGAGCTCGCCGAGATGATCGTCCAGTTCAACAGCATCACCCAGGCCCTGGCCACACGCCAGGGTGCGCTTGCGCGCGTAATCAACTCCTACAACGTCGTCGGGAACACAATCGTCGATGTCCGAAGCGATCTCGAGGGCACGATCGAGGGGCTCAACCTTGCGTCCGCTCAGCTGGCGGACCTGCTGCTCGGCCACGAAGGTGCCCTGGGCTCCGACATCAAAGCGCTGACACGCACCACTCGCACCCTTGATCGGAACATCTATCGCTTCGCGCGGACCGGAAAATGGGCGCGACGGCTGTTCTCGGCCGCATCGCGTGCCGTCGACTACGAGCGCGACTGGCTCCGGCTCGGCAACCAAGGCGAGCCGCTCTTCGAGATGCTCGTTCTGCGCCTCGAGGACCGCCTCGTCGGGCTTTGCCTGCGACTCGGCCGGGACGAGTGCCAGGAGGAGGCGTACTGGGAGCAGCGGTTCCCAGAGCTGTTCTGCCCCGACGGCGGATGTCCGACTCAGAAGAAGGTTGACAGGACACGGCGCTCCGTGGAGAAGGCATTCAAAGAGCTCCCCCGCGAGCTCGACAAGGTGCTCACGCGCGCCGCCCGGAAGAAATGCAGCGAAGCGGCGCGACCGAAACTCTGCCGCAGGCTCAAGCGCGAGGCGAAAAAGGCTCTCGACGATGACGCTCCCAAGAAACTCAAAGACGTCATCGACGAGATCCTGGACGGCGCCCAGTTACCGGGAGGCGAGAGGCTATGAGACGCCTGATCGCCGTCCTGCTGGCCATCATGTTGCTCGGAGCTGCGTGCAGCTCGAACGACAAGATCACAGTGCACGCGGCCTTCACCGACATCGGCGACCTCTTCGAGCGAGCCCCCGTCCACTACGCCGACATCCGCGTGGGCGAGGTCGCGGACATCCAGCTCCGCGGGACCGAAGCAGTGGTGACGATGTCGATAACCCGCGACGCGAACATCCCCGGCGACGTCACCGCGCGCATCCGCAGCACGAGCGTCCTGGGCGAACGCATCGTCGATCTGGTTTCCAACGACGCAGTGACCACGACGTCTCCCGCTCTGGAGGACGGCGCCACGATCACGGACACGGAGGTGAGGCCGGACCTCGAGAACTTCGTCGTCGAGGGCACGGAGGTCTTCGGCGTCCTCAGCGCCTCCGAGATCGCCACCATGGTCGACGAGGGTGCAGAGGGATTCGGCGGTCGCGGCGAAGAACTGGCCCAGATCCTGCTCAACTTCCGCGACATCACCGGCGCTTACAAGAACCGCACCGGAGACATCGAGCAGCTGGTGATCTCCCTCGACAAGTTCAACAGCACCCTGGCGCGCGAAAAGGACGCGCATCGCAAAGCGGTTCAGAACACCTCCAGGGCGATCGAGGTCCTTGCCGAAGAGAGCGACAAGCTGGAGAGCGCCATAGTTGCCCTTGCACGTCTCGCACGCGGGAGCCGGGGAATCCTGGAAGCGCACGTGGACGAGATGGACCGGTTCTTCGACCAGATGCTGGTGATCACCGGGACGTTGGCCAAGGAGCAGCGATCGATAGCGCTCCTTCTCGAGCATGCGCCGGGACACAACCGCAACGTCCAGCTCGTCGAATACGACACTTTCAACCAGGTCATCCAAGAGTTCGTCTTCTGCGGGATGAACGACAACCCCAAGGACCAAGCACGCCGGTGTAAGGGGCAGCATTGATAACGAAGCGGATCATCATCAACCTGATCGTCTTCCTGCTGGTGACCACCGGTCTGACGGTTCTCGGCTTCTACAACCTGTTGCTCCAGGGCTCCGGAGGAGACCGGATCACTGCGGACTTCACCGATGCGGGCGGTCTCGCGCCCCGCAACGACGTCACTTTGCGCGGGGTGACGGTGGGAAGCATCGATCACGTGGAGCTCACCGCCGAGGGGGCCCGGGCTTATCTCAACCTCGACCGCGGCGTCGAGGTGCCGGCGGGGACTAAGGCAACGATTGCGAGGCGCAGCCCGCTCGGAGACCTCGTCGTCGAGCTGACCCCCGGGACCGGCGAACCGATCGGCAACGGGGGCCACATCGAGGTGGCCGACACGCTTCCGCCCCCCGACGCCGGAGAGACAGTGGAGGTGCTGGCGCGTGTCCTGCACTCGGTGCCGCCCGAGGATCTGGCGACCGTCGTCTCGGAGCTTGCCACAGCCGTCGACGGGCGTGGGCGAGACCTCGGCGAACTGTCTGAGGCCACCGCCGACCTGCCGCAGCGCATCCTCGAGGTCAAGGCCGAGCTCGACGCGCTGATCCGCACGGGCCCCCAGGTCACCGGCGTGCTCGCAGACAATGCAAGGGTGCTGGCCGACGACATCACGGTCACAGCGGAGCTTGCAGACATACTGCGAGACCGCAGGCATGACATTGCCGAGCTTTACCGGAACGGCGGACGGTTCACGACGGTTGCCGGACGAATCATCGCCCGCGACAAGGCGAACATCTCCTGTTTGGTGGCCGACTTCGCCGACATCAATACGGTGATGGCGATGCGGCGCAATATTCGCAACCTAAAGGCCGCCCTGGACCTCAATCACTTCTTCTTCGACGGTGTCGAGCAGGCCGTCCGAAAAGGGCTCGACGGCCGCATGTGGTTCCGGGTTCAGGTGCTGCCGCACACGGAGCCTCAGGCGCGCTCCTACGTGCCTAAAAGAGGAGCCCCCGGCGTCTACGCGGCGAATGCATGCCGCTCTCGTTTCGGACCGGGCGTCGGCCCCGGAAGCCAGTCGCACAAGCTGAACAGGGCGCGCGACTCGAAGTTCCACCCCGGCCGCTAGCTCTAATAGTTCAAGGGCTAAGCTTGCCGACCTCATGACGGGCCTCGGACCAAAGTTGAAGACATCTATGCGGAACCCTCTGGTTCCGTGGGTGCTCTTCGGCCTCGCCCTGTTTGCCGCGGTCACGTTCGCAGTTCTCCTCAAGGTGAAAGCCGATTCCGTGACCGGCGACGAGCAGGCCCGCGACGATGTGCGTGAGCAGGCCACCGAGTTCGTATTGAAGCTCACGAACGTCACTTATGAAACGATCGACGAGGACGCTGTCGAGCTCAGGGAGATGGCGACCGGCACGCTTCTGGAAGAGATCAACGATCTCTTCAGCGACGCCAACACCGAAGCGATCAAGGACGCTCAAGTCGAGCTGAACGGGGAGATCGACGACGTCTTTATCCAGTCCCTGGGCGACGAGACGGCCACCGTCTTCGTCGTCGTAAGCCTGGATGTCTCGAACGACTCGGGCGACGCGCCCGTGCCGGGCATCGCGCGGATGGAGATGGGCCTCGACAAGACGGACGTGGGATGGAAGCCGGACCGCCTCGAGCTATTCCAGAGCCCGGATCAGCCGGGCATCCTTCCGGGCTCCTGACAGCTCCCCACCTGATGAGTGAGCATTTCGCCGGGCTATGCGGGATCTGAGGATCACTCGATCCGTACAACATGATGATTGAGCATTTCGGCGGGCTATGCGGGATCTGAGGATCACTCGATCGGGGTTAGACGGATCTGAGGATCACTCGATGACGGGGGTGGCCCGGCCGAACGTCTCCACTAGGGCCTGGTAGTTCTCCATCATGCGGCCCGCCGAGGGCCCGTACCACGGTCCCGTCACCATCACGCGGTCGGAGATCCCCTCCCACGCAGCGATGCGGTCGCGCACCTCGTCTACCGTCCCTGCAGCGGCAATCGTGTCGCACAACTCGTCGTCGACGAGCCGGATCATCCGGTCCTTGTCCTTGGCCTCGAAAGCGCTTCGAAGATCGGGCACCAGGTGTGACCTGCCGTGCAGCTCAAGGATCTGCTTGTAGGTCCTGGTCGTCGCGTAGAAAGCGATCTGGAGTTTCACCTCACGGCGCGCGACATCCGCATCGTCGGAGATCGAGATCATTGGGCATGCGGTCAGGTTGCACTCCTCGGCCTTGCGGCCTCCTCGCTCGGCCCCCTCTTCGATCGCCGGCCGGACCACTTCTCGCAGATAGGTGGGCGACGCGAGAGGATGGCCGATCAGACCGTCCGCAACTTGCCCGCAGACGCGCGCCATGGCCGGACCGACCGCCGCGAAGTAGATGGGCACATCGCGCCGGTCCGGCTGTGGATGGCCGTGAAATGTCGGCATGGTCACGGTGTAAAAGCGGCCCTCGTGGGCCACGTCCTCGCCGCGGTTCGCCGCCCACACAGTTCGCAAGACCTGTGCGTACTCCCTGAGCTTGGGAGCGGGGTGCTCGAAGGGGACCGAGAAGCGCTTTTCGTTGACCCGTTTAACCTGCGACCCGAGCCCAAGGATGAAGCGACCCCCGGACAGCTCGTCCAGATCCCATGCGGTCATGGCCGTGATGGTCGGCGAGCGCGGGAAGGCCAGAGCGATCGCGGTTCCGACCTTGATCCGCTCGGTCGCGCCGATTGCGACCGACGCGGCTATGAACGCCGTATTCGTAGTCTCCGCTGCCCAGCACGACTCGAATCCGGCGTCCTCGACCATCTTCGCCATGGGTCCGATGAGCGGGAGCGGCCCACCGATCCCAATCGCATAATCCACTTGGGCTGTCTCCTTGCCGATTCGGGCCGCAGTTTCGCGCGGCCGGGCTCTCGGCTGCGCAGCATAACTCCGGTTTGCGGACTTCCCCGGGCACGGTATCTTGCGGCCAAGAGAGACGACCCCGTGAGGAGGAGGTTGTGGCGGAGCTGCTCGAAGACGAAGAGATCGAACAACGACTCGATGAGCTCGGAGACTGGGAGCGAGAAGGCGACGAGATTCAGAAGGTCTTCGAGTTCGACGACTTCGGCACAGCCATGAAGTTCGTGAACGATGTCGCGGCTCTCGCCGAGCGCTGGGATCACCATCCCGACATCGACATCCGCTGGAACAAAGTGCGTCTCGCGCTGTCAACTCACTCCGAGGGAGGACTCACCCCGCGCGATTTCGATCTCGCGGGAGAGATCGAACAATCGATCCGTTAACCCTGGGACACGATGTCCGCGTCCTTCCGCAGCCACGGCGGCAGCGAGAATGTAACGTCCTCTGTAGTGACCTCCCGGGTCTCGACGGTCTCAAAGCCGAGATGGGCGAGGCGGTCAAGCAGACGGTCGACGAGCACCTCGGGCGCGCTGGCCCCCGAGCTGACCCCTACGGTCTCGACCCCGTCTAGCCACGAGGGATCCAGATGGGTCTCGTCGGGCACCAGGTAGGCGCGGGTACCCGCACCCTCCGCAACCTCAACAAGTCGATTGGAGTTCGACGAGTTGACAGCACCGACGATGAGCACGACATCCGCCTCGGGGGCGATCGCCTTAACCGCAACCTGCCGGTTCTGCGTCGCATAGCAGATGTCGTCGCTGCGCGGCCCCTTGATGTCGGTAAAACGATCGCGCAGTGCCTCCACCACATCGAGGGTGTCGTCGACCGACAGGGTGGTCTGCGTCAGGTACGAGACGGGCTCGTCGGGATCGAGCCCCATGTCGTCCATCTGGTCGACGTTCTCGATGACGAGTGTGTTCTCCGGTGCCTCGCCCGCGGTTCCTTCGATCTCCTCGTGGCCGACATGACCGACGAGCACGATCCTTCGCCCACCGCGCGCAAACCGCTTCGCTTCGAGATGGACCTTCGTCACAAGGGGACAGGTGGCATCGATCACATGTAGCTTCCGCCGGGCTGCGTTCCGTCGCACCTCGGGTGAGACGCCGTGGGCGGAGAAGATGCACACTCCGCCCTCGGGAATCTCCTCCTCCGAATCGACAAAGACCGCACCGCGCTCGGCGAGCTCGCTCACGACGTGCCGGTTGTGGACGATCTCCTTGCGCACGTACACGGGGGCACCGAGCGTTTCGAGGGCGCGCTCGACGATCTTCACCGCCCGGTCCACGCCTGCGCAGTAGCCGCGCGGCGCGGCGAGGATCACCTTTTTCATCCCAGCCATCGTAGTGGCCCTGGCATCGAGCGGTTGCCGGCGGTCGTCATGCGACTCGAAGCAATCACTCGGCCCGGCGTGGGCCCCGGCGGGGCCAGGGGGTGTCAGGCTCGTCGCGGCTTTTTCTTCGCCGTCATCGCCGCCCGGTAGCGGTCGGTCAGCCCCGCCTCCTGGCTCGAGGGGCACAGCGGTTCGACCACGCAGTCCCCACAGCGCGGCCTCTTCGCGTCGCAGATCGTGCGGCCGTGCGCGATCAACAGGTCGGTGACCTCGGGCCATCGCCGTTTGGGGACGACCGCCATCAGATCTCGCTCGATCACCGCCGCATCCTTGGGGCCGCGATCGGTCAGGCCCAATCGGACGGCGAGCCTGCCGACGTGGGTATCGACCGCGATCCCGGCGTCCGGATCCGACCTGAGGGCCTCCGGATAGCAATTGGCCTGGACGATATTGGCGGTCTTGCGAGCCACCCCGGGAAGAGTGATCAGCTCGCCGATCGTAGGGGGCACCACTCCGTCGAAGTCGTCGATGAGCTTTCGTGACAGGCCTCTAAGCGCGCGCGTCTTCTGGCGAAAGAACCCGGTCGACTGGATGTCGGCTTGCAGCTCTTCCTCGGGCACGGCCAGGTAGTCCTCGGGCGTCCGGTACTTGCGGAAGAGATCCTTCGTCACGAGATTGACGCGGGCGTCCGTCGACTGGGCCGACAGCACGACCGCAACGACACACTCGAGCGGGGTCGAGAACTCGAGGGCGATCCCGGTGTCGGGGTTCGCCCTTTTCAGGCGGGTAAGGATGTTCGGCGCACGGACCTCAGGGGGCGAGTTGCGGTCCGGTGACATCCCCCCACGATAGTGGGTATGATCTCCAAACGATCGTTTGTTTGCCGACCCAAGGAGGGGCGGAGGAGTGGTGGTGACCGCCGAGAGACCCAGAGGCGACCGCCGAGCCGACCTCGTGAGCGCGGCAGCCCGGCTGTTCTCCGAGCGCGGATACCACGGAACGTCCATGCAGCACCTCGCCGACGCACTCGGGTTGTTGCGGGGATCGCTGTATGCGCACATCGGCTCCAAGGAGGATCTGCTGTTCGACGTCGTCAACGACGGCGCGGCGAGGTTTCTCGCACGGGGGGCCGCGTCGCTCGAAGCGGAGGCGGCGACTCCGAGGTTGCGCCGCTTCATAGTCGGCCATGTCGAGACCGCGATCGAGCACCTCGACGCAGGGACCGTCTTCTTGAACGAGTGGCGATATCTGTCGGCAGAACGCCGTTCGGTGATCCAGGCGAAGCGCGATCAGTACGAACAGATCCTTACCTCGATCATCGAGGGCGGGATCGAATCGGGGGAGTTTCGCGCGGATGTCGACGTACGCTTCGCCGTGCTCCTCGTGCTGTCGGCCGGGAACTGGGTGTATGAGTGGTACCGGCCCGACGGCCGATTGGGAGCTACCGAAATCGGAGAACGGTTCGCAGAGCTCATCGTTACGGGATTGAAGGAGGGGTCGCAGTGACCTATGAGGAAAAGCTCGCGCGCTTCGCCGAGCACATCGAGTCCGGGGGCAAGGTCGAGGCCGGGGACTGGATGCCGGACGATTACCGGCGGGGCGTACTCAAGTTCATTGAGATGCACGCGAACTCTGAGATCATGGGAGCGCTGCCCGAGCGCGAATGCCTCCCGGCCGCTCCCACTCTGCGCCGAAAGATGTCGTTGGCGGCGAAGATCCAGGACGAAGTTGGACACTCTCAGCTCCTCTATCGAGTGGCCGAAGACCTCGGTAAGAACCGCGAGGCGATGTACGTGGACCTCATCACGGGAAGGTCGAAGTTCCACAACGTCTTTCACTATCCCGTCGCACACTGGGGTGACGTGGCGTTGATTGGGTGGCTAATCGACGGTGCCGCACTCGTCACGCAGGCCGCGCTGCTCGATTCCTCCTACGCTCCCTATACGCGAGTCCTCAAGCGCATCTGTTCGGAGGAGCAGCTGCATCTTCGGCATGGTGAGGACATCACGCTCGAGCTCGCAACGGGGACCGACAACCAGCGCTGGATGTTTCAGGACGCGCTCAACCGCTGGTGGCTTGCGATCATCCACTTCTTTGGGCCGAAGTCGAACGTTCAGAAGGACCTCTTGCTTCGCTGGAAGGTCAAGACGCGCACAAACGAGGATCTTCGCCAGGAGTTCCTCGACCGCTACGTCCCGAAGGTGCTGGAACTCGGCTACACGCTTCCCACCCCCGTCCCGTATCACGACGAGGAGTCGGGGCACTGGCTGGTGCGCAACGAGGACATCGACTGGGCACCGTTGGATGCGATCAAAAAGAACGACGGACCGGAGACCGCGCGCCGGCTCGGCACGAGAAGGCGCATGTACGAGGACCATCGGTGGGTGCGCGAGGCGCTGTCCGAGCCGGCGATACACGCCGCGTAGGAGAGAGCGTGGAGGTATACGAGGTTTTCCGGCGAGCCGGGCACAAGGATCCGTTCGAGCACTGCGGCACGGTCATCGCGCCCGACGCTGACATGGCGCTCATGATGGCGAAGGAGTGCTTCCTGCGACGCCGGGAAGGCCAGCACCTGTGGGTCGTCCGGCGTTCGGATATCCACTCGTTCAAGGACGAGAGCCTGCTCGACATCGCGGGTGACAAGTCATATCGCTTTGCGTCTGCATACCGGGACGTGGTGGTTAAGCGCGAGCGGGCACGAACCAGGGCCCAGGGGCTACGGGACTCGTGAGCGACTCGTTAGTGAGCCTGTTGACAGCAATGGGTGACGACGAGCTGATCCTCGGCCACCGCCACTCGGAGTGGACCGGTTACGCGCCGCATATCGAGGAAGACGTGGCGTTCTCCTCCATAGCCCAGGACGAGATCGGCCACGCAACCGCCTACTACTCGCTGATAGCGCAACTGACCGGTGACGGAACCGACCGGCTCGGTCTCGGTCGCGGCGCGGACGAGTACCGGCATGCGATCCTCTGTGAGCGCCCCAATCGCGATTGGGCCTATACGCTCGCGCGCCACTGGCTGTACGACCAGGCGGACGCCATCCGGCTCGAGACGCTGGAGCAGAGCGCGCATGAAGAGCTGGCAGCGCTCGCCACCAAGCTGAGGCGCGAAGAGCGCTACCACCTGCTGCACGCCGACGCGTGGATACGACGCGTGTCGCTCGGCCCCGTCGAGGGCCGCGCTCGCCTCATCGACGGGATCACCGACGCGTTCGCCGACGCGGCCGGCCTTTTCGAGGCCATCGAGCAGGAGGAGGAAGCCGTTCAGGAAGGATGGTTGGCAGCGCCGTCGGAGGAGCTCAAGGAACGCTTTTTCGAGCGCGCCGCGACCGCACTCGACGAGTTCGGCTTGCCGACCGAGGTGTCGTCGAGTGCCGATGACCGCGCCGAGTTCGTCGCATCGTCGTCCGGCGACCTCATCGCGACCGAGCCGCGCGGCGGGGATCCGGCGGGGCACAAGCCCGGACTCGGAGGGCGGCAAGGGCGGCACTCGGAGGATTTCCGTGTGCTGTGGGAGGAGATGACCGTCACCTATCGCGGGGACCCGGAGGCGACGTGGTGAACGCAACGACAGTGCAGGACGCGATCTGGGACGAGCTGACCCGTGTGGCAGATCCCGAGATCCCCGCCGTATCCGTCGTCGAGATGGGGATGATCCGGGACGTCGAGGTCGAAGGGACCCACGCCCGAGTCGTCGTGCTACCGACCTTCACCGGGTGCCCCGCGATCTCGGTCATCAAGGCCGATGTCGCCGCCGCGACACGGGCAGTCCCCGGCGTCGACGAGGTCACGGTCGAGACATCGTTCCACCCGCCGTGGACGACCGATCGAATCACGCCCGAAGGCCGCCGCAAACTGCGTGAGTTCGGGCTTGCTCCGCCGGCCGAACAGGGTCCGGTTCTCATCCAGGAGATCGGGCTTCCGCCGGTAGCCGAGTGCCCGTTCTGCGGTAGCACCGACACGACCAACGAGAACCCGTTCGGTCCGACTCCCTGCCGTGCGCTCTACTACTGTAGGAGCTGCCGCAATCCCTTCGAGCAGTTCAAACCCGTCTAGCTCTTACGCCGTCTCCGCGAGTTCGGGACGGCACTCGATGAGGCCCATGAAGACCCTCACCACGTCGGGATCGAACTGGATCCCCGCGGCATCGGCAAGCCTTCTGCACGCCTCTCCGATTGGAAGTCGCTTGCGGTAAGGACGATCCGTTGTCATCGCGTGGAATGCGTCGACGACGAGAATGATCCGCGCCTCCATTGGGATCTCCGTGGCGCGCTTTCCGTCGGGATATCCCGTTCCATCGAAGTGCTCGTGGCACGCGCGCACAATGGGTCGAACGTCCGACAGGCGCATGATCGGAGACAGGATTCGTTCGCCGAGCTCCGGGTGCATCCGGACGATCTCCCACTCGTGGTCGTCGAGGGGGCCCGGCTTCAAGAGGATGTCGGACGGAATCCCGATCTTTCCGATGTCGTGGAAGAGCGCGCCGAGCTCGAGGCGCTTCAGGTCCCGGTGGCCCATGCCCAGCTCGCGTCCGACCTCGAGAGCCGCATCGGTGATCCACCGCGCATGGGTGGATGTGTATTCGTCCTTGGCCTCGAGCGCGTTGGCCAATGCCTCCACGGTATCGAGGAAGGTCTGCTCGAGAGAGTCGAAGCTGAAGGCATTGTTAATGGCCAGGCGGGCCTGGTTGCCAAGTCCCTCCAGCAGACGCAACTTCCGCTCGGAGAAGTTGTAGTCGCCCGTCGCAGGAGCGTGCGCCACGAGGCAGCCCATGCGGCCGCCCTCGAGCTTCATGGCCGCCACTGCGGAGGAAACGCCGAAGCTCAGCTCACGGGTCGCCGGGATTGCTTCATAGGCTTCGGCCGCAAGCACGAACGGCGATGGAACCGCCAGGAACTTCGACACCATGTCCCTATCCAGTCGAGCCGCGAAGACCTTCTGACGCTCCCGGCCGTTCAACCCCCACGCCGCCTCTGCCTTCATCTCACCGGATCTCGGGTCCTGCAGCCAAATCTGCGTTTTCGGCGACCCAAGGATCCGGGCCGACAGTTCGACCGTCCTCTCCAACACATCCTCTAGTTCCTCGGCCGCGGCCAGCTCGCGGCTGAAGTCGAGCAGACGGCTGGCGATCTCCGCACTCTCCTTCTGTTCCTTGTAGAGAAGCGCCTTCTGCAGAGCCACCGATGCGTGCGATGAAAGCCCCGCGAGGAGCAGCATTCGTTCCTCGGTGAAGTGATCCGAGACCCTGTCGGGATGTCCGACGCAGATCCATCCATTCGTTCCGTTACCGGCGCTGACCGGAGCGATCGCGATGTCGCGCAGGCGTACCCCGTCCGGTACCGGGATCAGCTGCTCCGTTTCGGCCGCGGTCAGGACGAACGGCTCCCTGCGGCCTCCGAGGAAACGGTGGCCTACGGACTCACTCCAGCGCGCCCGCGCCAGCGGCTCCGCCTCAGGATCACCGACAAAGCCTGTGTGAGACACGCACCGGTAGTCGCCGGAGTACTCGTTCTGTAGCCACAGAGCGGCCTGCCCGACCTCGAGAATCTTCGCCGCCATGCGTACTGTTTCGTCCCCGATGGCGTGGTAAGAGTGAGCTTTCGTTGCCGCGTCGGCAAACTCGAGGAGCGCCTTTGCGTGGCGGGCCTCCTGTCGTTGCGCCTCGTAGAGGCGGGCGTTCTCGAGTGCGACCGACGCGTTGCCGGCGAGAACCTCGAGCAGGCGCAGATCGTCTTCGTCGAACTGGCCGATCCCGAGCTTGGAGACGACGATCGCGCCGATGACGCGCGCTCCATACTTGAGCGGCACGGCAAGGATTGACTCGTCGATCTCGTCCGTCCCCTCGACGTCGACGGCGAAATCACAATCGAGCGCATTCGCCAGCAACAGTGGTTCCCCGGTCTCGGCGACGCGCCCGGTAAAGCCCTCCCCCACCGGGCATATCTCAACCTCGAGGGGGCCGTACTCGCCGGTCTGATGTCCCACAAAGGCGATCGGGACGAGCGCGTCGTCCCGGCGCATATACACGCGGCAGTTGTGATAGTCGATCAGCGTTCGCAGCTCATGAGCGACGACGTTCGCAATCTCTCGGACATCGTTCAGGCGGTTTAGCTTTCCGGCGAGGTTCTGGAGCATCTTCATGTGCGCAAGCGAACGGACGTCGCGTCCGGTGACTCCTTCCATCTGCGGGCGCTCGCTCGCGTCCTCGAACAGCACTATGCGGTTCTTTCCCGACGCCTTGGCGGTCATCATTGCGGCCTCGGCACACGCGAAAAGCTCGCGTGAATTCATTGCGTGCGCCGGACCTTCCGCAATACCCGCCGACACGGTGAGGCGGTCGGCCGGGTCGAAGCTGGCCACGGCAAGGCGATCGTTGAGGCGGGTCGCCAGTCCGTGCGCGTCGCCGGCTCCGCAGGACGGCATGATGACGGCGAACTCTTCACCGCCGATGCGGCTCACGATGTCGGAAGCCCGCACGGTGCTTCGAACGATCTCGGCCAGAGCGACCAAGACTTGATCTCCAGTGGCGTGCCCATGGATATCGTTCACTCGTTTGAAATCGTCGAGGTCGAACACAATCAGAGCCACCGAGTCGCGCGTCCGACTAGCTCGTGTGAGCTCTGATCGCAGCCGCTCGTGGAAGAAGCGATGGTTGAAGAGACCGGTCAACGCGTCGGTTTGCGCCTGGAGCTCGAGGGCCCGGCGAATATCCGCGTTGTCGAGCGCTAGCGCGGCCGCGTCGGCGAAGTGCTTCGCCATCTCGAACTCTTCGGCGCTGAATGAAACGCCGTCGCCCAGTCGATAGACGTTAAGCACACCTTTGATTGAGTCACGCGCGATCAGCGGAATCGACATCAGAGCCTCGGGTTCTTCCGGCGTTCCGGGGATCTGTTCGGCGCGCGGGTCGAGATGCACCTCATTGGACAGGACAGCCTCGCGATGTTCGGCCGCCCACCCGGTGACCCCTTCGCCAAAGACGCCGGGGTCGTTGAGAATCTCGTCAGCCCACTTGTCGCGCGCCACAATCGGTATCAACAGACGCTGCGACTCATCGGCGCGGTAGACAGACAGCGAGTCGTAAGGGATCAGTTCGGCGAGGGTTGAGACAATCCCCTCCAAAAGGGCATCCAGGCTGTGCTCGGACAGCAGGGTCCGAAAGACGTCGGCAAGCATCTGATACGAGGGAACTGCCCACGCCGCCGCGGGCTGCGCGGGTAACCCTCCGGGCGGAGCGGTTCTGACGAGCGCCGCGTTTGGCTCGCCCCTCTGGTCATCGAACAATTGTTCGGTCATGTATTCCAGTTTCGAGGACGTCCTGAGCCGGCGACCAACACTAGTTGTATGTCGGCCCCCGCGAAATACCTCTGAAGGCGCAAATGCCCAATACGCGTACGTAAAACTACGTAGCCCAACGGGTTCTACTAACCTCGGCGGGAGTCCGGTCACCTGAATGGAAGGACGATAGATGCCTATCGAGGTCACGGACGGCGCGGTCGAGGTGCTCCGCCGCTCCCTCGAGCTCGGCGGACTGGACGCCACCTCCGGAGGGGTGCGACTTCGGGCCGCGCGCGGGCTCGGCGGGGGAATGGACGTCCAGGTGGAGCTTGCCGAGGGGCCGGCGGAAGGCGAGCAGGTGATCGTCGCACAGGGCGTTCGCATCTTCGTCGATCCCGAGGTAACGAAAGCCATACCCGATGCCGTCGTCACCGTTGAACCCCAGCACGAGATCGTCGTGGTCCGCCCCGCGGCTCCCGATCGGCAATGACGGCTCGCAAACACCTCTTTGTATCCGGCCGAGTCCAGGGAGTCTTCTACCGGGATACCTGCCGCCAGGTCGCAGATAAGGAAGGGGTGGCGGGCTGGGCCTCCAACCTGCGGGACGGCCGGGTTGAGATCGTGCTGGAGGGTGACGAGGACGCGATCGAGCGGGTGGTGCGGTGGTGCCGGATGGGCACCGCGTATGCGACGGTCGAGTCGGTGGACGTCTCCGACGAGCGGCCGGAGGGGCTGTCGGGATTCGCGATCCGCTGATGCACTCTGGCCGAGAGTCCCTCTGGGCTGGCTATACGGGACCTCAGGGACACTCGACGCGTGACACCGCAGCTACTTGAGCGAGATCCACACCGACTTCGTCTGCGTGTACGTCTCGACTGAGTGCGCTCCTAGCTCGCGCCCGAAGCCGGACTGCTTGTAGCCGCCGAAAGAGACCGCCGGGTCGAACAACCCGCTCGTGTTCACCCATACCGTCCCGGCCTTGATTCCCCGCGCCACACGGTGCGCCGTGGCCAGATCGGTCGTCCACACGGCCGCGGCAAGCCCATAAACGGAGTCGTTCGCCACTGCAATCGCTTCATCGACATCCGCGACCTCGATCACGGCGGCGACGGGCCCGAATATCTCCTCCTGCGCGATGCGCATGTCGTTGCGCACTCCGGTGAACACCGTGGGCTGGACGAAGTAGCCGTCGCCGATGTCGGTCACGCGCTCGCCCCCGGTGGCGATCTCAGCTCCCTCGCCGGCTCCGATACTGATGTAGTCGGTCACCCGGTCGAGTTGCTCGGCCGAAACGACGGGGCCCATCGACGTGGATTCATCGAGCCCCGGACCGACTTTCATGGACTGCGTCGCGTCGACGAGCGCTGCCACGAAGTCGTCGTGGATCGACGTCTCGACCAAGATGCGCGTTCCGGCCGTACAGACCTGGCCCGAGTTCAAGAACACACCCATCATTGACCCCTTCGACGCTCGCTTCATGTCGGCGTCCGAGAAGACGATGTTGGGCGACTTACCGCCGAGCTCCAACGAGACGCGCTTCAGATTGCCGGACGAAGCCTCGAGGATCTTTCGCCCTACTGCGGTGGAGCCCG
Organism: Actinomycetota bacterium; assembly: GCA_050694175.1. Lineage (GTDB taxonomy): Bacteria > Actinomycetota > CADDZG01 > CADDZG01 > WHSQ01 > JBOGXA01. The sequence goes on from JBOGXA010000008.1 coordinate 109,050, forward strand.
TGAACGCGATCTTGTCGACGTCGGCGTGTGCCGCGAGGGCGGCCCCCGCCTCGTCACCGAAGCCGGTCACCACGTTGACGGCGCCGTCGGGGACTCCTGCCTCCAGGCACAGGTCGGCGAGGCGCAGCGCGGTTAGAGGTGTCTGCTCCGCCGGCTTCAGCACGACGGTGTTGCCAAACGCCAGCGCGGGCGCGATCTTCCACGCCGCCATGATCAGGGGAAAGTTCCACGGAATGATCCCGCCACACACGCCCACGGGTTCCCGAAGCGTGTACACGAACATGCGGTCGTCGGACGGATTGGTCTCGCCGAGCACCTTCGTCGGCCATCCCGAGTAGTAACGAAACGCCTCGCCGGCCGCCCATATCTCGCCCGACGCCAGCTTGATCGGCTTGCCGGAATCGATCGATTCGATCTGGGCGAGCTCGGGGGTGTTGCGTTCGATGAGCTCGCCGATCTTGAATAGGACCTCTGCACGCACCCCGGGCCGCAGGCCCGACCACCGACGATCCTCGAAGGCCTCCCGCGCGGCTCCGACGGCTGCGTCGACGTCGTCGCGGTCGGCGCGCGGCACCTCGGTCACGGTAGCCCCCGTGGAGGGATCTATGACGTCGAACGTGCGGCCCGATCGCGCCTCGACCCGGGCGCCGCCGACCAGCATTGCCGGAGAGGACTCGAGGAATTTCGTCACTTCGGGAAGGATCTCGATCTTTGCCACTGTCGATTCGTCTCCTTGGTCTGTTCGAGTCTGTTCGAGGGCCCAAAACGCAGCCTACCGGCCCTTGCGCCAGGCGCACGAAGCCTTCAGAAGCCGGCCCGGCTGGTCGATCCCTAGGGAGACAGGAACTTGGGCCCAGTGACCACGAGGGAGCCGTTCGTGAGCTCAATCACGACTGCAGGCGGCGACAACCTGAATGAGGCGCACGAGCGGCTGGCTTCGGCCGAGGCGTGTTACCGCAGCCTGATCGAGAGCATCCCGGCCATCACCTATATCGACGCGCCGGGGGAGCCCTGGACCACCCTGTTCATGAGCCCGCAGGTCGAGGCCTTGCTGGGCTTCACACCCGCCGAGATGACGGGTCCGGGCTCCAAGTGGGCAGGTCGCGTCCACCCCGAGGACCGGGACCGGGTGCTCGCCGCAAGCGTCCATCACCTGGCGACCGGCGAGTCGCTGGCCGGCGACTATCGCATGATCGCCCGCGACGGCAGCATCGTGTGGGTGTCGCGTCAGGCGGAGGTGGTCCGAGACGAGTCCGGGGTCCCGTTGTGCAGCCAGGGCGTCATCTTCGACATCACCGAGCGGAAGCGAATGGAGGAGCGGTTGAGGCTGCTCGAGTCGGTGGTGGTGAACTCCAACGACTCGGTCATGGTCACGGAGGCTCACAGGGACGGCTCCACCGAGTCACCTCGAATCGTCTATGTCAACCACGGCTTCACGGAACTTACGGGCTATCCGGCCGAAGAGGCGGTCGGTGCGACGCCCGAGATCCTGCGGGGGGGCAAGACCGACCGAGCCGAGATCGCTCGAATGGACGATCTGCTCGCCTCCGGCCTGCCGGCCGTCGCGGAACTTGTCAACTACAAGAAGGACGGGACCGAGTACTGGGTGAACGCAAGCGTCACTCCCGTATTCGACGAGGACGGCCAGTGTACGCATTACGTCTCGATCCAAAGAGAAGTGACCGAGCGTAGACGCGAGGAAGATCGGTTCCGCGCGCTCGTGCAGAACGCATCGGGGATGATCTGGATAATCGCCTCGGATGCGACGATCGGTTACGTCGGTCCGTCGGTGACCAGGGTCCTCGGATATGCCCCGGAGGAACTCGCCGGCACCAACTGTCTCGAGTTGGTGCATCCGGACGACGCCGACGACATGCAGCGGAAGCTCACCCAGCTGCTGAAAGCCGCAGACACGACGCTCAGAGGTGAGGTGCGGATGCGCCACAAGGATGGAACCTGGCGACATCTCGAGATCATCTCCACCAACCTGCTCGACGACCCCTCCGTGGAGGGCATCGTCGTCAACGGCCGCGACGTTACGGAGCGCAAGGAGTCCGAGAGGGTCCTGCGGATTGCCGACCAGCGCTTCCGCGGCGCGTTCGACAATGCCCCAATCGGCATGGCGATAGTCGGCCCCGAGGGGCGATTCCTTCAGGTCAACCCTCCCCTGCGACGGATGCTCGGCCGCTCTGCCGCCGAGATGCAGGAGCTGACGTTTGCGGACATCACCCACCCCGATGACGTCGAGATCTCGCTGGCAAACATGCGTGACCTGCTCTCAGGGTCAAGGAACGTATCCGTGCAATCGAAACGCTATGTGGCCAAGGACGGCGCCGTTGTGGACGCAGAGACCCATGTGACTTTGATCCGCTCGGATGCGGGCGATCCCCTGTACTTCGTCGCCCAGATAGTCGACGTGACGGGCCGAGCCCGCCTGGAAGAGCACCTCAGGCAGACCCAGAAGATGGAGGCGGTCGGTCAGCTTGCCGGCGGCATAGCCCACGACTTCAACAACCTCCTGTCGGTCATACAGAGCTACGCACGCTTCGTGATGGAGAGCCTGAGACACGGAGACGAGGCGCGCGCAGACGCGGAGGAGATCGTCAAGGCCGGCGAGAGGGCGGCGTCGCTGGTCCGGCAGCTCCTCGCGTTCAGCCGCCGAGACGTCACTCACGCAGCCGTTCTCAATGTGAACACGGTCCTGTCCGACATGGAGATGCTGCTGCGTCGCACCATCGGGGAGGACATCGGGCTGACAATCAAGGGGGCAGACGACCTGGGCGGGATCAAGATGGATCCGGCACAGCTCGAGCAAATAGTCATGAATATGGTGGTCAACGCGCGCGACGCCATGCCTCGCGGCGGACGATTGCACATCACCACGGCCAACGGGATGATGGACGTGGGGACCGGTGGCGAAGCTCAGCAGCGCTGCGTTAGGTTGATCGTTGCCGACACCGGGCGCGGGATGAGCCCGGAGCATGTCTCGCGCATCTTCGAACCCTTCTTCACCACGAAGCCGCGCGGTCGCGGCACGGGGCTTGGACTCGCAACCGTGTACGCAATCGTCCAACAGGTAGGGGGCACGATCTCGGTCGAATCAGAATCCGGGAAGGGGACCTCTTTCGAGATGTGCTTGCCCGCCGTAGACCTAGCCTCGGAAGCCGACGTTTACCGGGCCCCGGGGCGGGAGGTGCGGGGAGGGAAAGAGACGGTGCTGGTGGCCGAGGATGAGGACGCGGTGCGGAGACTCGTCGTCAGGATCCTGACGCGCAACGGCTACAACGTGATCTCGGCGGACGACGGAACGTCGGCCCTCCGGTTGTTCGACGCCAGGCGGGGCGACGTGGATCTGGTGATCACCGATGTCGTCATGCCTCACATGTCGGGTCGCGACCTCGCCGATGCAGTCCACAGCCGCGGCACCGAAGCAAAAATACTGTTCATGTCCGGCTACCCGGGCGAGAAGCTTGCCCAGCACGGGATCTTCCAAGCCGAGGGCTACATCCAGAAGCCGTTCACAGCCGAGGAACTTCTCGCGATGATTCGCGAAACCCTCGACGACCGGGTCGGAGCCGCCGCTTCCTAACTGAAAGCGGACCCGCGTTAGGGTCGATGAATGGCCACGCGTCCAGGAGTCTCGTCGCACCCCGCGAAGAGGCGGAGCGCCGCCCTTACCGACGGTCCCGAGCGGGCCGGCGCCCGGGCGATGCTCAAGGCAATCGGATTCACCGACGCGGACCTCGCGCGCCCGCTGATCGGAGTTGCGACGACCTGGACGGAGACCATGCCATGCAACTACAACCAGCGGGAGCTGGCGGTCCAGGTCAAGGCGGGTATCCGCGCCGGAGGCGGAACCGCCATGGAATTCAACACGATCGCGGTGTCCGACGGCGTGTCGATGGGGACGGAGGGGATGCGTGCGTCGCTGGTCAGCCGGGAAGTGATCGCGGACTCGCTCGAGCTCGTGGCAAGGGGCCAACTTTTCGATGGCCTCGTCTGTCTGGTCGGGTGTGACAAAACGATTCCGGCGGCGGTCATGGCCCTCTGCCGACTCGACATCCCCGGCCTCGTCCTCTACAACGGGTCGATCGCTCCCGGGAAATGGCGCGGGCACGACGTGTCGATACAAGACGTCTACGAAGCGATCGGGAAACATGCGGCCGGCGACATGTCCGACGAGGACCTCCACGCCCTGGAGGATGTCGCGTGCCCCGGAGCGGGCGCGTGCGGCGGGCAGTTCACTGCCAACACGATGGCGACGGCGGTTGACTTCCTCGGGCTCAGTCCGACTGGCTTCAGCGGCATCCCCGCAACCGAGCCCGGCAAGCGAGCCGCTGCGGAGCAGGCCGGGCGCCTGGCAGTAACCCTGGTCGAGGACGGAACGTCACCCTCGACGATCCTGTCGCGACACTCGCTCGAGAACGCGATCGCATCGGTGGCGGCGACGGGCGGCTCCACCAACGCCGTGCTCCATCTCATCGCGATCGCTCGCGAGGTGGACATCGACCTGAGCATCGACGACTTCGACACGATCGCGGCCCGCACGCCGGTAATCGCCGATCTCAAGCCTGGCGGGAGGTATTTCGCCACCGATCTCTACAGAGCCGGAGGAACTCCGCTCGTCATGAAGGGGCTGGCGAGTAGGGACCTCATCCACCGCAACGCTCCGACGGTGGATGGGCGCACGATCGGGGACATAGCCGGAGCCGCCGAGGAGGCATTCGGCCAGCAGGTGGTCCTTCCGATCGACCAACCTCTGGCGCCGTCCGGAGGCCCGGCGATCCTGCGGGGCAACCTCGCCCCCGACGGTTGTGTCGTGAAGCTCGCAGGCCACCAGCGCACGTTCCACAGGGGCCCGGCTCGGGTCTTCGACTCAGAGGAGGCTGCGTTCGCCGCGGTCAAGGGTCGCTCGATCGAAGACGGAGACGTTGTCGTCATCCGCTACGAGGGCCCCGCCGGGGGTCCCGGGATGCGCGAGATGCTCGCAGTCACCGCCGCAATCGTGGGCGAGGGCATTGGGGATCGCGTCGCGCTCGTGACGGACGGCCGTTTCAGCGGTGCAACGCACGGGTTCATGGTGGGCCACGTGGCGCCGGAGGCGGCCCATGGGGGCCCGATAGCGGCGCTCAGGGACGGCGACGTAGTTGAGATCGACGTGGATGCACGCGAGCTGCGCGCCCTCCTCGAAGACGAAGAGATCGATAAGAGGCTGGCGAACTGGTCTCCCCCGCCGCCCCGCTACCGGAACGGCGTGTTCGCCAAGTACGCGCAATCGGTCGCGTCCGCGTCCGAGGGCGCGATCACGATCCCGGCCCGCTAGCCCATCCTCTTCCACCACTTGTTGCAGCGGGGGGACGACGGGTTCACTCATTGTTCAATCGCTACGCAGCGGCGGGACGAGATCGGGATGGGCCTTCTTCAGCCATCGCTGTTCTGACTTCCCGAGCTCAGCCCTGGACGGCTCGCCTGCCCACATCTCGCGCGCGATCGCCTGCCAGTTGGCGGTTGCCTCCAGCCGGCCGATGATCGAGCCGACTCCAAACGACATCCGGTTGAAGGTCACCATCACTCCCGGGACTCCGACCTTGCGAAGCGTCTTGAACGCCTCGGAACGCGGATCGAAGCCCGCGGCGGCGATCTTCTGCACCAGCGGCGGATCGACGGTGAACTCCCGGTCCTCGAGCATGGGCAGGTTGAGCATCCTCAGGTGCTCCCATATCGCGTTGATCTCGGGTGTCCGCGGCGTGAGGATCCCGATCCCTTCGAGCGCTCGCCGCCCCCGCTCCCGATCGTCCGTGATGAGCGCCTGGATGATCTCGAGCAGCAGCTCCAGGGTGCCGGGATCGAGCGCGCGCACGAGACCGAAGTCCAGGAACGCCACCTTGCCGTCTTTCAGGAGAAGGTAGTTACCGGGGTGTGGATCGGCGGAGAAGAGCCGGAAACGGTTGAGGCTTCCGTAGAAGAACCGGAACACGATCTCCGCGAGCCGGTTCTTGTCTGCCTGTGACCATTCGAACGCGGACATGAACGGCTCGCCCTCGATGAACTCCTGAGTGATCACGCGCGTCCGGCTGTACTCGGAGAAAACTCGCGGGACGACGATGAACGGGTGCCCTGCGAACAGCTCCGCGAACTTTGCCTGGTTCTTTGCCTCTCGCCGGTAATCGAGCTCTTCCGTAACTCGTTCGCGAACCTCTTCAGCGACCTCCTTCGGATCGAGATTCGGTGCGATCGCGACGGCCAGCTTGGTCATCGCGGACACATTCTTCAGGTCCGCACGGACGGCCGCGTCGACTCCCGGGTACTGAACCTTGACCGCAACCACTTCCCCGGACGGCAGCTGTGCGCGATGGACCTGGCCGATCGAGGCGGCGGCGACCGGCGTGTCCTCGAACGAGGCAAAGACCTCGTCGACGGGCGCGCCGAACTCCTCTTCGATCACCCCCCGAGAGGCATCGGGGTCCATGGGTGGTGCGGAGTTCTGCAACATCGTCAGGGCGTCCCTGTACGTCGACATGTACTCGCCCGGCGCCGCGAACTCGTAAAAGGAGGCGAGTTGCCCGACTTTCATGGCCGCCCCCTTCATCTCGCCGAGCATCTGTACGAGCTGCTGGGCGGTCTGTCGGTGGAAGCCGTCCAGATACTCCTGCGCCCGCGCTGGTGCGGCGAAGGACTTGGCTCGCGTGCCGATGAAACGCGCCGCCGACCGCCCGGTCTGCCCTGCCAGGCGTGCGCCGCGCTCGAACCACCCCGTCGGGATCGGCTCTCTCTTCTTGTCGCCGGCCATCGGCGCAACTGTAGAGCAGGACAACCCGATCGCCGGTCCGATCGTCCCTTAGGATGACGAGTTCGGAGGCGGATTACGAGAACATGACCGGAGGTCCCATGCCGACCCCTCAGAGCACGGTCATCCGAGTCCTCGTCGCGGCCACGATCCTCACCGCGATCGGGGGGACTCAGGTGCCGAGCTCAGGGTCTGTCTACGGGTCCGAGGGCGCCTCTCTCGTCCACGCGTCACCCGGCGCGCCGGACGCGCTTTCTCCTTTCTATCAGCGGCGTGCAATGAAACACGTGCGGGCCCTGGCCCGGAGAATCGGCGTCCGCGTGCGCGCTACCGGTGGGGAGTACCGAGGGTCCCGCTACATCGCCTCGCACCTGCGAGACCTCGGCTACAGGGTCCGCATTCAGAAGTTCGACGTGGACGGAAGGACGTCCAGGAACGTGATAGCCAGGGCCCCGGGCGCGGTGCGTTACCCGTTCGTCATCGGAGCCCACATGGATACCGTGCGACGTTCACCGGGAGCTAACGACAATGCCTCGGGCGTGGCGGTGATGCTCGAGATCGCGCGAGTTGTGAGAAATCGATCGCAGGAGGAGTTCGTAGAATTCGTCGCGTTCGGTTCCGAGGAGTACGGCCGCAACGGCGCGCACCACGTCGGCTCGCAGGTGTTCGTCAACCGGCTCGGCGGGCGCGGTCGGCGGATGCTTCCGGGCATGGTTTCCGTCGACATGATCGCCGACGGCCGTCCCCTCATCGACGGCACCGCCGGCATCGGCCCGAGGGTCGTCGCCCGCACCCTCCTGCGAAAGATTCGCGATGCCAACATCCGCGTCGTCTACCGGACCACCTGCGACTGCTCGGATAACGGACCCTTCGAACGCGCCGGAATCCCCGCTGCGTTCCTATGGAGTGGCTTCGAGCCGAACTACCACTCGCCCTCCGACACCGTCGCGAACCTGCGGCCCGCAGATCTCGACCGCCCGGGGAGGGCCGTCAGGGCCTTCGTGAAGGACCTCGATCGGGGCATGCTGCGGCGTTTCCGCCGTTTCTGAGGGGCCGACGACAACGGTAGTAGCCATCCCCACCGGGCCGCGGCCGACCGGGTACCCTGGCGACGTATTGATTAGTTGCTAAGGTTCCACCGAAGGGGCAGCCCAGCCTAAGGACGGTATTCGAATGGCGATGCGTGACCACCGAACGTTGGCAGTGCGTAACGAGGGGACCGAGGTGATCGACCCCTACGAGCCGCCCGAGGATCCCGCGTACGACTGGGAAAATGACGACGAACCCGCGTACCGGCGGGGGCCGCGGGTGCTGTGGGGACGTCTGGTCGCCCTCGGAGTGTTTCTGTTACTCGCGTTCCTAATCGGCCGGGCATCCGGCGGCGGGGGGATCCCGCAAGAGGACCTCGACGCCGCGCGCGCGGAGCGAAACGACGCGCAAGAGCAAGTCGCCGGCCTCCGGGAAGAGATCACCGACCTCGAACAGCAGAACACGGGCCTTCAGGACCAGATCGATGTACTGGAGGCCGAGGAGACCACCACCCCACCCGCAGATGACACGGGCGGAGAAGATCCGGCGGGTGAGCCTTACACGATCCAGGAAGGCGACACGCTCACCACCCTCGCAATCGAGTTCTACGACGACGCGTCGCTCGACCAGTACATCGCGGAGGCAAACGAGATCGAAGACGCCTCGCTGATAAACACCGGGGACGAGATCATCATTCCGCCGGACCCAACCCCATAACGCGTTAGTCGTCGTTGGTGCGGCGCATCCCCGACGGTCACCGCGCGCACTTGAGCTTTATCGTCTCAGACGAGATGACCGTGGTCTTCGAAGAACTGGGGTCGATCCATCCTCTCTACGCCACGTACTGGATGGCGAAGCACGTAGAGGAGGCCTCCCGCAAGGTCCTCGCTCCGTACTTCGACCCCGACGAGGACGGAGTCGGGCGTTCGGTTAGCGTCACGCACCACGCCCCCGCCGCGCCCGGGACCGAGATTCACGTTCACGCAACTCACGAGCGGACGGAGGGCAACAGAGTGTTCGTCTCGTGTGCGGTCACGTCGGCATCGGGTGAGCTGCTGGGCGAGGGCTCCACCGAACAGGTGGTGCTGCCTAAGACCAAGGTGCAGAAGATGATCGAGAGCTCGCGAAATCGGTCGGGATGAGCGTGGCGCGCTACGAGATCCTCGAGCACACCGCCGATGTGGGCATCGCGGCCGAGGGTTCGACCCTAACCGAAGTGTTCGAGCAGGCGGCCCTGGGCCTGGCGGCGATCATTGGCATCTACGCACCCGGCGCCGGAGAATCGATCCCCATCGAAGTCGAGTCGAGCGATCCCGGTGCCCTGCTCGTCGACTGGCTTTCCGAGATCCTGTGGCTGCATGATGTCCGAGACGCGTTGATCGGAAGAGTCGCGGCGACCGACGTTACCGATACGCACGCGTCGGGGCGCGTGACGCTCGTCGAGCGCGCCGGACGAGCGATCGAGGGGACGCAAGTGAAGGCAATCACCTATCACCAGCTCGAAGTCCGCCGGGCCGGGTCGGGGTGGCGAGCCCAGGTCTACGTCGACGTGTGAAAAGCCCTTAGAACTGGAAGAAAGAAAGGTCGTGAGCGCCGAACACTCGCAGGTAAGCGAGTTCGTGTGGGAGCTGCCCATCGGCTACGTGGACGGCATGCGGGTGCCGGGACGCGTGTTTGCGTCGCGCGAGCTCTTTGCCAAGGCGGTCACAGACAGAGCGGTCCAGCAGGTCGCCAACGTCGCCACGCTGCCCGGGATAGTCGGTGCGTCGCTGGCCATGCCCGACATCCACTGGGGCTACGGCTTCCCGATCGGAGGTGTGGCCGCCACCGATGTGGATTCCGAAGGAGTCATCTCACCCGGGGGGGTCGGCTTCGACATCGGGTGCGGAGTTCGTCTGCTGCGAAGCGATCTCGACTACGAGTCCGATGCGAAGCCCGCCATGCGCGCGCTGGTGGAGGCGCTCGGAACGATCGTTCCACGCGGTGTTGGCGGCTCAGGGCGCCTCCCCCTGACGGGCCGGGACTTCGACCGAGTGCTTACCGAGGGCGTGAGGCTGCCCCTCTCGGTGGGCGCCGGGTGGGATGAGGACGCGGAGTTGTGCGAGGACTCTGGGGTTCTCCCCGGAGCGGATCCGGGCGCGATCTCGGAGCGGGCGCGCGAGCGCGGCGCCCGGCAGCTGGGAAGCCTCGGCGCGGGCAATCACTTCCTCGAGATCCAGGTTGTGGATCAGATACGCGACGAACGGGCGGCAAGGATCATGGGGCTGGCCGAAGGGCAGGTGTGCGTGATGATCCATTCCGGCTCGCGCGGGGTGGGCCACCAGGCCTGCACCGACTATCTGAAGATCATCGACGGGCTGATGCCCGGGCTCGGCATTTCCGTCCCCGACCGCCAGCTCGCCTGCGTCCCGATCGGTCACGAGCAGGCCGATCGCTACCTCGGGGCGATGCTGGCAGCCGGAAACTTCGCGCGCGCCAACCGGCAGGTGCTGACGGATGCCGCCCGCGACGCCTTCTCGAGAATCTTTCGGCGCGGTGCCAAGGAGATGGGCATGAACCTCGTCTACGACATCTCACACAACCTGGCCAAGATCGAGAAGCACGAGATCGACGCAGCCACCCGGACCCTGTGCGTCCACCGCAAGGGTGCGACGCGCGCGTTCGGCCCAGGTCACGCCGAGATCCCCGCGCGATACACAGAGATCGGACAGCCGGTGATCATTCCGGGGAGCATGGGATCTGCTTCGTTCGTCCTGACGGGATCGGAGGGTGCCGCGGCGCAGTCCTTCTCCTCGACCTGCCATGGGGCGGGGCGTGCGATGAGCCGCACGCAGGCAAAGAAGAGAATGAGCGGTGCCGAGCTCAAGCGCCAACTCGAAACGCAGGGCGTCATCGTGGCGAAGTCTCAGCTGAAGCTTCTGTCCGAGGAGGCTCCCTATGCGTACAAGGACGCGACCGCGGTCGTAGAAACCTGCGAAGGCGCGGGTCTGTCAAAGGTGGTCGCCCGGCTGCGCCCGGTTGGCGTTGTGAAGGGCTGACGCGCCAAAGCAAAAGGGGCGTCCCGGGCTTGCGGGGACGCCCCCTCCCCTCCTCAACTGGCGGAGGAAGGATTACCAATCGGCACCCTTAACTGATAATTCGGCGCGGTACTCTCGAACCCTGCCGTCGTCACGCCCGCTGACAGTGCGGGCAGTAGGTGGTGCCGCGCCCGCCCAGAACCGACCCTCTCAGCGGCGTTCCACAGCGCAGGCATGGAAATCCCTTCCGCCCGTAGGCGACAAGAAAAGTGGCGTTGCGTCCCGGCTCGCCGTTCACCATCTGATAGTCGCTAAACGTTGTTCCCTCGCGTTCGATTGCGCTGGTGAGGACCTCGCGGATCGCGGCGTGCAGATCGCGTGCGCGCCGAGGGCCGACGCGCCGGGACGCGGGGTGAATGCGCGCCAGCCACAACGCCTCGTCTGCATAGATGTTGCCCACTCCCGCAACCGGCCGCTGCGTCAGCAAATAGGGCTTGACCGGCGCGGTTGTGCGGGCAAGTTCGCGGGCGAAGCGATCGGGGTCGAAGTCGTCGGAAAGGGGTTCCGGACCCAGCGTCGCCAGCATCGGTATCGACGCGTAGTCTCCCCGTACAACGACCGCCAGCCGTCCGAAACGGCGCGGATCCCGAAAGGCGAGCATCCGTCCATCGTGGAGGTGGATCTCCGCGCGGTTGTTCGGATCTTCGAAGTCGAAGCGAAAGGCGCCGGTCATGCCGAGATGGATGACGAGCTCGAGACCGGTGTCGAGAGGGCAGATGAGGAACTTGCCGCGCCGTCCCACGTCGCGAACGGTTCGTCCCACCAACCGTTCGACATCGACGAACTGACGAGGGACGTTCGGGTGCGGGTCGTACCAGACATCGGTCACACGGCGCCCGCTGAGCTCGGGTTGAAGCTGTCTGCGGACTGATTCGACTTCGGGAAGCTCGGGCATACAGGTAGGGTACGCGGCCGACCCCGCTACCGGGGCAGATACTTGCAGTGATGAGCAGCAATGAGCTCCCTATGAGGTCTCAAGACTGGCGCGCAAGGCGAACGTCGGAGCCGATGCGTTCTTCGCCCTCGATCTCCGCGCCGGCCGCGTGACCGCGGTCGAGGATTTCCCGGACGCACGCAAGCCCGCGTTAAAAATCGCAGTCGACTTTGGGCCCGTGGTGGGAGTGCTGCGCTCGAGCGCGCAGATAGTGAACTACTCCAAAGAGGAATTGCGGGGCCGCATGGTCGTGGCGGCGATCAATCTGGGTCCGAAGAGAATCGCGGGATTCACCAGCGAGTTCCTGGTGCTCGGCGCCCTGGATCCCGACGGCACCGTAAGGCTCCTGGAGGTCCCCGACGGGGTCGCCCCCGGGGCGCCGATCGCGTGACGGACAGCCGACCCCCACCGCCGCCGCCGTGACGCATCCCGAGACGCAGGGCGTCAGATCTCCCACGGAGGAGGGTTCGTGAAGAGAGCTTCCGCCTCGGCGGCCGGGACCGGCCGCGAGAAGTAGTAACCCTGGCCGGCACTGCACCCGAGCGCGCGCAGTTTTCGCAGCTGATCGATTGTTTCCACGCCCTCCGCCACCACCCGTTGTCCGAGAGTGCCTGCGAGCGCCGTCACAGCGCTGACGATGGCCACATCCTGATCGTTGTCGATGAGGTTCCCGACAAAAGAGCGGTCGATCTTCAGCGCATCGACCTGGAAACGTTTCAAGTAGCTGAGCGACGAATAACCCGCACCGAAATCGTCGAGCGCGAGATTCACACCGAGGCCTCGAAGAGCCCGCAGGGTCTGGATGGTCGTATCCGCGTCGTCCATGAGCGTCCCCTCGGTGATCTCCAACCCCAGGCGATCGGGGGGAACCCCATGCCTGGCAAGACATTCCTCGACGGCTACGACGAGATCCGGTTGCTGGAACTCCGGGGCGCACAGGTTGAACCACACCACTGGGGGCGGCTCGGTTGAGCTCTCGAGCCAGCGGCGGAGTCGGAAACACACCGTCTCCAGAACCCATCGGCCGATCGGCACGATCGCGCCGGTGCGCTCGGCGAGAGGCAGGAATTCTCCCGGAGGCACTACTCCTCGGTCGGGATCGTCCCATCTGATCAGCGCCTCGAATCCGATCACCGATCCCGACGACAGGTCCACCTTGGGCTGATAGTGGAGCAGAAGCTCGCCCCCCTCCAGGGCGCGCCTGAGCGCCGACTCCGCCTGAATGCCCTCCTTCCCGGGAAGATCGCGGTCCTCATCGAACAACTCGATGCGTCCCTTGCCTTTGGACTTCGCTCGGTACATGGCAAGGTCGGCATTGCGCACGAGTGCACCCGGGTCAATGCAGCCGGGCCAGCTGAGGGCCACGCCGACGCTCGCAGTGAACGTGAAGCGTGCGCCCCCAATCAGGAACGGCGCGCGCAGGTGATCGACGACTCGTTTGGCGATCCGCGAAACGATCCCGTCTTCTTTGATGTCTTCGACGAGGATGGCGAACTCATCGCCGCCGAAGCGTCCGATCGTGTCCTCGGGCCGGAGGCAGTCCTGTATGCGGCCGCTTATCGCGACGAGAAGCTCATCGCCGAGGCTGCGACCGTGGTCCGAGTTGACACCTTTGAACTCGTCGACATCGACGATGATTACCGCGACGGCCTCGTTGCGGCGGTCGGCTCGCGTGAGTGCGTGCGTTACGCGGTCGTCGAACAGCGAGCGGTTTGGGAGTTTCGTCAACGGGTCGTGGAAGGACTGGTACGCAAGCTCGTGGAGCCGGCGCTGGTCGGCCGCCCGTAGGATTGTGTTCTCCACCACGACACCGGCTTGACGTCCGAAGCTACCGATCATGGCTCGCTCACCCGCGTTCCACTCCCGGGCCGCCCTCGTATTGCTTCCCACGAGGACCCCCACCGGACCCTCGGCCCCGATCAGAGGCACAACCGCATACGAGGACATGGGCGATCCGACGTCGAGATGGAAATGCAGGGTTTCTCCCCCGGCGGGAACGAACGCGGGAACAGATGCCTCCATCGACGAGTTCCACAGGGGCCATTCGGAAACGGGTGTATTAATCAGCAGTCTCTTGATCTGATACACGTACCCGGGCGCGGCTCCCACATTGAAGACATGCGAGATGCGCGCGGCTCCATCCTTCAAGCACAACGTCGCGTGTTCGGTGCCGATCAGGTCGCGCGCGATCCGTACGAGAGTCTCGCCGGCCTCTTCGACCGACATCGCTTCCAGCACCTCCTCGTAGAGACGGTGGATGTGCGATTCACCCCGCTCCGCCGCGGTTACCTGCTCGCGGGCCACCTCGGCCTCGGCTTTCAGCCGGACCGCATCGCGGCGCGCCAGGGCCTGACCGGCCGACAACGAGATCAACGACAGCATCTCGACGGCTCCGGGAGTCGAATCCGGTATCGGTGGCTCGATCATCAGAACCCCCACCGCCCGGCTCGTCGCCAGCGGCTCGAGGCGCGCCGCTGCGATACCAAGGTCACTCGCCAGGCCGGCGGGCCAGCGGGCATCTTCGGTCGCGGGTTCAGAGACGATGGGGACGAGGTCGCGGAGGACCGCCGCGGCCGCCGGCCACCGCGCGATGGGAATGTCCGCCCAGCGCCCAACACCCTCGGGCCACCGATCTCCAGTCGCCGAACTCACGACGTAGGGCCCGACGAGGCTCGCTTCGAGGTCGTACAGCCACACCGAGACCCTGCGCGCGGCGAATGCTTCGCGCGCCGCCCGGCAGGCGCGCAAGACTCCATCCGCGTCCGCATCGAGCGGGACGCGCGTCATGTCGGTAGTCGAAGGAAGCAACGAAATAGACTCCCGTCCTGTTTAGGGTGCTATCGGCAAAGGAGACCTCGGCCTGAAAGCAGTGGGGGGATGGGGCAAGAGGATGCTGCGCAGCCCTCGGAAGGCTGCGGCGTCCGAGCGGGAATCGGCACCGTCCCCCGACCCCATCGCGCCCACCGAGAGGCAGCGCGGGCGTCGGCTGAGGCGGGCCGCGGCGTGGACGGTCGCCGGGCTCGTTATCGTGCTCGCCGGACTCGGCGCTTACGTGGGCATCCCCGTGTACTCCGACCTGAACGAGGCCCGCCGGCTTCTGGACGAAAATCCGCAGGACGTCTCGCCCCGTGACATCCGATCCGCCCGCGCCCGGATCGAGTCGGCACGGCGGCGGCTCGGCACCCTCGCGGCGGACGTGCTGAAGACCATCCCGATCGTGGGGGCCAACGTTGACGCCGTCGACGCCGCAGCAACCGATCTGTTGCCTGTGACCGATACCGGCGTGACCCTGCGTCACCGCATGGACGTGGTCGAGTCCGACGGGTTTCTGGCCGGGGGCGCGGTGCGGCTCGACGTCCTTGCGTCCTTCGAGAAGCCCCTCGCCGACCAGGCCGATGCACTGGGCCGCCTCGCCGGCACGATCGAGCGGCATCGCACCGGTGCGCTTGCGCCGCCCCTGTGGACCGCCCTCGACCGGCTGGCTGAACGCACCCGCGAGCTCCACGAGGCCGCCTCGAAGGCGCACATGCTGGTGGAGATCTCCGACGATCTGCTCGGTGCCGGCGGCGAACGCACCTACCTCGTTGCGCTGATCAACAACGCCGAGCTGCGTGGTGCGGGTGGAGTCCTTACCGGGCTCGGCACCATCACGGCGCGCAACGGCGAGTTGCAGCTGAACGATCTCTTCGAGCACCGGGAGTTCGCGGCGCACGGTCCGCTCCAGCAAGTGGAGGCCTCTCCCACGTACGTTCGGAGATACGGAGAGTTCAAGGCGAACACGACCCTGACCATCAACGCGACCCTCTCTCCCGACGTCCCCGAGGTGGCGGTCGTTGCGGCGGGTATCTACGAAGCGGTCAAGAGGACTCGGACCGACGGCGCTCTGGTGATTGACCCGCGCGGCCTCGCCGCTCTGATGCCGCCGGGGCAAGAGATCGACGTCGCAGGCACGGACCTCACCGTCAACAAGGACTCGCTTGCGCGCTTCGTCTACTCGGACGCATACGAGGTGTTCGACGATCAATCGCGTCGGCGCGGCGCCCTGATCGACGTGGGCCGCCGGGTTTTCGAAGCAACGCTCAGTGAGGGATTCGGCTCGAGGGACAGTTTGTCCGATGCAGCGGCGGCGTTTGCGGGCGGGCACGTTCGTTTCGTCTCGTTCGATCCCACTGAGCAGGACGCGCTGCGCGCGGCGGGGGCGACCGGCGACATCACGCCGCCCGAAAGCGACGCGATGCTCGTCGCCGTACAGAACTTCGGAACCACAGCCGCGGGCGGCACCAAGCTCGACTATTGGGCCCGGCGCCACGAGTCGCATCGCTGCGAGCTCACCGACAGCGGAGCATCCTGCGCGACGGCGGTGGAGATCACCAACATGACGCCCGACGGTCTGTCGGCGTACGTCGCCGGCCGTCCCTACGGGCAGATGCGCGACTACGTGGAGATCTTCGTCCCGGGAAGCGCTCGATTGCTGTCCATCGAAGCCGACGGCAACCCGGTGCGATATCGCTTGGAACCGGAAACCGGCCACAAGGTCGTCAGCGTTTTCGCAGAGATCGAAACCGGGGAATCGCGAACGATCGCGGTGACGTACGAGCTGTTGAGCGTGAGCGGGGAGACCGGCTACAAGCTCGTGGCCACGCCTCAGCCGCTGGCGCGCGACGCTCGCATCGACATCGACATCGACGCGCCCGAGGACTGGGTCGTGAGGGGACCGGGCTCGGACGGCACCGGCGAGTACGAGTATCGGGGCAGCTTCACGAGCGTCGTGAGGGCCGAGGCTGCCCCCGACGAACGGACCGGCCTTCCGGCCTTATGGGAAGTGATCGACTTCTGGGATTAACAGAACGCCCCGACCCGCGACCTCTTGGCGGCCGGCGGGCCGGGGGGTCTCTTTACTCACTCCTCGCGAGGACGGGTGCGTCGCAGAACCACCACGCCCGTGCCTATTGCGGCAACTCCCGTTCCTGCGAAGAGCATCAAGTCGGCGCCTGTGAACGGCAGCAGACCGGAATCTGTATCCTCCTCGACGCTCGGCTGGTTCGGTCCGCCGAAGCGAGTCTGCACGTCCGGTTGGTTCTCGCTGTAACCCTCCGACTGAGCCAACGCGGCCGATGAGAATGCCAGCGCCATCAGGACCATCACGAACACGGTCGCGATGGTGACGCTGATGCTCCTCGGGGCGCGCCTGTGTCTCTCGAGCACGTCATCCCTCCTTTCCGAAGTCGGCACCTGTTCTCTCCTCCTTACGCAATAGGGTGGGAGCAGTTCTCAACAAGATCTTGAGATCACTCCCGAGTGACCAGTTCTCGATGTAGTAGTTGTCGAACGCAGCGCGTTCCTCTATCGACGTGTTACCGCGCAATCCGTGGATCTGTGCCCACCCCGTCACTCCGGCCGGGAGTCTGTGCCGCGACGCATAACGCGGGTACATGTCCTGGAACAATTCGACGAAGTGGGGTCGCTCGGGTCGCGGCCCGACCAGCGACATCTCGCCCTTTAGGACGTTGAAGAGCTGAGGCAGCTCATCGAGCCCTGTGTCTCTAAAGAACCTTCCGACGCGCGTCACCCGGCTCTCGCTCGCACACCATTCGACGTCCTGGATCGCTTCATCCGCCACATGCATCGTCCGGAACTTGAGGATGTCGAACGCCCGGCCGTCCAGGCTCACCCGGCGCTGTCTGTGAAGAATGGGCAGACCCGAATCGATGAGCGTCACGACCGCGACCGCGCCCATCACGGGCGCCGAGACGATGAGGGCGACCGCCGCCAGCACGAGATCAAGGGCCCGCTTGAGCAGCCACATCGGACGGTTGCGCGCGGGAGTCTGCAGCCGCACCATGGGTAGTCCCCAGACGTGATCCGATGCTCCACCGGCAAAGCCAAGTTCGAAGAACCGCGGCACAACCCAGACGTCGGCGCCGCTCGTCATCGTGTCCCGGATCACGTCGATCATGTTGCTCTGGTCCCCGGTACTGAAGGCAACGATGACAACCTCGATCCGTCGAGCTCTGACGATCGCCGGAATGTCCGTCAGCTCTCCCAGCAGGCCGGTCCCGAGGTCGGCACCGTCGAACTTCGGGTTGTCGTCGACCGCACCCACCACCTCGAGCCCATACTCCTCGTGCGTCGCAAGCGTACTGATCAGCCGGCGCCCGATCTCTCCCGCCCCTACGACGAGGGTTCGCGTCTTGTGGTCGATGCTCGACAGGGATCGCTCCAGGTAGCGCGACGCGATCCGCCCGGCGAACAGCATCGGCACACTCATGGCGGCCACCGCCAGCACGAGGCGCGAGTCACCGGGGCTCCATACGAGGGCGCCGGCCGACGCGATCGCATACGCGAAGCAGACGCGGCGCGCCAGGGGGCCGCCATCATCCAGTGCGCTGGCACTCAGCCGGCGAGGCCCGAAATGGGGAGCGACCACGAACGTAAACGCCGCAACTCCGAACAGCGCGATCGAGGGTCTCAGCGAGCCGGTGTAGAAGCGGGTCGCCCACAACAGCACCAGAAGCAGCCACGAATCGGTGAGCGGAACCACGATATCCCGCAGGGGGCGAATCCTGTAGGGGCGGGCGACAACCCCGGCCTCCGCCCACCACGCAGTCTGACCCGTCAGGGCAGCTTCGTGGGCCGGAGGGGTCATCGAACCCCCCGCGGATTCTTAGGAAGCCTTGTCCCGCAGATCAGCTTCAACCCCGTGTTTACTCTCTCCCTCTCGCCCCCCGAGGCCTTAATGCCCCGCCGAACCTTCGGAGACGACCCGCTCATATCAGCCAAAAATTGGCACCCCCGGGCATACTTCCCCCTGTGAAGAACGAGATTACCCCCCGTACAGGAAGAAATTAACCCTTCGGTGGTCATTTCCTTCCACAAAACTATCCCCCGAAAACTCTCTGAGGCACTTTTTTTGCCACTCTCTGGGTGATCGGCCCTCATGACAATGGGCAAGTCTGCTGAGCTTGCTCTGCTGCCGGACCTCGCCACGGTCTTCTATCGGGGTCGTAGACAATGCCCTCCGTGGTCCCCATAGAGCTCGCCGCCACTAGCTCGGGCGGATTCCGCTCGCGGCCGGAGGAGGCGGCGGGGGGCCCAGGCGCAGATGCGCGTCGGGGTCGACCATGGCTTCCCCGACGATCACGCACAGGGCGCGGATACGCGCTGCGACGCTCTCCCTTCGGCCCCCGTTGCCGTCATGGCTCCCGGCTCCACCGGGAGGGGCCGGCGTGCGGCCTGCGGCGGCGGGTCCACTTCCCTCCGGCCGGATTGCATCCTCGCCGCCCTCGGCCCGGGCCCGGTTGGCGCGCGCCGTGAGGAGCCGGGCCCGGGACCCCACGTCCGAACCCTCGGGAGCGCGCACGCCCCCGATCAGGTCGGCGAACTCGCCCAACGTGAAGGCCCGCTCGCGCGCGGCCCCACCGAGGGCCACCGAGGTGTCGACGTCGAACCGGTCCCAACCGAGCACGAGATCCGCTCCTCGCAACGACCCCGCCCGCAGCTGTTCGGTGCGATGACCGGCGACCTCGACCCCCCACCTCCGAGCGGCCTCGATGACCTCGACCGGTGGCGGAATGCTGGCGAGGTCCTGCACGCCGAGGGACTTCACCCGGATCGAGGACCCCGCGAGGAGCTGATGGAGCCACGCGGCCGCAAGGGGGCCGTACAACCGATTTCCGGCGCCCACGAGAGCGATCTCGAAGGAGGCGTGAGACGGGGGGAGCACTGCGCCTTCATCCGGCAGCCGGATGACGCGCGGCTCATTCGGGCGACGGTGCGAGGAGGACGCCTCCTCAGGAGGGGGCGGAGGCGGCCACACCCGATCGAGATTCCCCTCCCAGGACGGCGGGGCGTGCGAGTCGGGGTCGGGCTCCTTTACCTCGATGAGGCCCTCCGCGATGAGACCCCCGAGAACCCTCAGCGTCTGGATATCCCCCGCGCCCGAATATCTGAGCACGTCGCGAACGACACGACGACCGCTCAGCAGCGCCAGCAGCCGCCACTGGTTCGGTGTCAGGCGGATCTCGTGCTCCGATCCCGATGGGGACGGGGCGAGCGCGATCAACGCTTCGTCCGACGGGATGCGCGACCGGAGGTTGCGGAACTCGGCAAGCCGGCGCGTAACCGCAGCGATCAGCTGCCCCGCCGGGATTGCCGGGCCGGCGGCGGGAACGGCGCCGGGGACCCACACGAACTCAACGGGGTTCTGGCGCAGCAGGTTCAGAACATCCTCCTCCACCTGCTCGGCGAGAGCCGACGCGACCCGGGCTTCGTCCACAAGGCCGGCCTCGATCAACGCCTCTCCCAGGCGCCTGCGCTCGCCGCCCCCCCGTTCGAGCACCGACCAGACGTCCTCTTCCGAAACCGCGCTCAGCCGGATCAGCTTCCGACCGATCGGCTCCCGGGCGTAATTGGATTCCGCGCTCCGCACCGCCCCCGCGTCGAAGACGATGCGACCCGATCCGGTGGCCCCCTTGACCTCGAGGATGCCGCTGCGGGCACCGGTCGCGATGAGCCGGATGATTTCGGGCAGGGAGAAATCGTCGAGTGTGCCCCTGATCACTGTCCCTCGGTCCTAGGCGGTATGACAATCGGTCATTTTCGTCCGATTTCCATATTATGGGTGGAACTCCACGCCGAAATGGATACGAACATTTGCCTACGGCACATCACGCGGCCGAGCCCGGGCGTGCCCGGGGTGGGACTCGAACCCACATGATCTCGCGACCAGCGGCTTTTAAGGCCGCCGTGTATGCCGTTCCACCACCCGGGCGGGCATACAGGATAGGTGGGCTTGCGGCACCGGCGCGTGACGTCCATCTCCGCGGCCTGTGAGTGATCCAACGATCTCGATCGGCCCCGGCGTTGCCCGGTTGGCGTTTTCCGAGCCGGAGTCAGCCCAGACGAAACGACTCGGTGATGCGAAGGCCGATCTCGGTCGGGGACATCGACTCGGTGACGACGCCGGCCCGAACGGCGGCACCGGGCATCCCGTACACGACGCACGACGCCTCGTCCTGGGCGAGCACACACCCTCCCGCCGCCTTGAGCGTCCTCAGGCCTGCGGTCCCATCGTCGCCCATTCCGGTGAGGATCACCCCGAATGAGCGCGGGCCGTAGACGCGCGCCACGGAGTCGAATAGAAAGGTTGCGGCCGGGCGGTGACCCCCCAGCGGTCGCGAATCGCTGAGGCGGATCCGGCGATCCTTGGTGACACCGAGGTGCACTCCGTGGGGGGCGATGAGAGCCTCCCCGGGAACAGGGCGTTTCCCGTCGACCGCCAGGGCCACCCGCAGCGCGGTCACGGAGTCGAGCCATTCCGCCAGCCCTCGGTCGAAACCCCTGGCGAGATGCTGCGCGACGAGGATGGGGACAGGCAGGGTTGCCGGAAGGGTCTCAAGGACCGCCTTTAGTGCAGCGGGGCCGCCCGTCGAGGAACCGATAGCAACGATCTCTATCTCGTTCCGGAGCTCGGTGATCGGTGGCGGAACGGGCGGGTGACGACGCGTCTTCCGCCGCCTGAACACCGTTACCCCGGCCATCAGTTTGATCGTCGAGGTGAGTTCCTCGGTCTGCCGCCGGCCATCGGCACCGCTCCCGTTCAGGTTGGGCTTCCTCAGAACGGTCAGCGCCCCCGCCTCGAGAGCCTCAAACGACCGAGCAACATGGGCCGCGTTGTCATCGGAGCTCACGATCACGATGGGTCGAGGGGAGTCCTCCATGATCTTCCGCGTCGCCTGGAAACCGTTCATGGCCGGCATGTGCAGATCCATCGTGATCACATCGGGGTTTAGCGCGGTCGCTTTCTCGTACGCCTCCTCGCCATTCGCCGCTTCGCCGATCACCTCGAGATCAGGATCGGCTGCGAAGATGCCCACGAGCAGGCGGCGAGCGACCTCGGAGTCATCGACGACGAGCACCCGCAGGGCCGGCACTAGCGGACCACCTAGATCAACCGCCTGATCGTGTCCAGCAAGACCTCCTGATTGAAGGACTGCTTGATGATGTGGGCATCCGCCCCGACGGCCACCCCTCGCCTACGATGCTCGTGGGAGTCCATAGACGTCACCAGGACGACGGGAAGGTCGCGAAGGCGTCGATCGCAGCGAACCCTCTCGGTCAGATCGAAGCCGTCGAGCCGCGGCATCTCGACGTCTGCAACAAGAAGGTGCACGCCCCCAGACTGCAGGACATCCCATGCCTCGACGCCATCGGCCGCGACGCGCACCCGGAAGCCGGCGGATTCGAGAATGTTTTTCTCCAGTGTTCGAGTGACGATGGAGTCATCGGCGACGAGCACGACCGCGGCGCCGGTGTTCGCCTCCTCTCGTGGGGTGGCCATGTCGCCTTGCACATTCGCTCGGTCGGCGGATCGCGTGAGGTCGCCGTTGTTCAGAACCAGGACGATCTCTCCCGTCCCCATGATTCCGGCCCCCGCGATGTTGCGGACCCTGACGAGCGGTGGCGGAAGGCCCTTGATCACGACTTCTTGAGCGCCGAGAAGGCCCGGGGCGATAAGCGCAACTCGCTTGTCGACCGAACCGAGAACGATGACGGGCAGTTTCGTTGTGGGTTCCGGATCGGACGTGCGCGGGAGTCCCAGGACGTCGTCGAGATGGGACACGGGAACAGGGCGGCCGTCGACGACGATCGTCTCGCGTCCGTCCGCGTGCCCGATACGACCGGGATCCAGCCTAAGGACACGAACAACGTTAGTGGCCGGGATAGCAAAGTTTGCTTCCCCCGATCGAACGAGGAGGCACTGGATCGTGGCGACGGCCAACGGCACGCTCAAGACAAACGTCGTACCTGCCCCCGGCTCGGTGTGAACCTCCAGGATGCCGTGCATCCTCTCGATTGCGTCGCGGACGACATCCAGCCCCACGCCCCGGCCGGACAGGTCCGTGATCATCGGGCTCGTCGACACTCCCGATCTGAAGATCAGATCGAGCACGCCGGCATCACCCATCGACTCCGCCTCCGCCGCAGTCACAAGCCCCCTCTTGACCGCGCTCGCCCGGACGACGCCTGCATCGATCCCTGCCCCGTCGTCCGCGATCTCGACCACGAGCGAGTCTCCTCGTTGGTGAGCGGAGACCTTGATGGTGCCCCTGGCCGGCTTCCCGGTCGCCCGGCGTACCTCGGGGGTCTCGAGCCCATGGTCCACGGCGTTGCGAAGCAAATGGTTCATTGGAGCTCGGAGCTGCTCGAGAACCGACCGGTCGACCTCTGTCTCACCGCCTTCCACCATCAACACGGAATCCTTGCCGAGTTCGCGCGCGACGTCACGCACCAGGCGCGGCAGTGCCGAGAACAGAGTGGAAACGGGAAGCATGCGCGTCCGTCTGACGTCGTCTTGAAGCTCCGACACGACCTGAGAGAGCCGGCGTCCATCGGCTGCGAGTTTGCGTTCGAGATCCGCGGCCCCGCGAAAAATCTGCTGTCCCAATTCGTCCGAGTGCTGAACGAAGTCGAGTAACGAGCTCAGCTCGCCCGTGCTCGCCTGCCCCTGCCCCCCGGTCAAGTCCGAGAGCAATCTTCGGTAGATCGTCCGCGCCTCGCGCCATGCGGTGTCGGCCCGGCCGGAAAGCTCGACCAGACGAGCGGCGTCGGCAAGCCGACGCTCGGTCCCGATCGTGGTCACGAGCAGTTCGCCGACCTGTGCCATGAGCGCATCGAGCTTGGCCGTCGATACTCGTATCGTGTCGTCGGCGGGCCTCGCTGCACCTTCGACCGCCGCTGGAGCGACCGCGGGAACGGGAGTGGTCGGGGCGGATGTTTGCTCATCGAGACGTCTGGGCCCGAGGCGAGACTCCGCACCTCCCCTATCCGGCACGGTCCCGAGATCGCCGGCCGCGTTCTCGAGGCGGACGATGATCTGCGTCGTGTCGAGTCCGGAAGCCTCGCCGGAGGCCGCGTCCTGAACCAACGACTCGATTGCGTCGAGCGCCTCGTAGACGACGTCGAATGCAGAAGGGTCCAACGTCTCTCCCTCGCGCGCCCTCTCGAACAGGGTTTCCAAACTGTGCGAGAGATCGCGGATGCCCTCGAGTCCCACGGCGGCGGAGGCGCCCTTGAGGCTGTGGACCTCGCGGAAGATCTCGGCAACGAGGTCCGCGCGCCTTGTGGGATCGGTGGTTTCTTCGAGGATGAGCAACTGCCTGCTCGCCGCATCAAGGCGATCGCGGGCCTCCACATAGAACGTGGCCATGAGTTCGGCGAGGAGATCGTCCGACAGTTCCGACATCTCGCTCACACCTTGTATCTCTCGGTCAGGAGCTGGAGCTCGCGGGCGAGGTCGTTGAGGCCGGCTGCGGCCTCACTGGAGTGATCGACCCCCGCGACGAACTGCACGGCGGCGTG
>JBOGXA010000009.1:0-128242 GCA_050694175.1 Actinomycetota bacterium
TTTCCCGTAGATCTCCGCCGATGAAGCCCATGACCACCTCCTCTGAGAGGGACCGTTGGGCTCCTTGTCGCAGACTTCCGAAGCTCAGCGGTGGATATGCAGGAGGTGTATCAGTCGTCGTCGTCATCGTCGTCGTGGCCCCTGTCGTCGACCACTCCACACGCGGCCCGGCTCCCTGCGTCGCCGGTCGCAAGCGTCGCCGAATCCGGACCGAAGGTGTTCTCGGTGTGCGAGTGGTACCGCGTCGGAATGTTCGCGAAGTTGTCACGCCCCGAGTGCACGATGACTGCGCTGCCGTCCGCATCCATCAATTCCGCGGTGGTGAAGCGGTCGGTGAGAAACCTCGAGTACCCACGACCGTCGTTCATCACGAGCAGGCTCGGTAGGTCGCCCGCGTGATCGCCGTGAGTCCGCGCGCCGGGGTTGTAGTGCCCGCCCGCGCTGGTGAAGGGTCCTCCGGGGGCATCTGGATCGCACACTCCCACCGCGTGGACGTGGAACCCGTGGAATCCGGGTGCAAGATTCCAGGCCGAGACCGTGACCATGGTCGCTCCTCGGTGGGGCTCGAGCCGGACGACACCAACTCTGCTCCCCGCGGAGTCGTGAAGAACTGCCCGCGCGGCCCTCTTGCGAGCCGAGACATCGCCACCGAAGATCCCCGTTAGCAGAAACGCGACCACGGCCATGACGAGCAGCCCGGCACCGATCGCGCCCCGGTAGAGTCGAAGAGTCATTGCGATCACTCCCTCCAGAGTCGTCGCCTACGCCGCCAACGCTAACAAGACTTCCCAGGGCTCGCCCGAACCATTCACTCCGTCCAGCCGAGGCGCTCGAGCACGTCGGCGGCCACTTCCCCAACCGAGCGGGAATCGGTGGTCACGCGGATATCCGCCACCAACCCTCGCTCCTGCGCGACCGAGAATTCCTGAGCCTGGGCCAGGTGCTCCTCGAGAATCTCTCCCTCATCCCTGGCGCGCAGGCGCGCAGACACCGTTTGCATCGACGCGGTCAGACGAACGACGATCAGGTTCGCATCGGGCAGGGCTGCCCGTAGTGAATCGACCTGCCGATCGTTGGTTAGCGAACGTGCGAGCACGAAATGACGAACCCCGGCGTCGATGAAGTTCGGCACGATCGCCGCCAGGTTGGTCACGATCAGTACGTCGGGTGTCGGCGCGCGTACCGGAGCGAGATGCACCCACCCGAGCCAGTCGAGGTCCACGACCGCAGTGGCGATGCCCTTCTTACCGAGCATCTCCCCAATCGCCGTGGCAACCGACGTCTTGCCGGAGCCGATCGTGCCGGTGATCACGACGGCCACCAGAGACGGCTCCTTCGTCATCGGACCAATCTAAGGCAGGGCGCGGGACCGGCCGCCGAGGGTAGTTGCCGGTCACGAGGGGTAGGCTCAAGAAGAGATGAGAAAGTCACACAATGAAAGGAGTGGCCATGGCTGAGAAGTACACGCTTCCGGACCTGCCGTACGCCCACGATGCGCTCGAGCCTCACATCGACGCCCAGACGATGGAGATCCATCACTCCAAACACCACCAGACGTATGTGGACAAGGCGAATGCCGCCCTTGAAGCATTGGAAAAGGCGCGCGCCAACGACGACACGTCGCTGGTCCAGTACTGGACGCACGTGCACGCCTTCAACCTCGGCGGACACATCAACCACACGATCTTCTGGCGGAACATGGGTCCGGACGGCGGCGGCGAGCCCGACGGCGCACTCGCCGACCAAATCACGAGCGACTTCGGTAGCTTCGGCGCGTTCAAAGCCCAGTTCAGCGCAAACGCAATCGCGGTCGAGGGCTCCGGCTGGGGCTGGCTCTGCTGGGACGGAGTGTCCAAAAGCCTGGTCATCCAACAGATCGAGAAGCAGATGGACATCTTGACGCCCGGCCTGTTCCCGCTTCTGGGTATCGACGTCTGGGAGCACGCCTACTACCTCAAGTATCAGAACAAGCGGCCCGACTACGTCGAAGCGTGGTGGAACGTAGTCAACTGGAGCAACATAACCGAGCGGTTGGAGCGCGCGCGGGGCTTCTAGTCGAAGTCAGAGCGACTTCTCGGGCCGGGCCTTCACGCCCGGCCCGATCTCTTCGTCGGTCAGAACGTGAATCCCCTCGCGGCGCAACAGCGCGACGGTGACGCCGTCCCCGGCCGTGATCGTTTTTGAGAAAGTCCCGTCGTAGACGGCGCCGCGTCCACACGAGGGGCTGCGAGCCTTGAGGACGGCGACGGTCGCCCCCGTTCGCCGAGCCGCTTCGAGCGCCTGCCGTGCGCCCCATATGTAGGCGTGTGTGACATCGATGCCGCCGGCCGTGATCACCCGGGCCCGACCCGCCAGCACATCGTCGCCCAACCCGCCCACGATCTCGGCCGGTGGCCGCGGCGTGCCCAGGCCCCCATCGACCTCCGGGCACACGAGCACAGCCCGGCCTTCGGCAACCAGCCGGGCGACGCCATCGTCTGGGTTCGCGGACCCGTCGAAGCGGCACGACCGGCCGGCGAGACACGCCGATACCAGGACCGGGCCGGATCCGTGCTCCGAGTCAGAGGGCTCAGCGGTGGGCAATGTACCGGTCATCCGCCCCATTTTGTCCCCCATCGAGGCGATCTCGGGGGGAATAATGGAGATCGCCGAGACGTTTTTTGTGTACGAGACACAACAAATCACCCCTTCCCCACGGGAGGGGAATTCCGTACGATGAGAGAATAGGTTCGGAAGGACCAAAGAGGACCAAAGAGAAACGAGAAGTAGCGGGCTGAAAGGCACCGTTGAGGCAGAACGAACCCCGGCTCAGCCGCCACGCGGCACCAGGCCACTCCCGCCGGAGGGTTCGCCTCGACCACCTGGCACATCAGCACTTAACAGGGGTCTCAGCACGCGCATGAACGACTAAAGGGGTCGGTAACCAAATGAGTCAGGCGTCGCGCCCGTACGACACGAGAGAGGATGCTGCGCACGAAGATCTTGTGCGGCAGTACCTGCGCGAGATCGGACAGTATCCGCTTCTCAACGACATCCAAGAGGTAGAACTCGCCAAGGCGATCGAAGACGGCGAGAAGGCGCTCGAGAGGCTCGAGAAGGCGAGACGGCTGAGCGACAAGCAGCGGCGTGATCTCGAGGCGACCGTCCGCACCGGCAGGGCCGCCAAGCGCCGCTTCATCCAGTCGAACCTGCGGCTGGTCGTGTCGATCGCCAAGAAGTATTCGGCGGCGGGGCTCCCTCTCCTCGACCTCATCCAGGAGGGCAACCTCGGGCTGATGCGAGCGGTCGAGAAGTTCGATTACCAGCGCGGTTTCAAGTTCTCAACCTACGCGACCTGGTGGATCCGCCAGGCCATCACCCGCGCCATTGCCGACAAGGCTCGCACGATCCGAATCCCCGTTCACATGGTCGAGACGCTCTATCGCGTTCGCAAGGTCCAGTCGGAGCTGCTCGAGAAGCTCGGGCGCGAGCCCACCATCGAAGAGATCGCCGAACAATCGGATCTCACTCCCGAGAAAGTGCGGGAGGCGTTCCGCGTGCTCCCCGAGCCGGTCAGCCTGCACGAGCCGGTCGGCGACGAGGACGCCGAGCTCGGCGACTTCATCGAGGACGAAGACGTCGAGGGCCCCTTCCAAGCGGCGGCGGTCGCCCTGCGTCAGGACGACCTGTGGGACATGCTGGATTCGCTCTCGGAGCGAGAGCGAAAGGTACTCGCACTCCGCTTCGGCCTCGTAACCGGCGAGCCCCGCACCCTGGAGGAAGTCGGTAAGGAATTCAATCTGACGCGCGAGCGAATCCGCCAGATCGAGGCCAAGGCACTGTCGAAGCTCCGCCACCCGAGCACCCCCGGCAAGCTTCGCGACATGGTGACCATCTAAGAGCGATAGTTTCGGTCGCATGGTCACGACCGTCGTCCTCGCCGTCTGCGACATCCATCGCGTCCCTGAGACTGCCCAAGCGGTCGCCGACATCGCCGAGGTAAGCGAGGTTTATTCGGTCGCGGGTGATTACGATCTCGTGATAATGGTGCGCGTTCGCAATCATGACGATCTTGCGCGCGTCGTGACGGAGGAGATCGCCAAGATCGACGGCATCGAGCGAACGCAGACCCTGGTTGCGTTCAAGGTCTATTCGCGCCTCGACGTCGAGTCACTTTTCTCGCTCGGGTTTGATGAAGAAGTTGGGTGAGGCCACTCCATGGACGCGCTCGTCGCGCACTACCACGAGGTCGGACTCAAAGGGCGTAATCGAGGGTTCTTCGAGGAGACTCTCGCCCGCAATCTGAAGCGGGCGGTGCGCGGCACCGGCTACCGGCGATTGTGGCGGGGGTTCGGTCGCATCCACATCGGCTTCCATCCCAACGCGGTTGTCGACGAGGCCGTCGTCCGTGCGGCGCGCGTTTTTGGCGTCGCGTTCGTGGGGGCCGGCCGCCGGGCAGCGCCGGATCTCGATTCTTTGGGTACGACGGCGCTGGAGATCATGAAGGCCGAGCCGTTCGAGTCGTTCGCGGTGCGGGCTCGGCGCTCTTACTCCGTGCTCGACGTGTCCTCGCAGGAGATCAACATCGCGATCGGCCAGCTCATCAAGGACGCAACCGGTGCGCGCGTTGACCTCAAGAGACCCGACGCAACCCTCTGGATCGAGCTGTTCGGGAAACAGGCCGTCGTCTATCGTCGCCGGGTGGAGGGGCCGGGAGGCCTGCCCGCAGGAGTATCGGGCCGAATGCTGGTCCTGCTGTCGGGCGGCATCGACTCGCCTGTGGCGGCGTGGCGCATGGCCCGGCGTGGGGCCGAAGTCGAGCTGATCCATTTCCACGGACACCCGTTCACCGATCCCTCATCGATGCGTCAAGCCTCCGACCTCGCCGAGATGCTTGCCCGCTACCACCTCAGGCTGGTCCTGCACCTGATCCCGCTGGCGGACACACAGCGCGAGATAGTGACGCACGCTCCCGCGAGCCTGCGTGTCGTGCTGTACAGGCGCGCCATGATGCGCATCGCGGCCTCGCTGGGAGCCGAGCGAGGCGCGCAGGCGCTCGTCACCGGCGACTCGCTTGGACAGGTCGCGTCGCAGACGATCGAGAACCTCCGAACGGTCGACGCGGCGGTACCCGAGACGAACGTTCTGCGCCCGCTTATCGGCTTCGACAAACAGGAGATTATCGACGCGGCTAAGTCAATCGGCACCTACGAGATCTCGGCGCGCCGCTACCAGGACTGCTGCGTACTCTTCGAACCCCGCTCGCCCGCGACGCGCGCCACGGCCGAGCAAGCCGACGCTGCGGAGGCGTCCTTGGACCTAGACGCACTCGTGGGCAAGGCCCTCGCAGGAATCGAAACGCGCGTATTCGAGCTGCCGGAGCCCCAAGTTACAGCTTCGCCCTGACGGCGCGGCCGGCGTGCTTTGCGACCGTCGGAAGCTCCCGGAGTCTTTGCGACCACGACGGCGCCGACAACATCCTGGCGGCGGCATGTGCCAGCTCGTTCGTCGCCTCGTCGTACGGGTACCACCACACGCGCTTCATGTTGGGCATGAGGTTCCGCGCAACGGTGGTCGGCACGACAAACTCTCGCAGCCCGGCCGCCCCCTGAAGCCTGCCGTAGCCGGACTCGCCGACACCTCCCCACGGCGCCCACGGCGCAGCCCCTGTCTCGCCGTGGCCGTTTATCGTCACGGTTCCAGCCCGGAGGCGCGCGGCGATCGCTTCGCCCTTCCTCGTTGAGCTCGTCCACACCGACGCCGTCAGGTTGAAGCCCTCATCGTTCGCGCGACGGACTGCTTCGGCTTCGTCCCGCACCGTGATGATCGGGAGCACCGGACCGAATGTCTCTTCCTTGATGATGTCCATTTCGTCGCCAACGCCTTCGATCACGGTTGGAGGGTAGAACAGGCTGCCATCGCCAGACTTCTCGCCGTCTCCGCCGGCCAACACTGTGGCGCCCTTGGCCACCGCGTCGGTCACGTGCCGTTCGACGGTCTCGAGCTGCGGCTTGAACGTGAGCGAGCCGATGTCGACCTCGCCGCTCCCCTGTCGCAGCTTGGTGAGCTTGGCAAGAAGCCGGCCTTTGAATTGCGCGGCGTTCGCCTCGGTCACGTATACGCGCTCGACCGACGCGCATGTCTGTCCGGCGTTGAAGAACGAACTCCACAGGACACCCGAAGACGTGACGTCGAGGTTTGCATCCTCGCAAACGATGGCCGCGTCCTGGCCCCCCAGCTCCAACACGACCGGGGTCAGGTGCTTGGCCGCAGCCTGCGCGATCTTGCGGCCCGTTGCCGGAGATCCGATGAAGCAGATCTTGTCGCAGGGTGCATCGATCAGCGCGGTACCGACCCGGGCACCACCCTGGATAACCGTCGCTACGCCCGCGGGCAGGGGCTCGAGAACCTCCCGGATTCGCTCCCCCACCTGGGGTGTTATCTCCGACGGCTTCACCACCACTGTGTTTCCGGCAAAGAGCGCCGGCGCCACCGCCATGAACGCGAGAAAGAACGGATAGTTCCAGGGCGTAATGCATCCGACAACACCGAACGGTCGGAGGTCCACTCGCGCCACCATCCCGAGTGCAGGTCCGACGACACCTCCGACGCGCTGCGAGCGAAGGTGTTTCGGGGCCGTGCGTTCGTAGTACAGGAACGTGAGAATCGTCGGAAGCACGTCGTGAGTGAGGGCCTCGGTACGAGGCTTACCGCATTCTGCGGACACGGTCTCGACGATCGAGTCCAAGTTGTCGTAGATGCGATGACGCACCTCTTTCAGATGGCGGGCGCGTCCCTGCGGGGGAAGGGCCGCCCATTCCGGTGCAACCTTGCGGGCCGCCGCGACCGCATCACCCACATCGCCCGCGGTGTTGGCCCTGATCTCGCTGAGAGTCTCTCCGGTGCATGGGTTGAAAGACCTCAGCTTGGAGGTTCGGCCGCCCCGCGTCGTGGCCTTGGTCGGAGCCATGGAGACCTCCTCGCCTATCAACTTGAACGAGTGGTCAGGTTATCGCGCGGCGGGACCCCGGGCGCCGCCCGCAAAGGGCGGCATGAGGGTGACCTCCGCTCCGTCGTGGAGGACCCGGCTGAGATCGGCGTGGACCCCATCAACCAGCAATGAGAAGACGAGCGACCGGGGAGCTCCGAGAGCGTCCACCACCTCACCGACCGAGGCCTTCTCCGGTACCTCAACCTGGGCGCGGTTGCCCCCGGCCGTGGCCGGAAGGTACTCACGCATGGCGCCGAAACACACGACGGAAACGTGCACGCCGTCACTCTAAAAGCGCGGGCCGCCGCTGTGATACAGAGGGCACGTCACATGGGGTCGGGAGGGTGGGAGCCGGGGCCGGATCCGGAGCACCAGGACTACGGCTCGTTCGCCGACTTCAGCGACCCCGACGGCAACACATGGGTCTTGCAGGAGAGGCGAGCCGAGCCCGGGGCGTGACGGAGACAACGGCGGCTACCGCGATCACAGGCACCGAGTCAACCCTCGCGGAGCCGCCAGAATAATGAGACGAACGGCCGGATCCCCCGGCGCTGGAGGCGCCTACTTCTCGACCGGCACCCCCACCAGCGACCCATACTCGGTCCAGGATCCGTCGTAGTTGCGTACGTTGCCGTACCCCAGCAATTCTTTGAGCACGAACCACGAGTGCGACGAACGTTCCCCGATCCGGCAGTACGTCACTATCTCCTTGTCGGGGGTAATGCCTTCGTCTTCGTACAACTCCTTCAGCTCGTTCGCGGACTTGAAGGTGCCGTCTTCGTTCGCAGCCTTGGCCCACGTGATATTCGAGGCGCCGGGGATGTGGCCGGGAACCTGGGCCTGCTCCTGCGGAAGATGAGGCGGAGCGAGCAGCTCGCCCCGGAACTCCTCGGGTGACCGGACGTCGACCCACGCCTTGTCCCCACTCACCGCCCGCTCGATCACTTCCTCGCGAAAGACGCGGATCTCGGGCTGCTCGGCACCGATCTGGAAAGACGCCGGCTCCCGGCGCGTCTCGTCCTGGGTGAGCTCGCGGCTCTCGAGCTCCCACTTCTTGCGGCCGCCGTTCAGCAACTTGACGTTCTCGACGCCACGGTATTTGAACAGCCAGTAGGCATACGCCGCGAACCAGTTGTTGTTGCCGCCGTAGAGAACAATCGTGTGGTCGGACGACACGCCCTTATCTCCCAGCAGCTTCGCCAACCCCTCCGATGAGATGAACTCACGGCGCGGCACATCGTGCAGATCGCTCTCCCAGTTGAGACCAATTGCGCCCGGGATGTGCCCCTTGTCGTAAGCGGACGTGTCCTCGTCGACCTCGATGATCGCAAAACTCGAGTCGTCGAGACTCTGCTCGAGCGCGTCTGTTTCGACGAGCACATCCTTGTTTACATACTCAGCCATTTCTCCTCCTTTTGATCTCCGATCTTTGACTCTTACCGATCCTCGTCGGGAAACTTCTTTGCGGACTGCGCTTCCTCCATCAGCTCGCGGATACGGCTCAGTTGCTGCTGGGCCTCGGACAGGGTCCGCTCCAAGATCCGAATCTCCACCTCGAGGTCGTTGACCTCCTCGACGACCCGCCCTGAGACGTCCACCCCCGCTTCGGCGAGCGCGCCGGCCTCGCCCTCCCAGGTGAAATAGACCTTGGCCGGACGGCCCTTAGTCCGGCGCCGGGTCTCGGTCGCCAGGAACCCGGCCTCAACCATCAGGTCCAGGTGGGCACGGGCGACGTTGGGGTGGATCTGGAACGCGTCCGAGATCTCCTTGACCGTCTTCGGCCCCGTTCTCAGCAGCAGCGACAGGATTGCGGCGCGGGTCGGAAGCGACAGAACTTTTGCGGTCCGGGTTGCGGAGTCGTCGCCGAGGCGGGCCATGCCCGTACTGATAACAGGTTTTTCTACCTTTAGCAAGTGCTAATTAGTACTAAATGCCTCCCCGGGCCGGTAACTATAGTGGCGCCGTGTTCGGTGCCCCCTCCGGTGCAGCGATGGCTGGCTTCCAGTCGACTGTGGTCGCACTCGTGGTCTTTGCCATTGGGTACCTGATCGTCAACGCAGTTCTCGGTAAACGGCCCCTCGATCCCGTCGTCAGAGCGGGCTTGGTGCTCCCGGCGCTGCTGGGAGCTTCGCTGGTGCTCATGCTCGTACACATTGTGTCCGGGGGTCGCTTGTTCGCGCATCCCGGAGTCGTGCGCGCAATCACCGGGCTGGGGACGGCAGCCCTTGTGTTCTTGACCTTCGCCCGCGGGCGGCGCTTCCGCGACGCGTTCCCGGCGGGCCCGGCGCTTGCGCTGCTCGGCGTCGTGCTCGTCGCACTCTTCATGTGGGGCCGGATCGTGTTCGAGGTTCTGCCCGCGGGCAAGGGCGACACGGCCCTCCATATGGGGTGGGCGTCGAGCCTTCTCAACGGCGAGCGCCTCCCATACAACGCACTCACCGGGGAGATCCCCAATTACTACCCATGGTTGTTTCATTCCCTGATTGCGTGGCTCAGTGCCCTGACGCCGGGGGGAAGACCGTTCCACACGCTCGGGCCTCTCCAGCTCCTGCAGGTGGCGAGTGCCGTGACGTCATTGTTTGCGCTCGGAAACGTGCTGTGGCGAAAGTGGGCGGCCGGGCTCTCGACCGCGCTTCTCGGCGCGCTTACGGGAGGCTTCGGTTTCCTCGCCGAGTCCCCACGGCTCGTATACAAGGTCCGAGGAGGGGGTTCCGAAGTCGCCACCGCGTTCGGCGACCTCTTGGCGCGCCGCTCCCACAATCTCTCGTTTCACAACCTCGCCCCCATCTACCCTCGTGAGGTCTCCTACGCGCTGTTGCCTGCGCTGCTGCTCCTCCTCGTTCTGTCGCTCAGGACCGGCCGGCGCTTCTATCTGATCGCGGCGGGAGTCGTGCTCGGCATCATCGGACTCATCGGAGGGGAGGCGTTCATTGCCGGAAGCGCGGTCGCCGCGGCCTTCGTCGCCGTAGCGGGGAGGCTCGGCCGCATCCGGGCCGCTCTTAACGTCGGGGTCCCCGCCGCGATCCTCTACGGCCTCTGGTTCGGGCCGTTGATTTTGAACTTTCGAAAGTACGGTGGCTTCTTCGATCTCTCAGCTGCTCCGGTCGAGCTCACGCCCCTGCAAGTGCTGGGCGGTTGGGGCATCGTCACGCCGTTCGCCGTCCTCGGCGCCGGGCTCCTGGCGGCGAGACTCCGCTCGGATGACGGGGCCCGCGTCGTGCTCCTCTCCCTTGTCGCAATCGGAGGTGTGTTGCTCGTCAGCTTGGCCGCAGGATCGGGGGTTGGGGGCGGCTTTGAAACCCTGGGCCGCCCCCATCGCTACTGGCCGATGTTCTTTCAGGCGGTGGCGATCTGCGGAGGGTTCGGGCTCGTGTGGGCGCTCCAGGGGATGGCCCGATTCCACCGCGTCGCCGCGATCGCTCTCATCGTCGCCGTGTCCGCGGCCGCACTCGCATCACCGTGGATCGGAAGCCGGCAAGTAAAGAAAGAGCTGCTGGCAAAATCGCTCTCATCAAATCCGGCGCTCATGGCAGCGTTGCGGGGAGACATGAGTTCATGGCCGGCCGCGTTATCGCCGGCGCCCGGTCAACGCTGCACCATCGCGGTCCCACGCCCTCTCACGGTGATCAGCTACGCCTATTCCGGGTACCGCCACGTGTGGTACGTGTGGTCGAGGGCCCACCGGAACTCAGCGCGCGTTCGCTGGCGGGACATCTACTTGCACATACCCACAGACTCCGAACGCCGGTTCGCCAACGAGGTACTGACTTCCGCCCAGGGGGCGACGGGCCGCTACTACCGGAAGATCATCGAGCGCTACGGCGTCGACCGCGTCATCGTGCCCGAGGCCGCTCTGAATTCACCCGCTCTCGACGGTTACAAGATCGAGGAGGCTAGCAGCGGGAACGAGGCTTATGGGGTGGTCCATACCGGGGACTGCTCTGATACCTGAGTCCCTGTTCGAACTTGCTATGTTCGCTTGGACCCGTCGACGTATCAGGCGCTCCGGGAATCCGGGTCTGCCCCCGACTTGTCCGAGGGCGCGGCCGCCTCCGCCTCGTCCAGCTCGGCGAGCTGTTGAAGTGCGCGCTCGGCCTTGCGTTTCGTACGCTGGCGACGTTGCTTCCTTCGCATTTCGGTGCCGTTGTACTTGGCGATGACTTCGTCGGGAGGGCCATCCATCTCGAGCCTGCCGTTCTTTAGCCAGAGCACACGGGTGCACGACTTGTGGATCTGTTGCATGGAGTGGCTGACCAGGAAGACCGTGCCTGCGGACCGTCGCAGCTCATCGATCCGCTTCGTCGACTTCACTTTGAAGTCCCGGTCGCCCACGGCCAGCGCTTCGTCAATGATTAGAATCTCGGGCCTCACCGCGGCCGAGATCGCGAACTGCAAGCGCGCCGACATCCCCGACGAGTACGTCTTCATCGGGCGGTCGATCGCGTCTCCGATCCCTGCAAACTCGATGATCTCCGGCTCTCGTTCGAGAACCTGTTGCTTCGTCAAACCGAGCGCCAGGCCGCCGAGCAAGATATTGCGGCGGCCGGATAACGTCTTGTTCAGCACGGCGCCCACCCCGAGCAGCATCGGCGTGGCGCGCGCGTAGACCGCGCCCTCGTTAACCGGTAAGAGACCTGCGATCGCCTGCATGAGTGTTGTCTTGCCCGAACCGTTCGGGCCGATCACGCCGATCACCTCACCGGCGTAGGCCTCGAACGAGACATCGTTGACGGCGAGAATCTCCCGGAACCGCCGCCTGCGCCCGGCCGAGGCAACCAGGGCGCGCAGTGTCTGCTTGACGTCCTCGTAGACGCGATACCGGACGTGAACATGCTCGGCCTGAACCGTCACCATCCCCTTGGTGATGTCCTTGGCCCCCGACGGCGGCACCACGTAGGTGCTCTTAGCCTCGTCCATACTCGTTCTCGCGTCCGACGAAGAACAGGAACCCGATGATGAGGGTCGCCACCGCCCAAATCGCCAGCGTTATCCACTCATCCGCGGTTGGAGCGACGTTGTCGAGGATGGCGCGCCGGGGTAATTCCATGAAGAGATAGGCGGGATTGACACGCATGACCGCAAAAAGTTCGGGATGATCGGCGAGGCGCTCCGTGACCGGATAGAAGACACCTGAAAGCATGCCCCAAACCCGCAGGCCGTAGGGCAGGATCTGCACGACGTCGCGGAAATGATCCGCAAGGCGCGCCATGAACAATGCAAGTCCGGCGTTGAAAAGGAACTGGAAGAAGACCATTGGGATAATGAGGAGCCAGCTCCATGCCGGTTGCTCACCAGTAAGAAGAACGACGAAGAACATGGCGGAGAGAGCAAAGCCCAAGGCCATGAACTCGGCCAGCACGACCGAGAGCGGAAGTATAGCTCTCGGAAACGAGATCGCGCGCAGCAGCCCCTCATTCGACGTGATCGCTCGTGCCCCCGACTTGACCGACTTCATCGTGAAGTGAAAAGCAAAGACACCGATCGCCAGGAACCCGACAACGTTGTCGACGCCTCGCGTGACATTGAGGATCACCCCGAAGAGAAGCCACCAGGTCGCGACCGAGAAGAGTGGATCGAGCAGATGCCACAGACCGCCAAGAGCCGTGTTCCGGTGCTGCGCCTGAAGCTCCGCGCTGGGAATGGCCATTGCGAACTGACGTCGATCCCACAGAGAGCGCAGGTAGTCGCGCAGGCGCGGGCGTACCCCTATTCTGGTGAGCGGTGGGGCTTCAGTCAGGGCCATCAGCTCTACTTCATCCTTGGTATCGAGGTGCGCCCGAGCGCGGAACGATCATGCGCTAGACATCGTACGTTTCCACAGAGCCAGATCGATGTCGAATCGATCCGCTAGCCGCTCCGCATCCGGACGATAGATCCGCTGCAAGGCGCGGATAACGTGTGGATGGTCCTCCGGGAGCCACTTCTCGGGTTCGTGGCCGAAGACGTGTCTGCGCCGGCTCTCCGACAGGGGAACAGGCTCGAGCCCAAGGCGCTTCCACACGAGATCGGCGAAGTGCTGTGGATCCTGACATAGCTTCTCGTATTGGATGACGATGAATCGCTCCTCCGGCAGCACCGCGGTCCACGCGTCAAGCTGCGCCGCGTACATCCCTCCCCATGACGCGTCGGAACCAACGGCGCGCAGCCAGGTGAGATCTTGGAACAAGTCGCGGGCGTTGGTGGGCGACCCCTGTACCCGCAACCTACTCGAAGCGAGCGCAGCCCGAGCGAGCAAGGCTTCCCGCCGTAACTTCCTGGAGCCGCCAATCGGTATTCCCAACAGACGTCTTGGCGAATGTTCGTTGGCTTGACTTTTCGTACCTGTGGTCGCTTTCAGGTTCTTCCGGTAACGCCGGACTGCCTGCACCATATCGCGACGGACGGCCGACGCGAAGCGATCAATAGGGTCGCGAACCAGGACGAGGAGTGGGGCGTCCTCCGGCAGCGAATCTGCTGTCAGCTCGCAGATCCACGACGCGCGGAGGTAATACGGCGTAAACTCACCGAGTTTCAGCTCGTCGCTTGTAAAGGTAGCCCGATACTCGTCACGTGCGGCGGCGCTCCAGTCGCGCGTCAACCCGTATCGATACAGAAAGTGATGCTCCTTCTTCCCCCCACTTGCCGCGTCCCCACGGCCTGCGACGTCCATGCGAGGATGCTGCACGAGGAGATCCGTGAACCAGGTTGTCCCGCAACGCTGCGCACCGATCCCAATCCAGCTTGGTCCTTCGATCAACACATCGTCCTTTCAAGTTGCCCGCCCAAAGTCGCGAGGATACCCGCGGCCGTACACGTCTCCACGACAAAGCCACAGCTGATCCGAGAATCACCACACCAGCGCAATGTCGGGAGCAAATGCCTGCGCCGGAAGCTCCGCGCAAGGGCCGGCCATCGCTCCTTTACTTATCCTTGAGTTGAGGAGGTTTGCGGCTCGAAGGTGTTCGTCAGGCATCCGTCATCGTACGCTTCCACAGGGCTAGATCGATGTCGAATCGGGTCGCCAACCGCTCGGCATCCGGTCGATAAACCCGCTGCAGAGAGCGGACAACATGCGGATGGTCCTCCGGGAGCCAATGCTCGGTCTCGGTCGAGGACTTGCTGCGGGTTTCGATTCTCGACAGGGGAATAGGCTCGAGCCCAAGACGATTCCAGACCAGATCGGTATAGCGCTGTGGATCCTGGCGCATCTTCTCGTACTGTATGACAATGAAACGTTCTTCCGGCAGTACGGCAGTCCATGCGTCTAGCTGCGCCGCGTACATCCCTCCCCACGTCGCGTCGGAACCGACGAAGCGCAGCCACGTGATATCCCGGCGCGCCGTGGAGGGTCTTTTGGGCAGCACGCGCGCGAACCAAGAATCGTTAGCTCGCTTGTTCCAGGTAACAATGGCTTTCACTCGCCTGAGGTAGCGCCGCCTAGTCAGCGCAATTTCGTGGCGGAGCGCGGAAGCGAAGCGATCGATGGGATCACGAAGCAAGACGAGGATGGGCGAATCCTCAGGAAGTGCGTCCGCCGTGAGCTCGCAGACCCAGGACGCGCGGAGATAGTACGGCGTGAACTCACCGAGCTTCGGCTCGTCGCTGGTGAAGGTGTCCCGATAACTCGCACGCAGAGCCGGGGTCCAGTCGCTTGTCAACCCGTACTTGTAAAGCGCGTGATGCTCCTTGATTCCCCCTGCGACGTCCATCTGAGGATGCTGCACGAGCAAATCCGTAAACCAGGTTGTTCCGCAACGCTGCGCTCCAATCCCGAGCCAACTTGGTCCTTCGTACGTCACTCATCGTCCTTTCCCGCTTCCCGCTCAAGGCCCGAGTATCCCGTGGACGCGCTCGCTGTCTTCCCCGCGACATGCCGTCTGAGATCTGAGATCTACACGCAGAGCAATGATATGGGCCAGCGCCGAGTGCGCTACGCTTCGCCGGCGGGCGACTACAAGAAAAAATCATTGTCGGAGGTAAGGAATGGACAACCGCCTGATCCTGGTCGCAGGGTCCGGCAGAAGCGGCACGAGCCTGTTCTCGGGGATCGCCAAGGCCTTGGGAGCTCACGTCCCCCAGCCCGAGGTGACCGCGGACAAGACCAACCCTCACGGCTTCGGCGAACCAAAGTGGGTCGTTGACTTCCACAGCAATCTTTTGCAGACGACAAGGGTGCATCCGTCGGATGCGCGCCCGTCTGCGTGGGCCAGGACCGCTGAGATCGGCCGGGACTGGGACGTCCAGGCCGAGCTCGGTACCTGGGTTCGCCGGGAGTTCCGGCACGGTGATCATGTCGTCGTTAAGGATCCGAGGCTGCTGTGGTTCATACCCCTGTGGAAAAGGGTGGGAGAGACCGTCGCGGCTCCATGCTTCGTCACAACCCTTCGCCACCCGCTTGAGGTCGTTAAGAGTAAACAAACGTACTACGGAGGGAACGCGCATCCCAACAGTCGCGTGGCTGGATGGCTCA
The DNA here is from genome assembly GCA_050694175.1 of Actinomycetota bacterium. Taxonomy (GTDB): domain Bacteria; phylum Actinomycetota; class CADDZG01; order CADDZG01; family WHSQ01; genus JBOGXA01. The sequence goes on from JBOGXA010000009.1 coordinate 15,420, forward strand.
ACACGATGCTGTACACCGAGCGCGCAACCCGTGGGAGCAGACAAACGCTGGTGCGCTACGACGATCTCCTGAGCGATTGCATGCAAGCCCTCGCTCGGGTGAGCGACGAGCTGGACCTGGCCCTGATTGAGCGCGCGTCGCCGGCACAGATGCGCGCCGCCGCCCGGCTCGTCGATCCCTCACTGCGCCGTGCCCGCGCGACGTGGAGCTCCCTGGGGGTCGATGATCGATTGATCGAACTGGCCGAGGAGACCTGGGAAACGTTCGACCGCGCGGCGACGACGGACAGCATGGACGGTTCGGCCACCCGGTCGGACCTCGACCAGCTGCGTGAGCGTTATGTGGACTTGTATGCCTTCGCGGAATCCCTCGCGGAGTCCTCAGTGTTCGCCGCCCAACGCGATGGCGTATCGGCTCAACGGCGCGGAGACCGATCGGCCGGCGTCAATCCTTCGATTTCGTCGCTCAGGGGAATGCGCAGGCTGGTTCGCCGTGCCAAAAGAAAAGCGAGGCGAACGATCTACCGGTCGCGGTCGCGCACCAGCGGCAGGCCCTCAAGCGAGCCCGAGAGTTCGCCATCCGCGCATGAGAGAAACACCTGATCGCTGTGATTAGACAAGACTTCACAAATCGAGAGGGACTAACGGAGTTCGACGTTCACTGGCACGAACCCGCCAAAACGCGGGGAATGTTCACGGCCGTTCTGCGCGTGAAGAATGAGGCGCGGTCTCTCCCCTGGGTCTTGCCGGGACTGCTGAGAGTCGCTGATGCGATAGTCCTGGTGGACAACGGGTCCGATGACGGAACACCGGCGGTGGCCGAGCAGGTAGCAAAGTCACAGGGCGCCGAGGATAGGCTCGAGGTACTCGAGTACCCCTTCCAGATCGCCCGCTGCGGGGCCGAACACCTGGGAACCCCTCCCGACTCCGTTCACAGCTTGACGTACTTTTACAACTGGTCGTTCTCACACGTGCAGACTCGCTACAACTGGAAGTGGGACGGTGACATGGTCCTCACCATCGACGGAGAGCGGAGCTTCAACGAGCTGAAGTGGCAACTCGAGGGACTGGACACGATCATCCAAATCCCCCGGTATCCGGTCTATGTGGAATCCGAGGACCTTGCCTACGTGGACGCCGACATGAGAAACCGGGAGGCGTGGGCGTGGCCCAACGGATCGGAGTTCTACTTCGGCAAGGGGGCCGAGTGGGAGATCCCGATATGGCCCTCGGGGCTCCCTTTTACGCGGCTTCCCGAGTGGACCTGTTTTGAGTTGAAATGGCTGGACGCCGACGAATTCCAGCATTGGTCGCCGACCGAGGACTTCTCGGGCAACACCCGAACAACGCGCAAGGCGCGGGAGTGGGCCGTGTTCCATGACATCAGGGCCGGCCGCGTGCCGTCGGGGCTTCACCGCGTCGAATCTCCCGGATCAACGCATGTTATCGAGCTGCTCCGAGAACCGTCGGCCGCCCAATACGTGCTTCAGGAGTAGAAATGAGTGGGAATTCAACACCTGAAGCTCCCGTTGCCGCCGCACGTGCCGCAGCCCTGGATTCGGAAAGCTTGCCCGCCCAGTCTGAGGCGATCCCGGAACCCGCGTCGCATATCCTCCGACGGGCGATCGTCCTGGATCGGTATCGGCTCTTCTACGTCCCAGTGCCGAAGGCCGGCTGCACCGCCCTCCTGTGGTCGCTCGCCGGTCTCGCGCGCGTCAGAGAAAGCGAGTTCGCCGACTCTCCTGGGCGCGAAGTAAGCCGCTTGCTAACGATTCATGACCTCAGTCGGTGGCCGGAGCCATTCAGGTTTGGTGAGCTTTCCCCCGATGATCGCGAACACGTTCTGGGGGGAGATGATTGGTTTCGCATCACCGTGGTTCGTCACCCTTTCCGCAGACTGTGGTCCGCGTGGCAGTCCAAGATCCTCCTTGCCGAACCGCAGTTCATCGAGAAGTTCTCATCCCAGCCGTGGTTCCCTGGACCGGTAAGGTCCGCCGCTGAGGTCCTCAAGGCATTCCGAGCGTTCCTGGAAGCGCTCCGAGAGGATCCGGACCTCGTGCGTTCCGACGTACATTGGGCTCCGCAGATCGATCTGATCGACTACCCGCAAGTCTCCTACGATCACATCGGGCACATCGAGGAGCTCGGCAGGACGCTCAACCGCGTCCGAGAGCACGTAAGCGAGACCAAGGACGCGGTACTTCCAGAGCTGCCGCGCAACAACGTGGGCGCGCTGTCATACTCGGACGAACTCTTCACCGAAGCGGACGTTCGGTTTCTTGCCGAGATGTACGCGGATGACATGCGAGTATTCGGCTACGAATCTCCTCGGGACGAGGCACTCGGTAACAGCGTGCCGCGATCGTGGACGTCAAGAGCGGACACGTTGGCACCTGCCCTCGAGGCGCTGCGCCAGCGCCACGAGCGCGTGGCTGACTTGTATCAGCTGCTGTGGTCGAGACGGAAAGACCTCAGCGAGATGGAGCGCCGGAGGAAGCGAGAGCGGAAGCTGCGACGCGAGGAGCATCGCCGCAACCAGCGTTTGCAGAAGCGGCTCGTTGAGGCAACGGAACAGCTGCACCGCATGCGCAACTCCACTACCTGGCGTTACACCGCTCCACTGCGAAGGGCTGGGGCGAGGCTACGGCGCCTGCGACGCGCTCTGAGTCGCGGACGCCAATCAGGGTGACGCTACGCTGAGCGTCTCCCATGAGGAACAACACAAGTCCGGCACGGTAGTGAGGATCCAGGAGAGCCGACCCGTTCCCTCCGGCGTCGTTGGGGTCGCGGCGGTTTTCGCCGCGCTCGCTGCCGTTTTCCTGTGGCTGAACATGCTGGCGTCCCCGTACCGGCTCGCACGCGGACTACTCGAGGGTAGCCGCCACCTTTCGACGGCGGAGAGGATGCTGTCGAGCGGCAGAGTGAGAGCCGCGCGCTTCGAGACCTTGGCGGCCGAAGCGGCGGCCGATCGTGCCCGGGGAGCCTTCTCCGATCCGAACCCGTTGATCGACGTCGCCGCCGCCATTCCTCCGGTTGGTGACGCCCTTGGGGAAGTCGACCACATCGTCAGGGCCATGGAGCTGTCCGCCGACGCAGCGGTTGGCACGCTTACTGTCGCCGACAATGCCCTTCGAGGGGGCCTGATCGCACGCGATCCGGAGAATCCCAAAGGAGGCTCGATCATCGACATGGCGCGCATAGAGAAGGCAGCCGAGACCATCACCGCGGTCGGTGATGCAGCGCGCTCGGTGGTCGACCAGCTGGGGATGATCCAACTCGACAAACTCCCGGCCCGGGCGCGATCTCGGGTGACGCGCGCTCTGAGGGATGCGCGCGAAGCTGTAACGCGGATCAAGAACGCGGAGGACGGGTTTGCTGTTCTTCCGACCGTTCTCGGGGCCGACACGAAGCGCACCTATCTCCTCGGCTTTCAGAATCCGGCCGAGCAGCGAGGAACTGGAGGGGCGATCCTGCAATTCAAGGTACTGGAGTTGGACAACGGCCGACTCACCCTCGAAGACATCGAGGGAGGGAAGGTGCCCGGGAGCGTATACAACCTCGATCAGGAGCGCCGCACGTACGACATCCCACTCCCCGAGAACGCGTGGATCGTGAAGGAGATCGAGGATGCCCAGCGGTTCGGCAACTCGAACTGGTCCCCCGACTGGCCGCTTTCGGCACGGCTGATGATCAGGTACGCAAGAAAATCGGCGCAGGAGATCAAAGAGCTCGAGGTACCCGAGCTGGACGGGTTCATCGTCGTGGATCCGCTCGCGGTCAAAGAAATGATGGCTGGGGTGGGGCCGTTCAGGACCGCCCGATCGCACGACCGGATCACGCCGAGAAACGTGGTCAACTTCGTCCTCTACGAGGCCTACGGGAAGTATCCGTCGCCGGGCAGACGGCGCGCCGTGCTCGCACAAATCGTCGACGGCTTCTTCAATAGGGCTCTCGCTCCCCCCCGGCCGGAAGGACTGGCGCGCGGAACGGGCGAGGCGCTGTTGAAGAAGAATGTCCAAATCTGGATGAAGGATCCAGAGATTCAGAAGTACATCAAGCACATGAACTGGGACGGCGGGATCGAACGAGCGAAACGTTCCGATTACGTGTTCGTGGTGGAACAGAACGTTGGTGGGAACAAGCTCGACTACTTCGATGTCCACGCGAACGAAGTGAAGGTGACCATCCAGGGACGAGACGCGCTTGCATCGACCGAGATGCGCGTGCGCAACGGTGTGTTCAGCCCCCAGCCGAGCTGGATCATGGGCGATGCGGGCCCCGTTCATCAACCGATGATGAACCTCTATGTTCCGCGCCGGGCCGAGCTCCTCTCGTCGGACGTGGACGGAGAGCGGATCGATACCCCCCTACCGGCCGTGTGGACCGAGGGGGGACCTCCCGAGCATCTCGAATCCGGAAAGAAGGTGTGGTCGGCCACATTGCGAATCCCCCCTCAGCAGGAGGGTTCGGTCAGGTTTGACTACCGGGTACCCGCCGTGGTTCGAAGGGTGGGGAACCGCAATGTCTACGAGCTCGTGGTTCAAAGCCAGCGCAAGGTCAACCCGGAGATGCTTACGATCAGGCTGTCACTACCGGAGGGGGCGAAGGGCATCAGGGCCGAGGGTTGGAAGCACGACGGAAGCACCCTCGTATGGCAACGGATGCTGAAGGGGGACGTGGCTCTTGAGGTTTCGTGGCAGGAGTGACGAGGACGTCTGAGCGGGTCTCGACCCCACCACCTGCGATGCAGGTGCCGGCTCATCGCGTCGCGCACGTCCAGACGCGATCCAGGTCGCGGCTGGGGATCGCAGCGGCGAACAGCCTGGAGTTCCGTTTCGTGCGGTACGCACTCGGGATCTCCTCTCCGGCGGGTACGTTGTCGCGCAATCGGTAGTCGGCGAGAAAACGGGCGATCCTGCGCGCGTTGCGAGGCTCGCGAGCGTGACGGCTCAACCACAGTCCGACGGGGCGAGCTTTGAGGACGGAGCGCGGCTCGGAACCCTCCATCTGGCGATTGACGTCGGCCACGACCTCATTGAGGCTGATCGGCCACCCTCCTGTCGCCTGCGCCCTGGGTGTCTGCCCATGATCCGCCGTCAGGATGATCACCCATCTATTGGCGCCGACGTTCTGGTCGAGCCATTCGACGATGTCGCCGATCCCCCGGTCCGAGTAGTGAAGGGCTGATTCAACCTCACGACTCGCCATGTTGTACTGATGACCGAGCAGATCGATCTGTTTGAAGTTCGTGAAGAACAGGTCGGTGACGTCGTCGATTCCATAACCTCCGCGTTCGAGCAAGAGGCGTATGGCCGCCGATTGGTATGCGAGGAACACCGGACTCTCGACTTGGGACGCGGCATCGTTGAGTCTGTGCCCTAGCCACTTGCCATCAATCTTCCCATCGTCCGCATCAACGGGTCGAACGAAGTCCTCAAGCGCGAGTTCGCGTAGAAAGTAGCCGGGCAACGAGAAGTACTTGCGGTTGGTTATCGGGACACCGGTCTCTCTGTCGAACATCACGGCCAGATCGCGATCGCCGCCTTCGATGGACGCGCCGTGTCCGATCATTCCGAGGTGCCACTTGTGCTCGGCGAGCATCCCGATAAGGGCCGCATTGTCCGTCGATTTGTCATAGTCATCGGCCAGCGCGCTTATCCGGACGCTCTGGGGGTCCATGTCTGAGAAAGCCTCGGGAAAGCGTCCTCGCTTCCGCATGGGGATGTCGACGATGCCATGCGCTCGCGGGTAGGCGCCCGTTCCCAGATTCGTATGTACGGCCGGAGTGACGGACGGCGACGAGCCAACGGTCGCGTTGGTGATGCTCGTGCCCATGTCACCGATTCTCTCGAGCTCCGGCCATGCGTTCGGCCATCGATCGAGCACGTTTCCCCCACCCCCGTCCCACACGATCGTCATGATCACGCGCGGTCTCTCGGGCCTCTGGTTGGCGGGGACGAGAGCTTCGGTTATCGCCGTTCCCGGCCTCCCCGCCGGCATCGTCGTACCGGTGAGCTCGGCGATCGTCGGTGCGATATCGACGGTCGTCACCTCACGATCCAGCGAGATCTCGCCCTGCGACCTGATGAACCCGGGTCCGTAGAGAACAAGCGGAATCCTCTGAAGGTACGGCCACGGGCCGGAGTGCGACCAATTTGAGAAGCCTCCGAAGTAATTCGGCGCGCGCGCCACCATCTGCAAGTCGTGGCCGCGACCCGGCGCGTACCCGCGTCGGATGCGGCGCAGATAGTCGATTGGCAGCGAGCAGGCCGCTTCCATCCACGGGCTCCCGGCGAGCGCGCGGGGGCGGTCGCCGGTCGGGGGGCTTGTGCAGCTTCCCGCGACAAGCACGACGGTCACTAAAAGGGCAGCAAAACGAAACGCTTTTCTCACAGTTCGACCATCGTCCTGGATGTGACGGCTAGAGATGGCTCAGGCCTTGCGCGCGGCCTCTAGATTATCGACGGCGAAGATCATTTCGGTCTCTCCGGCATCGCGTTTTGCGACATAGGCCGCGGAGATCTTCACACCCGCGTCGGAGAGGCTGCGACAGTAGCGGCCCAGTTCTCCCGGCCGGTCGTCGAGCGTCGCCGACATCACGGCGCGCGCGCCCTCAACCTTGAAACCGTTCGACGCCAGGATCTCGCCGGCGTCTTCCCCGTCGTCGACTACGAGATGAATGACACCGCGTCCGTTGTAGGTCGTTGCCGAGAGAGTCTCGATGTTGACGTCCGCGCTCCCGAGTAGCTCCCCGATGTCGGCGAGTATCCCCGGCCGGTCGTCGACTGTGACGATGAGCTCCTCGAGCATGCTTACAGATTACCCCTCCGTGCCGGCCCGAGGATCAGGCCTAATGGGCTCCCTCGGCGCTGAGAACAGCTCGAAGCGTGCGCCACAGGATCCACAGGTCGAGAGACAGCGACCAGTTCTGGATGTAGAAGAGGTCGTAGCGAATGTAGTCGGAGAAAGAGGTATCCGTGCGGCCACTCACCTGCCATAGGCCGGTGATGCCGGGCTTGACTCTCAGGCGGTTGCGCACCCAGTCGTCGTACTGTTCGACTTCGGCGGGGAGCGCAGGGCGGGGACCAACGAGGCTCATATCGCCGCGTAAGACGTTGTAGAGCTGCGGGAGCTCATCCAGCGAGAAGCGCCTGAGAAGCTTGCCGGCCCTGGTCACTCGCGGATCCTCCTTGAGCTTGAACAGCAGACCCGGTCCTTCGGAAAGGTGCTCCAGTTCGGCTCGACGATCCTCGGCGTCGTGGACCATTGTCCGGAATTTCCAGCACGTGAAGGCCTTGCCGTCACGCCCAATCCGCACCTGTTTGAAGAACGCTCCTCCGGGCGAGTCCTTCTTGATCCACGCGATCGTCGCAATCAGGAACGGCGCCAGCACGATCAGGCCAATCGCCGACCCGACCACATCGAGGGTTCGCTTTATCGTGCGCTGCAACCTGTCCATTCCCGTGCGCCGGACGTACAACAAAGGAACACCTGCAACCGATTGCACCGTCATACGGGAGGCCATGAGGTCGATCGTCCCAGAAGTGATCTGAAGATCGATATTTACGTCCTGGAGTTCCCAGAACATGCGGTTGAGACGAGCCGCGTCGAATGCGGTTGCCGCAACCAGGACGAGAGTGGCGCGATGCTCCCGGATCAGCGCACGCAGGTCCGCCGTGGATCCGAGAACGACATGACCGTTTCCCACTTCCTGACCTGGGGGGGTCGAATCATCGACGAAGCCGAGGATGCGATAGCCGAGCCACGCCTCCCGCTCCAGCGTCCGGGCAACGGTCCGCGCTTCGTGATTCGCGCCGAGTACGATCGTTCTCGTGGCATCGCCGCCACGGCGGCGCATGAAGTGCAGAGTCTTTCGAACGATCAGCCGTTCTCCCCCGACCATGACGAGCCCGGCCCCCAGAGCGAGCAGAACCCAGCCGCGGGCTAGATCGAGTTTGAGAACCGAGTCCGTCACGAAAATGACTACGACGCCGGCGATGACTCCGTGAAATAGCTGTTTGAACTCGTTGATCGGGCTCAGGACCTGGCGCGGTTCATAAAGCCCATACATCCAAAACAACAGCAGCCACGTGGGCGTCGCCAGCAAGGCGAGGATTGTGTAGTCAACGTCTTTGGCCGGTGAGCTATCCATCACCTCGAAACGAATGATGGATGCGAGAAACAGCGCAGCAGAGACGGCGAGACCGTCGGCCAGAACACGCAGCGCGATGCGTCGAGCACTGCGCTTGGCCAGGGGCTCTGGGTGCCGGGTGGCCAGCGGTTCGATCTTTGTCGCAGTTTGCGCCAAGGCGCCGTCCTACAGGTAGCCGGGCCCCCGCGGGGGCTCCTCGATGACGGCCTTTTCGGTGCAAGGCGAGGCGTCCATAACCTCAGATGATAGAGGAGCGGCCGTCTCGACCGGATGTACCTTCAGATCACGGCTCCACGGCGACCGGCAGCGAGGGCCCGGCTATTCGCCGGCCCGGTCGCCTTCCTCGAGGCCCTCGAGCAGGGTGTTCCACCCGAGCAGCGCGCACTTGATGCGCACGGGGTACTTAACGACCCCTTTGAGCGAGACAAGGTCGCCGAGCTCGTCCGGATCGCCGTCCTCCTCGCCCGCCATCATCCGCTTGATCGAGTCCGCCAGCGCGGCTGCATCTTTGGCGCTCAGCCCCTTGACCCTCTCGGTCATCATTGATGCGCTCGCAAGCGAGATCGAACACCCCTTGCCCTCGAACGCGATGCCCTCGAGTGTGTCACCGTTGAATCTCAGGAAGAGCTCGATCTCGTCACCACACAACGGATTGTTGCGCTCGAGCGCGACATCGTGGGGATCCAGCCTTCCCTTGTTGCGCGGCGACCGATAGTGATCGAGGATGACTTCCTTGTAAAGCTCCTCGAGGCTCAGGCGAACCACCCCTTCGACTTCTCGAGCGCCGCGATGAGCGTCTCCACATCGTCGGCCGCGTTGTACAGATAGAAGGAGGCGCGCGCCGTTGCCGGAACGCCAAGCCTTCGCATCAGCGGCTGTGCGCAGTGATGGCCGGCCCGAATGCAGACCCCTTCTTGATCGACAATCGTCGCGACGTCGTGCGAATGGACGTCGGCCAGGTTGAAAGAGACGACCCCGCCCCTCTCGGAAGTGTCGGTGGGTCCGTAGATCGTCGCCCCGATCTCCTGGAGCCCTTCGATGGCGAGACCGGCGAGCTTGATCTCGTGCTCGTGAATCGCGTCGAGCCCGATCTCGGAGATGTAGTCGATCGCCGCCGCCATCCCCACCGCCTGGGCGATGTTCATCGTTCCGGCCTCGAATTTGTGGGGGATCTCGTTCCAGGTTGCTCGGTCGGCCCACACCTCTCGGATCATCTCTCCCCCACCGTGGAAGGGCGGCATCTCCTCGAGCAGATCCTCGCGTCCGTACAGCACTCCGGCCCCCGTGGGTCCGCACAGCTTGTGCGACGAGAAGGCAAGAAAGTCGGCATCGAGAGCGTTCACATCGGTCGGAAGATGAGGCGCTCCCTGTGCCGCGTCGACCAGGACGCGGGCCCCGACGGCGTGGGCGGCATCGGCGATCGTGCGCACCGGATTGATCGTGCCCAGCACGTTCGACATGGTCGCCAGGCAGACGAGCTTCGTCCTGTCCGTGACGTACTCGTCGAGCAAGTCGATCCGCAGATGGCCCTCGTCGTCGATGGGCAGATGACGGAGCGTCGCTCCCGCCTCTTTAGTGAGGAGCTGCCACGGGATCAGGTTCGAGTGGTGCTCCATCTCGGTCACGAGCACCTCGTCGCCCTCATGGATATTTGCGCGTGCCCACGAGTAGCGGACTGCGTTTATGGATTCGGTCGTGCTCCGCGTGAAGACGATCGACCGGGAGCTATGAGCATTGACGAAGCGCGCGCACGTCTCACGCGCGCCTTCATATGCCGCGGTTGCCCTTTCGCTCAGCTCGTAGACACCCCGATGGATGTTTGCGTTCTCGGTCTCGTAAAAGCGGACGATGCGGTCGATTACCGCGCGAGGCTTCTGAGACGTGTTTGCCGAGTCGACGTAGACGAGCGGCTTGCCGTGGGCCAGCGTCTCGAGTATCGGGAAGTCCTTGCGAATGGTCTCAACGTCGATCGGCATGCGCTACACCTGACTCTCTTCTCGAGCTTCCACCTCTGCCACCGCAGCATCGGGAAGCCCCAGCTCCTTTGCGAGACCAGCGTACCCCTCGGCCTCGAGTTTCTCGGCGAGCTCGAAGCCCCCCGAGGTGACTATCCTTCCGTCGAGCATGACGTGGACCCTGGTGGGCGTGATGTAGTTGAGCAAGCGCTGGTAGTGGGTAATCAGGAGAATCCCCACATCGGGCCCGGCCAGCTTATTCACCCCCGCCGAGACGTGCTTCAGGGCGTCGATGTCGAGCCCCGAGTCGGTCTCGTCCATGATCGCCAGCTCGGGTTTCAGAACAGCCATCTGGAGGATCTCGTTGCGCTTCTTCTCTCCTCCAGAGAACCCCTGGTTGACGTAGCGATCGACGAGCTCGGAGGGGATCTCGAGCAGGTCGACCTTCTCCTGCAGGTACATCCGGAACTTCATCGCCGACTTCTGGTCGTCGAGATGGATCGCGTTGTAGGCGGTTCTCAGGAAGTTGACGACGGACACGCCCGGGACCTCGGTCGGATACTGAAACGCTAGGAAGATGCCGTTCTTCGCACGCACGTCGGGCGCCTGTTCGAGCACGTCCTCCCCCTTGTAGAGGACTTTGCCCTGAGTGACGACGTAGCCGGGGCGGCCCGTAAGAACGTAGGCCAGCGTCGACTTCCCCGACCCGTTCGGACCCATGATGGCGTGGATGTCGCTCTTATCCAGTTCGAGGTTGACACCCTTGAGGATCTCTCTGTCCTCGACCTCGACGTGGAGGTCCTCGATGTACAGCAGCTTGTCGCTCATATCGTTCGTCACTCCTCGATCATTCTCGTTTGGGGCCGACCAAAACGAGGTCGCCCTCGACCTTGACAGGGTAGGTGGCCGCCGGCTTCGTTGCAGGAAGTACTCGCACCTCTCCGGACACGACGTTGAAATGGGAGCCGTGGAGGGGGCATTCAACCTCGAGTTCCTCCGCGTCGAAGTCGCCTTCGGTCAGGTACGCCTCCTCGTGGGTGCACACGTCGTGGATCGCGTAGACGTCGTCGCCGACTCTGTAAAGGCCTACGAGGTCGCCTCTCACAACGACCTGTTTCATGCCCTCATCGGGGATCTCGGCGAGCTTCGCGACCGGTTGGAAGTCCACTAAACGGCGACCTCCAGGCGTTGCTCCCCTTCGACCTTCGCCGCGATCGCCGCGGACAGATCGTCGCGCACGGTCGGCACGCGGATTCGGTCGAGCACCTCCCCGAAGAAGCCGAACACGATCAGCTTCTGAGCCGTGACGCGGTCAATGCCCCGGCTCATCAGGTAGAAGAGGTGCTCCTCCTCGACCGGCGACACCGTTGCCCCGTGTGTGCACCGCACCTCATTGGCCTCGATCTCGAGCTGGGGGATCGATCGGGCGAGCGCTTCATCGGACAGTGTCAGGTTGCGGTTCGCCTGGTAGGCATCCGTCCCCTGAGCACGTCTCGCGACCTTGATGAGTCCTGAGTACTCGGAGCGGCTCTTTTGTTTGAGTGCTCCTTTGTAGAGGAGGTCCGAGGTCCCGTTCGGAGAACTGTGCTCCTGCAAGGTGCGTTGCGCAAAATGCTGATCCGCGTCGGCGAAGTAGAGACCGAGCATCTCCGAAAACGATCCCTCACCCTTCAGAACCGACTCGACCTGCGTGCGCGCGAACGTCGATCCGAGATTGACGGCGAGGCTTCGCACGGTCGAATCGCGGTAGCCGGTGAACCTCTGGGTCTGGAAGTGCTGAACGCCCGCGCCCCATTGCTGCAACGAAATGTAGTTGACCATCGCCCCGCGTCCCGCCTCGATCTCGACGACACTGGAGCACAGCGAAGGGGCGGCGAGGTCCTCCGAGGTGAAGCGGTCGACGAACGTGAGGCTTGCTTGCTCCTCGACGACGACCGTCGTATGGGGGAAGACGGAGCCGCCCGAATCGAGGCTGCGGGTGATCTCGAGTGGCACCTCGACCTCAACCCCGCGCGGTACGTAAACGAGGACGTCGTCGGAGTGAAAGGCGCCGTGCAGCGCCGTGAACTTGTGCTCGTCGACCGGGACGTCGGTGAGGAAGTGCTCCTTGACAAGATCGGGGTGGTCGGCGAGCACGCTTGGGAAGCTTGCGAAAATGACCCCGTTAGAGGCCGGGCCGGCGGGGAGCTCGGGGGAACGGGTGGGTGCAACTGGCGGCGCGAACCGGTCGAAGGTGAAATCGCGGACGTCCGTGTAGCGCCACTCCTCGCTCTTCGGATCCGGCAACTCCAGCTTCTCGAAGACGTCGAATGCCCCGAGCCGCCGCTCCGCGAGCCAGCCCGGCTCGCCGAGGGCGGCCGACAGCCTCTCGGCCGCGTCCTTCGTGAGTACCTCGGTCATGGATCGGATCAACTCCCTGGTGGAAGCGCTTGTGAACGCTTTCACGATGGTAACAGTTAGGGTCACCTAACTTCTGTGGACACTACCTCTGGAGCCGCCATGAGCAGGCCATCCGGCGCTCTCGCAGCCGGCCGCCGGCCGCCGGCCGCGGGCCTTGGATTAGCCGCGATAGCGGGCGCTGCGGCGCTGTGGGCGGTGGCGGCGGCGGTTGCAAGCGACCTCTTCGACGCCGGGGTTCCTCCCGTCGAGTTGGCCGCGGCCCGCTCGGTCATCGCCGCGCTCGGCCTGGGGGCGATTGCGCTGGCCCGCCGGCGGACGGGGGGACCTCGCACGGGGTCGGGTGCCGTCGGCCTCCCGCACCTCATCGCGCTCGGCCTGTCGATCGCCCTGGTGAACGCCGCCTACTACCTGGCGATCGATCGCCTGGCCGTGGCCGTCGCAATCGTGCTCCAGTACACCGCGCCCGCTCTCGTCGTGACTTATACGGCCCTCTCTGCGCGCCGGGCCCCGTCCCTGGAAATCCTCGCCGCGGTCGCAGCCGCAGTCGCCGGCGTCGTCCTCGTCGCCGAGGTGTTCGGGGGCGACCTCGGAACCCTCGATGGTCTCGGCATCGTGTTCGGACTCTGCAGCGCCGTCCTGTTCGCGACCTACACCCTTTTGAGCGAGCCGGCGGGGACCGCGTGGGGGCCCATCGATGCGATGTTTCGGGCGTTCGTCGTGGCCGCGATCGCGTGGGTCCTGTTCCAGATCCCACGGGGGATGCCCGACGAGTTGCTGGACCCCGCCAATATCCCCCGCGTCGTGTTCGTCGGGCTGTTCGGCACGCTCGCGCCGTTCCTTCTCTACGTCTGGGCGATCCAGGTCGTGCGACCGGAGCGAGCCACCATCGCGGCGACACTCGAACCCGTTCTCGCGGCGATTATTGCGTGGGTGTGGCTGGGTCAGGAGCTGTCGGCGATGCAGATCTCCGGGGGGCTGCTGGTCATCGCCGCGGTGGCGCTACTGCAGCTGCGGCGCAAACGCCCCCTGGTGGCTCCGGAACCGTAACGAGCAGCGCTCTCCCGATGCGGTCGAGCACTTGGTCGGGACGGTATTTGAGCTGCACCCGTCACAAGGAGGACACGCCAACCCCGTGATCCGGATACGCGAAGTCCACCCGGGCCGAGAAATCGGCGTCGCCGATGACCATCTGGCAGCCCGGCAGGGGCAGGTTCGCCCTCTTGAGCGCGCGCAGGAGCAATCGTTCGAACGGGCTCTCGGTCAGGCCCTCCTCGACCGTACGTTCGGCGACCAGCCTCTTCGCTAGCGCGATGCCGTTTCGCCCGGGTCTCGCGAGCTCGTCGAGGCGGCGCAGGAAGTGGGCCCTTGACATCCCTGCCTGACGGCCGCGTCGAGTGCGTTATCAACGGTCTCGTCCCTGCACACGGCGGCCATGTCAATAACGGTGCGCGGCATGGTGGTCACGGCAAGGCCGTGGATCGAACTGACATCCTTGGGGGCAAGTTCTGCCCGATGCACTACGATCCCCTGCTTGGGGGGCTTCGTGGTTCGGGGCCGAGTGATGTGGATCGGCGATGACTTCCGGTCGCATAGGCCCAGCAACCACCCTGCCGTGTCGTGCGATAGCGCAGCCGACTCTCCGGCCCAGCGGCACACGGCCGACAGATCCTGGTATTCGGATCTGGGAGCACCTCGAACCGGTATGTACGCGGTAGCACTCTCGCAATATCTCCAGCCGAAGATATGCGGCGAAGGGTCTGCCGATCGATGCCCAGGGCCTCGGCCTGATCGCTCGAAAGACACCGAACTGGCGCGCCAGCCGGTGCAATGTCCTTCGGACTGTTCTGCGTCCCTTGTGAGTCTGCATACGACACTCAGGGGACCTAGAACATGATCAATGCGCTGTGGCTCGCGCCACAGCGCGGTTTTTGTTAGCCGACCGAGCCTTCCATCTGCAGCTCGACGAGGCGCTGCAGCTCAACCGCGTACTCGAGAGGCAGCTCCTTCGTGATCGGCTCGATGAACCCGCGCACGATCATCTGCATCGCCTCGGTCTCGCCCAGCCCCCGCGACATCAGATAAAAGAGCTGGTCGTCCGAGACCTTGGATACCGACGCCTCGTGGCTCACCGCCGAGTTTTCCTCTTCGATCTCGATGTAGGGGTAGGTGTCGGAGCGCGACTGCTCGTCGAGGATCAACGCATCGCAGATCACGTGCGACTTGGCCCGCTCGGCGCCGTCCTCGATCCGTACGAGACCCCGGTACCCGGCCCGGCCCCCGTCCTTGGAAATCGACTTCGACGTGATCGCCGATGACGTGTTGGGTGCGGCGTGGATCACCTTGCCGCCCGCGTCCTGGTGCTGGCCCTCACCGGCATAGGCGATCGACAGCACCTCGCCGCGTGCACGCTCGCCGAGCAGGTAGATCGACGGGTACTTCATCGTCACCTTGGAGCCGAGGTTGCCGTCGACCCACTCCATGATCGCTCCGTCGTAGGCGGCGGCCCGTTTGGTGACCAGGTTGTAGACGTTGTTCGACCAGTTCTGGATCGTCGTGTAGCGGGCCCGAGCCTTGGGCTTGACGATGATCTCGACCACGGCCGAGTGCAGCGAATCGCCCGAATAGACGGGCGCCGAGCAGCCTTCGACGTAGTGAACCCATGATCCCTCGTCGACGATGATCAGCGTCCGCTCGAACTGGCCCATGTTCTCCTGGTTGATGCGGAAGTAGGCCTGCAGCGGGATTTCGACCTCGGTGTTGGGTGGTACGTAAATGAACGAGCCGCCCGACCATACGGCCGAGTTCAGCGCCGAGAACTTGTTGTCCGCCGGCGGGATGATCGTGCCGAAGTACTGCTTGACGATGTCGAAGTGCTCGCGCACGGCGGTATCCATGTCACAGAAGATGACTCCGCGGTTCTCGAGCTCCTCCTTGGTCTTGTGGTACACGACCTCGGACTCGTACTGCGCGGTGACGCCACCGAGATAGTTCTTCTCGGCCTCGGGGATACCGAGCTTGTCCCAGGTTGCCTTGATGTCCTCGGGCATGTCGTCCCAGGAATTCACCTGACTCATGGGCTTGATGTAGTAATAGATGTCGTCGAAATCGATCCCGGAGAGATCCGCCCCCCACGTCGGCATGGGCTTGCGCCGGAAGATGTCGAGTGACTTGTGGCGGAACTTGCGCATCCAGTCGGGCTCGCCCTTCCTGTCGCTCATCATGTCGATGACGTCGTGGGACAGACCCTTCTGGGGCTTCTCTTCGTAGTTCGTCTTGTCGTGCCAGCCGTACTTGTACGCGCCCTTGAGGGCTCGCACTTCATCGTTTTCCTGCTGGACCTTTAGTTCCTGGGCGTCTGTCGCCACGAAAGAACCCCTCCTCCGAGAGTCGGCTCCCTATGATTCTACACCGCCGGTTAGGCGCGCCTAACTAGGTAAAACGCCCGAGGGGTTTGTTCCTTCCCGGGCCCGGCCAAAACGCCGTTCTGAACCGCCTTTTGGGGCCGCCCAGCGACGCAAATGCGGTTTAGAACCACCTTTAGGCCGGCTCGCCCGCAGGCGTCGACCGCGGGTCCACGGGCGGCGGGGCGAAGTCAACCTCGATGTCGTCGGGCACGTCCTCCGCGTGGAAGCCGGGGCCCTGGCTGATCACCTGGAACGACTCCCCGAAGCGGAAGCCCGCTCTGGCCCCCTCCTCCTCGGCGCGGCTCCGAATCCACCCTGCGATCTCGGCGGAGCTGCTCCCCACCTGACTCGCGTGGGCCATCAACGCCTGGATCTTGCGATCGAGGGTGGAGGTGATGTCGGCGACGACCGGCTTTGCACCCGGGCCCATGATCCACAGCTCGCGCAGGCCGCGCCACGGCTCGAGGCCGTCCTCGAGCAGCTCCGGGAAATGGCCCGGCGTTGTGCCCGCAGTGAGCGTGACGTCGAGAGATGCCTGCCCGACAGCCCGATGGTCTGGATGGTTGACGAAACGGTCCTCGATCGTGGGGGATGGATCCATAACCACGTAGCGGTGAGGTCGGTACCTGCGAAAAACGCGTGCGAGCTCTTTGCGCAAGTCCAGGTTGTATTCGACATACCCATCCCGATAGCCGAGCCATTCCACGTGCGCGGCTCCGATGATCCGCGCTGCGGCCTCCGACTCTTGTCTTCGTTGCTCTGCGAGCTTGTCGCCGAGCAACGCTCGGTCCTGCGTGCCGGTCGACCCATCGGTCACGATGCAAATGGTCACCTCGGCGCCCTGATCCACCCACGCGGCGAGCGTGCCCGCGCACCCGAACTCGACGTCGTCGGGATGAGCCGACACGGCGAGCGCCCTGAATGCGATCCGGCCCATGCGTTACGCGGTGTGAACGATCAAGACGTCGACCGGTGCGTGATGCGAGATGCGGTGTGGCACATTGCCCAGGGTGAAGCGCCGCGTCCCCGTCATTCCCACGCTGCCCACCACCATGAGGTCGAACTCCTCGGAGTCGGCAACCTCGAGGAGAGCCTCCGCGGCGCGGCCTCTGATCGCGCGCGTCTCCGCCTGCACGCCCTGCCGCTCCGCGCGCACCAGCGCCCGGTCGAGCACGTCTTCTGCCTGTGACGCGCCCGCGATCCGCCATCGGAACTCGTCGGGAGTGTCTCGTACATCACGCGACGCGCTCCACTGTGACAGCGCATCTCCTTCTCCAGCGCGCATCGCGTTCAGCTCTGCCTCCGAAGGCGGTTCGTAAACACATGCAACGACCGGTAGCGCAGAGAGCTTGCTGGCGAGCGCGCAGGCGGCGTCGACCGCCCGCATCGCCGTATCCGAGCCATCCGTACCGGCGAGGATCTTGCGATACTGGGACGAGCTTCGCGGCCCGCGATCTGTCTTCACGATGAGCAGGTCCTTGCCGACGTGGTGCGACACTTTGTTCGGAACGTTGCCGAGCATGAAGCGCCGGGCCCCGGACATCCCCACACTTCCAACTACGAGCAGGTCCGCGCCGAGGCTCTCGACCTCGGCAACCAGCACCTCCGCCGGGTGACCGTGAACCGAAATGGCGTCGGCTCCGAACTCTTCTCCTAAAGCGCGAAGCGGCTCGCCGGGATCTGGGCCTGCACAAAGCAGCGTCAGCTTGGCATCGAGGCTCGATGCCAGCAGTGCGGCTCTCGCGGTAGCGATGCGGGCGGTATCCGAGAGATCCGTTCCGGCAACGATGTGC
Organism: Actinomycetota bacterium; assembly: GCA_050694175.1. GTDB lineage: Bacteria > Actinomycetota > CADDZG01 > CADDZG01 > WHSQ01 > JBOGXA01. The sequence goes on from JBOGXA010000009.1 coordinate 33,123, forward strand.
TCGTACATGGAGTCTCCTAACCCTTCAACGGTCGGATCGCCAGTGTGGCTCGAGATGTCGCGACCTCCACTCCATCCTGGTCGGTTATGTCGATCGTCCAGACATGGATCGCGCGCCCCTTTCGGACCGGAGTGGCCACCGCCCTGACGGTTCCTTCCGATCGGGCACGCAGGTGGCTGATGTTGAGCTCGATGCCGACCGCGTATTCCGTTGCGGGGTCGCAGTTCAGATAGGCGCCGATCGAGCCTGCCGTCTCGGCCATCACAGCCGAGGCGCCACCGTGCAACAGTCCCATCGGCTGATGCACCTTGGGTCCGACGGGCATGACAAGCTCGACTCGATCGGGAGTCGCTTCGACGATGTCGATGTCCAGGGCTTCGAGGATCGTTCCCTCGGTTGGGAGCTGCGCCATGCGCAGGGATGCTACCGGCTAACTAGTAGGTCCCCCACTTGCGGGCCAGCTTGCGGACCTGCTTGTCCCGATACATGCGGGTGTCTGCCGCCTCGAGAAGGTCCTCCGATGTCTTGCCGTCCTCTCCAAAGATCGCCCAACCGATGCTCACCGACACCCTGTGCTGCAGCGTGCCGGGCAAGATCTCGTTCTCGAGCATCTCTCGTATCCGTTGGATAACTATGCGCGCGCCAGCTTCATCCGCCTCCCGCAATATGACGACGAACTCGTCTCCACCATAGCGAGCGAGCACGTCCGAGCCGCGCACGACCCGCCTGAGAATGTTGGCGACCGTTTGGATCGCGGTCGAGCCGATCTGGTGACCGTAGCGATCGTTGATCGACTTGAGCTCATCGACGTCGAGGACGAGAATGGTGAAGTCGATGGGATTCTGCTCCAGTTTTCCGAGCTCTTTGTAGAAGCTCGCGACGTTCGCGACCTTAGTCAGCGGGTCCAGAGACGCCAGCTCTCGAAAGTCCGACTGGACCGAGTAGTGGGCCTCCGCGAACGCGCCGAGGAAGGCCGAAGTGATCCCATACAGCGCGAACCGAGCGGCCATAACGCTTAACAGCACCGCACCGTCGAACTGACCCGTCCCGACGCTGGTGAAGGCGGCCGACAGCGCCGAAGCCGCCACCGCGACAAGAAGGCCTTCTTTCAGTCCCGCGGCAACGGCCGACACAGCGACGGGCACTATGAACATCCAGCCGGAGTCGACTCCGACCGGGGTCGGCATGAGACTGAAGAGCGACGCGAACACGAGCATCACGCTGATGACGCCTATACGGACGTTGCGCTCTTCGAGCATCACCCGCAGCTGCTCGGTCAACAGACTGCGCAGAGGCATCCGGTTGGACTCGGGGCTCTCACCCAGCACGACGCCGGGGGCCGACATGACTCGCTCGCTTTCTCCTGGTCGCGACTAGTGCGAAATGACTGGTGGGACTATCGACCCTGGGAGGCGTCGACTGTACCCCCGTCCGGGTGGAGGAGGGCCCTACGATGGGGGCGATGGACGGGCGCTCGATCGGGCTGTTGATCGCCGCTTTCGGAGCCCTCGCGATCGTCGTGGGGCTTCTGATCGCGTCCGGTGCGCTGGGCTGGTTCGGCCGGCTCCCGGGCGACATCCGCGTCGAAACCGACAACACGCGTGTCTATGTGCCCATCACGTCCATGCTGATCGTCTCGGCCGCCGTCAGCGTTGCGGTCGCACTGATCCGCCGCTTGTTCTGACCTGGGCTAGGTCGAGGCCTCCTCCGGGAACACCGCCCTGACGTCGGCCTTGCGCACCTCCATGAACCCGGGCGTGGCAAGGACCTCGCCGTTGGAGGTGATGCGCGCCTCGGTGACCGGAAAGAAGCTGCGCGGGTCGCGAACGATCGACTCCCACGCGTCGGAGAAGCGCGCCAGTTCTGGCGGCAAATACACGGTCCCCTCGATCCGGTAGTGGTCGAGCAAGATCACGACGCCGACCGCCACCATCGCGACATGTGAGCGGGTGGTTCCGACGGTGCCGGGAGGCGGCGGCGGACTTCCCTCCTGCCGTGACTTGATCAGGGCTCGGATCTTCGTCAACAGGGCCGTCGCCGCGAACGGTTTGCTTAGGTAGTCGCATCGCAACGATGCGGCGCGCTCGACCACCTCGGGCTCGAGCAGGCCGGTGAGTATCACGACCGGCATGTCGTGATAGCGGCCGTCGTTCCGAATGCGCTCGATAAGTGTCCAACCCTCGGCCCCCGGGAGCCGGATGTCCATCACCACCGCGTCGGGGACCTCGGAAACGAGTGTCTGCCACCCCTCCTGCACGTCCTCCGCGAACAGCCCTGTGAAGCCCTCGTTCTCCAGGTGGTAACGAATTATCGAAACGACCGAAGGTTGATCTTCGACGACCAGAACCTTTGTCATTGGAGAGCGGTGGCGTCGTCCGCAGTCAGCCGAGCGATGCGCGGTCGTTCAGGATGCGCAGCTCCTCGGTGATGAAGCGCGCCAGCTCGTGGGCCTCCGTTTCCGGGATTGACAGCACGCATTTCGCAGACGAATCGACCCAGAAGCTGAACCGAACATGGTGGCCCGGAATCGTTACCGACCCCTCGGGGGCCTCGAACGTCTGCTCGCGCAGGTAGCAGCTAACCCTCAGAAACCCTCCTTCGGGATCATCGGGAGCGACCTTGACGCCGGCAAAAAAGCGGGTTCGCTTCCACGGCCCGTCTTCCTCCGGCTCCGTGGGCAGGGGCTCGCCGCACCTCCAGCAGTACTTGTGGGCAACCGGCTGCTGCTGCCGGCATTGTGGGCAATAGATATGGGTCACGTCTTCACCCCCGCTTCCCCGAGCTGTGGGGCCAGCCTAGCAGCGGGCGGCTCGCAGCGGAAGGTTGGGCCGGAGAACGAGTGATCATTTTTGCTGAGTGTAAATAGTGTGTTTTTGGCTAAGCTTTCCATCCATGACGACTCGCACCGCAGATCCCTACCGGGACACCGACGTGATCGACGCCCGCGCTCCGCGCTTCAACCAGGCGACGATCGGAACGCTGGCAGCCGTGGCGGTCCTGGCGGACCAGCCCGTCCTCATCGGCCTGCTGGCGCTGCAGTTCATCGTCGGGCTGCGCTTCGGCCGCCGGTGGTGCCTGCCCTGCGTCTTCTACTTCGAGATCATCCAGCCGCGTGTTGGAGAGGGCGAGATAGAAGACGCCAGGCCCCCGCGGTTCGCCAACATCCTCGGCGCGGTGTTCCTCTCCGCCTCGACGATCGCCCACATTGCCGGCCTCGAGGCGATGGGTTGGGCCCTCGCAGCGATCGTTGCCGCCCTGGCTCTGCTCGCCGCGACCACCGGCCTCTGCGTCGGATGTGAGATCTACAAGTTCATCGCTCGCGCACGCGGGATCAGGCCGGGCCGGGTCGACGCCATCGACCTCGCCGACCTCCGGACCGCGCACGACGGGCACATCGTCGTCGAATTCACTCATCCCCTGTGCACCGGCTGCCGGGAGCTTGCCGAAAAGCTAACCCAGGCGGGTCACAGGCTCGTGCAGATAGACGTCTCGAAGAACCCCGAGCTCGCCCGCAAATACCACGTGTCCGTCGTGCCGAGCGCGTTCGCGGTCGGTCCGACCGGACTTGTTGAGCAACGCCTCGCTTAGGTAAGGCGCGTCCCAGGACGCCCACCAGCACCTATCCTGCACCAGACCATCCATACCGCAGAGGAGTTGCGAGCATGGTTCCCGTTTCAGTCCCCCATATGAGCCCCGACGAGTTCCGGCGACACGGGCACGCGGTTATCGATTGGATCGCCGCGTACATGGAGCGGGTCGGAGACCTGCCTGTTCTGTCGCGCTGCGCTCCCGGTGAGGTCCGCGCACGGCTTCCCGCCCATCCGCCTGAGACGGGCGAGGCATTTGATGACGTCATGCGAGACGTCGACGAGCTGATCCTGCCGGGCTTGACCCACTGGCAGTCGCCGAACTTCTACGCGTACTTTCCTGCGAACAGCTCGGGCCCCTCGATTCTCGGGGAACTCCTCTCCGCCGGACTCGGCGTTCAGGGCATGCTGTGGGCGACGAGCCCTGCCTGCACCGAGCTCGAAACCCATGTTCTCGACTGGGTCGCCGAATTGCTCGAACTCCCCAAGACGTTCTGGTCGGACGCGGCCGGCGGAGGAGTGATCCAGGACACGGCGTCGAGCGCGACGCTGTGCGCATTGCTGGCCGCGCGCGAACGGGCCACCGCGGGCGCGTCGAATCGGTCCGGGGTCGACGGCCGGCTGACCGTGTACGCCTCGTCCCAAGCTCACTCATCGGTTCAGAAGGCCGTGCGCATTGCCGGGCTCGGCGAGGAGAATCTCAGACTGATCGACGTCGACCAGGGGTTCGCTATGAGCGCGCCGGCGCTCGACGCCGCGCTGCGCGCCGACCTGTCTGCCGGAGCTTCGCCGTGCATGGTCGTGGTCACGACGGGGACGACTTCGTCCATGGCCCTCGACCCGCTTCCGAAGGTCGCCTCGATATGTGAAGAACACGGTGTGTGGCTGCATGTCGATGCGGCGATGGCCGGCAGTGCAGCGATCTGTCCCGAGTTCCGGTTCCTGAACGAGGGGCTCGAGAGCGCCGACAGCTATTGTTTCAACCCGCACAAGTGGCTGCTCGTCAACTTCGATTGCGACTGCTTCTACGTGGCCGATCGGAGCGCGTTGATCGGCGCGCTCAGCGTCCTGCCCGAATACCTCCGCAACGCGGCGTCCGAGTCCGGCGCGGTCATCGACTATCGCGACTGGCACATCCCGTTGGGAAGGCGGTTCCGCGCGCTCAAGTTGTGGTTCGTCATCCGCCACTACGGAGTCGAGGGCCTGCGCCGGTACATCCGCGCCCACGTCGAACTGGCCCGCGAGCTTGCCGGCTGGATCGAGAGCGATGACGATTTCGAGATCGCCGCGCCGGTGATGCTCAACCTCGTCTGCTTCCGGCACCGGGGAGGGGACGACTTCAACGAACGGCTGCTCGAACGGCTGAACTCGTCGGGCGAGCTCTACCTCACTCACACGAAGCTCGACGGGAAGTACACGCTGCGGATGGCGATCGGCTCAGCTCAGACGACCGCGCGGCACGTGCGGCGTGCGTGGGACAGGATCAGGGCGGAGGCTGCGGCGATCTGAGCGACGAGTGGGAGGTTGGGGGCAACATATGCCCCGAGACTCCCAACCGTCGGGGTCAGCCGCCGATCCCCTCGATGTCGTCGGTGCGTCGCCCGTGCGCCGGCCGCTCAGGCGGGAGGCGGCCGGTGGACGCGAACAGCGCCTTCAAAGCGGGCGGGGCGACCAGCGTGGTGATGATGCTCATCGCCACGATCACCCCGAACAGGTCGAGGTCGATGAGACCTCCGCTCAAGCCAACCGATGCGACGATGAGGCCGACCTCGCCGCGCGGCACCATCCCCGTCCCCACGATGAGAGCCGACCTTCGCCCGAGCCCCCACGCCGCGGCCCCGCACCCCACGAGCTTCCCGATGATTGCAAGCGAGGTCACGACCGCTACCGTCGCGAGCGTCGAGCCATCCGCGAGATCCCCCACATCGACCTGCGAGCCGACCAGCACGAAGAAGAACGGAACGAGGAGCTCGTACACAGGTTGGATTTGGTCCTCCAGTTGCCAGCGCGGCCGGAGCTCCGCGAAGGCCATGCCCGCGAGGAACGCACCGATGATCGCGGCCAGCCCTATCGCCGCGGCGAGGGCGGACAGGCCGAGGCAGACGGCAAGCGCAAGAGCCAGGGGGCCGCGCGAGATATGGGCGGTCTCGACCCGGGGGGCCAGCGCCCGCGTTGCCCGGTGCCCGAAGGCGGCCACGATCGCCACGAAGCCGACGGCGACGACACCGAGGACGACCATGTTCAGCACCGAGAGGCTGTCGCGCCCGAGTCCGCTCACCACCGCCAGCACGAGAAGTCCGAGGATGTCGTCCACGACGGCCGCTCCCAAAATGATGCGGCTCTCCTGCTCGTGGATGGCACCGAGATCCGACAGAACCCGCGCGGTTATTCCCACCGACGTTGCCACCATCGCCGCGCCCATGAACAACGCCTCGTCTCGCGACCCGTCGGTTGCGATGATGAATACGATGCCCAGGGCGAACGGGAGAACGATCCCCGACGCTCCGACGCTTAGCGCGCGTCCGCCCACCTCCCTGAGCTCGTCCACATGGGTGTCGAGGCCCACCATGAACAACAGGATGATCGCACCGAGTTCCTGGAGGACCTCGTGCGCTTCGGACTCGCCGATAATCCCCAGGGCGTGGCTGCCGAGGATCACACCGACCAGCAGCTCTCCGACGACGGGAGGCTGCTTGATACGCTCGAACAGCTCACCGACCAGCTTCGCGGCGGCGAAGATTACGAACAGCTCGAAGAGGATGCCCTCGATCTCCACGTGGGGTAGACAATACGGCGCGGCGATCCCACCCGTGTGAGTTCGACGGGAGATAGTCCCGTCAAACCATCATGCGATCGTGCGCGAGTCCTCTAGCGGCGTCCGACGGCGCGTGCGAGCTGCGCCTTGGACATCTTGGAGCGACCGGGGACGTTCTTCTTCCTGGCCTCGTTGTAGAGCTGGGCCTTGGTCCGGCCCTTCGGGCCGGACGTCCTCGATCGCTTGCCCCCGCGCACCGACGAGGACATATCGCGAGTCGAGGACTTGCTGGCCGTTCTGGACTCGCCTGCGCGGGCTCGCTCCTTGTTGACAGTGCGCGCGGCGATCTCCTTGGCCCTCTTCGTAGATTTACCCTGCTTCTTCTGCCCCTCTTTGATGTGTTCGTACTGACGTTCCCTCTTGTTACTCCACGCTCCCTGCGGCATGGCTACCTCCGTCGTGGGACGGCGTCCTCGGAGATGAGTTACCCGTTGGCGACGGCGCGAAACGACCAGACCGATCTGCGTCTATCGGGAATGGGCGCGCCGCGGGTTCTCGAGCGGGACGAGCGATCCCTCGAGCCGGGGCCGGAGGCTCTCGTGCTGCGGCGGCAGCTTCAAAGACTCGCCCAGCCGCTCTTCGGGTTCGTCTACGGTGAAGCCTGGGCCGACCGTCGCGATCTCGAATAGCACGCCGCCCGGTTCCCGAAAGTAGATCGAGCGGAAGTACTGCCGGTCGATGACATCGGTGACACCGGCCCCGGCCGCGATGAGACGATCGCGCCACGCGATCTGATCGTCGCGATGACAGGCCCACGCGATGTGGTGAACGGTGCCCGCGGCCTGAATGCCCCTTCCCGGCGCATCCTCGATCGCGTAGAAGCCCCCTCTCGTGGGCCCGCGCAGCTCGAGCAGCGACCCCGGCGTCATCGACGCACCCAGGACGTCCTCGAGCATTCGTTGCGTCTTCACCCGCGCCCCGCTGTACGCGCGCACGCCCGCCAGGCCGATCAGCGCCCGGTCGACGGGAATTTCCTGCGACTTCGCAATCAGCGGCTTGTCGTGACTCTCGTCCATGACGAGCCCGTGCCCGAGGCCTTCGGGGTCGGAGAAGTAAAGTCCCTCGTTCGTCCACGACACCTCGTTTCCCTCAGCTCCGAGGCGGTCCTCCCAGAAGCCGAGGGCGTGCTCGTCGCCGACCCTCCACAGAATGCGGTGGACCATGCCGGCCCCCGGCCGCCCGCGCTCGGCTCCCGGGTACTCGAAGAACGTGAGGATGCTTCCGGGGTTCCCGTACTCATCCGCGTAGTAGAGGTGATAGAGATCCGGAGCGTCAAAGTTGACCGTCTTCTTCACGAGGCGAAGCCCCAGGACGCGCACGTAGAAATCGAGGTTTCGAGCCGCGTCCGCAGTTATCGCGGTTATGTGGTGGATGCCGTCGAGCAGCAAGCTCGCTCCCTTCTGCCGGCGTGGATGCCACCCTAATACTCCGCTCTGAGCGGGTCATCCTGACGGCATCCGCGTATGAGAAGCTGAAGGCAATGGGCATGAACGTCGCGCACAAGCTCATCGAGTCACATCTCGTGTCGGGAGAGATGGCTCCCGGCGAAGAGATCGCTCTTCGCATCGATCAGACGCTTACCCAGGACGCAACCGGGACCCTGGTCATGTTGGAGCTGGAAGCGATGGGTCTCGACCGGGCCAAGACGGAGCTCTCGACCCAATACGTCGACCACAACCTGTTGCAAACCGACGAGCGAAACGCGGACGATCACCTCTTTCTGTACACGAGCTGCCAGAGCTTCGGCATCTGGTTCTCCAAGCCGGGCAACGGTGTCAGCCACCCTGTTCACATGCAGCGCTTCGGCGTCCCCGGGAAATCGCTCGCGGGGTCCGACAGCCACACCCCCGCAGCGGGATCACTCGGCATGCTGGCATTTGGCGTGGGCGGCCTCGAGGTGGCCATGGCCATTACCGGTGAACCTCTCTACATCACCATGCCCGAGATCTGGGGCGTGCGGCTCGATGGCTCGCTCCCCGACTGGGTCAGCGCGAAGGACGTCGTTCTCGAGATGCTTCGTCGCCACGATGTCGAGGGCGGGCGGGGACGCATCATCGAGTATTACGGGCCCGCCCTCGCCACTCTCAGCGCGATGGACCGGCACGTGATCGCGAATATGGGGACGGAGCTGGGCGCGACGACCACCGTTTTCCCCTCCGACGACGAGGTGCGACGGTTCCTTGCCTCCGAGGGCCGCGACGGCGATTGGACTGAGCTCGTCGCGGACGACGACGCCGCCTACGACGTCGACGAGGAGATCGATCTCTCCCAGCTCGAGCCTCTGATCGCGAAACCGTCGAGTCCCGGCAACGTCGTGCCGGTCCGTGAGGTGGCCGGCCAGGAGATCTACCAGGTGGTCATCGGCTCGTCGGCGAACCCGGGACTGCGCGACTTTGCCGTCACGGCGAAGATCGTCGAGGGCCATCAATCCCACCCCCGGGTCTCGTTCGACGTGAACCCCACCTCGCGCCAGACCCTCGAGAACCTCATCGCCATGAGGCTGCTGGGACCGCTTGTCCATGCCGGCGCGCGCCTTCACCAGTCGGGCTGCCTCGGCTGTATAGGGATGGGCCAGGCGCCCGCATCGGGCCAGATCAGCCTGCGAACGATGCCCCGCAATTTTCCGGGACGCTCGGGGACCAAAGAGGACGCGGTCTATCTGTGCTCGCCCGAGACGTGTGCGGCCTCCGCGTTGACCGGTGAGATCACCGATCCACGGGATCTCGAAAATCGTCTGGGGATCATCTATCCGCACATCGAGATCCCCGAGGAGCAGATCATCAACACCGAGATGCTCGTCGAGCCTCCTGACTCGGGTGCAGACGTCGAGGTGATCAAGGGTCCCAACATCAAGTCGCTGCCCGACCTCGAGCCGCTGGAGGATTCCATCGAGGCACCAGTGTTGTTGAAGCTCGGCGACGGAATTTCGACGGACGAGATCATGCCGGCTGGCCAGAAAGTGCTTCCCTACCGCAGCAACATCCCGAAGATGTCGGAGTTCGTCTTCTGGCAAGTCGACGAGTCATACGCGCCGCGGGCCGCGGAGCTCAAGGACGGCTCGGGCCACTTAATCGTCGGCGGAGGAAACTACGGACAGGGATCCAGCCGCGAGCACGCGGCGATCGTGCCCAGGTATCTGGGACTGCTCGCAGTCATTGCCAAGAGCTTTGCTCGCATCCACTGGCAGAACCTCATCAACTTCGGGGTATTGCCGTTGGAGTTCTCCGACAACGAGGACTACGAGCGAATCGACACAGACGACACCCTCGCACTCGAGAATCTCCACAAGGTCCTTTCCGATGACGGGCGCGAGCTGGAGATCACCAACAAGTCGAAGAAAGAGACCTACCAGCTTCGGCACCGGATGTCGGCGAGGCAGGTAGAGATGGTTCTCGCCGGCGGACTGATCCCTGTGTTTGCAAGGAAAATGGAAGAGGAATCGGCGTAGAAAAAGAAGCCGGCCCCCGCCCACTGGGGCAGGGGCCGAAGCCCCCTGGACAGGGGCCGGCTACCGGCCGCTAGATCGATGCCGATCCGCGGCAGACCTCATCGGTGGAGAGGTTGCGGGCACGAGCCGTGAAGCGGTCGGTTCCTGAGTTGTTGTTCACCACCCGGCGCACCTCAAAGGAACCGCTCGGCCCCCTCGTCGTCCGCCGGCCGCGAAAGAAGCGGTTTCCGTCGTGTCGCATGACGATCCGCCAGGTATCGCCGTTTACGTTCTGGTCGACCTCGAACTCAACCTCGAGACGACCGTCTTCCGGGCTTAGCTTGAGCTTCCAGTCGCTACGGCGGCTGCAGTTACCTGAGCGCCGCACATCGTTGTCCCCGGCGAATGCCGGCAACGACGTGGGTAGGGCCAGCGCCGTCACCAGGGCCGCGGTTGTCAGAACCGTACGCGTTCTCATCTGTGACCCTCCCATTCAGTCGTCGTCCCCGTTGCCGGGGCCCGAGTTGTCGTTGTCGTCGCCGCCGGATCCGTGGCCGGAATTGTCGTCGTCCCCGTTGCCGGGGCCGGAGTTGTCGTTGTCGTCGTCGTCGTGCGCGTTGCCGGGCCCTGAGTTATCCGACGGACCCGAGTTGTCCCCGTCGTTGTCTCCGTTGCCGGGGCCGGAGTTGTCGTGGTCATCCCCGTCGTCGTTGTCTCCGTTGCCGGGGCCGGAGTTGTCGTGGTCATCCCCGTCGTCGTTGTCGCCGTTGCCGGGGCCGGAGTTGTCGTCGTGATCCCCATTCCCGGTGCAGCGCGGGTCGTTGGCGTGCTCGGCCTCGTCGCACGGCCCGCTGATGTCGTCGCCGTCCGGTGAGGCCGAGACTGAGGGGCTGACTGAGGGGCTGACTGAGGGGCTGACTGAGGGGCTGACTGAGGGGCTGGGTGTGGCAACGGTTCTAGTGGCGGCTCCCGCGCACCGGGGGTCGCCGGCGTTCTCCGCCTCGTCGCACGGCCCGCTGATGTCTACTCCCGGGGAGCTCGTCTGGGCCGAGCCGGGAGTTCCGACCGCGACGTAGACCCCCATTCCGAATGCAGCGGCAACCGCGACGCCGAAGATCAGCTTGCTCCAGATCCTCATGTCTTCTCTCCTTTCCTCTACGACACGTCTTTTTGCACACGCTAGGAAAGAGAGGCTCAACAGCTACTTCGAGATAGAACAGAGGCGGGTGTGAAGGCGGTTAGGGATTGGTTAAACGGGCGGAACTCAGTCGTCGCCGCCGGATGAGCCGGAGCCCGAATTGTCGGAACCAGGGCCCGAGTTGTCGGACCCGCTACCGGAGTTGTCGGAGCCCGGCCCCGAGTTGTCGGAATCGGGATCGGATCCCGAATCGTCCGAGCCCGGACCCGAGTTGTCGTCATCGTCATCGTCATCGTCGCCGCCGGCGCACCGGGGATCGTCGGCATGCTCGGCCTCGTCGCACGGCCCCGACTCGTCTTTATCGGACTTCCCTTCCCCGGCGTTCGAGCCCTTCGGTCGGGACGGGGAGCGATCCGGCCGGGGCGAGGCGAGGGCGGCGTTCTCGAGCCGGATCGCGGCTCCCCCGGGCGCCTCGAAGGAGCCCGCGGAAATGAGATATGTGGTCGCAGCCAGCAGGAGCGGCAGGATGAGGGCGGCCAGCACCAGCGCAGCCGTTTTAGCGGACTTCATGGGGACAGCCTACCGAGGCGTATCTCAGCCCCCGGCTACAAAGAGGTTAAGAAACGGTAGGTGGCCTTTCGAAGGCCGCCTCGATAGTCGTGCCGGGGCCGTCGAGCAGGCGGATGTCGCCGCCCCAGCGGCGGATCGTCTCGGCAACAATGGGAAGTCCGAGCCCGCTGCCCGATCCGGCCGCGCGTCCCGTCGACCCCCTATAAAAGCGTTCGAAGATGCGCGCCCTCTCGTCATTGGGAATTCCCGGTCCGTTGTCGGAGACGATCACGGCCGGCCTGCCGTTGGTTTCGGCGGCGGTGACGACCACCTGGGACCCGGGCGGGCAATAGCGGATCGCGTTTTCGATCAGGTTGTCGAGAACGTGCGCAACGCTGACCGGATCCGCCCACGCGAGCGGGACACCGTCGGCAGCGACCGCAATGGATTGTCCGGCGGCCTCAGCCTGCGATCTCCATCGATCGACCGCGGCGCGGGCGGCGGAGGCCAGATCGACATCGTGGCCTGTCGACTCGGCCGACGCCGCGCGCGCGAGCTGCAACAAGTCGTCGACGAGTTCATTGAGGCGGTCGACCTCGGCCTCCACCTTGGCCGCCTGGCGCGCGGCAAAGCCGCCCTCCTCGCGTATGGCTTCGAGGCGCAGTTTGATCCCCGTCAGGGGCGTTCGCAGCTGGTGCGAGGCGTTTGCCAGGAAGTCGCGCTGGGCCACGATGTTCGACGCGAGCGCGTCGGCGGTGCGATTGAAGGAGCTCGCCAGCGACGCCACCTCCGCGGGGCCTTCGATCGGTGCGCGCGCATCGAGATCTCCCCGCCCGAGGCGCGTCGCGGCGGATTCGAGTGTTCGCACCGGCCGCACGAGAGTCGTCGCCAGCAGCCACGCCAGCCCGACCCCTACCGCAACGACGCCCACGCCCAGCAGTCCGAGGCCCACCCAGCTCCCCCGGACCTCCGCATCGACGTCTCCCATCTCATGTGACAGGCGGACGGCCCCGACGACCTGCCCGCGGTCGACCACGGGGACGGTGACGAGGAGCAGCTCCTCGTCCAGGCTCTTGCTGACGCGCCGGCGCGTGTCGATCTCGGCAGCCTCGAGCGCCACGGAGAACTCGGGACGCCTGGACGTCCCGTACGCGGTTCCCCGCACGGCCAGCCCGGCGCTGTCCTCGAGGATGGCCCCGGACGCGTCGACGACGACGACCCGGCCCACTCCTTCCGCGGCCTCGGATACGACCCGCCGCATCGCGCCCCGCGCTCCTGGAGAGGTGGGCGCGACGACCAGATCGGAAAGGCGGGCCGACAGGATCCCCGCGCTTCCCAGCGCGCCGGCCTCAACCTCCGAAACGGCACGCCTCTGAATGCTGAGACCGAGGGGAACGACGAGGGCTATCACCACAACGACCAGCAGATAGCCGGCCGTCAAGACAAGCCTCGATCGCAAACTCATTCCAAGATCTCTTCGTTTGACGAGAAACGAAAGCCCACCCCTCTCGTCGTGTGAATGTAGCGAGGCGAGGACGGGTCCTCACCGAGTTTCTTCCGCAACGACGAGATGTGGACGTCGAGCGTTTTGGTCGGACCAAACCAGTTCGGATCCCATACCTCGTCGATCAGATGCTCGCGTGTCACAACTCGACCGGATTGCTCCATCAGCACGCGAAGCAGCTCGAACTCCTTCAGCGTTAGCTCGAGGCGCCGCCCGGCTAAGGTGACCGCGCGTGTGTCGAGACTCATCGTGACATCCCCAACGGCGAGCGTGGTCTGCTCGGTTGGTGGGGGCGCAGCGACCCTCCTCATAACAGCCCGCATCCTTGCGGTGAGCTCGCGGGCGCTGAAAGGCTTGCTCACGTAGTCGTCCGCTCCAAGCTCGAGCCCCAGGACACGATCCATCTCTTCGCCGCGGGCGGTCAGCATCACGACCGGGGTTCTCGACGTTCGGCGTATCTCGCGCAGGACGTCGCGGCCGTCGCCGTCGGGGAGCATGACGTCAAGCAGGACGAGGTCGGGAGGACGGCTGCGAAACTTCTCGAGCCCCTCGGCCACCGTCGTAGCGACTTCGGGCGCGAACCCCTCCCGTTCGAGGGCGGCCGCAAGGGGCTCGTGGATGGACTCCTCGTCTTCGATCAACAGGACACGCGTTCTCGCCATGTGGCCGTCAAATCTACGTTGCCCAGGTTCCAATGCGTTCTGATAGACACGGAACATGAGCAAGTCGATTCAGTGGCGGCATCCTCCCACCCGGCCCCCGCGCGAGTTCGGCGAGACCATCCGCTTCGGCACCCGCCGGAACGGAGGGTCCGGGTACATGTCGTACTCCGAGCGCTCGGGCCCGGGGGTGCTCATCCTGCACGAGTTCTTCGGGCTGCAGCCGTCATTCATGTCCTACGCCGACGCGCTCCAGAGCAAGGGCTTCACCGTCCTCGTCCCTGATCTCTATGACGGCCGCGTTGCGTCCACACTGGAGGACGCGGGCGCGCTCAGGGATGCACTTGACGACGACACGACCATGAAACGTCTCGAGGCCGCGTGTGACCATCTGACGGCCAACTGGCACCCTCGCCTCGGGGTAATCGGCTTCTCCATGGGTGCCGATCTCGCAATGAGGCTGGTGCAGCAGCGAGCGGTCGAGGCGATGATCGTTTACTACGGATGCGGCGACGTCGACCCCGCGCGCTGGCTCGGGCCGATCATCGGCCACTTTGCCTCCGACGACGACTGGACTCCCCTTGCAGGAGGCTAACGAGCTATTCGGTGCGCTGTCCTCTGCGGATGTCGACGCGCGCATGTTCGTCTACGAGGGGGCCGGTCACTGGTTTGCCAACGAGTCGGTCCCCGACGCATACGACAAAGCCGCCGCCGAACTGGCCTTCGAGCGAAGCGCCGACTTCCTCCGCCACCACCTCGCCTGACCCGATCCGACCCTGACGTCATGGGGATTCAGAGGTCGGCCACTGCCTTGTCGGCGCGGGCGCGGGCGGATTCCGCTTTGCGGCGCGCCGCGGCCGCGGCCTTGGCCGCGTTGCCGGCGGCCTGCTCGGCCCGGGCCGCTGCCCGCTCTAGCTCCGCCGCCTCGCGTTCGGCGCGGGCGGCGGCCACGGCGAGCTCCTCTGCTTTCCGCCGCGGCGCCGTGTCCTCTTCGGACGGTTCCTCGGCCGCGTCCAGCAGAACGAAGCCGAAGTCCCCGAAGCCCGATGGCGCCATCTCTCGGGTAAGCCGCCCCGCGCGCAGCAGATCGCGCTCCTCATCCGTCTCCCCCGCCTGAAGCGTGCGGGTGACCTTCTCCAGAGTGCTTGCAGACGCCGCGTGCCCATCGCGTTCGAGGATGGCGCGCGCCCTCGCGACAAGTTGCGACGTAACATCGCGCCGCTCGGACGCGAGGCGGCGCATCTCCTGCGCGCTGGCGGCCTCTTCCAACTGTTCTCTCAGATCTAGGAGACGAGCCATATCCTCGGAATGCTCGTCTGCGAGCCGGTTGACGGCCCATGCGGCCACGGACGGTTTGCGGAGTGACTTCACTTCCACCGCGGCCGCCTTGTCGCCCTTCGAGGCAAGCTCGCCGGCTATGCGGTCGCGCGCCTCCGTGAACTCGTCGAGCGGCAGCCGGTAGAGGGCGCCCACATCTGCGTTGTTCGCTGCCATCAGATGAGAGTAGCGCCGCTCGTCAGCGCGGCTGCCCGAATCCGAACTTTTCGAAATGGATGTGCGATCTCGCCACACCCTTAACCGCCAACTGACCCTTCAGGTTCTCCACCATCGGAGGGGGTCCGCACAGCAAGAAGTCCACCTCTAACAAGTCTCCGCTCATCTCCTCGATCCGGTCGGCCGTTATGTATCCGTCTTCGTCCTCGGGAATGTGGATGAGGCGGAAGTCGTCTCTCGTCCGATCGAGGGCGAGCAACTCGGCGAGGAAGTACGACTGGTCGAGGCTCTTGACCCCGTAGTAGAGGTCGATCTCGAAGCCGGAACCATCCAGACTCCGGGCCATGCTGAGGAATGGTGTAACTCCGATGCCGCCGGCTATCCAGACTTGTCGCTTGCGCGGCACGTTCAGATACGAGAACTCGCCATAAGGGCCCTCGATCTTCGCGGCGGCTCCTTCGTTGAGCTTGTGCAGGGCGGTTGTGAAGTCTCCGACCGCCTTGACCGCGATTCTCAGCTCTTTCTCCTTGGGAGTAGACGTGAGGGAGAAGGGGTGGAATTGATTGGCGACATCCCCGGGGCGCAGTGTGACGATCGCGTGAGGCCCTTCATTCGCAATGGATACCGGGTGGAACTGGGCGTTGAACTCACTCGAGTAGAAGGTGACGAACACGAACTGCCCGGGAATGTACTCAAAGCGGCGACCGCTTCGAGGCTGCATGATGATCTCGACGACCCACCTGTCCATCTGCCTGACCCCCGCCACGAGATAGTCGTGCCGGCGAACGAGCAGGTTGCCGAACAACGAGCGATAGATCCATGCCGCCACGCCGGATGCGCTCAGCGCCGCGAGATAGATGGTGAGCGCTCGTGAGGATGCCTTGATCCCCGGGGTCATGAACACGTGCAGGCTAGCGATGAGAAAAACGAGCCCGAAAGATCTTTGGACGTAAATGAACACCTCGTGCGACAGCCGTGCCCGCAGTGTCAGTCCTATTGAGATCGACATCGCGATCAGGGCAACGATCCCGTAGACGATCGTCAGGCCCCCGGCAGTCGACAGGAGGGCGGTGACCGCATCCCACGACTCGGTGGCGCGGCTCGCAACGATCAGCGCAGCATGTACGACCAGCAGACCGAATGCGACGCGCCCGTTGACGCGATGAAATCCGAATAGCTTGTCGAGGCCCCCGAAGAGACGGTCGATGAAGCGGATACGGGCGCCGAGGATCAGATTCAGCGCGAACGCCGACACCCCGGCGAGAGCGGCCGCGACCGCGAGACTGGCAAGGGACGTGGTGGCGCTGGCGAACCGGGGGCCCAGAGGTGCCGCGGTCGCCCACAGGATGACGGGCACGACGCATAACGCGGCAACGAGCGCGGGTCCGAGAGCACGCCGGGCAAGCATGGCTCCAAACTATCGAACTGTTACTACCCCTTCACAATGCGCAGTCGTCGGTCATCAGGGCCATCACGCCATCGACGTTGTGCTTGTTTGAAGGCGTCGTTGAACCTGTGGATGACTTCGAGAACCTCGCTTATCATCCTCACTCGGGGCTCCAGTCGGCGCTCCGTCCGAACATGGCCAGCAGCGCCGTCTGCTCGTCGGCGTCGGGGGGGATCTCGGGCCTCGGCCCGATCGCACCCGCCGCCCGGTATCCACCCTCAACGGACGAAAACCACTTCGCGCAGGCATCGACCAGCTCCGGACTGAGCCTGTCGTCGCCTCCCGCGCCGCGCGCGACATCCCAGGCGTGGATCAGGTGGTCGGCAAAGAGCTGCATCGTGTATTCGGAGCCGGGGACGTCGCCGAACGACAGATGGGTCGTCCGCTCCATCGCCCCAGCATCGTGAACGGCTTCGACGGCGCGCCTGGCGGATGTCTTCCACGCCCCCTTGGGATCATCTCCCAAGACGTCGCCGTCGAACCGATCCCCGACCTCGTCCAGCGTCTGACCCTCGAGCAGAGGCGGGGTCCACAGGTTCTCCGACACAACGTGGTTGACAACCGTCCGCACGTCCCAGTCGGAGCATGGCGTGGGGGCACCCCACTGGTCGTCCGCCACCGCCTTCACTCGCCTCGCGAACTCGGCGATCGCACGCCGATGAAGCTCAACAGGATCCACGATTTCCTCCCTCAGCAGGCAGCGACATCCGCCCCGTCGTCTTGTGTGTGCGGGAAGCGAGTGGCCCCCGCAGGCGCATCATCGCGCGCATAGAACGATGCTGCCTAGGTGGATGAGACCAGGGGGTCGACGCGGCTGCGGAGGACGCAGAACTCGTTGCCCTCGGGGTCCGCCAGCACGACCCAGGTGGGGTTCCCCTGGCCGATGTCGATCCGGCGTGCACCGAGCTCTATCAACCGGTCGACCTCATCCGCTTGATCGCGGTCGACCGGGTTCACGTCGATGTGGAGCCGGTTCTTGACCGACTTGCCCTCCGGGACCACGGTGAAGAGCAATCCGGGCCCGGCTCCGTCCGGCCCTTCGATGTAGACGCTGTCGTCGTCTTTCTCGGTGATCCTGTAGTCGAGCACCGCGGCCCAGAAATCCGCCAGCCTGTTGGGCTCGGCACAATCGATGATGAGTTCGGTGAACCTGCTGGCCATGCGGCTCTCCCTTCGCTCGTCGACGTCGTCGCAGCGTAGCATAACCACTCATCTCGTTTCGCAGGTTACATCACCTGGACGCCCTCCGCACCCCCGCCTAGGGTCGATCTGATGGCTCCATTCGACGAAACGAACCTCCTCGAGCGCCTGCGCAAAGGCGACGAAGCGGCGTTCGCGGAGTTCGTCGACCACTACGGACCCAAGCTGAGGCGGCTGGCGCGCTCGTATGTGCCCGACTCGCTGGCGGACGAGGTAGTCCAGGAGGCATGGCTGGGTTTTCTCGGGAGCCTCGATCGGTTCGAGGGGCGGAGCTCGCTGAAGACGTGGCTCTATCGAATCCTCATGAACACCGCCACCAAGCGGCGGGCGCGCGAGGCCCGCTCGGTGCCCTTCTCGTCATTGGGGGCGGACGGCGCCGACGGGGATCACGTCGACAACGACCGGTTCCTGCCGCCCAACCACCCCCGCTGGCCCGGGCACTGGGCCTCACCACCCCGATCGTGGGAGGGCATCCCCGAGTCCACTCTGCTGTCTCAGGAGGTCTTGGATGTGATCGAGAAGGCCCTTGCGGGTCTTCCTCGCGCCCAGCGCGGCACGCTCATACTCCGGGACGTGGAGGGTCTCGGAGCGAAAGACGTCTGTAACTTACTGGGGGTGTCCGGAACTAACCAGCGAGTGCTTCTCCATCGTGCCCGATCGGCGGTCCGGGCTGCGCTGGAGGCTTATTTCAAGGACGACGATGAATCGGGTTGAGGAGATGTCGTGTAAAGAGATCGTCGGGCTCGTCACCGACTACCTCGAGGGAACGCTCTCCTCGGCGCAGGTCGAACGCTTCGAGCTGCACCTCGAGGGGTGCGAAGGATGCGCAAACTACCTCAACCAGATGCGCCGAACGATCGAGCTAACGGGATGGCTCACAGAGGACTCGCTGTCGCCCGCGGCGAGCGCCGCGTTGCTCCACGCCTTTCGCGATTGGAAGGCAGGCCAGAACCTGTAAGGGATCGCACCGACCCAAGGAGTTGAACCGATGGCACAGTTGAGCGACCTCCTGCACGAAGCCGCTGAGACACATCATGTCGTCTATCGCATAACGGACGGCGAGGATCCCGACTGGGCCTCGTGGTATGCGGACTGGCTCATCAACCTCTCGGAGCTTCCCGAGATGCTCGGCACGGAGCCGGTGCGCAGCGAGCTCGTGCACATGCTCGTGACCCTCGACAAGCAGTACAAGGCCGAATCTCCCGATGAGCGCTGGGAGGATTACTACGCCTCCCGCCTGACCGAGCACTTCGGCTCGTAGCGGGGCGGGTTCTCCACTAGATGCGGTTGTGGTTGACCCAGTCGTTGCCGTCCCGGCTGTCGGCCGCACCGGCCGCGGCCAGCAGTTCAACCAGCAACAGCAACCCGATCACTATTGCGAACTCCACCGTTCTCCACCTCCTCCACTGGGACAAGCGTTGCGTTTGGCTCCGTAATGCCCTATCCTGTGTTTGATACTTACACGATAGACGATTGTAGGTAACCAGTCAAGTGGACTTTGATCATTACAAGACCAGCGGGGCTCAGGTCGCCGCCGACCTCGTCAACTCCCTCGCCACGCCGTCGGGGACCGAGCAGCTGCCCGACCCGGCCGCGCTCGCGGCGTTCCTCGAAGACCACGGCCTCGAGGCACCGGCGAGAGTCTCACGAAGGGACGTCGAGGAGGTGCACGCCGTGAGGGCGCGGATCCGGCGGGCATTCGAGGCGCCCGACGACGCGTCCGCGGCCGCGATCGTCAACGAGTTGCTGACCGAGTCGAGTGCCGTGCCGCGCATAACGAATCACGACCGCCGGTGGCACATCCACTACGGCCCCCAGAAAGGAGCGATCTCCGCCCGGCTGGCCGCGGTCGCCGCGATGGGCCTGGCCACGATCATCTGCGAGTTCGGCCGTTCCCGGCTGGGAACGTGCTCGGCGGACAGCTGCGGAGACGTCTTCGTCGACACATCGAAGAACCGATCGCGGCGTTATTGCAACGACACATGCTCGACCAGAACCAACGTCGCCGCGCACAGGGCGCGCCGCAAACAGACCGTTTAGGGAAGCGCTTGCGAAGCCACCGCGCACCGGCGATCCTGTGACCATGTCCCACGACCACTCCCCCCGTCCCGTTACCCGCAGCATGCAAACCCGCGCTCTGTGGGTTGCACTGAGCATCAACTCGGTACTTCTGGTCGCGGAGGTAATCGGAGCGATCATGTTCGGTTCGCTGGCGCTATTTGCGGACGCGGCACACCTTCTTTCCGACGTCTTCGGCTTGGCCATCGCCCTTGGCGCCCACCGGCTCATGGCGCGTCCGGCGTCTGCCCGCCATTCGTACGGTATGCAGCGCGCGGAGGTGCTGGGAGCACTGGCAAACGGAGTGATGCTCGCCGTAATCGTCGTGTGGATCTCGTACGAGAGCATCCGGCGAATCCTCGACCCCCCGACCGTCGACGGGCCCGGGTTGCTTGTAGTCGGTGTCATCGGCCTTGCGATCAACGCCGGGAGCGCGGTGCTCCTCCATAGGGCTAGCGGGGACAGCCTCAACATGCGCGGAGCGTTCGTGCATATGGTGTCGGACGCACTGGGCTCACTCGCGACCGTCGTTGCCGCGGTTGCCATTGTCGTCTGGAGCGCTCACTGGGCCGACCCGGTTGCGTCCCTGGTCATTGCGACGGTCATTGTGTGGGCGACGTGGGGACTGCTGCGAGAGGCGATTCACGTGTTGCTCGAGGCCACGCCGCGCGGCCTTGATCCCGCGGAGGTAGGGCGCGCCCTCGACTCGGCGCCGGGAGTCGAATCCGTGCACCATCTCCATCTCTGGAATCTGGCATCCGACGTGCGGGCACTGTCGGCGCACATCGTTCTCCGCGGACCGCTCAACCTGCACGAAGCACAGAACCGCAGCTCCGCTCTGAAAGCCATGCTCCAGGATCGCTTCAGGATCGAGCACGCCACCCTCGAGCTGGAGTGTCACGACTGCGAGGCGGCCGCCGATCCCCACGAATCCGCGGGGGCTTCGGCCCGGACAAGGTGATCGACCCAGCCGGCCTCTCCGCATCCCGAGCCCTCGACGCGATCGCACGCAAGGAGCTCTCCCCCCTCGACCTGACGCGCGCGTGCCTGGCGCGGATCGAGCAGCTCGATTCTGTGATCCAGGCATTTCTTGTGGTCGATGCCGACGCCGCGCTCGAGCAGGCGCGCACTTTGACCGAAGAGCTCGCCGGTAACGCAACCGCGCGCCCGCTGCACGGCATCCCGTTCGGGATCAAAGACATCATCGACGTCGAGGGTCTGACGACCACCGCGTCGTCGCGGGTGCTGGCGGGTAACGTCGCCCGCTCCGACGCGCCGGTGGTCGAGCTGCTCCGGGCGGCCGGCTGCGTGCTCCTGGGAAAGACCAACACGCAAGAATTCGCATATGGGGTCGTCACTGCCCCGACGTCCAATCCGTGGGATCCCGAACGGATTCCGGGAGGGTCGAGCGGCGGGTCGGCCGCGGCGGTGTCGGCGGGGATGTCGATCGCTGCCCTCGGGACCGACACGGCCGGCAGCATCCGCATACCGTCCGCCCTGTGCGGCGTATCGGGGTTGATGCCCCGCGCGGGCGCGTTCGCGATGGATGGGATCATTCCGCTGGCGCCGTCCCTCGACCGATGCGGCCCGATTGCGCGCGACGCGACCGATCTTGCGGTCATCTGGAGCGCGCTCGCCCGGCATCCACTTGCACAGCCGGCCGCGCCGGGAAAGCTTCGGGTGGGGGCGCCTGCCGCCGCATCGGATATCGGAGAGATGAGCCCTGCGGTCGACGACGCGGTGGAACGCGCCCTAGTCGTGCTTGCCGGCGCCGGCACCCATCGCGTCACCGTCGAACTCCCCCACCTTAGGGAGTGGGACTATCCACGCAGTGTGCCGCTCATGGTCGAAGCACTCACGGTTCACAGAGACGCCGGCTGGTATCCCGAGTACGCAGCCGATTACGAGGAAGGAACCCGGGCCGCGCTCGCCTATGCGGAGAAGCTCGGTGGGGACACGCTTGCATCCGCGCGTCGTGACCTCGAGCGGCTAACGGGGCGGCTGATGGGCGCGTTCGAGTCCGTCGACGTCCTGGTGCTGCCGGCCACACCGATCCCCGCGCCCACCAAGGCAGAGGCCAGCGCCGTCGACGGCGCCCACCGACCCCCAATCACCCGTTCGCTCACGCGCATCTGTGGCCCGGTCAACTGGTGCGATCTGGCCGCGGTCGCAATCCCGTGCGGATTCACAGCCGAAGGACTTCCGATCGGCCTCCAGATCGTCGGGCGCAGCGAACGTACCGTCCTGGAGGTTGCTCTCCTCTACCAGAGCCTCACCGACTGGCACACCCGCCGGCCCGATCTCTCATTTGCCCGGTAAGCGTCTGGGTCCAGAGTTCCGGACTCACGCTCATGCGACATCATCGGTCGGGCGGCGGCGCGCGACGTTCCTCGATGGCACATTGACAACCGTTGAGTCCGAAGTTCGGAGCCCGGCTTCAGCCGCCCTCTCCTCGGCCTTACGGGTGCTCACGGTGGCGGCCCGCCCTGACCGCCGCGAGTGCGCTCACCGCATTGATCCCCCCATGCAGCAGAATCGGGGCGATCAGGCCCCCGCTCCGCACCCGCAACCACGTGAGACCGAGCCCGGCGATCGTAGTCACGAGCACCGCGCCCAGGACCGTGGCGCGCAGCTTGGCACCGCCCGCGTGGGGATTGTTGATGCGGATTCCGAGCATCGTGGGCGAGATGTGCCACAGGCCGAAAGCGAGCGACGCGCACAGGGCCGCGCCAAGTGTCGACATGCCGGTGTCTCGCCACGCGGCGAACAGGACGCCACGGAAAAGAACCTCCTCGACCACTGCGGTCCCCAACGGGATGCGCGCCAGCACGTGGTAGGCGAGCGCGCCGCCGCTTAAGCCCACGACCCGCCTGTCGGCGATGCGGTGCGCATGACGCGATCGGGCGAACACCAACGCTCCGATCCCGAATCCGGCGACCACGGCCAACGAGACACCCGCATCCGTGATATCGCCTTGCAGCCCGAGCTCGGCGCGGGACGGCTCGAGCGTCGCGGCGGTGACGAGCATGATCGCACCGGTAAAGGTCAGGTTGACCGGCACATAGGCGGCTTTGTGGAACGGCTCCCATCGGTTCACCGCGTTGTTGTAGGCAACCATCACCAGTGACAGCGAGAGTGCGAACCACATTTCCGCCAACGCTAGCAACAGCTGCGTCGCGCGGATCGGGTCAGGCGGCCGGCCGCAACCGCTTGGTGGCAGCGAGCAGCGGCACCGTCAGCAGTGCCGGCCCGATCACCCACAGAGGCCGCGTTACCCACCACATCAGACTCGGCTCCTCGGGGATGGACCAGACGGCCCTCATGAGGCCGTAGAACAACGCGAAGCCGACCGAGTGCCACAGGAACAGCGGCATGGCGTTGGCAGAGAGCCACGCGACGAATCGTCGCATGCCCGGGCGCTCAGCGACCCGGACGATGCGTTCCCGGTATGCGACGGCGAGACCCACCTGGAAGTTCAGCAGCGCAACGATCGGAAGCGTCGGAGGTCCCATGTTCGAGAAGCGATCCACCGTCGAGGTCGTTCCCACCATCGATCGGGGATAAAGGCCCATGTTGGTGAGCCCCACCAATCCGGCGAAGCCGATCAGCATTAGCGCGTGTCCGAAGCGCACGGGCGCATTGCGCAGACGCTCCCAGGACCATCCGACCTGGTGAGCCGCGCCCCACACGAAGACCATGTTGAGCCATGCAACCTCGGGGTAACCGAAGCGGAAGCGCACGAGATCGACACCCATGGTGGCTACCGCCAGCCCGATGGGCACGAGTTCGCCCCAGCGCCGGTCGAGCCGGTCCCACAGCGGGACGGTGACAACGAGCGCCATGTAGACGATGAGGAACCACAGAGGCGATAGCACCAGCAAGACAGCGCGCGTCACCCACAGGTCGGGTCCGGGGTGGAGTAGTGCCGCCGCGGTCCCCGCGCCGGCGACGACGCCAATCAACGCGAGCGCCGGCACGCCCAATTGCACGGCCCGGCGTTTGACGAACGTCGCCCATGCGCCCGGCCGCCCACGATCGCGGGCCCAAGCACGCGCGTGGACGAAGCCGCCGGCCACGAAGAACAACGGCATCACCTGGAGCACCCAGCTGAGACTCCACAACCCTGACACGTAGCCGATCGGGTTGTCGGCATGAGGGCCGTCGTCACGCCAGACGAGAATCGTGAAGACCCAGTGCCACAGCACCACGGTGGTGGTGGCAAGCGAGCGCAACAGATCGATGAGCTCGTCGCGCCCCCCGCCGGGACCGGCCGGGGGCAGCATCGTGGGATGTGTCGGTTCGGCCATCAGCCGTGATCTCTCATGGGTATGGCCACTCTAGATGCGTGTGCACGTGGATCACTGGATCCGCGCCCCACGCCGCGTCCCGGGAGGGACGGCACGAAACTGGAGCTAGGCGCGCCCTTCCGTTTCGAATTCGCGCAGGAATCCCTCGAACAGACGCCGGTGGCCTTCCTCGTCGTGCAGGATCTCGATGACCATGTCCTGCGTCACGAGATCGAGATCGTCGGTGAACTCAATGATCTTGTTGTAGTGGTCGATCGCACCCGTCTCGGCCTCGATGACACCCTTGATCACATGGACGATGTCAGTTTGGTGCTCGGGCGGCTGCAGATACTTCTGCTCCGGTGCAAAGTCCATTGAGCCCTGGACTATGCCGTACAGCTCCTTGATCCTGTCGCCGAAGCGGCGCGCGTGACCCAACTCTTCCTGGATGTCGCCCTCGAGGTGCTCGACGACCTCGCGAGCCCGAACACCGTCCGGGTTTATGGAGTTGGTCGTGTAGTTGATGACCGTCTCCATCTCCATCCAGTACGCCTGCTGCAGCATCCCAATGAGCTGCTCGCGCTCGGCCTTCTTGCCGTCAGACAAGATCCCCTTGTTCCCGTGCCGGTGATGTGTCATTCGACGCCCCTTTCTTTCCAGGTACCTCTGCTACCTCAGTTTAGGCAGGATGCTGTCTTTGTAGAAATGGAAGAAGCCCTCTTGGTCCGGGCCGATCTGATGGATCCAGATGTGATCGAAGCCGGCGTCGACGAACCTCTGGATGCCCTCGAGATGGCGCCGCGGATCCGGGCCGTGAAGCACGTTCTCGGCGGCGTCACCGGCATCGATCATCTCAGCCGCCTGCTGGAAGTGCGTTGGGAGCGGGAGCTCCTGCATCAGCCGGCCCGCGACGCCCGCAACGGGCCACTGCTCGTAGACCGTGCGCCGGGCCTGTTCTTCATCGGCCGCCCAACACACATTCACTTCTGCATAGCGCGGTTTGCCCGCCCCTCCTGCATCGTCGAATCGCGCAAGCACCTCGGCGTCCGGGGTGAGCCCGATGAACGCATCACCCACCCGTCCGGCTAACGCCACCGACTTGGAACCGCTCCCCGCAACCGCGATCGGCACGGGCTGGTCGGGCAGGTCGTAGAGCCGGGCGCCCTCGACGGTGTAGTGCGTGCCATGGTGGCTCTTGAGGCCGCCCTCCCACAGCTTGCGGAGCACCTCGATGGCCTCCTCGAGCATCTCCAGGCGAACGAGAAGCCTGCTTCCTCCGCGGCGCGCGCCCACCGAACGAGGTCCTGGGGTGAGTGTTCCTCGCTCGACAGCTTGTATCCATACTTGATCACGATCGCTACTTCATCGGCGCCGGCTGCCCGGGAAGATGCAGAAGGTTGTCGACGTCCACGACTCCGGTGACCTTTCTTACTGCCTGTTCGAGCTCACTGCGCGTGCCCTCGTCGGGCACCTCGCCTCGCATGGCGATGATGCCGTACTCCGCGTTGACGTTGATGCTCAGGTGTTGGTATCGCCCCATGACCTCGCTCTCCACTTTTGCGACCAGCGCCGGATCGTTAGGGGGAGGCACGTCGTCGCCGGAGGTCATGCGGCCCTTGAGGCCCGCGATGTCCGACGCGGCCCTGCGTCCGGTTCGCCCCACACCGCTCTTCGCCGTGCGAATCATCCCTCCCGTCTGACTCATCAGTCGGGATCGGCGGCTCTTGCCTCGGTCGGGATCGAAGAGGTACGCAAGCAGCGCAACGGTGCACCCGCCGATGACGAACAGCCTGATCCTGCGGGCGCGCCCCCATGCAACCTTTTTGCGACTGCGCGGTCGAATCGACTCCAGCATGGTTTCCCTCCTTGGGTTGTCTCGATGGTGCGATCTGCACCAGTAATGGGTTACCCCGCTCCCCGGTCGTGCAACCACGAATCGGGAAAGCTGCCATTCGAACAACCATAGGATGCTCGGATTGGTGCCCGCGACGATTGCGGAGGCGTAAGGGATGGCGACGGCGCAACGTATCAAGGTCGGGCGACGTTCGATCGGCATCTCCAACCCCGACAAGCTCATGTTCCCCGATGACGGAATAACGAAGAAAGACCTCATCGACTACTACGAGCAGATCGCAGATGTGATGCTGCCGGAGATAAGAGGGCGGTTGCTCACCATGGAGCGCTTCCCCAACGGCATCGACGACAAGCGCTTCTTCCAAAAGGACATGTCCGACTACTTCCCCAGCTGGATGGATCGGATGACTGTCCCCAAGCACGGTGGTGGGCAGGTGACTCACGTGATCGCGAACGACAGGGCGGCTCTTGTCTACCTGGCTAACCAGGCCTGCATCACACTGCACATGGGGCTGAGCCGCAAGGACAGGATCGAGTACCCCGATCAGATGACTCTCGACCTCGACCCGTCGATCACCGACTTCGATGAGGTTCGACGGACGGCTCTCGATCTCAAGGATGTACTGGACGACCTTGGCCTCTACTCCGTCGTGAAGACGAGCGGCTCCCGAGGGCTCCACGTAACGAGTCCACTGGATCGCAAGGAGGACTTCACGACGGTCCGCGGGTTCTCTCGGACCCTCGCATCGTTCATGGCCGAGCAATATCCCGACCGGCTGACCGTCGAAGGCCGCAAGGACAAACGCCGGGACCGCATCTTTGTCGATTGGATGCGCAACGCCAACGGCCAGACGGCCGTCGCCCCGTTCGCGGTCAGGGCCCTCCCCGGCGCCCCGATCGCGATGCCGCTATCGTGGGAAGAGGTGGCTGATCCGGGGCTGTCGCCTCAGGACTACCGGATGAAGCAGGTGATGCGAGAAACGCCTGCTAATAAGGACTCGTGGAAGGGCTGGCGCCGCAGAGCCCGGTCCCTCAAAGATCCCGCCCGCCGGCTCGAAAGACTGATGTCGGGATGACGACCTCTCGGATCACTGGACAGGTGCGTCGAGGCAACCTCCGCGAATGCCCGCACCGGAAGGAGGCACCCTCGTCCCATGGACGACGTCGAGAGCTCATTCTCGGAGTTTTCCTAACCGCAGGCGCTGTGGGGGGAGCTGAAGCTCCCCCCACAGCTGTGAGTTGACCCCCTCTAACGAACCGTGCGACCCGTCCGCTCGGGCTCCTCAAGCGTGACTTCTCGCGTTTCTCGTGGATCGGCTCCGCCCGGCTCGGTCGCACCGGTGCGAAGCTGCTCCCGGCGCGCCTCTGCGCGCTGCCGGATTCGCTCCTTTGCGCCCTGAGCCTCTTGACGGATCACATGCGATTCCTGCTCGGCGCGGTCTGCGGCTCGCTCCCAGTAACGACGCATGACCGGAATGCCGGCAACTCCGATGGAGATCACGGCGACTCCCACGACGATCGCGAGCAGAGCATAGAAAAGACCCGTCACAATCGCGGGCGCGATCTCGAGCTGATCCAGCGCAGCGAAGACTGCGATAGCCAGGATTGCGACGCTCGCTCCGACCGCCAGCCCGCGTCCGTAGCTGAGACTGCCGAGGGATGCCTCCACTATCTCCTTCACAGCGGCCGCTATCGCGGCTCCCACGACGAGAATGACGATGGCGGCGAACACTTTGGGCAGGTAGGCAATGGTGCCCCGGATCAGTTCGCTGACCGGATTTGGTCCAAAGACCCCAAATGCCAGCTGAAGCACGAACAGCATCAGGGCATAGAACACGACCTTGCCCAACAACCCGGATGCGTCGTAGTTCGAGCGGGCGAGGGCCCGCCCAACACCGCCCCTCTCAACGGCTCTGTCGAACCCAACTCTTTCCAACACCCGGTCGACGACCTTCCCGATCGCCTTTGCGACGAAATAGCCGATCACGAGTATCAGCAAGAAGCCGAGCAGCCTGGGCAGGAACTCTGCGATCGCGGCCCATGCATCACCCAAACCATCACGAAACTCATCCACGTGGAATGACCCCCTAACTAGGTGGAGAAGTGCCAGCTCCCCGGTTGGAAGCGCACTCAAGATGACCCCTTACGAATTCCCTCCCCCCTGCTCGTCTAAACGCGGCTGAGCGCCAGCCGCGAGGTCCGGCGGTCGCATCGAATGGCGTTTGCCGTATGACGAAGCTAGGGTGCCGCGCTGTTCTCGGGGTCGAGAGTGCTCCTCCAACCCCGCGCCTCCCCTTCTTCCACTAGGCGTCAAGACTTTTTCGCGCTCTGTTAATCCTTGGCCCCCACCATGGTGGGCATGCAAGCCGTCTCAGCCGGCAGGTCCACAGGCCGCCTGCGCGTGCTCCATCTCGACGTCGTCGCCGCGCACCGACGGACCTACGCCTCGGCCCCCGTTCCGGTTGCAATGCCATGAGCTCGGAGCGATTCGAAATCATCGCTCACCGCGGTGCGTCTGGGTATGCCCCCGAGAACACCGCGGCCGCCTTCGATCTTGCGCTCGAGCTGGGCGCCACGGCCATCGAGATCGACGTCCAGATGACTCGCGATGGCCATCTAATCGTGTGGCACGACGACACCACCGACCGTACCGGTCGGTGTGCGACGGCCGTCCGAAGCGCACGAGTAGGAGATCTGACGCTCGCCGAGTTGCGCTCTTATGACATCGGACGCTGGTTCAACGACGGCTTCCCTCTGCTCGCAGACCCTCGCTTCGCGAACCTGTCGCCGATGACACTGGACGAGGTTGTGAGTAGATACGGCGACGAATTGCCGCTCTTCATCGAGCCCAAGGGGGTCCCGGCATGCCCCGGAATGCTCCATGAGCTGGTTCGCTGCCTGTGCTCCGCAACCGGGAGTCACAATCACGCAGTGCTTGCTTACCAGCCGCGCAGCCTCGAGGCGATACAAGAGCAATGTCCGGAGATAGTCCGAGTTCTGTTGCTCGATCGCATCCACCGGGCCCCCGACTTACATGTGGCCACAGCCGCGCGCATCGGTGCGCGTCTAAGCCCCCACAAGGACCTCGTAGATACCCGTCTCGTCGCGCAGGCTCATTGGAATGATGTCGCCGTTTACCCCCACACCGTCAACCATCCGGGCGAGATCAGACGCCTCGTGGAAGTGGGAGTCGACGGGGTCATTACCGACCTGCCCGACCATGCATTGCTGGTGCGAGGGAGGCTGACGGGACAACTATCGCCCGCCGTGCCGGCATCGCGTACTCGTCGGAGACTAGGGCGCCTCTGGACGATCGAAGAAGCTCATGATGCGAGCACTGAACATGAGGTCTCCCGACACCTTCAGTTTCCCCGCCATGAACAGCTGAGGGCCCTGGGCTCGGCCCCCCACCAGCTTGGCGAAGGAGACGATGTCGGTTGTGATCGCGACCTTCGGCGCGTCCGTGCGACCTTTGTCGACCGCGCACGTCCCATTCGAGATGGTGACCGCGTACGCGTGCTCCGTACCCTCGTCGGCGATCACGAACTGAACGATCGCGTCGACTCCCTTGGCCTTGTCGGGCAAAAACCTTTGCTTCATGCCCTCGAAGATGCGATCGAGGACTGCCTCGGTGCCCGTGGCCCTAACGACCTGGGCAATCTGCTCGTCGTCCGCAACCGCCACCAGGCCCGCGAACTGCTCCGGAGTTACCTGGGCCGGATCAATTACCGGATCAGACATCGTTACCTCCCGTCGTGATGGTCTCTGGAGCGATGATTCTCCCGGCGTCGCCCACTTCCTTCCCGCGAGCTCAATGTCCGACATTCGAATGGTTGGTAGCCTCCTCCCTTGACCCAGACTGGGAAGCGACCATGAGTCTCGCCGACCTGGAAAACGACGTCCTCAAGAGCCTCGGAGCACTCGGGGGCGTCCTGACCGCGGAGAGCACACTCGCCGGGGGGCTCAAGAAAATCACCCAGCTCGCCGCCGAGATGGTTCCGGGTGCGGATCACGTCGGTATCTCCCTGTTAGAGGGCGGCCCGGTAGAGACAATGGGCTCTTCGGACGGCATCGCCCGTACCGTCGACGAGATACAGCACAAGGCCGGGGAGGGGCCCTGCCTGGAATCAATTGAGCAAGACGACGTCTTCCGGGTCGACGACCTCGACCGGGACGAGCGGTGGAAGAGCTTCGCAGCAGAGGTGCGCGCGCAGACCCCGGTCCGCAGCATCCTGGCGATCGTGCTCTGCCTGGGAGACAGCTCCATCGGGGCGCTCAACCTGTACGGCGACAAGGTCAAAGCATTCACCAACGACGATCACGGCATTGCGGCCATATTCGCATCTCAGGCCGCAGTCGTCCTTGCGGCCACCAAGCGGCGCGAGGACGATGCCCTGAAGATCCAGAACCTCCGGCAAGCCCTCAGCTCCCGCGACGTGATCGGTCAAGCCAAAGGAATCCTGATGGCGCGCGAGAGCTGTACGGACGAGGAGGCGTTCGCCATGCTGAGCGCCGCTTCCCAGAAGCTAAACGTGAAGCTGCGCGAGATCGCTCAGCTCGTAATCGACGACATCGAATCCGAGGCCGGATCTCGATAGTGGGTCGAGGATCTAGTCCGGATACACGGTCACTTCGGAAGCCTTGACCGACACCCAGATGTCGTCACCGCGGCGTAGCGACATCTGATCGACTGCCCGACGCGTGATCTCGGCGACTATTGGGATGGTGCCCTCCACCCGTGCGCGCACTCGCTCGCCGTCGGTGTCGAGCGCGCCGAGGTGACCGCGCCACACGTTGCGCGGACTCCCTTCCGGTCGTGTTCGGTGAAGGGCGACCGCACGAGGATGGATGACCGCGAAGACCGGCCCATCCTCTGCGTGTTGAACCATCAGGTTGTTGCCGGCATCCAGGTCGACACGACCTCCCGTGGCGGTCCCTCGATACAGATTGATCCCGACAAGATCGGCAACATAGAAGGAGCGCGGACGCGACCGCAGCTCGTCCATTGTGCCTTCCTGGACGATGCGTCCCTCCTCCATGATCACCAGTCGGTCGGCCAGAGCCAGGGCGTCGAGCGGATCGTGCGTGACCAGCAACCGCGTTCCATCGAAGGAGGCCAGGTGGTTTCGGAGATCGCGTCTCACCTCCGCACGGCTGCGTGCGTCGAGAGCCGCCAGCGGCTCGTCGAGGAGCAGAACTCTGGGACCGAACGCGAACGCGCGCGCCAGTGCAACGCGCTGCGCCTGCCCACCCGAGAGAGCGCGCGGACGATTCGACTCGTAACCCGCCAGCCCCACGCGGTCGATCCATTGCTGCGCGGACGCGCGGGCGCGGGCGCGCGGCATGCCGCGCGCCCGCAGACCAAAAGCAACGTTCTCGAGCACGCTTAGATGTGGGAACAGTAGGTAATCCTGAAAGACGAAGCCGATGGGACGGCGATCGATAGGAACCCGCCACCCAGTCCTCGAGTCCTCCAGAACCTGTTCGTCGACCGAGACCCTGCCCTCCTCGATCGGTGTGAGACCCGCGATCGCTCGCAGAAGGGTGGTCTTCCCCGCACCGTTGGGTCCCAGCAGCGCGACCATCTCACCATCCTCGATGGCGAGCGATGCATCAAGAAGGAGGTCCCCGACCCGGGTCCTGACAGAAGCCCTGAGGCTCACGACGGCCCGAGCCATCGATCGCGCAATAGCACGAGAACAACAAGCGAGACGGCGACGAGCACAAGGCTGATCGCGATCGCCCCGTCAACATCTTTCTGGAGCTGTGTATAGACGGCTATGGGAATGGTCTGTGTGCGGCCGGGCAGGTTTCCCGCGAATGTGATGGTGGCACCGAACTCGCCCAGAGCGCGCGCCCACGCAAGAACCGCACCCGACCACAGCCCGGGGGCAATCAGTGGGAGTGTCACCCGCCTAAATCGCGTCCAGCTGCCCGCTCCGAGCGAGGCCGCAGCGTCCTCGTAGCGCGTGTCCATCGAGCGCAGAGACGCTTCGACGGTCAGCACGAAGAACGGCATCGCAACGAATGCTTCGGCGATCACGACCGCCGCCGGTGTGCCGAACAGCGTGAAACCGAACCCAGAGTTCAACCACTTCCCCACGATGCCGAGGCGACCGAGGGCGAGCAAGAGGGCAACGCCACCGACAACAGGTGGCAATACCAGCGGCAAAGTCGTCAGCCCTCGGAGGAGCGACCGGCCCGGGAAGTCGGCGCGCGCCAGCAGCCACGCGAGTGGAAGCCCCAACACAATCACCGAGGCGGTCGCTCCCAGGGACGCCACCATCGACAGACCGATAGCCGACCGGACATCATCGGAAGAGAGGTAGTAGCCGAGATCGGCCCACGGCGCACGCAGGACCAGCGCGACGAGTGGCAGCGCGAGGAAAGCCGCCGCGAACCCCCCCACGACCACCAAAGGAAAAGGGTCCCCGCGGGAACCGGAGACTCCGGGCCTCGGCCGTGCACTCATGGCGGGAGAAAGCCGTGGCGGTCCAGTATGCGGCCCGCTCGATCCGACAGCACGAATGCAACAAAGTCGGCGGCGGCTTCATTGGATCCCGTCACCGTCGCGATCGGGTACGTGGCCACGACGTTCTGCCCGGCCTGGATGGCGATCCCCGTCACGCCGTCGCCGGCCGCGAGTACGTCCGTCGCGTAAGCGATCCCTGCGTCGGCTTCGCCCACCTGGACGCGCGTGACTACCGCCTTGACCTCGAGTTCGAGGGAGTCCGGCTCGACCTGAACGCCTGCCTTCGAAAGGATCTCTCCGGCATAGCGACCTGCCGGACAGTCCTGGTCACACAGGGAGACGACGAGGTCGTCGTCGGCGAGATCGGCGAGGTTACGCACGGCTCCGGGATTGCCGGCTGGCACAATGATCGCGAGCTCGTTGTGAGCGAAAGTCTGCGGCTCGGACTCGACGAGGTCTTGGTCGATCAGGCGCTGCATGTTGGGTTCGTCGGCAGAAGCAAAGACGTCAGCCCGAGCGCCCTCCTCGATCTGAGTCGCGAGGTCCGATGAACCCAGGAAGTTGAATCGCACGACGACTCCGGGATTGCCTTCCTGGTAGGCCCTCCCGATCTCCTCAAACGCGTCCGTCAGCGATCCGGCCGCGAACACGGATAGCTCGGTCGTGCTTCCGTTCCCGGACGGTTCGGAGCCCTCGCCGCAGGCCGCCGCGATCGAACCCGCCGTCAGGATGAGAGCAATTCGCGTCCCCACGCGATCCTCACCCTTCCGCGGGCAGCTCGACGACGACGTGCGTCGCCTTGACGGCCGCGACCGCGAGCACGCCGGGAGCGAGCTCGAGCTCTTCGGCCGCTTCACGCGACATCAGCGATACAACGCGAAACGGACCGGCCTGCATCTCGACCTGCGCCATGACGCCGTCTTTGACGACCCGGGTAACGATCCCGGTGAAACGGTTTCGAGCCGATTGCGCGGCGATCGCGTCGGGCTCATGGATCTCGGTGAGGGCAGCGGCTATGCGCGCCAGATCGGTGCCGTGGACGATGCGATGCCCGCCCTCGGTGCGCCTCGTCGGAAGGCGTCCCGCATCGGCCCACCGGCGCAGGGTGTCGACGCTCACCCCCAAGATGCGCGCCGCCTCTCCCATCCTGAAATCCTGCATTTGCACAGATCCTATAGGCATATTGGCGATGAATACCCCATGTTCTGTGCTCAGGGGGTGGCTCATCAGGCGGCCGTCGAGTGTCTGGCCGCCCGGAGTGATCTGGTCGAGCCACGGGACGTGCGGATTGTCGAGAGAATGATCCGCGAATCGAAGACGTGGGCTCTTGTCGACGGACTCGCCACAACCGCCGTCGG
Organism: Actinomycetota bacterium; assembly: GCA_050694175.1. GTDB lineage: Bacteria > Actinomycetota > CADDZG01 > CADDZG01 > WHSQ01 > JBOGXA01. The sequence continues at coordinate 66,971 of JBOGXA010000009.1, forward strand.
GAATCTCGTTCGGCGGCCCGAGGTGAATAAGGTGCTGGACCGATGGGTCGAGGACGACGATTTCTGGCTGCGCCGGTCGGCACTCCTCGCGTTGCTCAAGCCGCTGCGGGCTGGGGCCGGCGACTTCGATCGGTTCGCCCGCTATGCGGATTCCATGCTCGAAGAAAAAGAGTTCTTCATCCGCAAAGCAGTCGGGTGGGTACTGAGAGAAACCTCTAAGAAGCAACCGCAGCTCGTCTTCGATTGGCTGTTGCCCCGCGCCGGGCGCGCGTCCGGGGTCACAGTCCGAGAGGCCGTCAAGTACCTGCCCCCGGAAAAAACGTGTCGGATCATCGCCGTGTATGAGCGAGGACGGTGAGGGCGCGCTGGACGATGCTCAGGGGTCAAGCGGGCCCGCGAACAGCGAGAAGCTGGCGCCCTGCGGATCGGTGACCACCGCGATGCGGCCCTGCGGAACGTCCGTGGGTGGCATTAGCACGTTGCCACCGAGCTCCTGAACGCGGGCGGTGGACTTGTCTGTGTCCTCGGCCACGAAGTACGGGGCCCAATGGGGCGGGAAACCGGAGGACTCGGTCGAGAGCGGCATGATCCCGCCGTTCGCCCTGTCGCCGACCTTGACGATCGTGTAGGTGCCGGCCGGGCCCATGTCGTTGTCCTCGGCGCCCCATCCGAAGAGGTCGACGTAGAAGCGGGCGGCCGCGGGCTGATCCGTAGTACGGAGCTCGACCCAGCTCAGGGCGCCGGGAACATTGACGAGCTGCGCGCCAACGTGGGCCCGAGGCTCCCACAGGGCGACGGCCGCGCCCTGGGGGTCCGCGAGCACCGCCATCCGGCCCGAGTCCAAGACGTCCGCCGGCTCTTGCAAAACCGTGGCGCCCAGTCCACGGGCTGTTGTCGTCGACTCGTCCACGTTCGCGACCGTGATGTAAGAGAGCCAGGTGGGCGGGATTCCCTGCGCGCGTTGCTCCGCGAGCTGCTCGTAACAGGCCGCGACGCTCTTGCCGTTGATCATGAACATCGTATACGTCGCGATCCCATTGGCGAACATGTCCTCGAATTCCCAATGGAACAGGCCGGAGTAGAAGGACTTCGCGCCCTCGACGTCTGTGGTGGCGAGATCGACCCACGAAAAGGTCCCGGGTGAGTATTCCGCGCGTTCTCCCATTTGCGCCTCCTTAGTCCATCGAGTCGTCTATCGATCATCCCGAGTCGTGGCTCTCGAGCCGGTAGCCCATGCCTCTGACGGTCTTGAGGAGCTCACCGCCCAGTTTCCGTCGCAAGTAGCCGACGTAGACGTCGACGATGTTGGAACCGGGATCGTAGTCGTAGCCCCATACATTGCTGAGTAGCTGCTCGCGAGTAAGAACCTGGCCCGGGTGACGGAAGAACATCTCTGCGAGGGCGAACTCGCGTGCGCTGAGTTCCACCGTCCGGTCCGCATGAGTCAGTCGCCTTGTCCGGAGATCGAGGGTTGCATCACCGACGCGCAAGACGGTTGCCTCGGGAGACCGATCCTCCCGTAGCCTGACGCGGACCCGCGCCAAGAGCTCCTCGAAGCGAAACGGTTTTGGTACGTAGTCGTTGGCGCCGCCCTCGAGGCCCTGGACCGTGTCGGACACACTGTCCCTCGCGGTCAGAATGATCACCGGGATGTTCTTGTCCCGGGTCCGCAACTCCTCGAGGACCTCAAAGCCGTCTTTGTCGGGCAGACCGATGTCCAGGATTACGAGGTCGAACTCACCCGAGCGGATCATCACAAGAGCGTCGTTGCCCTTGTCCGTCACGGTAGGAGCGAAGCCGTTCGCCGTCAGTCCCTTCTCGAGGAACGAGGAGATGCGGGGCTCGTCCTCGACGATGAGAACCCGTCTCATGGCTCGATCACCACGTCCTGGGTCGGGGTTGGTCGACTGGGATCACCACTGTGAACGTTGCTCCCTTCCCGGGACGGCTCCGGAGCTCGACGCGGCCTTGGTGAGCGTTCGCGATGGCCTTCACTATGGACAGCCCAAGTCCCGCGCCGTCCGAACGACGCGCCCCCTTACCTCGGCGGAAGCGGTCGAAGATGTGCTCTTGCTCCTCGAGTGAAAGCCCGGGCCCGGAGTCGGTGACCCAGAACCGCGCCTCGCCGTTGGAAACCGAGCTGCCGAGGGTAATGAGATCACCGTCTTCGGTATGTTGCGCCGCGTTCTCTGCGAGCTGCATGACCGCCTGGGTCAGCCGCTGGCGGTCGGCGACTATCCGGCCCACGCCCACCTGGTCGACTTCCCATTGCCTGGTCGCGAGAGCCCCGGCCTTCGTTGTGAGCTCATCGGTAAGGGTAGAGACATCCACCGTCTCGAGATCGAGGAAGTCGGGGCGCTCGGACCGCGCGAGCAGCAGCAAATCCGTGACGAACCGGCTCATTCGCTCGAGCTCATCCATGACCACCAACAGCGTTCTGCGCCGCTCCTCTTTGTCGTCACCCATGACCTCGAGTTGTCCTCGGATGATCGTGATCGGAGTCCTCAGTTCGTGGCCGGCGTCGTCGATGAAGCGCCGTTGCGCGGCGAAGGCGTTTTCGAGCCGGTCGAGCATCTCGTTGAAGGTCTCGGCGAGCTGCGCTATTTCGTCTTCGCCCTCGACGTCAATGCGTCTTCTCAGATCCGATTCCGAAATGCTCAAGGCCGTGTCCCGGACCTTCTTGACCGGCGTCAGAACCTTGGTTGCCATTCGCCATGCAAGAAGGGATCCAAAGAGCAGGGTCACGCCGCCGGCAGCCGCGGCCCCCATGATCGCCGGGTCCGTCTCCGTTCGCTCGAGATCCCGGAAGATTGCGGCCACGAACACGCCTCTTGCCTCCCCCCCCGCGCGCAGCGGCACTGCGATGTACTCGACCGCGCCCTCAGGCGTGTCCACGCGGCCCCGGTCCGACTGTGTCAGATCCGACCACCGGGCCACAAGGCTTGGGTCTTCGTTCAACAGATAGGGGGCAACCTGGCGGCTGCGCAGGTAAAACGTACCGTCGACGAATGTAACCAGCGCCTCATTGCGCGACGGGATGTTCCGCTGCAGGAAGACCTCAAAGATCCTCTTGACGCGGCCGCTGAACGGTCTGCCAGTTTCGGGATCGTTCCCGTTGGCCAGCCTCCTCAGTTCCTTGGCCTCCTGGACGAGCTCGCGGTCTATCCGCTGGTCCAGTCGCTGCAACAGGATCCCTCGAACGACGATGACGGAGCTCAGTGTTGCAAGGGTGAGCAGCCCCACGAACGAGGCCAGCAGGCGCCAGCGGATGCCGGCCAGGATCGTGACGTGCCTCCCGCCGCGATCGGAGGTGGTCGCTTCCTCAGTAGCCCGCTCGGCGTCCGGAGGCGGTGCGGGCGTCTCAGTCGTCGTCGTCTCCGCCGTCATCGTCGTCTCCGCCGTCATCGTCGTCTCCGCCGTCATCGTCATCGGCCGGAATCGGGGCGGCGGGAACTCCCCCGCCCGCTCCGCCACCACCGGAGGGCCGGCGGTTCACTTCCGGCCGCCTCTTCGGTGGGGGCCGTGAACGTTTCTTTTTTTTGTCTCCGCGACCGTCTCCGGGTCGGTCGTCGTCCGCCTCGACCTCCACGTCGATCGGGTCGACAACCGTTCGCGGTGCTGCACGGAGACCGTAGAGCGCGGCCACTCCCACCCCCACTCCGACGCAAAAGGCGAGAAACATGGCTATCGCACGGCGCGTGTCCACGCCCAGACGCTCTCACCCGAGCCGCAACCAAAGATGAGAGCTGCATGAGAATTCTCTCATCTTTCTGCCCGCGGCATGTGGTTCCCACCGTGGATGAGACGTTTCTCACGCCCGCCTCATCGATGTCTCACCTGCGTCGCCGAGAGTGATGCCGTCGAAGACACGACGACCAAGAAAAGGAGATCTGTGACGGGTACAGCGCCGGCGGAGGTAAGGGCGCTCGACGAGAGCGCCATTCCTCCCGTCGAAGAGAAAAACGACGAGAAGTGGCGCTTCGAGGAAGGGGACGAGATCGCCCCCGGACGTCACGCGATTCGCCTGTTGGGCGGTGGTCACAAGTACGAGGCCTACCTCGCGTGGGACGACAACCTGTACGCGCTCGTCGTTGCAAAACTATTGAGGCCGCACCTCGTAACCGACAAGTCGGCTCTCCGAACGCTCAAGGCCGAAGCTCACGCGCTTCGTCACCTCAACCATCCTGTCCTGCTGCGCTCCTTCGGAGCGGTAGTCGAAGGGGCTCACCCGCACGTCGTCCTTGAGTTCCTCGAAGGACCGCGCTTGTCGACACTGCTCCGCAAATACGGATCACTCTCGCTCGAGCAGGTGGGCCCACTCGGCCTTCAGCTTTGTTCGGCACTTCAATACATGCACAACGAATCGATGGTGCATCTCGACGTCAAGCCTCGCAACATCATCATGGGCGCGACGCCCCGACTGATAGACCTGTCGGTTGCTCGGACATTCGACGAGGCGGCGGGCGCGGATCAGCCGATCGGCACCGACGCATATATGGCGCCCGAGCAGTGCGATCCGGTCGGACGGGGTGGCATGGGACCCGCCGCAGATGTCTGGGGCTGGGGCGTCACGATGTACGAGTCGATCACGGGCACCCTCCCGTGGCCGCGCCGCGAGAGCGAAGGAGAGCGATACCCGCAACTAGAGACGGATCCGGCGCCGATCGAAAAGCCGTTGCCGGTCCCAATCGTCGCCGCGCTTACGAGCTCTCTCGAGGAACGTCCCGAGGATCGACCTACGCCGGCCGAGGTGGCGGAGACGCTCGAACCTTTCATCGCCTCGCTTCCCCGCCGCCCAGTGCTGACGCGACTTCGACCGCGACTCCGGTAGGCGCAAGTGAGAGCTGTCTCACCGTCATCTCATAGACCTCTTAGGGGCCGTGGCTACGGTGACAGGGACAGAAGAAAGACACCGAGGTAGGAGGTACTGGCATGAATCTGGGAAGGGCAGCAATTGCAGGTCTCATTGCAGCGCTGGTCATCGGCGGGCTTGTCGCGTTCTCTGACGACAGGGTCCGTAGCGACGTCGAAGCCGTCGCCGTGGATGACGACGCCACGCTCCGGCGTGACGAGAATGACGACGATCTCGTTTCACAGGACGATGACGACGATCGTGACGACAAGACCGGTGACGGCGACAACACCAGGGGTAACGACGGCACCAGCGGTGGGAACAACACCGGAGACGGTGACGGAACGAATGGAAACGACGGCACCAACGGTGGCGACAACACCGGTGACGGTGACAACACCAACGGCAATGACGGCACCAGCGGTGGGAACAACACCGGAGACGGTGACGGAACGAATGGAAACGACGGCACCAACGGTGGCGACAACACCGGTGACGGTGACGGAACGAACGGTAACGACAGCACCAACGGTGGCGACAACACCGGAGGTGGCTGGGGCGGTGGCGGTGGCGGTGGCGGCACCGATGACGGCGGCTCGGGTGGTGGGGGTACCACCTAGATATCCCCTAAAGGCCGGCGGGCGCCCCTCACCGGGCGCCCGCTGCGCGTCCGGCCGGTGCGTCGCCCGGCGTGCTTACACGGCTTCCTCATCTACGGCATCGCGCCCGCGCTCCAGCTCACGCCCGAACGCATCCTCAACCGCTCGTTTCATAGTCGTCTGGAAGGCGGCGACGAGCACGTCCGAAGCCAGCGGTCGGAGCCGCTCGACGCCCTCCCGCACCCGCGGCCACTCGTCCGCCGGCCGGCCCTTCTTCTCAAAGGGTCGCCACACCTCCTCGATGAACAGCTGGACGAACGCGCCGGCGATACCTTCGGCATGATGAAGAAGCGCTTCGACGACGTCGAGGCGGCGATCAAACGGCACGCCCAGATCCGAAAGCTCACTGTCGGCACGCAGCAAGCTGGGCATGCTGATCTCGAAGCGATCGCCCGGAAGCGGCGTGACGAGACCTAGCCGGACCGCGCGGTCGACCACTTCTGGTGGCGGCGCGCCGGCGAGGTCGTAGAGCTCCCGGGCCCCCAAGACCTCCGGCGCCTCGGGCCCCCACGGCGCCATTAGGGCACGCTCGAACTGGAGCATCTCCTGCCCTGCCCCCGGCGGCGCCGCATCGAGCAGCCTCTTGATCGCATGGAGATTGAACCCGGCCGCTTGCATGTCCCGGATGAGGCGCAGCCTCGCCAGGTGCTCGTCACCGTAGTAGCCGGTGCGCCCTCGTAGCTCCGGCGGCGGTAACAGCCCCCTCGTCTGGTGGGCCCGCACGTTGCGAACCGTCATCCCCGCCCGGTGGGCCAGCTCGTCGATGGTTAGCTCGTCGCTCATGGAGGTATACTACACAGAAATATGTAACTCTCTATTGAGGTACATAAAACCATGAAGAAAATCGCCGGATTTCAGCTTGCACACGCGGGTCCCCCGGCAGGAGGGGCACCCCTCGAGGACGTCATCGCGGCGACCGTCGTAGCGCTGGTGGCGGTCGGATTCCTCGCGGTCGTGGCGATCCGATTCCGGCGCGGAGGCGTCGCGCCCCTGCGCCGTCTTGGCGGGGCGGCCGGACGGCTCCTCGGTCTGCCGGCGTGGGTCGCTCTTCCGTCAATCGTGTGCTCGGCATCACTGCTCGTCGCGGTCTTCGGCTACTACTGGGACGTCGCTACCCACATCGACAACGGCCGCGACCAGGGCCCCTTTGCCAACCCCGCGCACTTCCCCATCCTGTTCGGCCTCGCGGGCGTTGCCCTCGCGGGCTATCTGGCCGTGCTGCTGTGCGACGGGTGCGAGACGCGCCGGGGTGTCCGCGTCGCGGGGTGGACTATTCCGCTCGGCGGGCTCCTTCTGTTGGTGTCGGGCGCGCTCGCCCTCGCCGGCTTTCCTCTCGACGATTTGTGGCACCGGCTGTTCGGTCAGGACGTAACCCTGTGGGGGCCGACCCACATTCAGATGGTCGGCGGCGCGTCACTTGCGACGCTTGCCTTGTGGGTGCTCCTGGCCGAGGGAAATGAGACCGTCCCAGAGTCTCGCGGACGATTCTCCTTCCTCCGCAAGAAAGATCCCGTGATCGCCGGCGCGTTCTTGGTCGCCCTGTCGACTCTTCAAGGGGAGTTCGACTTCGGGGTGCCCCAATTTCGCCTCGTCTACCAGCCGATCCTGCTGATGCTTGCCGCCTCAATCGGCCTTGTGGTCGCGCGCAGTGTCTCGGTAAGGGGGGCGCGCTCAAGGCCGCGCTCGTCTTTGTCCTTCTGCGCGGTCTGATCAGCCTTGCCGTCGGCCCGGGACTGGGTCGCATCACGATGCACTTCCCGCTCTATCTCGTGGAGGCGGCCGTCGTCGAGCTAATCGCCTTGCGCGTGTCGCCGGCGCGCCGGGTGGTTTTCGGGGTCGCCGCGGGAGCCGGTATCGGCTCGTTCGGCCTTGCCGCCGAATGGGCGTGGAGTCACCTGTGGATGCCGATCCCGTGGCCGGCCGAGTTGTTACCGGAGGCGATTGTCCTCGGTCTCGCCGCCGCACTCGCCGGTGGGGTGCTCGGAGGCCTCGTCGGGCGTTCCCTGCTCGGAGACGGCCGCGAGCCCGTCCCGTCGTGGATCGCGATCGCCGCCGGCGCGGCCGCGATCGCATGCCTCGCGTGGCCCGCGCCGATGGGCTCGGTGCCGGACATACGCGCGCGCGTATCCCTGCAGGAGGCGCAGGCGGGAGCCGGGCGCATGGCGGTCGCGACCGTGCGGTTGGATCCCGCGAACGCCGCCGACGACGCGGTCTGGTTCCACGCCCTCGCATGGCAGGGGCTCGACTGGGAACGCGGCGAGAGCCGGCTCGAGGATGTGATGGAGGTTGGAGACGGTGTCTATCGAACGAGGGAGCCGGTGCCCGTGGGAGGCGCCTGGAAGAGCATGCTCCGCCTCCATGTCGACGACCGGCTGCTGGCCCTGCCCCTTTACCTGCCCGAGGACCGTGGCATTCCGGCACCAGGGGTCCCCGCTCCGCCCGATTTCGAAAGGTCTTTTGTAACCGACAAGGAGATCGTTCAGCGGGAAGCGATCACAACAAACGTCGGCCTCCAAAGGATCGGGTACTCCGTGCTACTCGCGATCGGGGTGGTGTGGATCGGGATGTTCGCGTGGGGCCTCGCCCGGCTGGTTCGCAGCGAGCGCGCGGGCCCGCGTCCGACCGCACACGTGCAATCAGTTACGGGACGAGAGTTAATGGATTCTTAAGCCGCGCCGACAAACAATCACCGCCGTAGTGGTTCCATTACTTCAAAGGCAGACCCACGGAGGTAAGTGATGAGCAGGCTGCGAGCTTTCGTCGGTGCGCATCCCCTGATCACCGGCGGCATGGCGGTTGCGGCGGCGGCAATCGTCGTCGCCCTCTACTGGTTCGAACCCCAGGCGCTCATCCTCGACGAGCACGTCGAGGAGGCGCTACCCGCCGCTCGGACACAAGAGGACGGGGACGAGCGCCCCGAGGTGGGATCGAAGGGGGCCCAGACGGACATCGCAACCCTTTCCCGAGGGCGGTTCCGGGAGCTGGCGCACTCCGCGCGCGGAACGGCGCGTCTCCTAAGAACCGGCGACGGTTCGTTGTTCGTTCGCTTCGAGGATTTCGAGGTGGAGAATGGCCCCGACCTCCGCGTCTACCTATCGGCCGCTCCCCCGATCTCGGACTCGCGCTTTGACGTCGACTTCGTCGACCTCGGAGATCTAAAGGGCAATGTTGGGAGTCAGAACTACCGGATACCAGCCGACGCCGACGTCGATCGCTTCAAGAGCGTTGTCGTCTGGTGCCGTCGTTTCTCGGTCGGCTTCGCAGTCGCTCCCATCAGCGCCACCTGACCTCCCGGACCCTCGTCGGGATCACTCCGTAGCCCCTCATAGGCGCGGCACAGGCGCCGGGATGCGTCCGCCTCCTCCCGGGCGTTTTGGATCGACCCGCCGGCTGCCCTCTCGTCGAGCTCACGAAGAACGGTGACCAGCGAACCAGTGAGGTGAGAAAGAAGGTTCATCGGCACACCGTAGACGGCTCAGGTTTCGGGAGCATGTCGAGCTCGTTAAGTACGGGCAAAATCGGGCCGGACGCGGCTTTTCCCGCGTCCACGACCGCTCAACCGAGCCAGCCCGGCCGGACGAGGCCGGTCTCGTAGGCAAACACGACGAGCTGGGCCCGGTCGCGCGCTCCGAGCTTGACCATGGCGCGGCTCACGTGCGTCTTCGCCGTCGCCGGGCTCACCACCAGCCGTTCGGCGATCTCTTCATTGGACAGACCCTCCGCGACAAGACCCATAACCTCGCGCTCTCGGTCGGTCAGCATCTCGAGATCGCGTGCGGGCCGCGGTTGTCTCGACCGGGCCGCGAATTCGGCGACGAGCCGTTTGGTGACGCCCGGGGACAGCAACGCGTCGCCCTCGGCGACCGCTCGCACGCCGAGGATGAGCTCGGACGGCTCCGTGTTCTTTACAAGAAAGCCGCTCGCTCCGGCGCGCAACGCTTCGAAGACATACTCATCGAGATCGAAGGTGGTGAGGATCACGACGCGAACTCCGTTCAGCTTCTCGTCGGCGGCTATCTCCTTAGTCGCGGCAAGTCCATCGGTACCCGGCATACGGATATCCATGAGGACGACGTCCGGCATCAGATCGCGCGCGAGCGCGGTGACCTCGGCGCCGTCGATCGCCTCGCCGACGACGTCGATGTCGTCCTGCGCATCGAGTAGTGCCTTGAAGCCGGCCCGCACGAGCGCCTGGTCGTCGGCGATAACCACGCGAATCAATGGGCGACCTCAGAACTCGTTGCCGACAACGGCAAGCGGGCGCGGACGCGCCATCCTCCCTCGGCCCGGGGTGAGGCGGTCAGGTCGCCGCCGAGGGCCGCGGCCCGCTCGCGCATGCCAGCGATACCTCGACCGCCGCCGGCCGAAGGCTTGCCCGGCGAACCGCGTCCATCGTCTTCCACCTCAACCGTAAGGTCCTCGTCTCCGTAGCGAACCCGGACCACAGCGGAGGCCGGGCCCGCGTGACGCGTGACGTTCGTAAGGGCTTCCTGCACGATTCGAAATGCAGCGAGATCGACGCCTGCCGGGAGCGGGCGCGGGACCCCCACCATCTCCGTTCGGACGTGCAGACCGGCCGCCTCATTGCGAGTCACAAGTCCATCGAGTTGCGCGAGCCCAGGCGCCGGCGACAGCGGCGGTTCCTCGCTGCTTCCTCGAAGGATGTCGAGCACCGAGCGTAGCTCGGTGAGCACCTCGTTGCTCACGTTCTTGATCGCGGATAGAGCGCTGCGCGCTTGCTCGGGCTGCTCATCGATGAGATGCAAGGCGACTCCGGCTTGGACGTTGATCAGCGAGATGTTGTGCGCGAGGACATCGTGCAGCTCACGCGCGACGCGCAAACGCTCTTCGCTTGCACGCCGGCGCGCCTCTTCCTCTCTGGCTCGCGCCACCTCTGCGAATCGCTCGCGCCTGGTGCGGACGACCTCGGCTACCGTCGCAACCACCAACAGCCACGCCGCTACTCCAAGCGCCTCGGCCGCCGATGGTGGGTCCTCCGGCCCGAGAAGCGCCACGAGCCAGTTAAGCGCGACATAGCCGACGACCATCGTGACCAGGGCGATCACTCGCCGGCCGGCCAGGATCGCGTTCACGAACGCGACGATGAGAGCCAAAAAGATCGGCCCCTCGGGGTAATCGAGCAGGCGATAGACGAAGGTCGCTGCAAGGGCGATGCCCAGAACGGTCGCGGGATAGCGGCGGCGAAGCAGAAGCGCCGCCGGCCCCGCCACGAGGAGGAGGGCACCGAGCGCATCGAGCGATTCGGCCGTCGGCTGGTCCTTGCCGGCGAAGTGAGTGCCGGTGAGCTGGATCGCTCCGATCACCAGGGGCAGAACGAACGAGCGGCCATGGCCGGGCCATCCGCCCGAGTGTCCGCGCCCATGAACTTTTGCGGTCATGGATACACGGTAGTCCGCGGGCCGAACGCATGTCATCGGCCCAGGGGGCCGGCCATCCCTACTCCGCTCGGAGTAGGGATGATCCCGCAGCCCCCGTGTCTAAGACGGCTCTCACCCACGATTCACGGCCATCTCACCCCCCGCCGGCATCGTGTGGGTATGGCAACCAGGAAGACCGTCAGGCTACGCACCCAGCGAACGCGCCGGCGCCGGGACGACCCGGGGGACGGTGCTCACGAGATCAGCGCGGTCACATCAGAACGCATTTCAGACCGCATCGAGTGCCTCGTAGCCGAGATCGATGCCGTGCTTGCGGCCCATCTTCAGTCCGGGTAGTCGAGTACCCGGCGGATGTACTCGTTTGTGAAGCGGCCACCCGGATCCAGCCGCGTGCGCACCGCGGCAAATCGATCCCACTCCGGGTAGCGCGGACGAAGCGAGTCCGCAGTCTGCCCGTGTCGCTTCCCCCAGTGGGGACGCCCGTCGTACCTCTTCATGATCTCCTCGACCACTCTGAAGTAGCCCTCCCACTTCATCTTCTCGAACATGTGCACGGCTATGTAGCAGGTGTCACGGCCACAGGCGGGGCTCAAGAAGGCGTCGTCACCCGCGGCGAAACGAACCTCGATTGGGAAGGGGATGGCGAAACCGCCCTCGTCGGTAACGCGCCGCACTGCGCGCACCGCCTCTACGGCATGGGGGCGCGGGATCGCGTATTCCATCTCCGTGAAGCGCACGAGGCGTGGACTCGCGAAGATCTCGTACGACCGGTCGACCCTGTCCTTGGTCCCCGCCAGGCGCGAGGCCGTCCGGTTGAGCCAGGGGATGGTCGAGTGGAACCGTCGGCCCACGCGGCAGAACGCCGAAAAGGCGTAGTTGTTCAGAAGGATGTCGTTGACCCAGGCCCGCGCACGAGACCGTGGACGCGGGGCCGCATCGGTTCGGTTGTTCGTCCGGGTCAAGGCGAGAGGGCTGTGCGGGAAAGTGAAGAACTCGAAGTGATCGTTGGTTGCGAGGTGCTCGTCTAGTCCGACCAACACGTCGTCGAGGGACCGCGGTATGTCGACTCCTCTCAGCGCGAACGCCGGAACGGTCCGCAGGGTCACCGCCGTCACAACTCCGAGGGCGCCGACACTTACGCGCGCGGCCCGCCAGACATCCGCATCCGCTTCCTCCGTCACCTCGACGACGGAGCCGTCGGCCGTGACGAGCTCCAGAGCATGGACCGCCGAGGACAGGGTGGCCAACCGGCCTCCGGCCCCGTGCGTACCGGTCGCCATCGCTCCCGCGATGGATTGGACGTCGACGTCGCCGAGATTGGGGAGGGCACGACCTTCGCCCCACAGGGCATCGTTCAACGCTCGCAAGCTGATCCCGGCCTCGACGCGCACAAGTCCCGACGACCGGTCGACGTCGAGCACCCGAGCCATCCTCTCGAGCGACAGCGGAGCCCGTCGGTAAGAACCGCGTCCGTAAACGAATGACCTGCACCGGTGACGCGCACCCCCCAGTCGCGCTTCTCCGCCGTCTTTACGGCTTGCACGACCTCATCGACACTTGTCGGTCGCTCGAACGCTGCCGGCGCGCACGTTTGGTCGCCCGTCCAGTTGCGCCAGATCACAGGAAACAGCGGCCTTCGCCGCGGTAGGTGGGCACTTCGTCCTCTATGCTGTCACCACCGATCAGGTAGAGACGGTCGAACCGTTCGCAGAGCTCCCCCGCTTTGGCGTGTCGGAAGTAAACGCGATCCCCCACTCGCAATGCACCGGCCGCGTTCCCACGAAGCGGCGTTTGCACCTCACCGGCCCCTTCCTGAGGGTCGAGACGAAGCCCGCTCGGAAGATAGGGGCTCGGGAGGCGCGCTCGATCGCCGGGTCCCGAGGCGAGATAGCCGCCGCCGAGGACGGTCGCGACGCGCGGGCTCGGCCGGCGGGCCACGGGCAGCGCGAAAAGAGCCGCCGGCCGACACCGAAAGCTGCGGTACGCGTCGAACAGCGTCGGTGCCAGCAGCCCCGACCCGGCCGCGACCTCGGTGACTGTTCTCTCCGCGGCGGTTCGCTCGAGGCTCCCCGTCCCCCCGCCATTCACGAACTCCAGCGGGCCCACGGCCTCCACCGCGGCGACAATCTCGGCGCGTCTGACAGCCAGTTCCCGGGCCGACAGTGACTGCATCGCGCGCACGGCCATCGCCCGGAGCGGGCGGGCCGGAGGCGAGTCACCGACTCCCGCGATCTGAGCCTCGTAGGCCATCAACCCCACCAGGCGAAAACCGTCGCGTCGCTCGATCTCGCGGGCCAGTGCGACGGCCTCCTCGGCCGTGTGGATGGGACTTCGCTTGGCACCCACACGCACACGGCCTCCGAATGCCCACCAGCTTGCATCAACATCGATACAGACCTGCACGGGTGTGCTGCGACGACCCACTGCGGCATCGATGACGTCCAGATGCTGCGTGCTGTCGACCGTGATCGCGAGGCGAACCTCGGCGTCGCTCTCGACGAGTCGCGCCAGCCCTCGCAGCGCGGATCGATCGGTCGTGGGATACGCAACTACGAGATCGGAAGAGCCGTTGTCGTAAAGCCACAGGGCCTCGGGAAGGGTGAACGCCAAAGTGCCGCGGAATCCGGCAGTTGCAAGCACTCGTTCCTGAAGGGCACGGCATCGCACCGACTTGCTGGCCAGCCTGATCGGTTTCCCCCCCGCGCGCGCAACCAAGGTTGTGGCGTTGTCCCAGAACCCGCCCAGGTCCACGAGCGCAAATGGAGGATCGAGATCGGCGGTAGCGCGCTCCAGGCGGGAATAGTCGTCAATCGGCGAGCTCGTTTCCACCGCCGCAGCTTAAAACTCAATTACGCTCCCGCCCGTGCACAATCTCTCTCGCGTCCCGGTCGAAACCCTGCGCTCGGTAGTTGCTGCGCTCGCTTCGATCGATCGGTCGCCGTGCTCGCTCGGAGAGAAGGATGCCGCCGAGTGGCTCGGGCGACGGTTGGCGGAAGCCGGCTGCGACGACGTGGCGATTGAGCAGGAGCCGAGCTGGGGGCGCTTCCCACCGACGATGGCCGGGCTCGCATGCACCAGTGGAATCGCGGCGCTGGCGACTGCGCGCGGTCACGGGATCGTGGGGCCCTTAGCCGCAGCGGCCGTCCTCGGCGGCATGCTCGACGAGATCCACAACGGACCGCGCCTCCTTCGCCGAGCAGTCCGTCGCCGCCGCTCCACGGTCAATGTCGTCGCCTCGATGGGCGACGTCGACTCACCACAAACGCTGGTAGTACTCGCTCATCACGATGCCGCCCAGACGAGCATTGTCTTCGATCAGCGGCTCGTTCAAGCGCTTCACCGCCGAGGGCTCGGGTCCGTCGCCTCCTTCCGCGGCGGTCCGCGCGTGTGGTGGCCGGTGGTCGCGGGACCCATTCTCACAGTGGCCGGCGGCGCGCTGCGGGCGCGCTTCCTCGCGCGCGTCGGTCTCATCCTGTCCGCCGGGTCTCTGGGATTCCTGACGGAAATGATGCTCCGACCCACGGTCCCCGGCGCCAACGACAATCTCTCGGGCGTGGCCGGCCTAGTTGCCGTCGCCGAGATGCTGAGGGAACGGCCGGTAACCGGACTGCGGGTCCTGCTCGTCAGCTGCGGCGCCGAGGAGACGCTTCAGGATGGGATCCGCGCCTTCATCGAGCGCCATCGGGCTGAGCTCACTCCCGAGCGAACGTTCTTCATCAACCTCGACACGATCGGCTCGTCGCACCTCGTGATGCTCGAGGGCGAGGCTCCGGTGTGGACGGAGCACTATGCCGGCGGCCCGTTTCGCGAGCTCGTTGCCGCCTGCGCCGTCGATCATGGGATCGAGGTCGTGCGCGCCCCGCGGGCGGGAGCATCAACCGACGGGATCATTCCCAGCCGGGCCGGCATCCCCACCGCCACGCTGATATCGATTGAGCCGTGGGGGCTTCCGGCCAACTACCACCTGATGTCGGACCTACCGGACGCCCTCGACTACGCGACCGTGGCCGACGCCGCACGGCTCGTTTCCGCGGTGTGCACCGCGCTCCCGACTCTCACGCCTTCAGGTGATAGGGCACGCTGACTACGACCACACCTCGCTCAAACAGCAGATGGCGTTTTACCAGCAGCGCCGTTTGCCCGTGGAGGATGTGATGACGGAGCTTCTTGACCCTGAACTCCGGAACGACCACCGTCACAACTCGATCGACTCCGTTGGGTTCGAACCTGCGGACGTAGTCGGTGAGCGAGCGCCCGATATCCCGGAATGGAGAGTCCTGGATCTCGAGCGGGATCGGGACCCCTTTCTCGAGCCATCCGTTTCCGACCTCCTCGGTCTGGCTGGGGTCGAGGGCAAAGGTCACCCCCTGGGTGGTCGTAGGCCGGAGAGTCTCCGCGTACTCGATTGCTTGTAGAGCTGCGTTGTGAACTCCGGAAACCAGCACTACGGCATGATTTCGGGCGGGCTCGTGGGATTCGTCCGCGGCTGGATCGATCTGTTCGACGAGGACGGGGACGTCGACCACCTGCACGCCGGGCTCACTCAGAAGGGACGCCTTCAGCCTGTGCAAACGAGGTCGTCTCAGGATCTCCATCAACCCACGCCTGACGAGGAGTTCCGGAACGACGAGGGAGAGAAAGTCGTCCTCGCCCAGAGTCTTCCTCCTGGCTCGGAGATGAGCTTTGACCATCGACTTCAGCGACCTCCCTCCGTCCTCGACGGCGAGCGGTATCTCCGGCGCAAGGCGTCTCCACGCGGGTGTCGTGCTCACATCGGCCGTCACCGCCGACACTTCATTGGCCCGTAACGATCTGACGTAACCGACGGCTCGAGCCGCCGCGGCATCCACCGCGGTGACCAGAATGACGATGTGCTGGTTGCCCGCGCGCCGCTCTGCCGGACGGCGATCCGGATGAGCGAGCTCGCGCGCGACCGCGGAATAGTGGAGCGCGATCACTCGCATCATCCCAATGATCAAGGGGATGGCCGCGACAATGATCCAGGCCCCTCCCAAGAACTTGGTCGTGACCACGACACAGAACACAATCCCCGTGACGATGGCGCCAAAGCCGTTGATAGCCGCCCTGTGAGCCCACTTGGGCCCTTTGATCCTCCGCCAATGGACGACCATGCCTGCCTGCGACAACGTGAACGAGATGAACACTCCCACCAGATAGAGCTGGATCAGACTGTTGAGGTTCGCGTTGAAGATCACGATCAGGACGGATGCCAGCACCGCGAGGATAACGATTCCGTTGGAGAAGACCAGCCGGTCGCCGCGGTTCATGAACTGGCGCGGCATGAACCTGTCCTGGGCCAGGATCGAGGAGAGGCGGGGGAAGTCCTGATACGCGGTGTTGGCGGCCAGAATCAGAATCGCCGCGGTCATCCCCTGCAGGATGTAGAACATGATCCCGCCCCCGAAGACGGTATCCGCGACCTGTGCCACTACGGTTCGCTCGGCGTGCTCTGTGAAAACCACGTTGGTGTGATCGGCGAGCCACGAGATACCGAGGAACATGGTTATCGACATCACGCCCATGATCGACAGCGTTGCGGCCGCGTTCCTGGACTGCGGGTAGCGGAAAGCGGGGACGCCGTTCGACACTGCTTCCACACCGGTCAGAGCGGTCGTTCCTGCCGAGAAGGCCTTCAGCACGAGGAACAGCGTCACCGCCTGCTCGGGCTCGAGGTGATCGCCGGCACTCGCCGCCTGCGGGCACCCGCCCAGGCATTTCACGAACCCGCTTATCAGCATGATGTAAATAGACAGCACGAAGCCGTAGGTAGGAATTGCAAAGAACGTGCCGGATTCCTTGGCGCCGCGAAGGTTGGCAAGGGTCACAAACAGTACGAAGGCAATTGCGAGTTCGATCTTCACGGTCGAAAGGCCCGGAGCGGCCGAGACGATCGCGTCCACGCCCGCAGTGATCGATACCGAAACTGTGAGTACATAGTCGATCAGCAGTGCTGCGGCCGCGAGCAGGCCTGGGTACGAGCCGAGGTTCTCGTGAGCGACTATGTACGCGCCGCCCCCGTTCGGGTAGGCGCGCACCGTCTGCCGATACGAGATCACCACGGTCGCCAGGAGCAGGGCAACGGCTACGGCGATCGGATTTACGAGATTGAGTGCGCCCGCTCCCGCAGCGCCGAGTACGAGCAGGATCTCCTGGGTCGCGTACGCGTTCGAGGACAGAGGGTCGGACGAGAACACGGGCAACGCAAGAACCTTGGGGAGCAGCGTGTGCTCAAGCTCCCCCGTAGCCATCGTCCTCCCCAGAACCGCGCGCTTCAGCAGCTGCGTGGTGCTCACGATCGGACCACCCTGCGCGTCGGACGTCCGTCATGCGTCATCGTTCTGTGGGGTCGCCGCATCGTTCCAGTATCGGTACGAGGGCCGTAAGGATTCCGTTAGAGGCGGTCTGGGACGCGTAAGTATTCCGTCAATTTTCTCGGCAGTAGTCTTTCCTCGAGACGCGCTCAAAGGAGTTCGACAACTGGACGTTGGCAAGCTCGGATCGCTGCGGATTGGGCATCCACACCGGGTTCTCCGAACGACTCTCATCGCCCTGACGGGGCCGGGCCTTGTGACTCTGCTCGCGCTGCTCGAGGCCCGCGTGCCGACGACGACGGCTGCAATGCTGTACGTCCTCGTTGTCGCCGCGTGCTCGGCATTGGGGGGTGCGGCGGCCGGAATAGGCGCCTCAATCATGTCCTTTCTCGCGCTCAACTTCTTCTTCACTCCCCCGCTCCTTACGTTCGCCGTGGGGAAATCACAGGACTTGATCGCGCTGGTGGCATTTCTCGTCGTATCCGTTATCACCGGTTTGTTGCTGTCTGCGGCTCTCAGGGAGAAGTCGCGGGCGGAGCGACGCGAGGTACAAACGCGGCTTCTCAATCGGTTTGCCAGTCGCTTACTGAAAGGTGATCCTCTCGAAACGGTGTTGCAGGATTTGGCGGAGAAACTTACGCAGCTGTTTGATCTCGAACGTGTAGAGATTCGAACGGTGATTACCGAACCGGTCACGGTGGCATCCACACACGAGATCGCGGCGGGCGAACACTATTACGTCGAATTGACTTCGAAGCTCGGTCCGGTCGGAGAGATGTTCGTTACAGCGTCCGCCAAGAAAGGAGAATTCGACCAGGATGAGCGGGCCGTTCTTCGGGGGTTCGCAGGACAGCTTGCGCTTGCTCTTGAGAGCATGCGGTTGAGCAACGAGATGAAGCGAGTGCAACTTGACGCAGAGACCAACCGACTACGTGCGACTTTGTTCTCGGGCGTGACCCACGACCTGAAGACGCCGCTGTCGGCAATCACCGCGTCTGTTACAAGCCTGCTCGATGGAGAGGGATTCACTCATAAGGAGCGCCGGGAACACCTCGAGATGATCAAGCAGGAGGCCGATCACCTGAATCGCGTCGTCAGCAATCTCCTCGATCTGTCTCGCTTGCGCGCCGGCGCACTGGTTCCATCGAAAGCGCGGGCCGCGATAGAAGAACCCATCGAAGCGGTCGTCGCAAGGCTGCAACCCTTGCTCAAGGGTCGGGAAGTGAATATAAGTCTCCCGGGGCGGTTGCCTGATGTCGATATCGATCTGGTCCAGGTCGATCAAGTCCTGACGAATCTCATCGAGAACGCGATCAAGTTCAGCCCAGCCGGTTCACCCATCACCATCTCCGCCGTAGGCGGCCCTACCGGAGTACGCGTCACCGTGGCAGATCGGGGGCCCGGCATTCCGAAGCAGGAGCGTGATCGCGTCTTCCAACCTTTCGAGAAGGGCGAGGGTGAGAACGCCGGGACCGGTCTCGGGTTGGCTATTGCCAAGGCGGTGGTAGTTGCGCACGGCGGTCGCATTTGGGCAATGGAATCTCCCGGTGGGGGCGCGGCAATCACGTTCGAATTGCCGGGCAACGGGGTTCCTCCCCCGACGGAGAGCGGGGAGCCCGAAGGGCAACCCGCTCGCAGATAGGAGAGGTAGGGAGTTGGGGGAAAATGGAAGCCCGCGTCCTAGTAGTCGACGACGACACCCAGATGCTGCGAACCGTCTCGAACATCTTGAACGCTCGCGATTACGAGGTCCTGTCGGCTGCGGACGGCGAGGCAGCTCTGAAGCTTCTGGCGGATGAGCAGATCGATCTCGTCCTCCTTGACTTGGGCCTTCCCCGTCTCGATGGAAAGGACGTCATAACCCGCCTGCGAACATGGTCGGAGACTCCCGTGATCGTGTTGTCGGTCCGGGATGCGCAGGACGAAAAGGTTGCGGCTCTCGATGCCGGCGCGGACGACTATCTGACGAAGCCATTCGGTACAAGGGAACTGTTGGCGAGGATGCGAGCGGTACTGCGGCGACGCGGAGCCGACGGGGTAGAGGAGAATCGGGCACTCAAGTTCCAGGGACTTGAGATTGATTCGTCCCGACATTTGGTGGCCCTTAACGACAAGCCAATCCATCTGACGCCAACCGAATACCGCCTTCTTCACACGATGGCCGCACATCCGGGGAAGCTCTTGACCCAACAGTTCTTGTTGCAGCGAGTGTGGGGGCCTGGGTACGGGACGGAGTCTCACTATCTCCGCCTGTATGTGCGGCAGCTGCGCCAGAAGCTCGGCGACAATCCGGCCCGCCCCCGGTGGATCACGACCGAACCCGGCCTTGGATACAGGTGGCTTCCGGAGCCTGAGCCCGATTAGCCGTACGCCTTCGCACGGCGTCGGTTGGTGTCGGGCGGGCTGGCGTCCTCGCTCACGGCCGTTAGCCGCGGGCCCCAGAGAGCTCATCCGCGATCGGGGCCGCCCGCAAGCCGCCGGATCCAGCGACGCCCGGCGAACCGGGCGGCGGTCGTGGCGGTCCGGGCGATCATCCAGATCGATAACCCGGCCGCCAGGCCGGCGGTACCCCACTGAAACGCCAGCGCTGCGATCGCAAGCCCGACGAACAAAGCCGACGAGGCGGCCATCGACGCGGCGAGGAATGCGGCGTCCGCCGCACCGATCAGGATCCCGTCGAGCGTGAAGGCGGCACCTGCGAGGGGTTGAAGCAGAGCGAGCCAGATCAGGAGATCGGTAGTGGCCGCGACCACGAGGGGGTCGTCGGAGAAGACGCCGGCGATGGGCCGGGCCAGCGGCAGCAGGAGTGCTGCGAGGAGCAGCCCGAGTCCAATGCCCCACTCCATGAGACGGGTGCTGTTGGAGACGGCACGCGGTGGGTCCGGAGATCCCAATGTTCGTCCCACCATCGCCTGCGCCGCGATGGCCACTGCATCCAGCGTCAGGGCCAAGAACAGAAAGAGCTGCATCGTGATCTGCCACGAAGCGACCTCGACCTCGCCCATGCGTGTTGCGACCGCGGTCGCAACGGTCAGGGCTGCCAGCAGTGATCCGGTCCGCACAGCCAGAGCACTCCCCACCGTCAACAGTGTCCGCGCAGACCCATAGTCCCAGCGCCACCGCGCGCCCACCATCCGGCGCTTCAACACGATCACGAAGCCCGCAGCCGCGGTCGTCTGGCAGACGACGACGGCCCACGCAGCACCTTCGATCCCCCACCCGGCGGTGAAGATCAGCAGATAGCCGATCACCACGTTGGCCAGCGCTCCGGAGACGGCAATGATCATGGCAGAGCGCGTATCGTGTGCGCCCCGAAGCCATCCGTGACCCACCTGCGCGAGCAGGACGGGGGTCGCGGCCAGGATGCGAATGCGTAGGTAGGACTCCGCGTAATGCTCCACCGAGTCGCGCGCTCCCAAGGCGCGCACGATGGGCGACGCAAACAGCGATCCGAGAATGGTTACTGCGAGTCCGAGCACGACCGCCAGCAGAATCGCCTGCACGCCGATGCGCGTCGCCGAATCATCGTCTCCCGCTCCGAGTGCCGCAGCTACCCGAGGGGTGACGCCGTAGGCGAGGAAGGAAAAGAGCCAGAAGGAAGCGGTGAAGGCGGCGGTCCCGACCGCCACGGCCCCCAGCTGCGGGGTTCCGAGATGACCGACGTAGGCGGTGTCCACCAGCGAATAGAGCGGGTCGGCGGCCAGCGCTCCCAGAGCCGGAACGGCGAGAGCAAGGATCGTGCGATCGTCTTTGTGCCGCCCGGGAGCCCTTATGCGGTGCGCGCTCAAAGGGATCACGACGGCGAGCATACGAACCGATGGCACATCCGCGGATTCCTCCGCCGAGTGTTCGCCACGCGCCGTTGACCTCAACCGGTCGACGCAACAAGCTCCCCGAGTTTCTCCGCGGGCTTCTTCCAGCCTAGGGTCATCCGTGGTCGTCCGTTGAGACCATCGGCAGCAGCCCGAAGATCAGCGTCGGTGACGTTCGTGAGGCTCATGCCTTTCGGGAAATATTGACGCAGCAGACCGTTGGTGTTCTCGTTGGACCCCCGCTGCCACGGAGAGCGGGGATCACAGAAATAGACGTCGACGCCAGTGTCGACCTTGAAGCGAATGTGTTGTGCCATCTCGATGCCCTGGTCCCAGGTGAGGGTCCGCTTCAGCGACTGCGGCAACGTCTGGATGACTTCGCTCATCGCTTCCCGCACCTGCTCTGCGCTGCGTCCGTTGGGCAACCGGAACAGCAACACGTAGCGGGTCGACCGTTCGACGATGGTGCCGATCGCGCTCTTGCCGTTCTTGCCCATCAGCAGGTCCCCTTCCCAGTGACCGGGCACGGCCCGGTCTTCGACCTCCGGTGGTCGCTCGCTGATCATCACCATGGCGGGGATCCGAGCCTTGGCCTTGGGTCGGCCGCGGACCACCCGCTTGGCCCGCCCGGTGCGCAGGCAACGCGCCAGCTCCCGGCGCAGCTCGCCGCGTCCCTGCACGTAGATGGACTTGTAGATGGTCCCGTGGGAGATGCGCATGGCGGGATCGTCTCCGAACTCGTCTTTTAGTCGCTTGTCGATCTGCTGAGGTGACCACAGTTGCAGCAGATCGGCCACCACCCGGTCCCGCAATCCCGGGTGGGTGGCGAGCTTGGTCGCCTTGGGGCGGCGGGCGCGCTGTTCGGCGTGCCGGTGGGCGACGACGGGCCGATAGCCGTCGCGGCCACCGTTGGCGTTGACCTCCCGACTGACGGTGGATGGGTGGCGTCCGATCCGTCGCGCTATCGCCCGCAACGAATGCCGGGCCTCGAGTCCGATCTTGATCGCGATGCGGTCATCCAGTGACAGCCGCCGGCTGCCTCCGTCCCACATCTCTTTGCGAATCACCCCGCCGAGCCGTTGCAGGACGATCTCCACCGATCCGAAGGACAGGTCGACGGCCTCGGCTATCTGCCGATAAGTCGCGCCCTGCCGCGCAAGCCGGATGATCTGACGGCGCTTTTCTGGTGTCACCCATCGATAGCGTCCAGGCACGAATCCCTCCTCTGCTCGGATGGACATAAAGGTCCATCACTCAGGGAGGTGTTGCGTGGATTCTTTGAATCCGCCGCCGCCATAGCGCGCTTCTGGAACAGTCACCCAGGGTCGGCGCTCTCCAGGATGGTTGTATGAAGGGGCTGTGACACGGCGGGGGTTACAGATCATCTTGACGCTACTTGGGAGCGTCGCTCTTGTCGCCGGAGTGCTGTCCGTGCTGTTCGGTGTCTATCTGATACCGGATCACGGAGACGTGAACCCCAGCGTCGACAGCGAGATGCGCTTCTTTGCCGTTTGGTACGCGGGCGCGGGCCTCGTGGTATTGCGCGTGGTGCCGAGGGTCGAGGCGGCCCGCCAAACGATCCGCGCAGTCGCGGCGGCTTTCTTCATCGCCGGGTGCTCGCGGTTGATCTCCATCATCGTCGCCGGCAACCCCCACGCCCTCTTCCTAGTCCTGATGGCGATTGAGCTCGTCCTCCCACTTGTGATCGTGCCGTGGCAGACATCGATAGCGCGCCCAAATGTGAGAGACAGAACATCCGTCTAGTGGAGGACTACGAACTCGGCGCGCAGAGTTCGGAAGTCGCCCGAACGGCGCGTTACTCGGCAGCGATCTCGCGGGGGTGCCGGAGCCGGTACACGAACGGGCCCAACCCGCGCCCATAGCAGAGCCGAATCACGACGCGGGCGAAATCTTCGAGTTCGCCTGCGGCATCGAGACCCCCGGCATCGATGGGCTCATAGCCGGCATCACTGATCAGCGTGGCGGCCAGCTCCTTAGCCGCGTCATCATCTCCGCAGAACAACAGGTCGGGTCGCCCGGGTGCGGCGGCAATGTCGTCGTAGAGAGCCGCGAACACGGTGTTGAAAGCCTTGACGACGTGAGCCCCGGCGGCCACCTCGGCCAGCTGGACGGCAAGCGGCGGGCTCCCTGGAACGGCTCCGACGTCGTTCGTGCAGTCGATGAGCACCTTCCCCGACAGGTCGCCCGCGTCGCACACGCTCTGTTTCGCAATGCTCGCCGGCACCGCGAGGACCACGGCATCGGCGCCTGCCGCAGCCTCCGGCACGGCTACCGAACGCGTGCCGATATCTGCGGCTTTACGCTCAAGCGCGCTCGGGTCACGCGATCCGCTCAGCGTTACGTCGTGACCGGCGCGCACCCACGTTGCCGCCAGACCTCCCCCGACACGTCCTGCCCCGACCACAGCGACCCTCATTTGTTCTCTCCTTAGATAGCCATCGCCCGCACGACCGATGGTCTGGTTCTCATCGCGATCGTCTCATGCACCAACGGGTCGGCACAGGCTCGCCTGCCGCTTCCGGGCTGCCCCGGCCCCGAGGGACATCCAGATCACGGTAGGAAGGAGACATGGCTACGACCCTCGCCCACGAGACCTGGTTCACCGAGCGACGGCCACCGTACGACTGGGAGTTCTTGATCGACCCCGCCACGCTGGTGGCGCTCGGAGTCACCGCGGCGATCGCGGCGACCTGGATTCTGGCGGCCAGGCGCGCGCCGCGGCCCGAGCTCTCCTTTCTTGCTCCGCTCGGGTGGTTCGGCCCGTGGATCCCACGCTTGCTTGCGATTCATGCCGGCGCATCGCTGCTGTCCCAGGCGGCATCCGGGAGCTATCTGGCTCCCGCGCTCGACCTGCCGAACGGGTGGAGTGGAACGCTCCTCGCCGCGCTCGAAGCGATCATCGGCGTGTGGCTGATCGCCGGCTACCGCATCCGTCCGGCGGCAGCCCTCCTGGTCGCGGCGGGCCCCATCGGCGCGATCGGCTACGGCGCTATCCCCGTACTCGAACGGGTGGATCTCCTCGGGATCGCGCTCTTCCTCGTGATCATGCCACCGGACGACAGCCGGCCCGGAGGCGCCGTCGCCCCGATGCACGTCCGGCTGCCCGCCGCGTTGTTTGGCCTGCGAATTCTCGTGGGCGGCGCACTCATCGTGCTCGCGTTCACAGAGAAGCTGATCCGGCCCGAACTGGCGCTGGCGTTCCTCGACGATTACCCCGCGTTCAACTTCCTCGGCGCGATGGGTATCGACATCGGCGATCTCGATTTCGTCCGGTTGGCGGGCGCGGCCGAGCTCTTGTTCGGAATCCTCGTGATCTCGGGCCGGCTTCCGCAGATAGCCATGGTCGTTGCCGGGATCCCGTTCAACGCGACGCTCTTTTTCCTGGGTTCGAGTGAGCTTGTCGGCCATCTGCCCATCTACGGAGCGATGCTCGCCCTGTTGGTGTATGGGTCGGACGTCCGCACAGCAGACGCCGTCGGCTGGTTCCCGGCTCCTCGAGCGCGTTCCGCGGAAGCGCAAGAGCAGCCGGCGTGACCGGACATGCAGCCGCTGTGGAGATGTCCCGAGTGTGGGAGGGAGTTCGCAAATCGCGATCAGTCGCATGCATGTTTGGGGGCCCAGGAACACCTCGAGGGCCCGCTTGTTTTGGACGACTGGGGCCAAGCCCGGCCGGCCGACTTGGACAATTCGATGGGCGCGAGATCGTTGCCCCGGCGCCAAGCGGTTGTGTCCTTCCCGGGAAAATAGGCCCGTCAGATCACAAACGATCCACCAAGGCTCTTGCCCCGGTCACCGGCGATGGGTGATGATCGCGGTAAGCATCACCCGTCGGTCCGCCGCCGGCGACCGGGGAGCCGAAGAAGATATGTGGGCAGAAGCGTTCCTTACGGGGAGCACGAGGCCCAGCCAGTCCCGTAGAGCTCCCGACGGCGGACCGACCTCACGATTCATGCTGCCAAGTTGGCTCTCCTCCGAGACGGTGGGCTCGCACGCCCTTAAATCGGTCACGCCGAGACGCTCGCTTGATCCCCCCTACCCGCGGCGACGCCGGAGCCCACACAGCGCCGTTCCCGCGCGCTTGTCTGCGGGTGTCGGCCGCCGGCGCGTGGCCGGCGGCGACAAGCGGTTCGCTCCGGCCGAGGTTGCCGGGATGGCCTCGGCAAGGCGCCGAGTCCCCATGTTGCCGCCGACCGTCTCGACCGAGGACACCACGACGTCGTCGACCGCGACGCCCGTATAGAGCGGTGATGAGATGAGTTCGTCGGACTGGAAACGGAACCGGAGGAGGAGTGGTCCCGCGGGGGTCTCGAACAGATCTTGAGCCTTGGAGAAATCGGGGAAGTCCCTATTCTGGCCCGCCACGCTCAACGCCTCCTTCCACGACGCGCCGCCGTCCGTCGAGTACTCGAGGTTGAGGTAGTCGAATCCGAGCTCTGTATCGCGCGCGTTTTGGAACTCCACGAGAATCTCGCCTCCGGGACTTGCGATCTCGGGCGAGGTCACAATCTCCTCGCTCTCATCGAAGTAGCTGGGAATGCGAAACGCGAACTCGGACTCGTTGCCGGGGCTGCTCCGCTCCCACGGGGGTTGTGCCGGATTCGAGGAGTTGCTTGTCGTCGTCCATCCCTCCGCGCCCGCCTCGAAACCGAACGATGCGATCTCGGTTCGGGACACGATCTCGATTCCCCGTGGGAAGAACGCGTAACCGCGGCCCCGGTTCGTGTCGGTGCGTGTCCCGCCCCTGCACGTCTTTGAGCGCACCGCGAACTCATAGCGCGCGTTGGGATCGAGGTTGTCGACAGCGATCATGTGGTGGCGCGTTTTGACCGGCGTTCCCACCTGAATCCAGCGGCGCGAGTTCCGCTTCCGGAAGAGAACGACGGAGTCCGACGCTACGTTGGTCCGCCAGCTGACGACCGCGCTGGTGCGCTCGTCGCCGAGCCCGGGGGCCACGCTCACATCAGAGATCTTCGGCGCCCGCCTGCCTCCCTTGCACGGCAGTGGGTCACGCCCGCGCATGAAGAGCATCAAGCGCGGACGCGTGTCCGGTCCTCGCGAACGTCGGTTGAAACCAAATTCGTAGGAGAAGGCCGATGTGTCCTGGTCGGTGAGACCCAACGCCCTGAACGCAGCGCGACGCTGACCCCCGCCCCTCAGCGTGTTCCTCAACGCATTGAGCTGTGTGCAGGTCAGTGAATACGTGTATTCGACGCCGCCGCCGATGCGATCTGCCATAACCGGATTGAGCCGCGCCCGCGCCCTTGCCTCGCGGATCTGTTGGTACTCCTGCGTTCCCCAGTTCGGCTCCACCGACTCGTCGAGGAGGTCGACAACGTAGCGAGCGTCGTCGGTATATGCGTTGGCAAGCTGATGGTGGCTCAACAATTGAACCGCGGCCCCCGTGATTGCCGACGAATTAAGCTTGTTTGAGAACCGGAACATGAACGCACCCAGCGCGCCGTCACCGGCACCGAGGCTCCCGACATAGAGCTGCGTTCCGACCCTCCAATTCGGGCCACTGCTCTCGTACAGTTGCCCGATGTCTGAGGCGTTTGCCCCAAACACCCTGTTCGGCGACCGGAAGGTTCTTACGCGCGATTGCGCCCGCTTTCCCGAACGATCCCGGGCTATGGCTCTGATCCTGTAGCGCCTATTAGGCCTCAACCCCGTGAGCAATGCGCGGTGCCTGACACCGAGCATCGGCTTGTTCGCATACTCCTCACTGGTCTCGACCGGACCCTCGTTCAGACCGCGGAAACCTCCTGGTCCCACGTTGTACGAATCGATATAGGTGAACGTCTTTTGCCGGCGAGTGACTCGCACGCGACCCGTAGTCGGCTCGCCCGTGCGCCAGGTTGCGACCGCGGTGTCCCTTGTGATCGGCTTGACTCTTACCGCCGAGACGATCGGCCGCCCCGGCTCGTCCGGGAGGAGGCCGGCTCCCCGTTCGGGCGCACCGGCAAAGGCGCCGCTCGCCGCGAGCGCAAACCCCTGCGGTCCGTCCAGCAACTCGGGCGCGCTCACGGTGACCGTGTACTCACCAGGTTGGGGCGCGGCGATTCGAACGCGCTCTTGAAGGTTGCGGCTGTCGGGGGCGGCGTCACCGGGCACCGTCTCGTGCTCCTCGACGGCCGGGTTCACGCGGCTATTGGTGTTGTTCCCCACATAGACGGTGCCATCCGGCGCAGTCACCACGAGGTCGAGGTTATTCACCAGCGCAGGCGTGCCGGCTGGAAGTAGGTTCGGCGCGTCCGTCCACGCGAGCGTGACATCGAGAGGTCGTCCCGACTCCGCCTGCAGCGAATAGGTGTGCTCCTGAGGACCCGAAGGAAATGTGAACGCGTCCGGGTCGTTCCGCCAAACATCAACATAGAAGTTGTTCAGATCATCTTGCGGAAAGAACAACGAGTTGTCGAGGTTCACTAGGCCAAACCCTTGTCCCGCGCTCGGCCACTGACCATCCAGCGCGCGAGCGTCACCGTCATCGCCCGTGTAGTAACCGCGCATCCGCACCGCGCCGTTGACGAGGGCCGCCTTAACGAGGGCCGCCGAGGGATTGTGGCGGCGGGAGTCGCTCGCCCGGCCGCGGCCGAATCCGTCGCCCCCCGCCGGCCCGTAGCCCTCATAGAAGTACTCGCGTACCAGCGTGGCGAGTCCGGTCAAGACGGGGCCGGACATGGACGTGCCCTGCAGCGTGTGTTCGTCGGCAGCGCCGCCCCCCTTTGCCGAGATCACGATCTGACCGGGAGTCGCCACGGTCGGGCCGTAGCGACCATCGGCGGTCGGACCGTGACTCGAGAAGATCGCGAGCGAGTCGATGGAAACCATCGGTTGCTCGCCGTTCGCGGAGGCAGCCGAGCTCATTATGTTCTTGCCAACCGACGGCGACCCGATGCTTCCGGCTACCGGCCCCGAGTTGCCGGCCGAGACAACAACGAGCATGTCCTCGTGGTCCCAGACGAATTCGTCCATGCGATTCGCGCTCGAGTCGTCGATGAGAGGAACGATCAAACCGTACGAGTTGTTGTGGGTACGTGCGTCCTCGGTGGGGATGTAGTTGGAGTAGTCGGCCGGATCCCAACCGCGAGGGACACCGCCTGGATCGCGGGGACGGTACGCCTGCGCCATCAGATCGTAGGAGTCGTTCGGAATAACGAGCCCACCCGACGGACTCGATATGTTCTGGTGAACGAGTCGCGCCCCGGGGGCCATCCCATCGGCGCGGTTCCACTTCTTGTTGCCGAAAATGTCACCGGTTACCGATCCGGCAACGTGCGTTCCGTGGGAGCTCTCATCCGGCGGCTGCGTTCCAGACCCCCCTATATCGAAGTAGGCAGCGAGCTTCCGATGGTTGGTCCCGTTGGCGATGACGGTCGCCAGGTCCTCAGGATCGGCACCCGAGTTCTGTTGCGTGTAGTCCGCTCGCTTGCAGTTGCGTGAGCCGGACCCGCAATCTCGGAAGTAGGCCTGGGCGCGTCCCTGCGCGTCACGCACGTAGTTGATGGCTGTGTCGGCAACGGCCGCCGTCTGGCCCGATCCCGTAAGTCGGCCGGGCGCGGTGGCCGCGAACACGTCTCGTATTCCGGTGTCGTTCACCCAGCGCGCCGCTGCGTTCAGAGGGACGGCCTTGGGGGGAACGCTGATCCACTCGACACCTTGAACCTGCGCGAGCGCTCGCACCTGAGCCGAGTCTCCTCTTACGCGCAAGGCCCGCGGCCCACGATCGACGATTTCGATCCCGTCGATCCGCAGGATGCGATTCATTACTCCGGCGGGATCAGGCTCGTCCGCGAACAACCACACGAGGAGATCTCGTCTACCCCCCAGATCCAGCAGGCCGGGCCGCGCGTTCGTGCGAGGTGGCACTTTCCAGGCTGGTTGATATACGCCGCTCCAGCGAACGCCGGCGGCGCCGTCGAACAACGCGCGCTGTGCGGGAGTAGCCTGCACCGCGAACGTCCGGTTGGGGACTGCTCCCGCGATAAGTCCCCCGGCGCGCTCGATTGCCTCGACCGCGACCGACACCTTGCCCGCCTCAGCCTGCACCAACCAGTAAGCGGGTTGGCCCGGCTCGAGGTCGGAGACCCCAACCACATCGAACCCGGAAGGAGCCATCGAATCCACGAGAGGATCGAACGGACCCGAAGCGAGGCGGATGACGGACGAGCCGCGGCCTTCGAAGCCGGGCACGTTCGGGCGAGGAGCCGTGGTCCGAACATCGGGTGCCCTCGTTTTGTCGTGTGGCGCCGCCGATGCGGTCGCGAGAGTGCCGGCGACAACAATCAGCAGCGTTACAACGGAGGCCGCTTTGACACCGATTCCTGTCCTCATTCCAGCCCCTTTCGCGGCTCCTGCAAGCTTCGGATGAGGGGCCGTTCCGCCTAGCCAGACCCATTTACCGGTGTTACACGCGCACACCGCGATTCCTGCCTCGTTAAGCCCTACGCACGCAGGGCGGTCAGGACCTCACGAGACGATCGATCGCGGCGGTCGCCTCGCGGACCATGTCCTTGCCTTCCTCGGTCTGGTTCACGACGCAGTGCCGGATGTGATCATCGAGCAGGCCCACGGCCACCTTCTTGAGGGCGTTCGTCGCCGCGGCTATCTGAGTCAGGATGTCGATGCAGTATTCGTCGTTGTCCACCATGCGTTGCAGGCCACGGATCTGACCCTCGATGCGGCGCAGCCTCGCCAGATATGCGTCCTTGTCCTCGTAGTAGCCCCTCATCGATATCTCCCTTCGGGGTGCCGAACCCTCATTGTATATACCCTGGGGGGGTATGAGCGCCTGGGGTGATCACCCGGCTCACGAGGCCGCCCGGTTCGATCCCCGACTCCACTATCTTCTGTGATGGGATGGATGCAAGTGAGCTTCAGGGCTTTAGGTATCGGTTTGAGCGTGGGGCCTCGACCGAGCGCACCCTGCTGCTCCTCCACGGAACCGGCAGAGACGAAAACGACCTCATCCCGCTGGGTCGTCTACTCGACGCGCGTGCGAATCTTCTCAGCCCGCGCGGGCGCGTGCTCGAGAACGGTTACCCGCGCTTCTTCCGACGCTTCGCCGAGGGTGTACTCGACATCGAAGATCTGAAGACACGCACTAACGAACTCGTCGACTTCATCAAGACCGCTGCCGAGGAGCACGTGTTCGATCTGTCCCATGTATCGGCGGTCGGATACTCGAACGGAGCCAACATCGCGGCATCGACGTTACTCCTTCATTCTCGAGTGCTCGACGCCGCGATCCTGTTCCGTCCCATGTTCCCCTTCGAGCCGGCCGAGCAACCCTCCCTGGACAACGTGCGAGTGCTCATCGCGTCGGGGAGAGGCGACCCACTCATTGACGCGCGTGATCCCGAGCGACTTGCGAACACCCTCAGAAGCGGCGGAGCCGAGGTAACCCTTCGCTGGAGCCCGGGGGGGCATCAGCTGGGACGGGACGAGGTCCAAAGTGCCAAGGAGTGGCTGAACTCCCCTCCTGCGAACTGAATCAACATGCGCACACGAACTCTGTGCGCGCGGCGCCCAAACCGCGCATGACCTTGCCGAGCGTAGTCGTCTTATCGATCCCAGGTGGATCGATCCGTCCCAACCGCTTGCCGCTCGCACGATCGAGGATCGCTATTTCCTGCCCCTGGATGACGTAGAGCCTAGTCCCGTCGCCATCCTGAATGCCGGTCACGGGTAAGGGCATTTGCCACGAATGCTTCACGTCGAGGTCACGCGTTCCCAGCGCAACCACGTCTGATCCGCTCGCAACCGTCAGCGTCGATTCGGCGCCGTATGCGGCGTAGGCGCCGCGACCGTCGTCGAGATCCACGGTCGCGGTCCGCGTGACGCTGAGCTGCCGCGTGTCGACTACCGCGACCGTATCCGCCCGAGCGTTAGCCACGTACAGCTGTTTGCCGTCAGGAGCAACCGTGAGCGCGGTTGCAGCGTGTGCTGATTGAGCGAAGCTCGCGGGCAGATCTACGCAGTGTGCCCACAGGTCCCGATCGTCCAGATTGAGCACGTGAATGAACGCGTAACTCCTCCCACCCTGACGCAGCGTGTAGAGCGTATACAGACGCCCGCCGTCGGGGCTCATGGCCTGAATGCGCGCAGTGCCTCGCATGGCGTTCTGCACCTTCGCATCGATCGAGAAGACATCGTGGACCTTCCCCGAGCCCAGGTCCAGACGACGGACCTGATAACGATTTGGGTTGCCCGCCGGAAAGTACTGAACAACGAAGAGGTTGTCGCCGTCGGTCGAAAATGCCTCGGGCGCAAAGTTTCCGTCGAGATCGATGGTCTCAGGTGCCGCACTGCGCCGGACGATGACGAACTTGGTTATCCGAGGATTGCTCGCGTACGTCGAACCCCCGGGCTCGAGCACCACCAGATCGCCGTCCCTCGACACCGCCTTGAGGTCGAGCCTGCCGGGTGCTAGCTGAGACCACAGCTCAATCCCCGACGACGGATGGACGGCCACCACGCGCGTACCGTTGCCCACCCGCTCAGTCCGAACGACCTTCGACCAGTCGTGTGAGGGAAGAGCGGAGTCGGCTCGGTATAAGGGCTCGGCTCCCCCCGCCTTCACGATCGTGACTCCGCCGCGGGATTGCAGGAACAGCGTGTCCGCCGCGTCGGGCTGTGCCTCACCGCAGCTAACGAGAGCAATGACCGCTCCCACGATGGCTACTCTCTTCATTGCATACACGGCCGGCTCCTCCCGTCTGGATACACCCCAGGAAGACTCCGCGGACGCCCGATCGGTTCCCACGAATCGGTCCGGCTCGTCGAATGGGATTGAGATAGCCGTTATTCGTCCGCGTCGGGATCCTTGCGGGCGTAAGTCAGAATCTCGTCCAGGGAAAAACGTGCGCCCTCTTCCCATGCGGCCTCGATCTCCGCCGGCGACAAGGCGACCCGAGCGAGCTCCTTGGGATCCTCGAGGTCGAGCAGCGGCGGCGGGGCGCCTCCACCGTATTCGGTGCGCAGTTTAAAGGCTCCGGAGGCCAGCTTGAGCCCTCGCCGCACGTGACCGGTAGCGATCTCGAGGTCCGCCAGCACTTCGAGATACGAAGAGAAACTGGATATGTCCTTTAGCAACTCGGGTTCCTCTAAGAGCTGCACCATTAGCTTCTGGCGTGCGCCTTCGTAGTTGCCAGCGATGCGATCCACCTGCACGAGTACGTAATCACTCAAGGACCGACCGAACCAGTTCTCGAGGCGGGCGAACGTCTCGTGGGATTCAAGACCGAAGCGACGCGCTGCATGGGTGTCGCGTTCCTGGAAGAACGACATCGCCAAGCCCCATTTCGCAAACGCCACACCGAGCTCATCATCGAGCTCCCGGTAGACGGACATGCTCTCTTTGTATAGAGCTCGTGCGCGTTGTGGTTCGCGATTGATCAGCAGGAGAAACCCGTTGTTATAAAGAGATTCGCCGATGCCGCGCCGATCACCCAGGGACCGATAGAGCTCCAGGGCCTCCTCGTAATACGTTCGGGTGACCTCAAAGTCGTTCTGCCAGTAAGTGAGGCCGCCAATTGCGTTCAGGGCCTTGGCTCGCAGGGCCGGCTCGGTATCGCTCTCGGGTAGTGCCAGGAAATCGGCCAGCCACTGCCGTCCTTCGGCAAGATGAGAGCGGATTTGCCAGAAACGCCACAGTGAGGAGGCCATGGCGAGACCGTTGCGCGGATCGCGAGCATCGATCAGATGCCGAAGAGCGGCGCGCAGGTTGTCGTGCTCGAGCCCCAATCGATCGGGCCAGTCTTCGTTCTCATCGAACATCTTCGCTTCTGCCGTTTGCGCCATCACTGCGAAGTGCGCCGCATGACGGTGCGAGAGTTCCGCCAGCTCGCCGCCTTCTGACAGAGCTTCGAGAGCAAACTCCCGAATCGTCCGAAGCATCACGAAGCGTGTATCGCCACCGTCCTTATGACGGACCTGTACGAGACTGTTGGTCACCAGGGACTCAAGCCTGTCGAGCATGTCGACTGTCAGTTTCCCGTCGGGATCGCAGATTGCAGTCGCGGCCTCCAACGTCCAGCCCCCCACGAAGACTCCAAGCCGTCTGAACAGTGCCTGTCGATCCTCGTCGAGGAGGCGGTAACTCCACTCGATGGCGTTCATCAAAGTCTGCTGGCGGTGGGGAGCGTCGCGTGCCCCTCGGGAAAGGAGCGACAAGCTCCGGTCGAGCCGCGTCAGGATGTCTTGCGGCGATAGGAGGCGTATACGAGCTGCGGCGAGTTCTATGGCGAGCGGCAGGCCGTCCAGCTTGACGCAGATACGGGCGACGGCGGAGCCGTTATCAGCGGTGAGCTCGAAGTCGGGCCGAACGGCCCTGGCCCGCTGTACGAACAGCTCGACCGAGTCGTAGGCCGACAGGCCCTCCGGGTCTGGTAGACGTTCTGGATCTGGAAGGGTCATCGACGGGACCGGATACTCCTGCTCACCGGCGATGCGAAGCGGCGCTCGGCTGGTAACGAGCACCGTGATGTCGGGTGCGGCGGTCAGCAGCTCCGAAACAAGCGGAGCGGCGGACACTATTTGCTCGAAGTTATCGAGCAACAGGAGCATCCTTTTGCGGGAGAAGTATTCCTTCAAGGTCTCGACGACAGGCCTCGTGCCCTCCTCCCGAACGGAGAGGGCGTCTGCGATCGTTGTTGCAACCAGCGCCGCGTCCGCCAGGGTGGCAAGCCCCACGAAAAAGACACCGTCCGGATAGTTCCCGGCCGCGCTCCTTGCCGTCTCGATCGCGAGCCTTGTCTTCCCGGTTCCTCCCGGGCCGGTGAGCGTGACCAATCGATTCTCACCCAACAGCTTGCGCACTCCCCCCATTTCGCGGTCCCTGGCAATAAACGCGTCGCGCAGGGTGGGCAGATCGACGGGGCTGTCAAGGGCTCTGGGCGGGGGGAAATCGGGTGCGCAGCCCGTCGACGCATAACTGGGAGAGATGTTCGGCGTTGTCCAGGTCTTTGAGCCAGAACTCTCCGAGGTCGCGCACACGGACATCGCCTGGGATCCTGGGCGATCCGCGCACGTGCTGGGACGTGACGGCCGACAGCAAGACCTGACCTCCATGAGCTGCGGAGGAGATCCTCGCCGTACGATGGACGTCGAGGCCACCGTAGTTGTCTCCCACCATTTCGGCGTGGCCCGTATGCAGTCCCATACGCACTCTCAGCTCGGTCCCGCTTTTCTCGGTGTGCTCCGCCAGTTTGCGCTGCGCCTCGGCGGCGGCGTTTACAGCGTCCGGGACGCTCGAGAACACCACGAAGAATGCATCTCCTTCGGTGCCCACCTCATTCCCGCCATGGCGAGAGAACACGTCTCGCAGGAGGCGATGATGCTCCTTCAGAAGGTCGCCATAGGCGTCGCCGAGTTCCTGAAGCAGCCGGGTCGAACCCTCGATGTCCGTGAAGAGGAAGGTCACAGTGCCCGTCGGAAGATCGGTCACCCCATCACCTGCGGGCCGGTGCCTCAAGCGGAGGTGATTGAGGGCACGGCGTTACTGCCTCACGCTCTTCACCGGTGTCTCGATCCCTTTGCTCCAGATCGCCATTGGATATCCCAACGGCGTTCACCGCCGCTCCGGCAAGGCATAGCAGGGCAGCTACCAGCATCGCCGTGTGGAATGCGTCGGTCGACGCCTCTCTGGCCGCGGATCGAAGTCGTTCGCCCGCCTCAACGGCCGGCGAGTTGAGCGGAGTCACCTGCTCCCTGACCGCGCGCGACGACGCATCGATCTGAGGTAGCCGATCCTGGAGGGTCGCGTAGAAACTTGCCGAGATCGCAATGAAGATCAGGGCGCCCGCCAACTGGGGGCCGAGTCTCGAGATCGCGTTGTTGAATGCCGAGGCGACGCCGGCCCGGTCAACAGGCACCGACCGCATCAAGGCCGTAGTAAGGGGCGCGACCATGATCATCAATCCGATGCCGAATAGAACCAAGGCGGGAAAGATGTCGATCATGTAGTCGGCTGGTGGTACCACCGTGGATAAATCGGAGAGGTCGACATCCCAGCCGGTGCTCGCAGCCGGAATGCGCAAGTACCAGAGAAGTCCGAGCCCCATCAAAGCGGGACCGATGGTCATGAAGATGCGGGGGCCGTGGCGGTCGGCAAGCGATCCGAAGCGGGTCGAGAAGAGGGCAAGGAACACCGTGGACGGGATCGTGGCGATGGCAAATCCGATCTCGTTGTAACCGAGGGTCCCTATCGCAAATAGAGCGAGAAACTGAAGCGTCACGTAGATAGAGCCATAGATCAAGAGCGTGGAAACGTTCGTGACGGTGAAATTGCGCGATCGGAACAGGCCGAGGGGAACCAGCGGATGATCGGAGCGCGCCATGAGTAGGGGAAAGGCAATGGCCGCTAGCCCTCCAATGGCGAGGGAGACAAACGCGGATGACCCCTCCCATTGCTCGGACTCCCCGCGGATCGCCCCAAAAGTAAGCCCACCGATAGCCAGAGCAACGACGGTCGCCCCCAGCCAGTCGAAGTGACCCTCGGCCGTCTCGTCCCGGCTCTCTGGAACGTGGGCAATGGTCGCCCACAGCCCCAAGGCTACGAACGGAATGTTGATTAGGAACGCAGTTCGCCATGAGACGTATGCGACCAACGCACCGCCGACAACCGGCCCCAAGATCGTTGTAGCGGCGGAGGCTCCGGCCCACACGCCAAAGGCTCGACCCTGCTCTTCGCCCTCGAAAGACGCCGTAATTATCGACAAAGAACCCGGAACCAGCAGCGCCCCCGTAGCTCCTTGCAGGACTCGCGCGACGACGAGGAACTCCATACTGACGGCCATGCCGCACAGAAACGACGTAAGGCCAAAGCCGAGGAGGCCGATCGCAAACATCCTTCGCCGCCCGTAGTAATCGCTCAGTGCCCCCGCAAGGATGAGCAGTGCGCTAAGAGCAAGTAGATAGCCGTAGTAAACGTAGGACTGCGCCTCGAGGGTTCCGAGGACGGAGCTGGAAAGCTCCTCCCCGATCTTTGGCAACACGACAGGAACGATTGTGGAATCGAGAAAGACGATTCCGGAGCCCACCACTACAGCGAACAGCGTCCATCGTTTACCGGCCATAGAACTCAGGCGAGCGACTGGGTACCCCTACTGCGGCACGACCCGGCATCCCTCGACGTCCCTCCAAAACCTCCCCCTTCATTGGGCTCGAGACCATGATCGAGCAGGAGATCGGAACTTTTCCGATTTTTGCTGCTCACTCGGCAAAGATTATCCGGAGCGAGTGGGCCCGACTCTATCGATTGAGATGCGGATCAGCAGCCGATTGTCTTCCCGCATTGCCCGCCTGTAGTCATCCCAGTCCGGATGCTCACCGCTGATACGGCGGTAATACTCGACGAGGCCGTCCATCGCCTCCGGCAACGACACTGTGTCGGCGCTGCCCTCTATCTGCATCCACGACCCGAAGAATGTGTCGCTAAAGACGCACAGAGTGGCCCGAGGATCCCGCCGAAGGTTGCGTACCTTGTAAGCGGTCTCCCTGCTGCTGATGACCACCTTGCCATCTCCGTCCACGCCCACGGTGACGGGCGAGGTCTGCAAGCCTCCACCGGACCGGCGAGTGACTAGGACCGCTCGGTGGTTGTGCGCGACGAACTCGAGTGCATCTCCTTGCGTCACCATGCGTAGTCCTCCGGTGCAGTCTTGTGCCCCGGCCAGATCTCGTCGAGGCGTTGCAGCTCCTTCTCGCCGAGCTTCACCTCGAGTGCGCGCTGCGCTCTCTCGAGTTGCTCCATCGTCCGAGGGCCGATGATCGGCGCTGTGACAACAGGCTGGCTCAACAGCCACGCGAGCCCCACAGTCGCCGGCTCTTCGCCTAGTTCGTCGCAGTAGTCCTCGTACATCTCGACCTGATCCCGCAGTGCATCAAGTGATTCTTTGGAGCGACCCGAGAGCCGCCGGCTCCCCTCCCGCTCCTTCATGAGCACGCCGGCCAGCATTCCCCCATGCAACGGACTCCATGGGATCACGGCGAGACCGTAGTCCTCGCAGGCCGGAAGCACCTCCAGCTCCACTTGCCTCATGACGAGGCTGTAGATCGATTGCTCCGAGACGAGGCCCATGCTGTTACGCCGTCGCGCCGATTCCTGGGCCTTGACGATGTGCCAGGCGGCGAAGTTGCTGGAGCCGACGTAGATGATCTTGCCCTGGGTGCGCAGGACCTCCATCGCCTCCCAGATCTCTTCGAAGGGTGTGTTCCGGTCGACGTGATGCATCTGATAGAGATCGATGTGGTCCGTCTGTAGACGCCGCAAAGAAGCGTCGCAGGCCGTACGGATGTTGAGCGCCGACAGGAAGGTCTCGTTGGGCCAATCCCCCATCGACCCGAATAATTTTGTGGCGATCACAGTGCGGTCGCGCCGGCCTCCCCCCTTCGCGAACCACCGCCCGACGATCTGCTCGGTTACCCCCTCTCCCTTCTTCCAGCCATAGACGTTCGCCGTGTCGAAGAAGTTGATTCCGAGTTCGTGAGCGCGATCCATGATCGCGTGCGAGTCTTCTTCCGAGGTCTCGGGTCCGAAGTTCATAGTGCCGAGGCAAAGCCGCGAAACCTGGAGGCCGCTGCGGCCCAGCTGCGTGTAGTCCACGGGCTCTCCTTTCCAGACTGATCCTCTTTGGAGTCTCCCTGTGCGCCGCAGCTTAGGCGCGCTCACGAGATTTGCGCACATCACGCCGAATCCGAAGGGCCGAAAGGAGCGGGCAA
Source organism: Actinomycetota bacterium (assembly GCA_050694175.1). GTDB lineage: Bacteria > Actinomycetota > CADDZG01 > CADDZG01 > WHSQ01 > JBOGXA01. The sequence continues at coordinate 104,765 of JBOGXA010000009.1, forward strand.
TCTTTGGAGGTAGACGTCCCCGTTCTCCCCTCGGCCGTGCCTCTTCCTCAAGAGCCGCCCGTCCGTTGCAAACGAGATCCACCTACCGTCCGAGGAGATCGAGCCTGCGTAAAGGTTGTAACCCCGAGCGGGTTCTCCCCTAAAAGTGCGGTTGACGAGCGCGGTGAGGCCTGTCTGCCGGTCGTGCACGAACACGTCCTCATCCGACCCTGTCCGATTGTCGCCGGTCGGGTCCAGGAGCGGTGCCCCCGAGAGGAACGAGATGTACCGACCGTCATGGGAGAGCGTCGGTGAATGGCTCCAGATGAACGAGAAGCACTCACCGTTGCTGCCGCACTCCCTATCCTCCTCCCGGTATCCATCGGTCCCGCTCGAAGTAACGCTCGCCCGTTCGGTCCTTTGCGCATCCAGGTCATGGACGTAGATGTCGACGTTGTTGTTCGAATCTTCCGGCACAAGCCCATTCGCGTGAGTAGCGAACGCGGCGACGCGGCCGTCGCCCGAGAGCACCACTTCCCTCACTCCGTCGCGATAAAGGCTCGCGGACTCCGCGTATTCGAAGGGGACGAGTTCCTTTCCGCCGCTCGTCACACTCACGCGCGTGATATCACCGCTCGAGAGATCTGCTACGAAGGCGTCGCTCGCCCGATTCGTGTCGCCCGGCACGAGATCGGACGCGTCACTCGTGAAGGCAACCCGCGTTCCGTCATCCGAGATGGAGCCGGTCCACGCGTTGCCCCTCAGCCGGCCCGAGCGGCTTCCGCGGCTGGCGAACCGAACCTTACCGGTGCGCATGTCCTTGATGTAGACCTCGACGCGGTGTGTGCGATCGTCTGAGAAGTTTTGGGCGCGCGACGAGAATGCGATGTATCGACCGGTCGCGGAGACGGACGGATAGAGGCTTGCGCCGTCTGCTTGAGCCCCTTCCGAGTTGGTGCTTACCAGCTGCAGCCGGCCTCCCTTTCGGTCGTAGAGGAAGATGTCGGGCGAGCGGTTCTCGTCGCCGGCCACGAGATGTGGCGAGTGGGAGTAGAACGCAACGAACCGGCCGGTCGCCGAGATCGAGGGAGACCCCGATCCGAGCTTGTACGTCCTCTCGTCGGCCGGTGTTCCGGGCACCGGCTGGTGGCTCTTGTACCAGGAGTCGAGGCGGGTGATCACCTCATTGCGCATGTCTCGCAGGTAGACACCGCCGGGGCCGTCCCTGACGGATGAGACGAACGCGACAAAGCGTCCCTGGCGGTCTATGTCGCTGTAGGTGTTGTAGGTGAAGCGGGACTCGCGCTTCCAGGCGCTGACTACGCGCGGCAGAGGAGCATCCCATTCAGGCGACATCTGTTGGGGGCGGCGCTCGAACGTACACGTGAGGGCAGAGATGGCAAGCACCAGGGTTGGACCGAGTAGAGCGAGCGAAGCGCGTCTGGCGGCCATGAGCAAAGGTTAGCGGGCGGTGTCGCGCAATCCCGCACAGAGCGTCGTGCCGGCCCGGTTGAGCTCCCGGCGACTGAGCACATCGCCTCCCCCAGTGGCGTTTCGCGATGGTGACCCTCCCGCCACCCGCTTCCTTTCCTCGTCCGAAGATCTCGCCCACGCAAAACCACAGGTCACCCAGGCACGTCTAATCGACATGTCGCAGCGTATTCGTCCCTTGGAGAACATCACGGCCGTCGCATTGGATGATCTAACCGAGGACGTCGACGAGCTCTACCAGCTGGCGACAAGCGCCCTGCACCGACTTCGGTGTGCCCGAGCGGAGGTCGAACGGGCCCGCCACTCATACGCGCGTAGAACGCTCACGACCGAGCTGGCCCAGCTTCGCTCTGCAGAGGAAGTCTTCAGCTCCTATGCCTGCGATATTCGCGATTGTCTGCACGAGGCGAGACGACATCGTCTGAGCGTCGATCGTCTGAGACAAGTGAAAAGCGAGTTCGCCGACCTGCTGCGTCTGCAGCAAGGTGTTGCTGCCGGACTCACGGTGGGTTCCGACTGGCAATCCCCCCTCTTCGCACACAGCGGGCATCCCACCGCCGGGCGTCACTCAGGCTCGGTCACCGAGCACTTCGACGACTACAAGCGCGATCGTCATCCGCAGGCGCGCGCTTTTGAGGAGAGCTACCTGCGAGAGTATGTGGATGTGCCGTCCGGGCTCGCGGTGCGAGCTCTGATGACTTCTTGCGGGATGTCGGCCTTCACCACGATCCTTCATTTCCTGTCTGTCACTCTGGATCAGCGGTCCCCGATCGTGGCAGCCAGGGGCATGTACCACGAGTGTCGCGGACTTCTTGCGGACGGTGCGCTCGGTTCCAGAGTTTGCTGGGTGGACGAGACAGACACAATCGAGATGCTCGAGGCTTGTCGGCGTCTGCAACCGGGTGCCTTGTTCCTGGACTCAATGTGCAACTCCAAGGGTCTACCGGTACCCGATACGCAGGCGCTCATGCTCGAGCTGGCCACGATTGCAAAGCGAGATGTCTTCGTAGTGATCGACAACACTTGCGCGTCGCTCTTCTGTCAGCCGCTTCGTCTCGCGGCCCTGAACCCCAACGTTCGTCCTGTACTGTTCGAGAGTCTCACCAAGTATGCGCAGTTTGGTCTGGACCGAGTTGCGGCCGGAATGATTGTGGCTCCGCAGGAAGAAGCCGCCTCACTCGATGGGGTGCGCGAGCATCTTGGTACGAACATCGCCGATGTGTGCGCGGCGATCGTTCCAGTGCCCAATCGCTCGCTGCTGATCCGCCGCCTCCGGCGCATCGAGCGAAACGCCCATGCGCTTGCACAACATCTATCGCGACGAGGTGAAGGAACGACTCCTGTCACCGGCACAACCTACCCAGGGCTCGAGTCGCATGGAGGTCATAGCGCGGCCCGGCGCCTCGGCTTCTTCGGGGGATTCTTTGCGATGGAGTTTCGCGGCGAGTGTGACTGCATCGCAGCTCACGGTCGGCTCGTCTCTCGTCTCATCTACGAAGCACGCCGCCGCAGAGTCAATCTGGGAGCGGGAGCAGGTTTCGGTTTCAACGTCACCCGCGTCTACCGCACGGCCACCGAGACCGGTGTGGGTCCATTCGTGCGCGTTGCGGCGGGGACGGAAGACATGATCGAGGTCGAGCGCCTCAAAGAGGTATTCGCGTCGGCGATCGGCGCGTCGGCCCGCTAGGCAAATCCGTCTGGGCCTTAGCGAGCTTGCAGGGCGTCCATGCCAACTGCGATGGCCAGGATCAGCCGGCGATCCACGGAGCGGTCCCGGTCACCGCTCATGTCGATCGTGTACACGTCACGTAGCTTCCAGAGCTGACGGCGATGAGAACCCAATTCGACGCCGTCGCGCTGAAACACGAAGTGGTACGGGATGGGGAGCCAGTCGGCAAAGTTGTCCACATATGGGATGAAGCCCACGAGACGACGGAACAGCGCCACCGCCACGTTTTGCTCGGTTGCGGTGGCGACTTCCTTGCCGCCGTCGTCATACAGACGGTAGGTGGAACGCACCAAGCTAATGCCGAAGACCTTCTGGATCTCACCGATCTTGGTGCCGTCGCCCGCGACGACGTCGTAACGGGCGCGCGGGTCGAACCTCTGGCGCGCTTTGATCCGAACGAGCTCTACCGAGCGGCTCTCGTCCGTGTAGAAGCGGATGTCCTCCTTGAACTTGAACATCTTCTGCCGCACGAAGCAGAACGGCTGCCCGGGTCTGTCGTCGTTGCCCGAGGGGAGCGAGAACTCGTACTCGTTGACGACGAGGCGGAGCCTCTGCCGCAGGATGAAGCGGTCGTGCTGGTTGGGATCAACAGGGAAGGGAGCGCTCACTCAGACAGGCTACAGGACTCGAGGGAGCCTCGTCCTATGATCGAGTGATGAACGCTGAGGCTGCCGCGATCAGGTGGGCCGAGGTGTGGCCCCGTGCGTGGAGGGGTCGGCAGTCTCCCTATCCAGGCTGGTAACCGGATCGTCGAGCAACCCGGCGTGGGTCGATGCGGCGGAACCCCTCCACGCGATCGTTAGGGAAGGACGACGTCGACCTCGTCCACGTAGCACCACGCCCAGTCCTCGCCCGGCTGCGCCGATCGAATGAGTGGATGCCCGCTCTCGTGGAAGTGGGCAGTTGCATGACGGTTCGGCGAAGAGTCGCAGCAGCCGATACGTCCGCAGGTCAGGCACATGCGCAGATGCAACCACCGATCGCCGGCCTTCAGGCACTCCTGGCAGCCTTGGAGAGGCGCAGGTAGCTCCGTCACCTGGACGCTGCCGAGGTGAGAGCAGGGCGCGTCTTCGGTCACCGAAGCACCCGATAGCGTGTCGGCACCATCGTTTGCTCGCTTTTCGGAGGCCTCACGTAGGCGCGTTCCTGACGTGGGGGCAATTTAATCTTCGCCGTGGGGATCGGTTCGAAAGGAATCATGCTCAATAAGTGTGCAATGAGATTCAGCCTGGCCGTGCGCTTATCCTCCGCGTCGACGACATACCAGGGTGACTCCTTCGTATCCGTGTATGCGAACATCTGGTCCTTCGCCTCCGAGTAGTCGACCCAGTGAGCGCGCGCCTTAAGGTCCATTGGACTCAGCTTCCAGCGCTTGCCCGGATCCTTGATGCGAGCCTGAAAGCGTCGCTCCTGCTCATCGTCGCTGACCGACAACCAGTACTTGATCAAGAACATTCCCGGCCGGATGAGCGCTCGTTCGATCTGCGGACATGTGCGCATGAACTCTTCATATTCCTCGTCTGTGCAGAAGCCCATGACGCGTTCCACCCCAGCGCGGTTGTACCAGGAGCGATCGAAGAAAACGATCTCTCCCGCGGCGGGGAGGTGCTCGACGTAGCGTTGGAAATACCACTGCGTTTTCTCTCGATTGGTGGGAGTGCCCAGCGCGACAACCTTGCAATAGCGCGGATTGAGGAGCGTCATGATCCGTTTGATCATGCCTCCCTTCCCCGCGGTGTCTCGGCCCTCGAAAATGACCACGACCCTGAGGCCCTTGAGATGTATCCACTCGGCCATGCGGACGAGTTCCTCTTGAAGGCGGCGCAGCTCGTTGTTGTACTGCTTGCGCGTCAGATCTCTCGGACTTTCCTCCACAAGATGACTCTAGTGGGTGAGGGCCGGGCTCACACCCGGCGTTGCTAGAGGAGGTCAAGGCACGACCAGTCGCGCCCTTAGGGCGGCAATGTCATCATCGGCCAGCCCACCCGCCCGGAGGTGAGCAGGAACATCGATTGATTCCAGCAAGTCGAGGATGAGCGCGCGAGCAGTTGTCCTCTTACGTCTCAGGATCTCGGCGATCTCTGAGCCCTGGTCATTTTCTCCCAGCGCGGCGTCAAGTCGGCGCACGCGTTCGGTGCTCAGTTCGTAATCGGTCGCTATCTCCTCGGCGACGACTCCCACGAGGGCAAGGATCGACACCGATAACAGGCCCGTACGATCACGACCTCGACCACAATGAAATGCGACTCCCCCCGGTTCCGCGCGGCAGACTGCCGTCACAGCCGCGGCGCAACGTTCGGGCTTGCGCTCAAGGAATGGGCGAAAGAACAGAGGACTTCCGTCCAGGTCATCGCTCCGGACGTTCTCCCAGAACTCCGTGTCCGCCGTGTCATCCATCGGCACGTGCACTGTGGTCAACCCCTTCGGGCGAGGCCCAACATCGGGACCGATCTCTTCTTCGTTGCGAAGGTCAACGACCGTGCGGATGCCGTGGTCCTCTAGCGTCGCCCACCCGTTTCTCGTAAGACGGTTGAGCCCATCCGCGCGCACAAGAGAACCCGACCGCGTCTCACCACCATCGACCGTTCGTAACCCGCCCAGGTCGCGAACGTTGAAGCAACCCTCCCAGTCGAGGTGCCTTTGCATCGGCATGGAGCCCTTGTCTCGGGAAACCCGCATCCTTCATTCCTACCCCGCTCCAGGCGGCGCATCGGCGCGAAGTAGCAGCGATCGGATCCGACGGTGGAAACCGATCCCGCCAAGTACCGAACCGAAGTTATCTGGCCACTGGAAGCGATCTAGGAGAAAAGGGGTAAGGAGGCCCCCTCGGAGCGGGCCTCCTTACCGCGCCGCCGCCCTTGGGACAGGGGGAGGCGATTAGTTTCGCCCCGCCGAGCGGTCTGATGAATAAGGAAAGGAGACCCGCGGTTGGCAGCCTCCGAGCAACCGCCGGCGACACCAGTGCACACGCGGCAGCCGCCTTCCGATCCGGACACGCCTGTCTTGATGATCGGCGGTCGGATCGCCCGCGCCGATGTTCCCAGGCTCTGCGACCTCGTGCATGTGTTGCTGGAGAACAGCGACGCCGATCTGCTCGTCTGCGATGTGGGTGCGCTCGTAGACCCGGACGTGGTCGCGGTCGATGCCCTTGCCCGGATTCAGCTCACCGCCAGGAGAAGCGGGCGCCGGGTCGAGCTCCGTCATGCATGCGGTGAGTTGCGGGGGTTGCTCGCTCTAATGGGGCTATGCGACGTGATGCCGCTTTGCGAGGGGTTAGGGCTCGAGCCGCGGTGGCAATCCGAAGAGCGGGAACAGGCGGGACGTGTCGAGAAAGAAACTGACGCCGACGATCTGTCCGGCTGAAATCTCGAGAACCTGGAGCGACCACGGCTCGTAGCTGCCTCCGGTACCACCCGGTTTGTACTGCCCGAATGCCGGAGAACCGTTCGCTAGGGTCGGGATCAGGCGAGAGCCCCGGCAACCGATGCCGGGCCCGAGACACCACTTGTGGATGTCCTGATGGGTCCGTAGCCACAGCTCGTACGGTGGCATCGACCACGTCGCGTCTTCGCGGAGCAAGGCGGTAAGCGAGTCGAGGTCGTACCGCTCGAAGGCGTCGACGTAGCGGGCCAAGAGAGCCTGCTGCCCCTCGTCAATCTGAGACGGGCCGGCGGAGCCGACGTCGCTGGCCGCCAGCGTCGCGCGGGCTCTTTGGAGCGCGCTGTTCACCGACGCGACGGTGGTTTCGAGTAAGTCCGCGACCTCGGTCGCCTTCCAGCGCAGGACCTCCCGGAGGATCAGCACCGCTCGCTGCCGAGGCGGGAGGTGCTGCAATGCGGCGACGAACGCAAGACGGATCGTCTCGCGCATCTCGGCCACCTCGGCGGGGTCGCCACCCGCCGGCGAAAGGCGATCGTCGGGGATCGGTTCGATCCATGTGACTTCCGGTAGCGGGTTGCCGAGGGGAACATCGGCCGTTTGTGCAGGCCCTAGATCCATAGGGCGCGCGCGGCGGCCCCTTCCGTTCAACATGTCGAGGCACACATTGGTCGCGATGCGATAGAGCCATGACCGCAGCGCCGCTCGACCCTCGAAGCGATCGAAGCTCCGCCATGCCCGCAGAAGCGTCTCCTGCACCGCGTCCTCCGCTTCGAACGCCGAGCCCAGCATCCGGTAGCAATAGGCGGTTAGCTCCACCCGGTGCTGTTCCAGGCGATGCTCCAGCTCCTCGGGGCCGCGTGCCGCCCTCCCCTGCGTCACCTCGTTAGTTGCCGCTACCTCAGTCATCCGGTCCTCTCCCTAGGCACCAACGCGACGAACCAGGTACCAAGTGAATTCAACACTACGGATGAAAGTCAAGTGGACGGGCGGTCCTCTTTCTCGGTGTGCGAACATGGCAGGGGTGCGGGTGACCCCGAACTAAAGCGCAGGGCTTGGGGCTGACCCCTGCCGCGCTGTTGTCGCTTCGGCTGACTTAGAGATGCGCGCCCCAGTGGCGGCACCCGCACCCTTCTTGCGTGCAGCGACCCAGTCCTTCATCAGGCGTCGATAGGCGATCTCGGCTTGGGCGGCAAGTTCTTGTTCGCGGCGATGCTGCTCTTGGCTCACGAAGATCGGAATCTTGTGAGGACGTCCCCGTCGCTGCTCCGCACCAGCGAGGAGCTCGAGACGGCGGACCTTCTCTCGATTCAGAGACGGTCTCGTGAACGCGTAGTCCTCGCCACGTACCAAGAGATGCCAGCAGAGCACCACAAGCTTGCGGGCGACCGCAACGGTGGCGATGTTGGCACCGCGCCGAGCCCGCACCCGTTCTGCAAAAGCCTTGAGGGGTCCAGGCGCCCTGGTCGCAGTCCACGCAGCCTCGACGAGCACGTGTCGAGCTTCGCTGGAGCCCTGCTTGGAGATACGGCCGTGGCGAGCCGGCGCCGAGCCCGACTGTCGGACCTGGGGGTCCAACCCGAGATAGCCGACGAGGTGTCGCGGTGTGGGGAACCGACCGATGTCACCGATTACCGCCATGAACGTGGCCGCGGTCGTGACACTGATCCCCGGGATGGTCATGAGTCGGAGGATGTCTTGGGAGTCAAGAGCGCGGACCGCGATGTCCCGATCGACGAGCTCGACCTCCGCGTTCAAGAAGTCGACCTGTCGCAGGCAGGCATCGACCGTCTGGCGTTCGTCGATGGTGAGCTCCAGCTGCGACAGCCACCTGCGACCCTTTCTGCCGAAGAGATCCGTCGCCTGGGGGCGGCCCTTGAGGTTGCGGTGCAGAACCGCGTGGATCTCGTTCTTGGTCTGGGTGCGCTGCTTGACGAGCTGAGCTCTTCTCGAGATGCGGCGCCTCAGCACTCGGGTCGGCTCGTCACCGGCCCACACCTCCGGGAGAAAGCCCGCAGCGAGAAGCTTGACCAACGTGCGAGCGTCGATCCTGTCGGTCTTGACCTTGGCGCTGGTGATCGCCCTGACCGCTTTGGCGTTGGCCAGCACGACCCGCTCCACAAAAGGCTCGAGGATGCGGACGATGGCCAGCGCGTTGCCGGTGACCTCCAGACATAGGTGATCGTCTGGGGCGAGGCTCTGGGCGAACACCTGAAGGTGGTCGACGTCAGTTGGGATGCGCGGGTGGCTGCGGATCCGGCCGTCTTCGGAGATCGCGACCTCACAGAAGTCGCGGTGAACATCCATTGCGATGAATCTCACCTGCCCTCCTTTCTACTGACCTGCGAACGTTGGGAGACCAGGCGGGTGAACGACAACTACGGATACGTGCTCGCAGCACAACCGGGTCAGTCGCAGGGGCGGCCAGTTACAACGTCGGGCTCGCAGCCCATAGTGTTCGAACGGCCTACCCGTCCTGCGTTCTCCCGAAAGCCCCCGGCCCGGTGAGACTCACGCTACCGACGCCGTGGTCAAAGAGCGTGGCTTTCAGGGCAATCTTCATGCCCCTACGACGACCGTCGGGCGAGAACCTCATCGGCCCTCCCCCACCAGGGGTGGGCGGGGCCGGCCGGTCCTGCGGCGGATCGAGCGATGAGTTTCTGGGCCTCCCGCGGTCCAATCAGACGGATCGACAAGAAACGGAGGAGAACCATGCCGCTCGAGAACGAAAAAGTTGCCGCACCCCGGGCCGGCCGCAAGGAGTGGATAGGGCTCGGCGTGATCGCCCTCGCCTGCCTGCTGTACGTCATGGATCTCTCGGTTCTCTACCTGGCGGTGCCGTCCCTCACACGGGACCTGGAGCCCAGCAGCTCCCAGCTGCTGTGGATCACCGACATCTACGGCTTCCTCGTCGCCGGCTTCCTGATCACGATGGGGACGCTGGGCGACCGCATCGGACGCCGCCGCGTGTTGCTGACCGGTGCCGCCCTATTCGGCGCGGCCTCGGTTCTGGCCGCCTTCTCCACCAGCGCCGAGATGCTGATCGCGGCCCGAGCGGTGCTCGGGGTCGCGGGAGCGACCGTGGCACCTTCGACCCTGTCGCTGATCCGCAACATGTTCCACGACCCGCAGCAGCGAACCGTGGCGATCAGCGTGTGGGGTACGAGCTTCGCAGTCGGCGGCGCGATCGGCCCGCTGGTCGGCGGGGCGATGCTCGAGTTCTTCTGGTGGGGCTCTGTGTTCCTTGTCAACGTACCGGTGATGGCGCTCCTGCTCGTGCTGGGTCCGAGATTGCTGCCCGAATTCCGCGACCCCAATGCAGGGAGGCTGGACCTCACGAGTGCGGCCATGTCGCTTGCCGCCGTGCTGGCCGTGATCTACGGGCTGAAGCAGATCGCGCAGGATGGCTTCGGATGGTCGGCGGGCCTATCGATCGCGGCCGGCCTTGCCGTCGGCGTCGCGTTCGTGCGCAGACAGACAAAACTCTCAGATCCGCTGATCGACCTGCGGCTCTTCCGGGTACCAAAGTTCAGCGTATCTGTGGCCTCGAACGCTCTCACCGGGTTCATTGTCTTCGGAACCTTTCTCTTCATCGCTCAGTATCTGCAGCTGGTGCTGGGGATGTCACCCCTGGAGGCGGGCCTGTGGTCATTACCCTCCTCCCTCGGGGTCATCCTCGGGTCCATGCTGGCCCCGGTGGTCGGGCGGCTGGTCCGGCCGGCTTTCGGGGTCGCCGGCGGCCTGGCGCTCTCGGCCGTCGGGTTCGGGATCCTTACCCAGGTCAACGGAACCTCTGGGCTCGCGGTCGTAGTCACCGGATCGGTCGTCTTCGCTCTGGGACTCGGACCGGTATTCATCCTGGCCACCGATCTCATCGTCGGAACCGCCCCGCCCGAGCGGGCAGGAGCGGCGTCGGCGATCTCGGAGACCGGGGCCGAGTTCGGCGGGGCCCTCGGCATCGCAGTCCTGGGAAGCATTGGCACCGCGGTTTACCGCAGCCAGGTAACCGACGCCGTCCCGGACGGGGTCCCCCCGGCCGCGGCAGACGCCGCCCGCGACACCCTCGGCGGCGCCCTGGTCGTGGCTCAACGGCTCCCGGAGCGATTGGGCACCGAGCTCGTTGACGCGGCGCGGGCCTCGTTCACGCAAGGCCTCCACCTGACGGTCGCGGTCGGCGGTGTGGTCGCGATAGTCGTCGCGATTCTGGTCGCGACCCTGCTCCGGGATGTGCGAACGGAGTCCGGGTCCGAGGAACAACAGGATCTCGAGCCGGATGGACCAGTCGCAAGTGATGCAGTCCCCGACAATGCTCTCGAGCCCGTATGCGCGGAGTCCTAGGTGAGGGGCGGGCGCGCGCGATCCGGCCCACAGGTGGAGGAGATGCCTCGCGGAAGATTCTTCTTGTGGACATAAGGATGTCGTGGATGGGTTTGTCGCCCGCCAGAGCTCGAAACACCTTGAACTGGAGGGCGCCAGGGTGATCGGATCGCCTGGAATAGGGCATCTGAGGTTCCGCGTTGCGAGGTAAGAGAGTCTTTTTTTCACCCATGCGGCGACGCGTGGGGCGTGGCTACCACCTCCTAGAAAGAAAGGAACGGCATTGACCTACATGATTCGCACGTCTGGACTCGTCAAGCGATTCGGAAAGGTCACCGCGTTGGACGGGCTCGACCTTGTTGTGCCCAAAGGGACCGTCCTGGGATTGCTGGGACCCAACGGAGCGGGAAAGACGACCGCGGTCCGAATCCTCACGACCTTGCTGGACCCCGATGAAGGCTCGGTCGAGGTGGCGGGGCTGGACGTCCGGGCCCAACCCGACAAGGTTCGGGAACGGATCGGACTATCCGGACAGAACGCAGCCGTCGACGAGCATCTGACCGGCCACGAGAACCTCGAGATGGTGGGTCGCCTGTATCACCTGGGGCGACAGAAGTCTCGTACCCGCGCGCGCGAGCTCCTCGATCAGTTCGACCTGTCCGAGGCAGGCGACCGGCCAGCAAAGACCTACTCAGGTGGGATGCGACGTCGCCTCGATCTCGCTGCCGCGCTCGTCGCGCAGCCCGAAGTGTTGTTTCTCGACGAGCCGACAACAGGACTCGATCCTCGGAGCCGAGCTCAGATGTGGGTAACGATTCAGGAGCTCGTGCGGGGCGGCTCGACCGTTCTGTTGACAACTCAATACATGGAGGAGGCCGACCGCCTCGCAGACGACATCGTCGTCATCGACCGGGGGCGGAAGATCGCCCACGGGACGTCGGACCAGCTCAAGACACAGCTGGGTGGCGAGCGGATCGAGCTGGTTCTCGCGAGTTCCGCCGACGTTACGGCGGCTCAGTCGGTACTCGGCGGGCTGTCGGTCGGGGACGTTCAGATGGACGAGCAGACTCGCAGGCTCACGGCCGCAGTCACGGGCGGTGTGGTGGTTCTCAAGCAGGCCCTTCAGCGGCTCGCAGACCGCAACGTCGCCGTCGTCGACGTCGGGTTACGACGCCCCACCCTGGATGATGTGTTCCTAACGCTTACCGGTCACGCCGCCGAAGAGGTCGCTGAATCGCCCGACGAAGCCCGGGTTGAGTCGGAGCCCGAGGGGCACGACGTTAGAGAAAAGGAGGCCGTCCGATGAGACGAGTAGCCCTCGCATTCGCCGACGGCTCCGTCGTCGCCAAGCGCAACCTGATCAAGATCAAGCGGGTGCCGGAGATCCTCGTCTGGACCCTTATGTCCCCGATCATGTTCGTTGTGCTCTTTGCCTACGTCTTCGGCAGCTCCATCGATATTCCCGGCATGGACTATCGGGAGTACCTGATCGCCGGGATCTTCGCCCAGACGGTGATCTTCGGCTCGACCTTCACGGGAGCCGGACTAGCCGAGGACATGACCAAGGGCATTATCGATCGCTTCCGATCGCTGCCCATGGCGCGTTCGGCAGTCCTCGTTGGGCGCACTGCCAGCGACATCGTCTACAACTCGACCTCGATCCTCGTGATGTCGATTACCGGCTTGATCGTGGGCTGGCGCATCAGAACCGGCATGGTCGAAGCGATCGGAGGTTTCCTGCTGTTGCTTCTGTTCGCGTACGCGATCTCCTGGATCATGGCTTACGTCGGACTGAAAGTCGCGAGCGTGGAGATCGTCAACAACGTTTCGTTCATGTTCATCTTCCCGATGACGTTCATCGCCAACACGTTCGTGCGCAGCGATCGCCTTCCCGGGCCACTGGAGACCTTTGCGGAGTGGAATCCCGTTTCGTCCGTCGCCCAGGCGGTGCGGGAGGCGTTCGGCAATACCGGGAACCTCCCGCAACCGGATGTGTGGTCGTTGAACAATCCGATCGCGTACACCATCATCTGGGTCGGAATCATCCTCGCGATCTTCGTCCCGCTGTCGGTCCGGCAGTACAACAAGGCGGCCAGCCGCTGACCGTGATCCGCGGATGGTGACGGTCGATGATGTGCGCAAGCTGGCCGTCACTCTCCCGAGGACCTACGAGGCGCTGGTGCGGGATCGGGTGAAGTTCAGGGTCGGCCGGATTGTCTACCTGGCTTTCTCGCGCGACGAGACGCTGATGGGATTTGCGTTTCCCAAGGAGGAGCGTGAGGTATTGATCGCCTCTGAGCCGAAGAAGTTCATGATGCCGAAGCGAGCGGATCAAAGGTACAACTGGGTCGTCGTTCGACTCGACGCCATCGAGGCGACCGAGATGCGAGAGATCGTCCTTGAGGCCTGGCGAATGGTCGTGCCGAAGCGCGTTGCAGCGGCACACCTGGGAGGCTGACCGCGCCAGCCCGGCCGGAGGCCGGTAACCATTCGATGCTCTGCGCCGGCTCAAGGGGTGGACGATGAGGGTCAGTCGACGAGAAGAGCCAACTCCGCCCGCAATGTTGCAATCGCCGTTTCGTACTCTTCCTTCATCGCGTTAACGAGCGGGGCCAGCTCCTCGATGCTGCCCGTGGCCGCAATGCGCTGCGCCGAGTCACACATCATCGCCAGAGTCTCGGCCCCGAGTGTTCCTGCCGCCGACTTGAGAGTGTGGGCAGCGTCGCCTGCACCCGCCAGATCGCGACGCGCAATCGAGTCTTGCAGAACCCGAATCTTGTCGTCCGCGTCACCCAGGAACTCACGTACCAGCTCCCCGGGCTCGTTCTCCAATTCCATTAGGCTGCTCAACTTCGCCATGTTGAGTGAAGATGGGAAGTCCTGGCCTCTTCCGGCCGGAGAATCATCATTGGTGTCTTCGCTCTCGACCCACCGATCCAGGACCGCAGCAAGTTCCTCGAGCTTCACCGGCTTGGCCATGTAGTCGTTCATCCCTGCCGCCAGGCATCGTTCCCTGTCTCCCTCCATTGCGCCTGCCGTCATGGCGATGATAGGAACGCTGCCTTTGGGGGATTCCAACGCACGTATCCTCCTCGACGCCTCGAACCCGTCCATCTCGGGCATCTGACAATCCATGAGCACAGCTGCATAGGAGATGCGTGCAACGGCATCAACGGCCTCAACCCCATCGGAGACGAGGTCGACTCGGTACTCGAGCTTCTCCAACATGCGACGGGCGACCTTCTGATTGACTGCGTTGTCCTCGGCGACCAGGATGTGGGCTCGCGTTTGGGCCTTCATGTCGGCAAGTGTGTGCCGGGTAATGAGGGAACTCCAACCGCCACCGCGTTCCATGCCCGCAACCGTTGCGAGACAATCGTACAGCGACGAAGGGCGCACCGGCTTGGTGAGATACGCCTCGATCCCGGCCTCTTGCGCTTTACGCGCATCGCCACGATTTCCGGCGGAAGTCAGGAGGAGCAGTCGTACGCCGCCGATCGTCGCGTCGTCGCGAATCGCCCTTGCGAGCTGGAGCCCGTCCATATCGGGCATGTGAAAGTCGAGTATGGCAACGTCGAATGTTCGGCCCTTCCCGGCAGCTTCTCTCAGCAACTCGAGCGCCTCCGGTCCGCTGCCGGCCGTGACCGGGGTCATCTCCCACGCCTTGAGGTTCTCGGTCAAGATGGCGCGATTCGTTGCGTTGTCGTCCACGACAAGGGCTCGCAGGCCGTGAAGGGTCGCTCGTTTTCTGAACGGTTGCAGGTACTCGACCGAGCCGTGTCTGAGCCGCACCGTGAACCAGAACGTGCTCCCGGCACCCGGCTCGCTTTCGACCCCGATGTCACCCCCCATCATCTCGGTGAGCTGCTTTGAAATAGCAAGACCGAGTCCAGTTCCACCGTAGCGTCGGGTGCTGGAAGCATCCGCCTGCGTGAAGCTCGAGAAGATGTGGTCCTTTCGATCGGCCGAGAGACCGATGCCGGTGTCGATTACCTCCAAGCGCACCACGAGCTCATTTTTCGACTCGTCCACCACGTCCGCGCAAACGACGACTTCACCGGCTTCTGTGAACTTGATCGCGTTGCTGACGAGGTTCACCAACACCTGACGTATGCGACCCGGGTCGCCGCAGACAACTGCCGGGACGGTCGGCTTGACGAGCACGGCCAGTTCCAGCGCTTTCACCTGCGCTTGCTCGGCCAGCAAATCGCCAACCTCTTCGATGACGGTGCGGAGATCGAAGTCGATGGCCTCGAGTTGCATCTTGCCTGCTTCAATCTTCGAATAGTCCAAGATGTCGTTGATGAGGGTTAGGAGAGCGTCGCCGGACGAGCGTACGGTTTCGGCGTAATCCCGCTGCTCGTCGGTCAGCTCTGTGCGGAGCAGGAGGCCGGTCATCCCAATCACCGCATTCATCGGAGTCCTTATTTCGTGGCTCATGTTCGCCAGGAACTCAGACTTGTGGCGCGACGCTTCCAGGGCTTCTTCGTGAGCCCTGGCGATCTCTTGCTCGATCCTCTTTCGCTCGCTGATATCCGCCACAAAGGCGTTGAAGGTCCATCGATCATCCGTCTTCACCGGCCACGCGACCAGCTCGACTGGGATGCGGTTGCCGTCTCGGTGGAGAGCCTCGATCTCAACGCGCTGGCCGAGTAAGGGTCCTTCGCCGGTCTCCAGGAAACGGGTGATCCCATGTGTATGGGCCTCCCTCGATTCGGGAGGGACTATCACGTCGGCGACCGTGCGCCCCAGAACCTCGTCTCGACTCCAGCCGAACATAGTGTGCGCCTTGTCGTTCCATCCGGTTATGACCCCTCGCTCATCGATAGATACAAAGGCCTCCGTAGCCGCCTCGATGATCGATCGGATCCTGGTTTCGCTCTCCTTCAACTCTTTCTCCGCGCGGGCTCGCTGTCTTAGCGCAATCACAAGAACGGTCAGCACCGCTCCCACTATCAGGACGAGCACGGTTGAGATGATCAGTACGGTGGACCGAAGCGTCGCGGCCCCTCGGAGAGCCTGATCCAGCGGGATCCCAACGCTCACCGTCCATCCGAGCGAAGGCACGGGAGCAAACGCGTGGATGCGCCGTCCACCTGAGGACTCCACCTCCACGATCCCGGACCTCCCCCTGAGCGCCTCCTGGACGTCCGGCTCGGATCGGAGGGATACAAGTGCCGACGGCGCCGCGCCCGGCCCGGCGACGATGGTCCCCCGCTGGTCCGTGACCGTCAACGCAACGCCCTGCGACCTCGCGAATTCCTTAGCCAAGCCCTGGATGGCCTCGATATCGTAGGCCGCGACGACTATTCCGATCAGTTCTCTACCGGACCCCCCTCCGGTCACAGCTTCGATCGGTGCCGCCGCGGCGACGACCCGTGGGTGTCCCCTTAGCGCCGACTCGTAGGCATCTGAGATGTAGGCGGTACCTGATTCGGTTACACCTCTGTACCAGTCGCGAAAGCTAAAGTCGTCGCCGACGATCTCGGGGGTGGCCGGGCGGATGTCGATGAGCCTACCAGTGGGGTCGGCGACAAACGCGCTCCGAATCCCCTCACGATCCAACAGCTCTTGGAGCTGACTGACCAGGGCTCGCCTGTCACCCTTTTGCATGGCCTCGATCATGAAAGGTCGGTCGGCGTACGAGTCGACGAGCTGGGCGAGGCCCTCCATCTCCTGGGCGACGAGGAGCGCGCTCACCGACGACGTGTTGCGGATCCCATCTTGGGCTTGACGCCGGACTGCCTCGGTCGCGAGATGGATGCTCGAATACGCCATCAGCAGCACCGGCACCAGGCTGATTAAGGCGAACACGATCATGATGCGACCTGACGGAAGTGCACTCAGACGATCGATCAGTGTCGTTTCCGAGAGACTTGACCGGGTGCCCCGGCGTTTCAACCTCATGACGCGTCACTCATGTCTAAGGGGCAGCGATCTCGTATTCGAACGCGTCTCGGGCGAGGTCCTGCACGCTTAGGAAGGCGGCCACAACCTCCGGGTCGAATTGCGTGCCGCTTTGCGATTGGATTTCACGGAGAGCGTCGTCGACGCTCCATGCCTTTTTGTAGGGCCTCTCATGGGTAAGGGCATCGAACACATCCACGATTGCGACAATGCGTCCCGACAGAGGGATTGCATCCCGCTCGAGGCCGGACGGGTAACCACATCCGTCCCACCTTTCGTGGTGGGAACGGGCGATCACTTCCGCGAGCTGAAGGACCTCGAATCTGCTTCCAGACAGAATGTTTGCTCCGATGGACGCGTGACCCTTGACGATCTCGAACTCCCGAACGGTGAGCCTTCCGGGCTTCAGAAGCACCTGATCGGGTACCCCGATCTTCCCGACGTCGTGGAGGGGAGCGGCCCGCCGCATCAATTCCACAGTTCGCTTCCCCAACGCGAGATTCTCGGCTACCAACGCGGCCGCAACGCCGACGCGTTGGGTGTGCTTGCCCGTGTCATCGTCTCGGTATTCCGCGGCTCGAGCCAGACAATCAAGCGCTTCTAGCTGCGCGTCCTCGAGTTCCCGGGTGCGCTCCCGTACTTTGCGTTCGAGTGTGTCGTTTTGCCTCAACAAACGGCCGTGGAGCGTTCTGGCTTCGATCAGATTCTTTATCCTCAGCGTCGCCTCGGTGGGATCAATCGGCTTCACCAGGAAATCCTTTGCTCCGAGCGACAGAGCTCTGTTGCGAAGCTCGGGAGTGTCGTCGGCGGTGAGAACGATGACCGGCAGGTAGCTTCGAGGGCCGATCAGTGGTTGCAACTCGGTCAGCAGCTCAAGTCCATCGAGATGCGGCATGTGCAGATCCAGCATCACCAAATCCGGAGCCGACTGGATGAAAAGCTGCACTGCCTCGCGAGAATCCGTCGTCGACACGATGTCGCGGTACCCGGCGCGACCCAGTATGCGCTCGATTAACAGGACGGTGGACTTCCTGTCGTCGACAATCATTATGCGGGCGTCGTGGTTTTCCCTGTGCTCCATCCTGCGTCTCCCGAGAGCCGGGCTCAGCCTCCCGTCCGGTTGCAAGGGCCGGCCGCAATGAAGTTCCTTAAGTTCTTCTACGTAGAGATTGTCGGCTCGGAAAGGAGGAAGTCTTAGCAAAGCAAGCTGGGATCTATCCGGAGCTTGTTCTGGGCTTTCTCGCGCGCCGGTCGGTGGCACTTGCCAGACTCCTGTCAATATGACAGAGTACTGACGTATGCCGGCAACCCGAGCAAGAGATGCCCTTACCAAGCTCATCCTCGAGGTCTTCCGCCTCAACGGGGACCTTCTTGCGGCCGGCGATGACTTGCTTCGGGATCTAGGACAGAGCTCTTCCCGATGGCAGGTGCTTGGCGCCATCGCCGAGAGGGAGGACACGGTGTCGGGCATCGCCCGAGTCATGGGACTCACTCGCCAAAGCGTTCAACGAACCGCGGACATTCTGGCAGCGGGCGGCCTCGTCGAGTACGTCGACAACCCGGCGCATCGTAGAGCCAAACTCATCCGCCTTACCAATCGCGGCCGGGAGTTGCTCGATCAGATCGACCCGCGCCAGGCGAAGTGGGCGGACGCACTGATCAAGGAGCTTCGCCTCGATGTCGCCGAAATCGAGCAATCGCTGGAGCTCCTATTGCGCCTGCGATCACTGCTCGAAGGTCAGACCACACCTGAGTCGCATGAAGCGCGACGTGAGAGGAGGAGGAGATGAACGGATGGGCAGTGGCTGCCATCGCAGCAGCGGCCGCGTTCACGAGCGGAGTGGTCTTCTTCGCGGCTACCAGGATCCCTAGGTGGCGACGAATGGAAGCGTCTCCATTCCTTTCTGACTTCGCGAAGACGATCGCGGTGGCGGACAAGGTTCAGCCGGCCTTGCTGCTGATCGCTATCGGGTCGACTGTGATGCTGATCGCGTCGAGCAACGGGGTAGGAGAACAACTCGCGCTCGGGGCTTTGGTCGGGTTCGTCCTCACCATGTTGGGGTCGGTCCTGTTCCTTGTGCCGCTTCAGCGCCGGATGATTCACCGCGGCCCGGAAGCGATGGGGCTCTCGACTATGCGATCCGTTTGGCTGAGAGGCCATCTTGCCCGGACGGCATTGTCCGCGGTCTCTCTTGCAATGCTCATCGCCGGCGTAGGGCTCTCGTAATCGGAGGCCTCGGCCGCCTGGATGGAATTGGAGAGCGAGGGATTGGGGCGGGGTGGGCATCGCGATTCAGCCCTGGCTGGTGCTGCCCGCCGCCTTCTCTAGAACTCCTATGTCGATCTTGCTCATCTGCAGCATCGCATTCATAACGCGATTCGCCCGGTCGGCATCCTCGTCTTGCAGCATCTCATCCAGAACAGTGGGAACGACCTGCCACGACACACCAAACCTGTCTTTTAGCCAGCCACATGGTCCTTTTTCCCCGCCCGCGGAGAGCTTGTCCCACAACTCATCCACTTCTTCCTGCGTCTCACAGTTGACCAACAAGGAGATTGCCTCGTTGAATTTGAACTCAGGGCCACCGTTGATCGCAGTGAATTCCTGCCCCTCGAGTTGGAACGTCACGGTCATCACCATTCCCGCGGGCCGTGGCCCTGCTTCTCCATAGCGCATGACCCTTGCGACCCGTGAATCCTCGAAGATGGAGGTATAGAAATTGGCTGCCTCTTCGGCCTCCGTTTCGAACCAGAGGTTCGGTGTGATCTTCTGAATCTTCGCCATCGCGCTCACCTCTCGTGGCCGGGTTCGCGGTCGAAGATTAGACCGGGCGGTAAGGGAAAACTCATCGGTCACGGCTTCGGCGGCGCGGCCCGCCAGTGTTCGGATTCTCCAGCGACCTGCCGGATGGCACGTCTATCGAGGGCCGGCGCACCGACATTGCCTCGAGTTCGGAACGTGAATTCCCTCGACCGGTCGGAATCGAGCCCCTTGCTCAGCGATCCTCGAGCTTCTTGCGTCGTTCGATCTCGGCATCAGTGGGCTCGTCCAAAGCGAATGATCCGGTCACGATCTCGCCTGCTCGATCGTATGTCGCAATCACGACTCCTGTGGTGGAAGTCTTGATGTCAAGGAGCCTCAGTCCGGCGGGAATCGTGCCATCTGAGAAGAGGCGCTTCCCCGGCCCCACGACGACAGGAAAAATCCACAGCCGGTACTCGTCTATGAGGTTGTGCCTCAATAGCGTTTGGATGAGCTGCCCGCTGCCATGGACCTGGAGCTCGACCCCATCTTGCTGCTTGATCTTGGCAAGCTCTTCGCTCACATCGCCTTTGATCAGGACCGACTTGTCCCAATCGAGGGACTCGAGAGTCGTCGACGCGACGAACTTCGTGGCACGATTCATTGCGTCGGCGACGGGATCGGTGACGAATGGCCAGTGCGCGGCGAAGATCTCGTACGTCTTTCGTCCGAGCACGAGGTCATGCGGAGTATCCAACGCCTCACCCATGATCTGCCCCATGAGGTCGTCCCAGTAGTTCACCGACCACCCTCCGTGGGCGAAACCGCCGCTGGGGTCCTCTTCAGGTCCACCTGGGGCCTGCATGACTCCGTCGAGTGTTACGAAGGTGCTGACCACTAGCTTCCTCACCGCGATGTCCTCCTTTCGAGTAGCAATGCCAACTACCACCGCAGAACAACCGCGGTTGCTTGCGGTTCACATACTGAGACCACCTGGAGGGGCAAAAGTCATCGCTGCCTACGATTAACCATTGGCTCGAGTCTTCTGGGTCCAGATGCCAACTACGACGGCGATGATGAGCACCTTCACAAGCCAGTCGCCGGCATGGACGGCGGCGAGCTTCCAGAGCACTTTCTCCCACATGATGGCGCCGGTCCAAAGGACGACGGGAAAGCCAATCCACACTGCGAATCCCAGAGCCACTGCTCCGGTCCAATCCTCGATGTCGAGTTCCGCGGCGAGTCCGGCGAGCACCGAAGCGACAACAAGGCTTCTGACGATCTCGACGAGCAGCTTCCATACGGCCGGCCTTTGTGCTCCGGTTCCAGCCTCGGCGTAAGCAGGGCTCAGCGTCGCCAGCTGCTTGCCGACGCGCTGTAGTACATCGAACTGAATACGAATGCCGCAACGGCCGCCGTAACGATGGCTATGTAATTCAGGTCGTTCATCAGGACCTCCTTTGACTAACGGTGTCGTGCCCCTGCCCCTACGGTGCCGGCAGGAGGCCGGCACGCATTACTTAGGTCGGATAGCCCGACATCGGTAACGCAGACGGAGTCACTTTTCCAAGAAGGACCGGAGCTCGCCAAGGCGCTCCTTCCACAATGCCTTCGCCGTTTCGGCCTCATCAGCATCGGCCAGTCGTTCGTGCGCCAGCGCGACGGTCGACTTCGACGGGCCTTTGTCGATGAATCCGACGTTCACGCGAGTCGACCCGTCCTCCCAATTGAAGCGCGCCGAGCGACCGGGTTGCGAGGTGCGCAGCGACATCGCACCGTCTGTGAGCCACTTCCTTCGCTTGCGCGAGTTGACGAACGCGTCGAAGAGCGAATCGAGCGGGACCGCGATCGTCTTCGAGGCGGAGATCGTGAAACCGTCTGCTTGCTGGTGCTTGAGGCGCATCCCGCGGGCACGCTCGTAACCGACGGTGATCGTCTGTGCCCACCAACCCTCGACATCATGCTCAGCCATGAGGAAGCCGACTGTCTCCCCGTGCTTCCTATCCCGAGCGCCCCACCGGTCGAGAATCGATAACCACGCGTCCCATCTCCTTCCGGTCGCTTCCTTGATCTTGTCGTCCGAAACGAGCTTGGCGTCCGCCGCCAGTCGCGTGCGAGCTGCCTGGACTCGGTCGCGCTTCTGGGCCACTTGGCCGCGCGCGGCAGTGTAGCTTTCGCCGGTTTTGGACATACGCTCGCGAACGCGGCGCTTGAACGATTTGCTCTCGGTCACAGCTACCTCCTTCGTCTCAGTCGCGACCGGGGGACTCACGCTCCCTTGGGCGCGACCCGAAGGGGTGATGCCGAGCATCCCGAGGGCTGGGCCCCCTTTGCCTCGCTTTGCCGGCGGCGTGAGCGCCGGGGCCGAGGTTGGGCGTGGGACACGCCACAGCCAAAGATACCTGGCTACTGTTTCGTTCTGTATAGACGAGCGGCGCGCCAAAAACTCATCGGCCCGCGCCCACCTGTGAGCGTATGAACCGCCTGGTCTACCCGTGGCGTCTCACAAAACGGCACCTGACCCCAGCCCGGCCCAGGCGAGCCGCCGTCGAGGGCGAGCGTCGAGATGAAGAGATCCGGGATCCTCGCCGATACTTGTGCTGATGCTGGGACCAAGCTTCCATTCGGTGTTGAATGCCGCCCGCGCCGGCGGCGAATGGGCGTGGACGCGCATCTATGACGACCTCGCACCCGTCGTTGCCGGCTACCTGCGCGCACGCGGTGCCGCAGAGCCGGAAGACCTCCTGGGCGAGGTCTTTCTCCAGGTGGTCCGAGATCTCTCGAGCTTCGCTGGTGATGAGGGTGACTTCCGCTCGTGGGTTTTCACCATCGCTCACCACCGTCTTCTCGATGACGTCAGACACCGGGCCCGGCGCCCGCTGCAGCTCCTGGCGCCGGAGGACATGGGGGAGGCCCTCGGCCTCGGCGACACCGAGCAAGAGGCGCTTGGGAGGCTGGGGGCACGACGTATCCATGAGTTGATCGCGCGGCTGTCGCCGGACCAACAGGACGTGTTGTTATTGCGAGTGGTCGCGGACCTGGCCGTTGAGGAGATCGCCCGCATCGTCGGCAAGCGTCCCAGTGCGGTCAAGGCCCTGCAGCGCAGGGGTCTCGCCACCCTGCGCAGAGAAATCTCGAGGCAGGGCGTATCCAGATGAACTCCTTCGGCGCTTACGAAGATGAGATGGGACGTTTTCTGAAACTCGGCGATGAAGAGCTTGCCCGGCTGCTTGCGGGTGAAGCAGCGGTCGGCAACGAGGCATTCGAAGAGGTGGCCTCGCTGCTGACCGAAGCGCGCTCCACGTTCGCCACGGCTCCCGACGCCGCCACGCGGGCTCGCCACATCGCCGCAATCTCAGAGGCGTCTCAGCTTCTCGCCGAGAACGGCAACCCGGCCGTGAGGTCGGTCAGCAAAGCCCACGGGCCTGTGGGAGCACAGGTGTCCGAGCTGCCGAAGTGGAGGAGAGTTATGGACAGAACCGTTTCTGTCGCATTGAAGGCACTAGCTGGGACGGTGGCTGCTTCGCTATCGATGGTTGGCCTCGCTTATGCGGGTGTTGATCTTCCCGGGCAGGCTGCCGAGCAGGCGTTTGAGGCCGTCACCGGTGTTGAGCTGCCCAACCAGGGAGAGGCCAACACGTTGCCCGACGACCTGCCCGAAGACGCCCGGGCCGACGAGGTGCGGGCGCTGATCGACGGATGGCTCGGCACCAAGGGCTGCGAGTTTGGCCAGGCGGTCGCGACCGCGGCTTCTGGCAGCGACCCGACGCCAGACAAGGACCCCTGCACTGCTGGCAAAGAGGGCGAGGCCACGGGCGCTGAGAAATCTGCTGAGGGACGCGCGAGGGCTGAAGAGGCCCAGAGCAACAACCCGACCGGCAAAGGTGCGGGCGCTGAGAAATCTGCTGAGGGACGCGCGAGGGCTGAAGAGGCC
>JBOGXA010000010.1:0-117795 GCA_050694175.1 Actinomycetota bacterium
GCTCGGGTGGTGGAATTCATGGGACACAGGTGCCGGAGCCACTGTCGCCCAGGAACCGGAGCCGGGGTCGGCTAGTGGGACAGAGGTGCCGGAGCCAATGTGGGACAGAGGTACCGGACTTTCACACTGTGACAGGGGATTCGCTTGTGGGGCCGGCTGGACTCGAACCAGCGACCAACGGATTATGAGGCGTATTAATCCAAGAGTGGACTCTCGATCCGTTCGAGAGTGTTCCGGAACCGACCGGGGATGACTCTCGGATTATGCGTCGGGCCAGAACTTGCGCTCTGACCTTCGTACTGAACGTCTCCCCGGCCGGGCCGGAACGGCGGAAGTGCCTCCTTCGATGTCACCGCCGTTCTAGGGTAGCGGTCCTCTACTCCTGAGCGGCCAGCAGCCAGGATAGGAACCTCCACGCCCGGGGACCGTCCGCGAGCCAACCGGACAGGCCCGGCGGGTCGACGTGCGAGAAGTGATCGAGCAGCACGAGGCGAGACCGCTCGACCGCGCGATCGAGCAGCACCGCCTCGGCCCATGGGGTCGCCGCGTCCTTCTTGGATTGCAGGATGAACAACGGAACGTTGAGCCTCGCGACCGTCGTCGATGGCGAGAACCGCTCTAGAGTCGTGCGAAATGCGGGCGGTAACTCGGCTGCGAGCTCGTGGCTGTGATGCGGATCCCTGTTGGTCAGCAGGTCGTGGATCGCCTCGAGATTTGCCGGTAGGTGGGACGCGTCTTCGAGCTCGAGTGCTCGCGCCAGCTCGTCGGCCCGCTTACCTGAAGTGAGTTGCATAGTCGCATCGGTCAGAATCTCGCGCGCCTCGGGCACGGTGGGGAAGCGCACCTCCTCGCCGTCGAGCAGCGTCGAACCCGTGGTCACTCCCTGGATCACGTGCAGCAGATCGAAGTAAGCGCCGAAGGTTGCGACAAAGGCGAGGCAGTCCCGGGTGCGCTGGTCCTGGGCCGCGATCAGCGAGAGCGATCCTCCGTATGAGAAGCCCAGCACCCCGACCTGCGCGTCGTCCGACAGCTCGACGATCGCGGTCACGAGGTGCTCGACGTCGTCGTAGTTGAACGTGCGGTCGTAGAGAAGGAGCTCCGGCACGAACACGCGCCGGCCGGCCCGCGCGAACGCGGTCGCCGCCTCGATCACGCGTGGATCCGATCGGCCCGCGGGTGCCGCGCCGGGCACGAACACGATCACCGGTGACTCGTCTCCGCCCGAGTAGAGGTCTCCGACAACGTCGTCGTACTCGACGGTGGAGACTGAGACATCGCGCGCCATAGGCCGAGGGAACGGCAGGCCGGTCGTGTCCGCGAGCACTGCGACCGCCTTGGCCCGGGCCCGCAGGGACGGCACCATCCAGACCACGATTGGAAGGGTCACCGCCGCCGCCACGACAAGCCGCGTCCTGCGAGTCATGACCCCCGATCTTGCACGCTAGGGCCTCTCCGGTCGATCTCGCCAGTCGAGGGGCGGCAGAAGACTATCCACAGCGCGACAATCTCGCAGTAGTCGGCGAATGCCCCGCTTCCATCTGCTGAGGCTGGGCGACCACGCCGGCGACTATATGGACATCTGTGGCCCTCGTCGACGGCCAAGCTGCGTCGGGGCGGTGGCCGGATCGTGAGGAAGGGCACGTAACCTACTCGGAATGGGGTTGGTGCGTACCGTTCTTGGGGATGTCGACGGCTCGACATTGGGTCACACGTATTGTCACGAGCACTTGCTGACGTCGCCGGGGAAGCAATTCACCGTCGACGGCCCCGACATGATCCTCGACGACGAAGACAAAGCAGCGCGGGAACTCGAGATCTTCAGATCATTCGGCGGGGGGGCGCTCGTGGAGGTGTCTACACCCGAGTTCGGACGCAACGTGGCTGGGTTGCTAAGGCTCTCACAACGTACGGGCGTCCACGTGATCTGCACTACCGGTCACGTCTCCGAGGAATACTGGCGCGGTGTTTTGCCTGTGGATCGCGGCACGGTAGAGCAGCTCACAGGCGACTTCGTCCGTGACCTCTTGCACGGGGTAGACGGGACCGCGGTGAAAGCCGGCGTCGTCAAGGCCGGCACCTCCTTGAACGAAGTCACCGAATCCGAGCGCCGCGTGCTCGAGGCCGCGGCCCGTGCGCAGGCTCTTACGGGCGCACCGATAACCACACACACGACGGACGGGACGGCCGGCGAGGAGCAGGTTGCGATCCTCACGGAGGCAGGCGCCCGGCCGGGGAAGATCTGTATCGGGCACCTCGACCGGCGCCTCAATTGGAAGGTGCACCTCGGCCTCGCCCAGTCGGGCGTGTATCTCGGATACGACTGCATCTCCAAGGAAAAGTACGAACCGGATCACAAACGGGTCGACTTCGTGCTTCGCCTCACCGAGGAAGGGCACGAGGAAAGGATCCTTCTGTCTGCAGACATGGCGCGCCGCAGCTACCTCGAGTCTTGGGGTGGAAGTCCCGGCTACCGATACATCATCGAAACGTTCGTCCCGCGGTTGCTCTCGGCGGGGCTTCCCGAGGCCACGGCCCACAAGTTGCTCGCGGAGAACCCTGCGCGCTTTCTAACCTGGGATGTCGGACGGACCGCTTGACCGAGCGGCGGTGCGTGGGGTATCTCCGGTGAACATGGGCGACGCTTCTGAGCGGATCTTGTTCATCGGAGTAAGCACCAAAGGGTCGAGCATCATGAAGCTCTTTCCGATTTGGGCCGGCGCTCTCCGACTCGATGCAACCGTCGAAGGACGCGATCTGCCCATCGGAGGAAAGCCACAGATCTACAGGGATGCCGTGGCGGAGATCCGCGACAACGACGACGTGCGTGGAGCACTCGTTACCACGCACAAGGTAGACGTCTTCCGTCATGCTCGAGATCTATTTGCCAGCTTCGATCAAAACGCGATCTTGTGCCGGGAGGTGAGCTCGATCTCCAAGCGCGGTGACGAGTTGATCGGCCATGCCAAGGACCCCATAACCGCCGGGCTGGCAATGAGAAGGATCTTCGACGACATGGTCCCGAGCGCGGTTCTTTGTCTGGGGGCGGGCGGAGCCGGTACCGCGATCAGCGTGTACCTGCTGCGCCAACCGAGTCCCCCCGACCGTCTCGTCGTCGTGGACCGTTCGGTCGAGCGAATCGAGGATCTCAGGAGGGTGCACCAGGAGCTGGGAGTGACCACCGAGGTCGAGTACGTCGTGAACGAGGATCCGGTCCGAAACGACGCGCTGCTGGAATCGATGGAGCCTGGAACCTTCGTCGTCAATGCCACGGGGATGGGCAAGGACACCCCCGGCTCCCCGGTCACCTCCCGGGCCACCTGGCCCCCTCGAGCAGTGGTTTGGGAGCTGAACTATCGCGGCGAGCTCGACTTCCTGGCCCACGCCCGGGCGCAGGCGGGGGACTGTCACCTCGAACTCCACGACGGCTGGGAGTACTTCCTCTACGGATGGAGGGAGGTCATCGCCGAGGTCTTCGGCCTCGAGCTCGGCCCCCGCCGTTTCGAGGAGATTAAGCGAGCCGCCGAAGCAATCCGCCCCTGAGAAAGCATCCTTGACTTACTCAGCGGAGCGGTCATAAGGTCATCTTGTACGGACAGGATGTCAGGTTCCTTCAGAGGCCGGATCGGGAGTCTTCAGTTTGGCTCGCTTGCCCGTTTCGAGGATTGACAGGTCGTCCCCGGTCCCCTTCTACTTCCAGCTGCGCAAGTTGCTGAGCGAGGAGATCAGCAGCGGGCGGTGGCACGAGGGCGAACGGATCCCGTCCGAGCCCGCCATCTGCAGACACTTCGACATCTCGAGGACCACTGTTCGCCAGGGCCTGGCCGATCTCGAGAATGAGGGCTTGATCCGCCGGGACAAGGGACGCGGCACCTTCGTCACGAAGCCCCCGTTCTCGTCGTGGCTACTGCAGTCCTCGCACGGGTTCTTCGAGGAGGCAACCGGCGCGGGCCGAAAAGTCACGTCGCGAGTGCTGCGTGCCTCGGTCGATTCCCTTCCGTTGTGGGCGTGTGACGCACTCGAGCTGCGCCACGGCGAGGCCGGCGTGTGGCTCGAGCGGGTGCGGTGGGTGGACGGCCAGGTCGTCATGTACGTCGAGACTCACCTCCCGCAGCGGTTCGCCGACGTCGTCCTTACCGCAGACCTCGAGAACGGTTCGCTCTACAAGACACTCGAGGAAAGAATGGGTCGTGCGGTCGCTTCTGGCCGGCGAGTCGTCGAGGCAACGACGGCCCAAGAGGAGCTCGCCGCGGTGCTCGAGGTGAAACCTGGTGCGCCACTTCTGTACGTCGAGTCCGTGTCGCGTGACTCGAATGGGAGTCCCTTCGAGTGCTATCGCGCGTGGCACAGAGCCGACCGCACAAAGATCGCGGTCCAGGTCGTCGCGCGCGAGGTGGTGCGGAAGGCGGGTCTGGAGCCCTTCGGCCTGTCTTTCGAGGAGTCGTTGCCATGAAGAGCGCCGTCGTTACGGGAGCTACGAGTGGCATCGGCCGGGCGGCAGCCGTTGCGCTTTCTGCTGAGGGCTACTGGGTTCTCGCTTGTGGCCAGGACCCCGGGCGCGGGCGCGAGGTCGATTCAAAGCTGAATGACGGGGGCCAGGGTGCGTTTCTTGCGGTAGATCTGAGGGCCGAGGGTTTCGCCGAGACCATCGTCGAGAAATGCCGGTCGGAGACCGGGCGGCTGGATGTTCTCGTTAACAACGCAGGCATCCACTTCCTTGCAACCATCGATCAGACAGATCCCGACCGCATGGCACAGCTCCTGGGCATCAACCTGCATGCCGCCATGCTGCTTTGCCGGGCGTCCATTCCGTTGATGCGCGAAACCGGGGGAGGAGTGGTAGTCAACGTCAGCTCGGAGGCCGGGCTGGTCGCCGTGCCGGGGCAGGTCGCGTACAACGTCTCTAAGGCGGCCCTGATCATGCTGACGAAGTCGATCGCAGTTGATCATGCGAAGGACGGCATTCGCGCCGTGAGCGTGTGCCCGGGGACGACCCGCACTCCTCTGGTGGAGGCTGCGATTGCTTCCGCTCCCAACCCGAAGGAGCACGAGAAGTGGCTGTCGTCGAGCCGTCCGGCAGGACGGCTGGGCGAGGAATCCGAGATAGCCAGAGCGATCGTCTTTGCTGCATCAAACGAGGTTGCGTACATGACGGGCACGGAGATTGTCGTCGACGGCGGATACACCGCCGTCTAAGGGGGAGGTGAACGCGCATGCTTCGGAGATCGTTGGTGATTGCGCTGCTGCTGATCGGGGCGCTGACGGCTGGCGCGTGTGGTCGGGGTGACGATTCAGAAGAAGAAGGGGGAGGAGGCGCCGCGAGCAAAGAGATCGTCATTGGGTGGACGCCTCCCGACATCACCGGTGTCTTCAAGACGGCCACCGACTTCTTCGAGAGAGCTGCTCAAGACGCCAACAACGCCGGCTTCAACGTGGAGGTCGTGAGCCGCTCTCCGGCGACCCATACCGCCTTTGCCGATCAGCTTGCCATTATCGAAGACTTCATCAGCCAGCAGGTCGATGTGATCGCGATATCGCCCGCGGATACCGAGGCTGTGAAGCCGGCGATCCAGCAGGCCAACGAAGCCGGGATTCCTGTGATCATGGTGAACCTGTTGGAGCCGCAGGATGACATCGAAGTGGCCAGCTACATCGGTTTCGACAACTCGGAAGCGGCAGCCGTGTCTGCCTACGCCGTCCTCGACTACTACGGCGGCCCGGGCGTGCTAGGTAGTGGAGAGAAGGTCGACGTCGGCGAGGACGAGTACCTCGACCTCGCGTGGTGGGAGAGTGTCTACGCCGACACCGAAAAGAACGCCCCTCAGGCAAGGGGCGTCATCATCGAGGGTATCGCCGGAACCTTCTTCTCACAGGCGAGACTCGACGGCTTCAACGAAGTGATCGAGCAGTATCCGAACATCGAGATCCTTGCCGAGCCGATTGCCGCGGACTGGAACCGAGAGAAGGGCATCAAGGCTGCCGAAACCTTTCTGTCGCGCTTCTCGCCGAGCGAGATGAACTTCTTCTGGGCGGCATCGAACGAGATGGGTCTCGGGGCAATGATCACCTCAGAGCGCAGGGGCGTGCTGGAGGACGGTGGAGGCGCGAGTGAACCAGCGCAGAGCAAGGTCGCCGTCTTCACGAACGACGTCACCCCCGAGTCCACCGACGCGATCCGGTCCGGAAAGATAATCGCCGAAACGCATCACGGCTTCCCGGAGTGGGGCTGGTTCGGCACGGAGTTCGCCGTCAGGCTCGCCTGCGGTTTGGACGTCCCGGAGACGGAGGACATCAGGCCGCGCACGGTTTGGGAAGGCAACGCCGATCTCTTCTACCCGGAACCTGAGCTACCCGAGATCGATTGGGAAGAGATCAGATCGGAATGTGAGTAGTCGGTCGCCTTTGCTGGAGATCGATGGGATCCGGAAGTCATACCCGGGTGTAGTTGCGATCGCCGGGGTTGATTTGAATGTGGACGCCGGCGAGGTGCATGCACTGCTGGGTGAGAACGGGGC
Organism: Actinomycetota bacterium; assembly: GCA_050694175.1. GTDB lineage: Bacteria > Actinomycetota > CADDZG01 > CADDZG01 > WHSQ01 > JBOGXA01. The sequence goes on from JBOGXA010000010.1 coordinate 6,513, forward strand.
CGGCAAATCGACCTTGATGAAGGTGATCGCGGGAGCGGTGCTGCCCGACGAGGGGAGCATGAAACTCGACGGGCATCCGTTCGCGCCGGCATCGCCGGAAGCTGCGCGCACCGTCGGCATCGGCAGCGTGTACCAAGATCTGAGCCTCGTCCCGTCCTTGAGCGTTGGCGAGAACGTGTTGCTAGGCCGGTGGCCCACGGCGCGATTCGGGATTGTGGATTGGGGCCGGCTTCATCGGACTGCCGCAAGACATCTTCATCGGATCGGCTTCGACGTCAACACGCGGTCCAGAACCGGTCGCCTAGGGATGGCAGAACGCCAGCTGGTGGAGATCGCAAAGGCGCTCGCGGCTGCTGACGTCAAAGTCCTGCTTCTGGACGAACCGACTTCTGCCCTCTCCGACCGCGAGACCGGGCGGCTCTTCGAGATCATCGATGAACTCAAGTATCGAGGAGTCGCCGTCGTCTACGTATCTCACCGTCTCAAAGAGATCCTGGAGATCGCGGATCGCGTGACGGTGCTTCGTGACGGGCGAAAGATCGACACTGTGGCTGCGCGGACGGTCGATGAGGCTCGACTTGCGGAGATGATGGTGGGACGCGACGTGGAAGACGTTCTGGCCAAGCCGAGTCCGAACGAACGAGAGGGGCGGGTCGCTCTGAGGGTCGCGGATCTGTCCAGGCCTCCCCGTCTGAAGAAAGTCGACCTCGAGATTCGATCGGGTGAAGTGGTTGGTATCTTCGGTCTGGTTGGTGCCGGACGCACGCGGCTTGCCCGAACGCTGTTCGGACTCGAGCCTGCTACCGGGGGCAAAGTCGAGGTCGAGGGTCGAGAAGTGACCCTGTCGTCCCCGGGTGATGCCATCGACGCAGGCATCGGTTACCTGGGCGAGGACCGCTCTATCGGGATCGTCCCGCGAATGAGCGTTGCGGCCAATGTGACCCTTGCCACGCTCGACCGCACCGCTCGAGGACCTTTCCTGGACTTCGCACGTGAGAAGGAGATCGCTAAACGCTACGCGCAGGAACTCTCGATCCGGGTCACGTCGGTCGAGAGCCTGGCCGAGACCCTGTCGGGAGGAAACCAACAGAAGCTGTTACTCGCGCGCTGGCTGTGCTCCAATGCGCGCATCTTGATTCTGGACGACCCCACCCGGGGAATCGACGTCGGTGCCAAACAAGAGGTGTTCAGGCTGGTTCGCAGATTGGCCGGGGAGGGGGTGGCTATGATCTATCTGACCTCAGAGATCAAAGAGGCGCGGGCCCTCGCCGACCGGCTGCTCGTCATGGCCAATGGACGCGTCGCGCGGGAGCTCGAGCCGACGGCGTCCGAAGACGAGATTATGGCGGCGGCGGGTGGTGCCCATGGCTGAGGCAACGACGCGTCGGCAAATATGGGTCGACAGAGCCCGCTCGGGCATCGTTCGAACGACCACGGCGGCAGGGGGACGAGGCGGTGCGCTCGCGATTCTGTTGCTACTGGTCGTGGCGTTCTTCATTGCCACGCCCGACTTCCTTACCGTCAACAACGTCCTGAACATCCTTCGTCAGTACTCCGTTCCCGCCATACTGGCGGTCGGCCAGACCCTTGTGATCGTATCCGCCGGCATCGATCTGTCGGTGGCATCCACAGCCGCCCTGTCTGGGAGCCTCATGGCCGTCGCGTTCGCGCACTGGGGGTGGCCGGAGCCCGCCGCACTGTTGCTGGGCTTCGGCGCAGGCTTCGTCGTGGGCGCTTTCAACGGCTTCGTCATTACCAAGTGGCGTGTCCCTGACTTCATCGCGACGCTGGGAACGTTCTCGGCAGTTCGAGGTGTCGCGCTCCTCATCACCAACGGCTTGCCGGTTCCCGATTTCCAGCAGGCGGTCGAGGGGCGTCGCATTCCCGATTTCGTTTCGACATTGGGCGCCGACTCGGTGGCCCGATTTCCGCTCATCGCCGTTGTGGCCATCCTGGTGGCGATCACCGGTTGGTTTGTTTTGTCGCGGACGAAGTTGGGTCGGGCGGCGTATGCAATCGGAGGGAACCGGGAGGCCGCTCATGTATCCGGGATCAAGGTGAATCGTTCGAAGATTTGGATCTACGTGATCTCTGGACTCATGGCCGCAGTTGCAGGATTTATGTTGACGGGACGACAGGCTAGCGCGAACGCGCTGATGGGCGAGGGCATGGAATTGCAGTCGATAGCCGCGGTGGTCGTTGGCGGAACGAACCTCTTCGGCGGCGAAGGCGGCGTCGGAGGCACCATGATCGGGATCCTCATCATCGGCGTGCTCTCGAACGGCCTGAACATTCTTGGAGTCACAGAGTTCTGGCAACGAGTGGTCAACGGATTGATCATCGTTCTGGTGGTCGCACTCGATCAGTGGCGTCGTCGAGCGGCCCAGAAGGGAGCGGCGTGAGCGACGCGCTAAAAGTCCTGCTCGTCGGAGCCGGCCGCGCAGGTCTGGTTCATGGTCGGAGCTTTGCCACAGGCATCCCCGGAGCGAGGCTCGCCGCAATCGCGGATCCGAGTGCCGACGCGCGGGAAAGAGCTGCTCGCGAGCTGGGTTGCGACCGATTGTTCGAAGATCCGTTGGAGGCGATTACCGACCAGGGCATCGATGCCGTCGTGGTGGCCGGCCCCACGTTTACACACGCCGAGATCGCAGTTACCGCGCTGCAAGCGGGGGTACACGTCCTGTGTGAGAAGCCGCTGGCGTCCGACCTGGATGAGGCGAAGGCGATTGCCGACGCCGAGGCATCATCGTCCGGGTCGCTGTCGATGGCGTTTATGCGGCGTTTCGACCGGGGGTTCAAGCGGGCCGCAGAACGCATCACGGCGGGCGACATCGGTCGACCCGTTCTCGTCCGGTCGTCGGGCCGCGGCCCGGGTCTGCCCCCGGAGTGGGCATGGGATGTGACGCGATCGGGTGGGCTCATTGCGGAGGTGAACTCGCACGACCTCGATACCGTGCGCTGGATGTCGGGACAAGAGTTCGATTCTGTGCACGCGCTTGGTCGCGCTGCCAAGCGCCCCGACATCGCCGTTCGCCATCCGGGGTTCGTGGACGTGGTGGTTGCCTCATTCGAGCTGGATGGAGGCGCGCTCGCCCAGATCGACGGCGCGTGTCCGGCGGACTACGGATACGACGCTCGGGTCGAGGTCTACGGCACCGAGGGCACGATCCTGGTCGGTGGACCCGTCCAGGAATCCGCTCTGCTCGTCCGGAAAGAGGGGGCGATTGCAGATCCGGTCGGTTCGTGGCGGGATCTCTTTGCCGATGCCTACCGAGCAGAGGATGCGCATTTCGTCGCGGTGGCGCGCGAAGAGGCCGCTCCGGTGGGAGGCATCGAAGACGGCGTGCGAGCCCTCGAAGGAGTCATCGCCGTCAATCGATCGCTGGCAGAACGGCGTCCCATCTCGATCGAGGAGGTCAGGCCTCGGTGAGAGCACTCCGAGTCGACGGGCCCGACGACGTCAGGGTGGTTGAGGTCCCAACCCCACGAGCTGCAGACGATGAGGTTCTGGTCCAAGTTGTGCGGGCGGCCATGTGCGCAACGGACCTTAAGCTCGTCGCACGTGGAGCAGATCCGCCGCGCGTGCCGGGCCACGAGGTGGCCGGCAGGTTGGAGAGCGGACGGTTCGTCGGCGTTCACCCCGACATCGGGTGTGGCCGCTGCGACTTCTGCCGTAACGGCTTCGAGAATCGGTGTCCGGAAGGCGTTTCGATCGGATTGGACCGCGACGGTGGGTTCGCCCAGATGGTTTCGGTTCCGAAACGTCACGCCGTGCCACTCGATCTGGACGTGGAGCTAGCGCCTCTGATCGAGCCGCTCGCGTGCTGTGTCCATGCGGTGCGGATGCTCCACGTCGAGGAGGGCGATCTTGCGCTGGTCGTGGGAGCGGGGCCCATGGGACTCCTGTCGATGTGGACCCTCAAAGCCCAGGGAGTAAGGGTCGGTGTTTGTCAGCGCTCGGAACAGCGCCGTCGCCTTGCGCACGAACTGGGCGCCGACGCTGTCTTCGGGCCGGAGGATCCGGTCGAGAAGATAATGGGGGCGCCACCGCGGGTTGCGGTGGTTACCGCTCCGGGTTCTGCGGCTCTCGGGCAGGCGTTGAAATCGGTGGTCGTGGGAGGAACGGTGCACGCGTTTGCGGGGACGCCCGATGGAGCGACGGTCGACGCAAACGACGTTCACTACCGTCACCTCTCGCTGATCGGGAGCACCGGGTCCACCGTGTCCGACTACGAACGAGCGGCTCAACTCGTGTCTTCGGGTTTTGTGCCGCTTGAGCGCCTGCCGACGACGACAGTCTCACTCGACGAGTTGCCCGACCTGCTGAGAGGTGAGCGAAAGAACTCGGCCATGAAAGTTCTCGTTTCCCCGTAAGGAGACTGCGCCGTGGAAGAAGTTGTTCCGTTTACGACGCTCCTAGACCTCGCAACTGGTGAGCTGGACGCCGATCGAGAGCCGACCGTACAGACCCTTGAGGACCTCGACGGGTTCTTTCGGCAGTCGACCGCGGGGGGCGGCGTCGTTTATCGCGTCTATCCCATCCCGGTTCCGGAGACGAACTCTGAGGTCATGTGCTCGACAACAGTCATGGAGCCCGGCGAGGTCGAGGGCGAGTTCTATCTGACGAAGGGGCACTTCCATGTGCAGAGAGATCGTTCCGAGATCTACATCGGTCTCGCGGGAGAAGGACGGTTGGTGATGGCAACCGAAGACGGTCGTCACATCGTCGAACCGATGCGTCGAGGAACCGTCAATTACATCCCCGGAGGGTGGGCGCACCGGAGCGTTAACGTCGGAGACGATCAGCTGGTCTTCTTCGCCGCCTACATCGGGGACGCCGGTCACGACTACGAGACCATCAAGCGCAAGGGTTTTCCTGTCCTCGTCATGAAGGGTCAGAGCGGACCAGAGATCGTTGCCAACCCCGGCTACAAGAGGTGAGCTATGGCCCTGTTCGTTGGGTGTGACCTCGGGACGCTGGGCACCAAGGTTGCCGTCGTCGACTACGAGGGAACGATCCTGGGCTCGGCCTTCGAAGAAGTGGAGCTTCGGTACCCACAGCCGGGGTGGGTAGAGCAAGATTTCGGCGACATAGAGAGCTCGGCGCATCGGACGATTCAGACCGCCCTGTCCAAGAGTGGACGTGCGGAAGAGGTGGCGGGCGTCGCCTTCTCGGGCCAGATGGCCGGCGTCGGCGGCATCGACTCACGCTACGAACCCGCCACGCACTACGACTCGTGGCTGGATACACGCTGCGAGCCCTACATCAAGCACATGAGTGAGGCTGCCGACCGGATCACCGAGTTGTCGGGCTGTCCTCCGACCTACAGCCATGGACCGAAGATCCTGTGGTGGCAGCGGGAGGAGCCCGACCGGTTCCGAGATGTCGCACGTTTCGTGGTGCCCGGCGCCTATGTTGCCGGGAGGCTGTGCGGACTGAGCGGAGATGACGCTTACATCGACCGCACGTATCTCCACTTTTCGAACCTGTCGGATACGGAGAACGCCGGGTGGTCCGAGGAGCTCATCGAAGCCTTCGACATCGAAGACCGGATCCTTCCGAGGATCGTCGATCCTCTTGACGTCGTAGGCGAGGTAACCCGGACCGGCGCGCAGGCCACCGGGCTACCGGAGGGAACACCGGTCGCCGCCGGAGCTGGCGATCAGACCGCAGCGTCACTCGGCGCGGCCGTCGTCCGTCCCGGGCAGGCGTTCGACTCTGCGGGGACAGCCAGTGTCTTCGCAATGTGCATGGACCGGTTCGCCCCCGACGTTGAGCACCGCACTCTCATGGCAACGCACTCCGTAATAGAAGGCACGTACATCGCGCTCGCGTTCATCAATGGAGGGGGACTTGCCCTGAGGTGGTTCCGCGACGAGGTGATGCCCGAGCTTCGAGACGACCCTGGTGCCTACGCACGTCTCGATGAGTTGGCGGCCGGCGTCGAGGCGGGATCGGGAGGGCTGCTCTGGTTTCCCCACACACACGGCAGAGTGTTGCCTCCACAACCGAAGGCGCGCGGCAGCTGGGTAGGGCTCACCTCCGCTCACAAACGGGGGCACCTGTTCCGGTCACTGCTGGAAGGCATCGCCTATGAGTACGCAGAATGGGCCCGGCTCGCTGCGGAGGCCGCGGGGGGTAGCGAGCTCGCAGAGGCGCGTGCTCTCGGCGGTGGGGCAGCGTCGGGATTGTGGAACGGCATCAAGGCGAGCGTTCTCGGAATCAATTGGCTCCCGATGGTTCGCCAGGAATGTGGCGTGCTCGGCGACGCGCTAGTCGCCGCCGCCGCAACCGGCCACGTCGGCGATCTTGCCGCCACCGCCGAGAAATGGCAGCAGACGGGAGAAGCCGTGGAACCCGACCCCGATGAACACCGGAAATACCGGGTCCTGCTCAGTGCGTATCGTGAACTCGGAGAGAGGTTGACCCCCGTCTTCGAACGACTGGGAGCCGCGACATGATCGAAGTGGCAATTACCCCCCGTTCGTTCCGACAGACTCCGGGACCACACCACGATCTTCTCGAAAAGCGATCCTTGAAGGCGCGCTTTCCCGACAGCGACGCACCACTAAGTGCCGGAGCCCTGGCGGCGTTCGTCACCGGATGCCCTGCACTCATCGTGGGGACGGACGAAGTCGATGCGCAGGTAATGGATGCGGGGCCCCTCGAAATAGTGGTCAAGTACGGCACGGGGATGGACAACGTCGACATCGGGGCTGCCCGGGCTCGAGGGGTGCGCGTCGAATCGACGGCCGGAGCCAACTCCCGGTCCGTGGCCGAACTGACGCTTGGCCTGATGCTCGCCCTCGCCCGGAACATCGCGTGGCACGACCGAGGGGTGCGATCGGGCTCATGGGCGAGGCACACGGGGCTCGAGCTCGAGGGTAAGCGGTTGGGCATAGTGGGATTCGGCTCGGTCGGCCGAAAGGTTGCGAGGATCGCCCGCGCCTTGGGAATGGAGGTAATAATCCACGATCCCTACGTCAATGCCGGGATCGGGCACAGCTCCTTACGGGAGGTGTTGTCGAACAGCGACGTCGTGTCGCTGCACCTTCCCCTCAACGATGAGACACGTGGAGTCATCGGAGGCGATGAACTGGCATTGATGAAAGCGGGCGCGCTCCTCGTGAATACGGCACGCGGGGGACTGGTCGACGAGGAAGCACTTGCGGTAGCCCTCGAAGCCGGTCGGTTGGGAGGCGCGGCGTTCGACGTGTTCTCGACCGAGCCTCCCGGCGACTCGCCACTGCTTCATCTCGAGAACTTCATTGCCAGTCCGCATACGGGCGCGGCGACACACGAGGCGATCCGGCGGGCAAGCTTGGAAGCCGTGGAGAAGGTGGTCGCGTTGTTCGCAACGGAGGCCCAATGAACCGCGGCCCCGGCTTTCTGGAAGCGTCAGCCGAGGGATGCGACAAAAGCGCGGGCTCGCCGGGTAACCTCGACCAGTCGCCCACTTTCCACTACTTCTCGGGGGGCCAGCTTGGATCCCGCGTAGACGGCCGGGCAGCCAGCATCGAGAAACTCGCGGGCGTTCTCCTCGCTCACTCCTCCAGATGGGATAAACGCGATGTCTGGATACGGCCCTCTCAGATCTCTTATGTAGCCGGGACCACCCAGGCCGGCCGGGAAGATCTTGATTGCGGTTGCGCCTGCATCGACGGCCGCCGCCACCTCGGTCGGCGTCAGTGCGCCCAGCACCACCGGTACCCCTGCGTCATGGCACACATCGACGATCTCTGGCCTCATCGCCGGTGACACGATGAACGCGGCTCCGGCGTCTATCGCAGACCGCGCCTGCTCGGGATGGAGCACTGTTCCGGCACCGATATACGCGTCGCTGGAGGTAGCAGTGCGTATCAGCGACAGGACGTCGGGGATCGTGAACGTGAACTCGACGCAGCGCACTCCGCCCTTGGCGAATGCATCTGCCAGGGCAACTGGATCCGGAACGCGCGACGCCCTTAGTACTGCGACGACACGATCGGCACGCACGACATCAAACACATCCATGGAATGCGAGGCTAGCAGGGGAGGGTGACGCTTTGAGAACGACGAGTTTCGCCGTCGGGGCTGACGGAGTTGTCGCTGCTGTCATCGACCGCCCGGCGTGGCAGCAGTTTGAGGTATATGACGAAAAACCGCTCAGGGGGGTGCGCCTCTTCGAGATCGACGAGGTGTCGGGAGCCGAATTCCAGATGGTCGAGATCGCGGCCGGGGGCCACTTCGCGATGCACACCAGCCCCGACGTGGCGTTCTGCCAGATCGTGCGCGGGCGCGGCAAGCTCGGTATGCCCGACGATCGGGAAGTGGAGTATCGGGGGCCGGAGCTGTATATCTTTCATCCTGGATCACTCCACGATTGGCACGATATCGAGGAAGACACCCTGCTGTCCGTCTGTTTGATCCGACAAGGGTGACGCCGGGCGGAGTGGTTTTCGATCTCGACGGGGTTCTGGTCGATTCGGAGCGAGTGTGCTACGAGCTAGCCCTTCGCGTCGCTCGCGAGGCCGGTGCGGATCTTCCCGAATCTGCTTATGCACAGTTCGTCGGTGCCGCGCCCTCGGAGTTCTGGGCGTGGATGCGCGACCATTTTGCGCTGAAGGAGACCACGGAACAACTTCTCGATAACAAACAAGGGGAGCTGCTTGAGTGGTATCGCACGCCGGTATGGATGCCGGGAGCTATGAGACTGGTGGAATCACTGACCGATGCTGGGGTGCCCTGCGCAGTCGCGTCCTCTTCGCCGCGTAGTTTCATCGAGGCGGCTTTGTCCGCAGGGAGCCTGGAAGCGCGTATCCGGGTGGTGGTATCTGTCGACGACCCCGACCTGGTTCGTCCTAAGCCTAATCCCGACGTCTACCTGCAGGCGTGTCGCAAACTCCGTATTGAGCCCGCTCGGTGCGTGGCCATTGAGGACTCACCCACAGGCGCGCTGGCGGCCCAGTCGGCAGGGTTGCGCGTAATTGTGGCTCCCAACGAGTGGACGCGAGGGGAATCCTTTCCCAGCGCAGTGGAACGCGTCGAGGGTCTCGAGGCATTGATAGCGCGGGCACCCAACATCTAGTTCTCGGGCCAGGCTGTTCCTCACGCCGATCGGCTACGTCTCGTGGGCAGGGTCCAGGTTAGTTCGCGAGGCTCTGCAGTCTGTTGGTACCGACCACTCGAGATAGCTCAAGGGGCATCCCGCAATACTTGGGCACCGCGGAGGCATGCCCGACATTTTTCGGGCCATATTCGGGCCATGCGGCGCGCTCATGAGTTCGCAAGGATCGACAGAGTGTGTTACTGGAAATAGTCGGCGAGCGGGCAGAACACGAAAAAGAGCGCAGGTCAGGCGATGCTCCTCATCACTTTTGCCAGGGTGAGGGTCGCCGGTTCGAGTCCGGTCGCCCGCTCGGATGAAAACGGCAGTCAGGGACCTTATGGCCCTGAGTCGCGTCTTAGGAGAGGGCCTGTCGCAAGTCACGCCTGAGAGGACGACCCCGCCAGCACCGCGATCGCGTCGATCTCTATCTTCATCCCGGCCGGCAACCCAACGTACGTCGTGCGCGCTGGATAAGGCTCCGAGAACATCGTCCGGTAGACCTCGTTCATCGCTTCGAAGTCGTCGGTATCGGTCAGGAACACGCCTGTTCGGATGACGTCTTCAAGTGTCGCTCCGTTCGCAGCTAGAACCGCGGCCACGTTTTTCAGCGCACGCCGTGTCTGCTCAGCGACGCCGTCGCCGACGAGTTCGCCAGTGACGGGGTCGAAGCCGCCCTGACCGGCAGCCGCAACTACCGCCCCGATCCTCGCACTCTGCGAGTAGGGCCCCACGGGCTTCGGCGCATCGTCGGTACGGCCCCCGATTCGGGACATTCCCTCCCCCCGTCAAACGACGGACTCGATGTCGCTCAGATGTCTCGAGATATCGAGCGCGCTCCTGGCAACGACTGGTCCGGCAGCAACTGCGAGCTTCTTAGAGAATCGCGACGAAGGTGCGGAGACGGAAATCGCAGCGATCGGCTCGCCCCGATGCGTACGAACAGCGGCGCCGACGCAGCGGACTCCCTCCTCGTTCTCCACGTCGTCAATTGCGAAGTCCTGACGACCGCACCTGTCGAGTTCTTTCAGGAGCATCTCTTTATCCGTGTGGGTGCGGCTCGTTCTTCGCTCCAGGGTCAGGTTCGCCACGATCGCCTTACGCTCCGACTCTGGGAGTGCGGCGAGGTACGCCTTCCCCAACCCTGTGCAATGCAAGTTGGCAACATCACCGATACGGGAGGCAAGTCGGACCAATCGGGCACTTTCGACCTTGTCGATATAGACCATGGAGAAACCGACGGGAACCGCGAGGTGCACGGTCTCTCCGGTCTCGTCCCTGAGTCTGTGAAGGTACTCAGTCGCGACGTTGCGCAAGTCGCCTTCCTGAGCAACGGCCCGCGCCAGGGAAAGAAACCTAAAGCCGAGCGAGTAGCGCTCCGAGGCCTGATTCTGAAGCACGTAGCCACGCTCCCTGAGCGTACTGAGGACACGGAAAACACTGCTTTTGGGCAGCCTGATCGAAGACGCGAGTCCGGTAATGGTGACACCGTCCGGATATTGGGCCAGAGCCTCGAGAACGTCTATGGCCCTATCGAGCGACTTGACGTGCGATGAATTGCGCTCGATTCGTGCGTTCACTCTGGTCCTCGCTCTCGACTTCGGTGCGCCGGCATTGTCTTGATCGTCCCAAGGCGGGTACAGTTTATGCATTCAGAACGATGTTCTGCAATCAGGAACAGGAGGTTTCTTGTGGCCGAGGCTCAAGGTGCGCCGCCGGCGCGATTGGGCCGGCTTGCGCTTAGGACCGCGCCCCAGACCGCCGCGCTGCGCGGCTGCGTCGTCCTCATTGCGACTGGCTCGCTCGAACAACATGGGCCGCACCTCCCCATCGGCACGGATACGCTCATCGCTCAGGCCGTCACCGATTCGATCGCGGACCGCCTCGAGGGCGTCTTCGTAGCGGAGCCTCTTCCCTACGGCTGCTCCTGGCATCACACTCGCTTCTCCGGCACGGCCACACTGCGCGCTTCGACCTTCATCGCCATCCTCGGGGACGTGTGCCGCTCGTTCTCGGACTTGGGGTTCTATCCGATTGTCGTCAACGGCCACGCGGGGAACCGTGCCCCGATCGACGTCGCGCTGATTGAGCTCGCAGAGTCGGAGCGGCGCGCGGCGGCATTCACCTATTTCGATCTGCTCGAGGACGTTGCGGGCGAGGCATTCGAGGGTGCCGAGGACGCCACGGGGCACGCCTGCGCGCTCGAGACTTCGATCGCGCAGTTTCTGTGGCCGCAACTCGTGGATGCGGGCGCCCTCCCGTCCGGCGACACGCCGAAGACATGGCCCGATCCACACATGTTCGCAAAGAAGGAGGTTTCTGTTGTTAGACGCTTCGACGAGATCAACCCTACAGGCGTCATAGGCAAGCCCGCCGGAGCGTCCGCAGGCGCCGGCCGTCGCCTATTTGAAACGGCAGTGCAGCGGGGTGTCGAACTGGTCGACAAAATCGCGCGGGAACTCAAATGAGCTTCGACCTCGTGACCCTGGGGGAAGCGCTCGTACAGCTCAACGCGCAGCAGACGGGGCCGCTTCGCCACGTGCACAGCTTCGAGAAGCACGCGGCGGGAAGCGAGTTCAACGTTGCCGTCGCGGCGGCGCGGCTCGGGCTCAAAACGGCGTGGCTCGGCAAAGTCGGGCGTGACGAGTTCGGCAGATTTGTCCTTGCGTGCGCCCGGGCCGAGGGCGTCGACACATCCGCCGTCGCGTACGACGGTGACGCCCCGACCGGGCTGTTCCTGGTTCAGAGGGGATACCCGCTCGGCAGATCTTCTTCCATCTACTACCGCAGGGGTTCCGCGGGGTCGAAAATGTCCCCTTCGGACGTGCGGGCCGAGCATGTGTCCAACGCTCGGATTTTTCATTTCAGCGGCATTTCGCTGGCGGTCTCCTCGGCACTCAAAGAGGCGTGCTGGGCGGCCGTCGACGCCGCGCGCGCGGGCGGGGTCAAGATCTCCTTTGACGTCAACTTCCGTCACAAACTCTGGGATGAGGAGGCCGCCGCCGCCGAGGTAACGCGGGTGCTCAAAATCGCCGACGTCGTCTTCTGCGGTCTCCACGACGCGCAACTCCTCTTCGACGCGCGCTCGGCGCAACAGGGAGTCGAGATCTTGAGATCGCTGGGCCCCGAACATGCTGTGGTGACCATGGGGCCGGAGGGTGCTCTGATGTCGGTCGGCGACGCGGAGTTCAGCTCCTCCCCGCGGCAGGTGCCGGTCGTGGACTCGACGGGCGCGGGCGACGCCTTTGCAGCCGCCGTGTTGGTCGGTTTGGCCAACGGCTGGGCCCCGGAAAAGTCCCTCGCGCTGGCGTCCATAGTCGGCGCGTCCGTGTGCACGGTCGTGGGCGACTACGAGGGCGTGCCGTATCTCTCAGAACTGGAGGACATCGCAGGAGGGACGTGGGTGGCGCGCTGAGATAGGCCCTGTCGACTTGACGACCTCGCCGCCCGGTCCTAGAGTTTTAGAACAGTGTTCTAAATAGCGGAACACAGGCCCGGGGGGTTGGCAAAATGCATCCGTTGGTTTCGAAGAGGCCGCGTGGCGCCGGAACGCGGCTCGTAGGCACAAGGGCAAGCAGACACGTCCTCGCGGCCGTGGCAATCGTCTGGGTTTTGGTTCTCGCCGCGTGCAGCCCGCCCTCCGATGTTGCCGAGGGCGACGGAGAGGGCACGTTGAACTTCACCGTGTGGTCCTATTCCATCGAGACCATCAACGACAACATCAAGAACTTCGAAGAAGCGAACCCCGGAGTGCAGGTAAACCTCTCCGACCACTCCTTCTTCGACTACCACGACATCATGGCGACGAAGTTCACAGGTGGGAACCCGTCGGACGTTCAGTACTCGTCGGATCATTGGTTAAACGAGTGGGTGGCCGCGGGGTGGATAGCTCCCCTGGATGAGCACTGTCCCGAGTCGACCGCCTACACAGACGAGTGGGCGCCATACGCGACCGAGGGAATGACCCTCGACGGAAACCTCTACGGGTTGCCTTATTACGCGGACCTGCTGATCTTCATCTACAACGAGAGGATGTTGCAGGACGCCGGCTTCGATGCTCCGCCGCAGACATGGGAGGAGCTAACCGAGCAGGCCATGACCATGAAACAAATGGGCATCTCGGAGTCACCAATCAACATCCCGCTCACCAAGGCAGACCCGTGGACGATCGAGATCTTCTACTCGATGGTGTACTCGATCGGCGGGCACATGTTCGACGAAGACGGAAACCCCGTCTTCAACGAACCGGGGGGCGCGGCCGAGAATATGCTCCAGTGGCTGGCCGACGCGCGCAACGAGCACAGAATTCTCGATTCGGCATCTGTGGAGGTGGCGGAGCCCGACGTCGTAAAGGTAACGGGGGCGGGACGGCATGCGTTCACCGTGCTCGCCAAGTACAACCTGGCCGAGCTGAACTTAGGCGACCACCAGGAAAAGGGCAACTTCAGGATGGCGCTCATGCCGGGCGAGACCCACTCGACGGTGGGCTTCGTCCGTTTCTACGCGCTGTCGTCGGCGGCCGTTGATGCAGGAGAGCAGAACGTAGAGAACGCCTGCAAGTTCTTGAACTACTTCGGCGGGAAGACGGACGGCGAATACGAGGTCGTGAAGCGCTGGGCACTCGAGAAGGGCCTCGGCTTCGCCAATCTCCCCCTCTACGACGATGCCGAGATCCAAGAAGCGATCGACTCCTGGGGAGACGCCGACCTCGAGCGGCAGCAGGCCGAGATCGCACAAACCAAGGAGGGCCTTACTACCTTCTGGGGAACGTGGGACATCTACGCTCGAGAGCAGATCAACGCGGCCGTCGGCGGGCAGATAAGTGCCACTGAGGCACTTCAGAACATGGCCGACCGCTGGGAGCAGTTGGCCGAAGAGCAGGGTTAACAACAGCCGCGTAGGGTTTGGGTAGTGGCCACCTCAAATGCGTCGAGCCGAGCGATAAGCGGGGCGACGGTTCGAACCGCGTCCTCACTCTATCGGTGGGGCTCCATCACGCCGGTGATCGCCATCATCGCGCTGTTTACGCTCTTCCCGTTGATCTATGCCCTCTTCACCAGCATGCACCGCGTCATCCTTACGCAACCCGACGTCGAACCGTTCATCGGGGCGGAGAATTATTCGGACGTTCTGTCAGAGAAGGCGTTCGCAAACGCAGCGAAGAACACCGCTTTCTTCACGTTAGTCAGCGTGCCGGTCGTGACCGCTGCAGGTCTTGGCGTGGCCCTGCTACTAAACCAAAGGCTGCGGGGCTTCGGCATCCTGCGCGTCCTGTTATTGCTCCCTTGGTCGGTGCCGCTTGTGTCTGCGGGCATCATGTGGAGGCTGCTTCTTCACGGCAACTTCGGAGCTCTAAATGGGCTGCTGTTTCAGTTCGGTGTCATCGATGACTACGCACCGTTCCTCTCGAGCCCCAACATGGCTATGTGGTCCGTCATCGCTGTCCACATATGGCGCGAGTTTCCCCTGCCGGCCATCCTCTTTCTGGCGAGTCGCCAGACCATACCGGATGACGTGCTGGATGCAGCGAAGGTCGATGGAGCCGGAGCGTGGCAGCGCTTCAGATACATCGTGTTCCCGCTCCTCAAAGCACCGCTGCTGATCGTTCTCGTCTATGAAACCATGATCTCGATCGCGGTCTTCGACCTCGTCTACGTTCTGACCGGGGGAGGTCCCGGCTCCGCTACCACGCTGATCTCGTGGTTTGCCTATGCGGTGACGTTCAAGTTCCTCAATCTCGGGCAGGGGGCTGCTCTCTCCCTGTTGATAAGTGCAGCCATCCTGTTGCTGATCGTCCTCTACGTCCGGATCGTCCGTCTGGAGCGTGAGACCGTATGACGTCGACAAGGTTTCGAACGGCACTCCTCGCGGTCGCCGGCATCGCACTTGCCGTCGTCATCCTTCTGCCCTTTCTGTGGGCGCTTAGCGCAAGCCTTCAGTCGGAGAGCGCGTTGTTCAGACGGCCTCCCCCCTGGGTACCCTCGCCCGCAACGACGGGCAACTACGAATACGTCTTTACCGGGAAGGTTCCACAGGCATACGAGCAGCGCGGCCTACTGCGGAGTCCCGTGACGCAAGAGGCCCGACTGTTGCCGTGGGGGCTCCAGAACTCGCTGATCATTGCCGCCTCGGTTCTCGCAATCAATCTGATATTTGGCACCCTCGCCGCCTATACGTTTGCTCGCGAGCACTTCAAAGGAGGACGACTCGCCCTGATGTTCGTGTTGGGCAGCCGGCTTCTCGTGCCGATGGCGGTCGCTATTCCCATCTACATCATCCTGCGCCGTCTAGGCTTGCTCGACACAAAACTGGGGTTGATCCTCGTACACAGCGCGTTTACCTTGCCTTTCACCATTTGGGTCCTGACACTCTATTTCTCGTCGTTACCCAGAGAACTCGAAGAGGCGGCCCTCGTCGACGGATGCTCGCGCTTCGGTGCACTTCGTCACGTCGTCCTGCCGCTGGCGGCGCCGGGTCTCGCCGCCATCGGAGCCTTCAGCTTCTTGTTTAGTTACAACGAATTCCTTTTTGCGCTCCTCACAACGTCGACGATCAGCTCGAAAACGATCCCAGTGATGATTTCGGCGATCTCGGTCAATCCGGACGCGAGCTACAGCTTGATCTCGGTCGGGATCATCCTTTCTATCCTTGCCCCAATAGTCGTTGCGCTCGTCTTTCGTCGCTACATCATTTCCGGGCTGGTGTCGTCGCTCACTGAGAGGACTTGAAATGGCTGTTGCCGTTCTTAGATCCCATGTCGGCGGGCGGTGGGAGGGCGGCAACGAGGAGTACGAACTCGTCAGCCCTGCGACGGGACAGGTGCTTGCCCGCGTGGTTGGGGCAAGCACTGACGACGTCGACACCGGCGTGGCAGCTGCACGGGCCTCATTCGAGGAAGTGCGCTGGAGTCCGACGAGGGAGCGCGCCGCGCTCTGTCATCGCGTCGCCGATCTGATCTCCGAGCGCGCTGAATCGCTTGCACTCGAGCTCGCCGAAGAACACGGAAAGCCACTCCATGAAGCGCGCGGTGAGATCGCAGCCGGGCTGGACGGCTTCCGTTTGGCGGCCGAGGAGATCAAACGCCTCGAGGGCTACTCACCTCAGACCGAAGACCCGAACAAAAGGGTCCTCGTTATCCGGCAAGCTCGCGGTGTGTGGGCGCTGCTTACCCCGTGGAACTTTCCGTTCAACATTCCAATCGAATATCTCGGTCCCGCTCTGGCAACAGGAAGTCCTTTCGTCTGGAAGCCGGCACCCACGTGCGGCCGCATCGCCGCGAGGCTTACGGAGATCATCCTCGAGGCAGGAGCTCATCCCAAGTCGGTAAACCTCATCCTTACTGACTCGATCGAACCGGCAAAACATCTCGTGCGACATCAATCTATCGACGCGGTTGGGCTCACCGGCGGCTCGGCCACAGGGAGAAGCGTGGCCGAGATGGCGTGGGACAAACATCTTCTGCTCGAACTCGGCGGAAATGGCCCAGTCATCGTTCTCGACGATGCCGATCTGGACTCCGCGCTTGCGGCCATCGGCCACGCGGCGTTTACAAACGCAGGACAGGTGTGCAGCGCAGCCGGCCGATTGCTCGTTGCTGACCGCGCGGCCGACGACCTCGGCGCAAATATCTGCAAGCTTGCAGAGGGAATCGTGCTGGGCGCGCCTCTCGACGACGGTGTGACCATGGGCCCGCTGCACACTCAGTCCGTCGCGCGGACGATGGACCGCCACATCTCTGACGCGCTCGACCGAGGCGGACGCATTTTGTTTGGGGGCGCGCGTGCCTCAGGATTCCCGACCGATCTCTTCTATCAGCCCACCGTCATCGACGACGTCTCACCCGACGCGAGCGTGAATGCCGAAGAAACGTTCGGGCCGATAGTTCCGATCGTTCGGCTTAGAAACGACGACGAGATTCTCAGGGCGGCCAATCGTAGCGTTCATGGTCTTGTGGCAGCGGTGTTCACGAGCTCGATCAGGCGCGCCTTCTATTTCGCCGAACGCCTCGAAACCGGCACCGTGGTGATCAACGACACGAGTAACTACTGGGAGCTCCACCTGCCGTTCGGCGGGCGCCAGGGGAAGGAGTCGGGCCGCGGACGGCTCGGAGGCCGGCACACGCTCGAGGAATTCACGCAGCTGAAGACGATCAGCTTCGACACATCCCGCTGAGTATTTCGTTCGGGAGGCTTGGGACTTCGGAGCCGGTCCATGAAGGTGATTGGCCGATTTGTGTAGGCCGCAATCCCTGTGCCAAGTTCCGCCGACTCCTGGCCTCGGATTGTCTTTTGCGGGTCATCTCTTGTCTTCGCGGGTCGGTTCGAGATTCTCGATGAGACCACTCCCGGCGCGCGGATCAGGTGTTGCTACCTTTCACCACGTGCGGCGTTTGCGACTCAGAACTCGACTTGTTCTCCAGCTTGGCAAGCCACCCCACGATCCTGCATGAGGCAGAGCGAGCACTGGGTTGACACCTCGTAGCTCCTTCCATAGCTTGTTCACTGTGCGGGACGCACTCTTCACTGAGTGAAACAGTCCCCGGTGGCGAGGAGATGTGCTCGAAGACCGACCCGAGGGGCGGCCTTCCCCGCAGCGCCTCCCGGGGCCGGACCGTGAAACGGGGGGATGGGCATGCGATCCTCGTCGGGGGACGGGAAGCGCTCGGCGCGCTTCCCGGCGATTCTTGTGGCAGCCGCTCTTCTTGCGGCGGCATGTACCGGTGATGGGGGCGAGGCGGACTCCGCCGGCACCGCGGGGGGCGGCCCCTCAGGGAGCGTAAGGTTCCTGATCGCGGAGAACTTCTGGGCCGACTGGGAGCCTTACCAGTCGACGGCACAGAGTCAAGCTCGCCTCGAAGAGCAGATCTACGATTACCTCGTTCAATTTCCCACTGGCGACCTGAGTGCGCCCGAGGAGATGCTCGCGACGTCCTGGGAGCAGATCGACGAAACAACCTGGGAGTTCGAGCTCCGAGATGGCGTGAAGTTCCACGAGGGCCAGGACTTCACCTCGGCCGACGTCAAGGCGTCGATCGAACTGGCTTCAGGAGCCACCCAGACCGAGACGGTCACCTCGCAGAATTGGGTGCCCACGACCGTCGAGGCTGTCGACGATCAGACCGTCCGCTTGGTGACCGAGAAACCGTTCGCTCCCCTCCTTGCGCAGCTCGGCGATACACCCATCGTGTCTGCGGAATGGCTCAAAGGCGACGAGAACCAACTCAAGGAAGTGCCGAACGGAACCGGTCCCTTCAAGCTGGCCAGCGACACGCGCACCAAAAAGGTCATGGAGGCGAACCTCGACTACTGGCGCGATCCTCCTCAGATCAAGGAGTTGACCTGGGAGTTCGTCCAGGATCCTCAGACGAGACTGAACGCCTTGGTCTCAGGTCAGGCGGACGCGATCGATAGGGTGCCACCCGAGCACATGGCGACGATCGAGGGGAATCCGGACCTCGCGCTGTCGGCGGCCACCGGGATCGAGAGTGTGAACCTCTGGGTGCGACCGGGCCGGCTCCCGATCTGGGATGAGAACGAACATTTCCGCAAGGCCGTCAACTGGTCCATCGACCGCCAGGCCCTGGTCGACGAATTGGTGCAGGGTGAAAGTACGGTGGCCACGAGCTACCTTCCGACCGAGACCCGCTTCCAGGTTCCTCAAGAGCCTCAGTATGGTTTCGATCCGGACATGGTCGAGCAAGAGCTCGACGCCGCAGGTGAGCCCGAGGGCGGTCCGCAGTTCGAGCTGTGGGTGGCGACTGGGTTCCTGCCACGTGCGGAGCAAGTCGTTTCGTCGATAGCGGACTCCATGCAACAGGCGGGCCTGAAGCCGAAGATAGTCACCTCCGACGTCGCGGGGATGATTGACGACATCTTCAGCGAAGGCGGGAGTGGCGCGATGTACCACCTCAGCTGGAGCAGCAACGGCGACCCTCACCAAGCGGCTCAGGTCTACGCGCCACCGTTTGCCTGGTTCTTTGGGGACAAAGAACTCGAGCAGCTCGTCCAGGAAGGTCTGACCACGCTCGATGAAGCTCAGCGTGAACAGATCTACGGTGAGTTGCAGACGCACATGTGGGAGCAAGCGTGGCATGTGCCCCTCTACAACAGCGACTTCTCAATCGGACACTCATCGAGCCTCGTCGACCTGAGGGTGCAGCCCGACTTCACCACAGATTTCTACCCGGCCCATATCGAGGAGTAGCGCGTGACTGGACGGCTCCTGCGCAGGACCGCCCAGATGGTTCTCGTCATCTTCGGCGTGGTGACGGCGACGTTCTTCGTCCTGCGCCTGACAGCGGGTGATCCTGCGCGACTCATGAATCCACCGGGCACTCCCGAGCGGATCGTGCAGAGCGTCCGTGAGGAACTCGGGACCGATCAGCCGCTGTTCACCCAGTACACCGAGTACCTCAAGGGACTACTACGAGGTGACCTGGGGACGTCCTTCCACGGCTCCCAGCCGGTACGCGAGGAAGTCATGGGAGCCCTTCCCAACACCGTCGTCCTGGGAGGGCTGGCAATTCTCGTGTCTTCAATCTTCGGAGTCGTCCTTGGCATTACCGCGGCACTCAGACCGAACGGCCTGATTGACAGATCCATACTCGTCTTTGTGTCCCTGGGTCTCGCCACGCCGAACTTCTGGCTGGCGGTCGTGCTGATACTGATCTTCACTTTCGAGCTGGGCTGGCTCCCGGCAATCGACATGACCGGCCCCGAAAGCTTCGTACTGCCTGTGGCCACCCTGTCGGTGACGCTTACGCCAATCCTGATCAGAACCGTCCGCCAGTCGTTTCTCGAGACACTCAACGAAGACTTTGTCCGAGCAGCGCGGGCCAGAGGGATTCCGGAGCACCGCGTTCTTCTCGTGCACGGCCTGAAGGTAGCGGCGTTACCGCTCGTAACTCTTATCGGGCTGCAGGCCGGTTTCGTTCTTGCCGGCTCGTACGTCGTCGAGTTCATCTTCAACTGGCCGGGTATCGGCAAGCTGACTCTCGATGCCGTCGCGAGCCGGGACTTCCCTGTGATCCAGGGCGCGGTGCTCGTGGCAGCGAGCGCGTTTGTCGTCATCAACTTTCTGGTGGACATGTTGTACTCGCTACTCGATCCCAGGATCCGATCGGCCAGGGCATGAGCGACATCGGGCAGACGCAGGCCGGCGATCGTCTGGGTGGCATGTCCGAAAGAGGGCCGCGCACAGCGCGCGCCGTTGTCTTCCGGCAACTCCTGCGTCGCAAGACGGCACTCGTCGGCCTAGTTGCATTTGGCTCTATCATCTTGATCGCGCTGCTGGCACCTGCCATCGCGCCCCACGATCCGCTCGAGCAGGATCTCAGCAAGTCGCTGCAGCCACCCTTCTGGAGCGATGGAGGGTCACTCGAGAACCCGCTCGGGACGGATGCCAACGGGAGGGATCTTGCCAGCCGGCTCATGTACGGCGCTCGGTACTCGCTCGCGATCAGTATCGGAGCCGCCATCATCGGATCCGCGTTGGGGCTCATAACAGGCCTGGTCGCGGGTTACTTCGGAAACTGGGTGGATTCGCTGCTTATGCGACTGGGCGACGTTCAGCTTGCTTTCCCGTTCATCCTGCTGGCGATCGCGATTCTGGGCATTTCATCTGGGCGGACGCCGCTGCAGCTCACCCTGGTCATGGGTATTCCCGGGTGGATCATCTACGCGCGCGTTGTCCGAAGTCGCGTCCTGGCGGAGCGAAAGAAGGATTACGTGAGCGCCGCGCGCGCTATGGGCGCGCGCAACCGGCGGTTGTTGTTTATCTACGTGCTGCCGTCCGTCTGGCAGGCCGTGCTGGTTATCGCCCTCCTTGACGTGGGTTACCTGGTGATCGTGGAGTCGACCCTGAGCTTCCTCGGTTTCGGCGTGCCGCCGCCCCAACCCTCGTGGGGAGGGATTCTTGCGGAGGGTCGCCAGTTCATGGTCGTGAATCCGTGGTTGCCGCTACTACCGGGTGCGGCGATCCTCGTCACAGTACTGAGCATCAACCTCGTCGGCGACGGCTTGGGTGACGTGCTCGATCCGCGGAGAAAGGGCGCGTTCCGCAGACAGATACTGCGCTCCCCGCCGCGCGCCCGGCACGAGCAAGTCGATGGGAGAGACGGGCAGAAGGTGCTGAGTGTGCGCGATCTACAGGTTGACTTCCCCGCGGGAGGAGACACGATCCACGCGGTCCGGGATGTGAGCTTCGACGTGACCAGAGGAGAGATCCTCGGGATAGTGGGAGAGAGCGGCTCGGGAAAGTCGGTCACCGCGCTGTCGTTAATCCAGCTTCTCGACCCACCAGGGCGCGTCACTCAAGGGGAGATCGTCTTTGCCGGAGTCGATCTTGCCAGAGCACCGGATAGCGAGGTCGCGGAGTTGCGCGGCAAGAGAATCGGAATGATCTTTCAGAACCCCGCCTCGTCACTCAATCCGGTCTTGACAATTGGATATCAAATGACAGAGACGATCACGCGCAACTTGGCGATCGGCAAGGATGACGCCCACCGCATTGCGAGCAGGGCCCTTATGTCGGTCGGCATCGGAAACCCCGATCACGTGTCGCGCCAGTATCCATTTCAGTTGAGTGGCGGCATGAACCAGCGAGTGATGATCGCAATGTCGATTGCGGTCAAGGCCGATTTGCTAATTGCCGACGAGCCGACGACGGCGCTTGACGTCACGACCCAGGCGCAAATCCTCGACCAGCTCAAAGAACTGAACACGCGGTCCAACACGAGCCTGATCTTTATCACCCACGACATCGCAGTGCTTTCAGAGTATGCGGATCGAATCCTTGTCATGTACGCGGGGCAGGTGTGCGAGATCGGACCGGCCGACGAGGTGATCAACGACCCCAGGCACCCCTACACCCAGGCGCTGATCGCATCGATCCCGCGGCCGGACATGGCCGCGAACGAGAAGCTCGAAGCGATCGGCGGCGAGCTACCCGACCCGACAGAGGGTCCGAAGGGATGCCCGTTTGCGACGCGCTGTCCCGAGGTCATGGAGGTGTGCTGGGACGTCGATCCCGATCACGCCCGCATCGGCCCGGATCACACCGCGGCATGCCATCTGTGGCTGGAGGAACCGAAGGTGGCGGCACAGAGATGACGCCGCTGCTCGATGTTCGCGACCTGCACAAAAGCTTCGCCTCACACCGGCGCTTGGGCCGCTCCACGCGCCGGATTCGTGCTGTGAACGGAGTCTCGTTCGAAGTGCACGAGGGTCAGACGTTGGGACTCGTGGGCGAGAGTGGCTGCGGAAAGTCGACCCTTGCGCGCACTCTCATGTTTCTGGAGGAGCCCACGGCGGGCGAGATCCTGTTCGACGGGGAGCGGCTTCATCGGGGCGAGGTGCTTCGGCTGCGCCGGTCCGCCCAGATCGTCTTCCAGGACCCGTATACATCGCTGCCTCCCCGTATGCGGATTCGCCGGATAGTGGCCGAGCCGCTCCTAATCCACGGGCTGGTGGACAAGAGCGAGATCGGCGCGCGCGTCGAGCACCTTCTAAATGATGTGGGACTCAAGGCCGATGTCGCGAACAAGTATCCGCACCAGCTCAGCGGGGGCCAGCGGCAGCGAGTCGGCATCGCGCGCGCTCTTGCCGTGCAGCCGTCGCTCATCATCGCGGACGAGGCGGTGTCCTCGCTCGACGTGTCGATTCAGGCTCAGATCCTGAACCTGATGAAGGATTTGCAGCGCGAGCACCGGCTGAGCTACATCTTCATCTCACACGACCTGGGAGTCGTGAAGTACATGAGCCATCGCATCGCCGTGATGTACATGGGCGAGATCGTGGAGATTGCCGACGCCGATGAGCTCTATCGGCGACCCCTTCACCCCTACACGAGGGCGCTGATGTCCGCCACGCCCTCACTAAAGGGCGAGTCGAACAGGATCCTGCTCGAGGGAGAGCCGCCTGACCCGGCACAGCCCCCGGCTGGGTGTAAGTTCCATCCGCGCTGCCCCATGGCTCAACAGATCTGTGGCGAGGACGACCCGGCGTTGCAAGAGTGGCTTCCGAACCGGCTCGCCGCGTGTCACTTTGCCCTCGAGGACATGGAGGGTGCGCCCACCGGACCACCGTTCCCACAGGCGAGCAAACACCGTGCGAGCTGATCGATCACAGCTCCTTGAGCGGGTACAACGGTTGTCTCACGCGCTCGAAGCGCAGCTTGGACATGTCCGGCGTCGTGGCTCCGGGGGTCGTTACTCGGATCAGCTTCGAACAGACCGGCTCATACGCGGCCGCTGG
This sequence comes from Actinomycetota bacterium, assembly GCA_050694175.1. GTDB lineage: Bacteria > Actinomycetota > CADDZG01 > CADDZG01 > WHSQ01 > JBOGXA01. The sequence continues at coordinate 29,851 of JBOGXA010000010.1, forward strand.
CGCATGTACGCCCTTGGCCACAACGATCTGAAAGTCTGCAGGATCGATACGGCAACTCAACAACTGGTTGAGGCTGAACGGCACTATCCGCTTGGATGTGAGTTGCAGGGTGAGCCCGACGTCGGAGTCGACCACGACCGTTTGGCCCATGTCGAAGCTGGTCTTACCTCCGTGACGGACCTCGGGCTCGGTGAAGCATCCCTCGTGGTGGCTGCGGACGGTGACGTCGAGCTCGAGCGGGGGCCCGTGAAGATCATCCTGCTTGCCACCAAGTGTCAGGTGCGCGCGGCCGCCGGGACGGACTTCATCGAGTCGCGCGACCCCCTCTGGCTCGTAGAGGCACGCGAACGTGCGGGGGCCTCCCCGACGGGCAACCTCGTGGGCGATGACCGTCCCGTCCCCGGCAGAGCCACCGCCGACATTGTCGCCTGTGTCGAGAAGGCACACCGGGCCCTTAATTCCCGTCGCCTGCTCGACTGCTTCCGGCGCGTAGATATGGGTCGGGTCGAAGTCATGACGGTGCTCGACGAGGTAGGCGGCCAGCTCATCGGCGAGTTCTTGGGCAAGTTCGCCATCTCTGTCGGTGACGACGTTGAAGCTCGTTCCCATCTCCGCGACGTCGGCGAAGTGGAAGCCGAGGCACACGCTCGCCGAGAGCACCCCGTCACGCCTTCGTACAGCGTCGACGACGCCGGCAAGTGTCGAGCACGGCGGCTCGTTCGTCCCTTGGTTGAGGATGTTAATCGACACGGGTGGGAAAGAACCGGCCTGCACGGGCCGGATCTCGCCGCGCAGCGTGCGCGCAATGAGCGCTGCCGCCTCCAGCCCGCGCTCGAAGGTGTCGAGATGAGGGTTCGTGCGGTAAGCAATCGTCGCGTCACACGCATCGATCATGTGCGAGCTCACGTTGGCGTGGAGGTCAAGCGTGCTGATCATCGGCAGGTCCTGACCGACGATCTTTCTGACGCCTTGAAGCCAGAAGCCGTCCATGTCCGGTTCACGCTCACTGACGCCGGCACCGTGCGGCGCCACCAGAAGCCCGTCCAATACAGGGCCTATCTCCAGCGCCTCTTGGATCAAGTCGACGATCTGTCCGAACGCGTCGGCGGTCACGGTTCCGCTCGGCGTCGCTGTGGCCATGAAGAGGGGGACGGCTTCGAGGCCCTCCGCGTCGAGACCCTTGAGGAAACCGGCCACCTCACTGTGCGAGCTGCCCCATCGGTTAACCAGCTCGCGGCCTACTGCGATCGTGAATTGGTCGAGGTCGGTCGACTCAGGTGCGAATGTGTTGGACTCGTGCTGGAAGCTCAGGATCCCCACACGGCGTGCAGCCATGTCGCACCTCCTCCGAGAGAGCGGCCATCGCGCACCTATGATACGAGCGAAGGCCGTGAGGGGAGCTTGCGAGATACCCACCGAGCCATCGCGAGGCCGACGTGAGCGCGGTCGACGTGTCTGTGATCGGGCTCGGCTTCATGGGATCGCGCTGGGCGCGCTGCATCGCGGAGCACCCCTCCGCCCGCTTGCGGACCGTAAGCGATGTGCGCGAAGACGTTGGCAATGAGACGGCGAACAAATGGGGGTGCGAGTACGTAGACGATCCTTTGGAAGCGGCAGCCGATCCACGCGTCCAGGGTGTCGTCGTCTGTACACCAGAGCATCTTCACGCCGAGCCCGCCCTGGCCGCAATCGATGCCGGTAAGGCCCTCGCGGTGGAGAAGCCCTTGGCACATTCAACCGAAGCGGCCGAGGACATCAGCGAGCGCGCCCAAAAGCGAGGCGTACCGGTACTCGTGGGGCACATACTTCGGTTCGAACCCCGTTATGCAGCGATAGCCAGTGCTGTGCAGGCTGGAGAAATTGGAGCCGTTCAGGCGGTCCGTCACGCACGCATCGGTCTCGTCTCCGACCAACGGATTCTTCAGGGTCGAACTTCAATCGCGCTGTATTACGGCGTGCACGAGTTCGATCTCGCGCGGTGGTACGCGGGCGATATCACTAGCATCTACGCGCAGCGAAGCAGCGGCATTCTTCAGAAGCATGGGTTCGAGATCGAGGACCTCTACTCCGCGGTGATGACGTTTCGCTCGGGCGGTCACGGAACCGCGATGCTCGGCTGGTCGTTGCCGAGTGGAACACCGGGCTGGGGAATCTCCGGCGTGACGGTGTTCGGTGAGGACGGAGTGCTGAGTGTCGACCAGAGCAGCCTCGGGTTCACGAAGGTGCGGGGTGACCGACCCGAGAACGAAGACGTTCACTATTGGCCGATCGTGCACGAGCGCATGAGGGGCGCAATATGGATTGAGGTGGACCATTTCATCCAGTGCGTTCGAGGCGAAGCGGAGCCTCTGTGCAGTTCGGCCGACGGCGCGGCGGCGGTCGACATAAGTCTGGCGATGGAGAGATCAGCCGACGTAGGGGCCGTGGTCGTGCTCGATGGAGGAGATGAGAAGGGGACGCCGGATTGGAGCGCTGTTCAGAAGCACAGCCCCGGAGCTTCGGCGAGATGACGCGCTCCGATGGTGGCGAGCGGTACTCGGTGCGGGCCGTGGTTCGGGTCATGGACATTCTCGACCTCCTTCAGGATTCACCGGACGGGCGTTCGTTGTTGGAGGTGTCGGACGCGCTGGCGCTACCGCGCAGCTCCGCCTACCGTTACCTATCGACGCTCGAAACGCGCGGCTATGTGCAGCGCGATGGCGCTACCGGGCTGTATCGTTTCGGTCTTGCCTTCCTCCCATCCCACGGTCGACATCTCGACGTCCTCGCGGCCCGTGCCCGTCCCGTCATGGAGGAGCTGCGGGATCGGCTTGGGGAGACAATCAACCTTGGGGTACTCGCCGGGAATCGAATCGTCTATCTGGAAATCCTCGAGAGCAACAAGGCCGTCCGGCTCGCCGCGCGACGCGGCGACCGGGACCCCATCCACTCCACAGCCTTGGGCAAGGCGATCGCGTCTCGCATCAGCGCTGATTCGGTGGTCGCCATTCTTTCCGCCGAGGGAATGCCAAAACGCACCTCGAAGACCATCACAGACGAGACACGCTACCTGCGAGAGCTCGAGAAGGTCTGCGCTCAGGGCTTCGCTCTTGATCTGGGAGAGAACGAGGAAGATGGGCGGTGCGTGGCGGTTCCATTCCAGAACAGCCGACTCCTGGCGGCGATCAGCCTCAGTGCTCCTGCGGCGCGCATGGAGTCCGAACTCATGGAAGACATCGCGACGGAATTGATGTCGGCGGCACAAAGAATCCAGACAGCCGATGGGCGGCGACCGTGAACGAACTGCAGAAGATGTCATGGAGGGATGCGCAGAGGGCTTTCGAGTCCGCTCGGCTCGCCCTTATACCAACAGGGAGTTGCGAGCAGCACGGCCCCCACATGTCACTCGCCACCGATATCGAGATCGCGGATGGGTTCGCTCGCCGTCTAGCCGAGGATCTTGGAGAGATCGCGGTTCTCTGCCCGCGCGTACCGTACGGGCTATCGGAGCATCACATGGCGTTTGCCGGGACTCTCACGCTGCGACCCGACACCTTTATTGCAGTGCTCTCCGACCTTCTCGAAAGCCTCCGCCACTGGAATGTCCGACGTGCCTTGATTGTGAACGGCCACGGCGGGAACGTCGACGCCCTTAGGATCGTAGCCCGCAAGGCCCGCCGGGACACGGGAATGGTTGTTGGTTCGGTGATGTGGTTGCAATTGGCCGCCGACGCGATCGCCGTGCGCGTCAACAGCCCCCGCTATGGCCACGCCTGCGAAGTGGAGACTTCCGTCGCGCTTGTTCTCGCTCCCGAATGCGTTTTTGAGGATCGGATCGAGGAACCGCAACCCGTAGGGCCAGAAGACGCGCTGACCGATCCGCCAGGCGCGGTGGCCGACCGACCCATCTGGTTCACCGAGTGGACGCAGAACGGATCGCTCGGCGACCCCCGGCTCAGCAACGAACGCCTGGGACACGAGGTCGTCGAAGTCGCCTACGAACGCGCTCTGTCTTTTGCTAGGCAGCTCGCCCACAAAGAAGTCGACGGACCTTGGGGGGATTGACGATGGGAGACAAGATCAAGCAAATACCTCTCCACATAGGGGGCGAGTGGGTCGTCGCTGACGGAGATCCGGTGACTCTGACGAGTCCGAGTACCGGCGCTGCAATTGCCGAGGTACATCAGGGATCGTCGAAGGACGTGACCCGCGCCGTGGAGGCCGCGTCGGAGGCCTTCGCCCGCCTGTCGTCAATGACGGCGTTCGAACGGGCCGCACTCACTCACAGGGTCGCCGACGCAATTCTCGCTCGCAAGGAGGAGATCGCCACGGATCTGTCCCACGAGCTCGGTAAGCCGTTTCGAACGGAGGCTTTTGCCGAGGTCGAGACCGCTGCCGAGATGTTTCGGGATGCAGCCGAGTGCGCTAAGCGACTCACGTCCGAGTTCATCCCGAGCGCGGATGCCAACAAGCGCGTTCTGACGATCCGCCAGCCCCGCGGCGTCTATGGAATCCTGACGCCGTGGAACTTCCCCCTCGCGATCCCGAGCGAATACCTCTCGGCCGGTCTGGCGACGGGGAACGCGATGGTATGGAAGCCGTCCGAGTGGGGACCCGTCTCTGCGTGGAATCTGATGAGGTGCTTCGAAGAGGCCGGTGTCCCCGACGGCACCCTCAACCTCGTGCAGGGCCCACCCGCGGAGGTCGGCGGCGAAGTCGCATCCCATCCGGGGATCGTGGCGATCGGCATGACCGGCAGCAGCCGCACCGGCAAGATCGTCGCCGAGCTCGCCGCAGGCAAACCGATGCTGCTCGAACTCGGCGGTAACGGGCCAACGGTCATCTTCGACGACGCCGATCTCAACTACGCGATCGTGCGCGCTGCATACGGGAGCTTCGCCAACTCGGGACAGATCTGCAGCTCGACCGAGAGGATCCTCGTTCACGGCTCGATCGAGAGCGATGTGATCGAGGGGCTCAAGTCAGAAGCGGCAAAGGTGCGTCTCGGTGCGCCCTTCGACGACGACACAACGATGGGACCAGTCGCGAACGAACCAACCGCGTCGAAGATGGATGCTCACCTGAAGGACGCCCTTGAGAAGGGGGCCGAGGTCGTGTTCGGTGGTGGGCGCGCCGAGGGTTTTCCGACAAGGCTCTATTACCAGCCGACGGTGATTCGCGCGGTCACGCCGCTCATGAAGCTTAACGAGGAGGAGACCTTCGGTCCCGTCGCTCCGGTGCTGACATTCGACGATGAGGACACGGCGCTTGAGTGGGCGAACGCGGCGCCGCTCGGCCTGCAGGGAAGCGTATTCACGCGCGACATCGGGCGAGCGTTGAGGGTCGCCGAGCGGATGCAGTGTGGGACGGTCAATATCAACGAGACGTCTGCCTACTGGCAACCCCACACTCCAACGGGTGGCTACACCGGCAAGCAAAGCGGCATCGGGCGGATCGGCGGCATGTACACGCAGCTCGAAATGACGCAGACGAAGACGATCAATATCGACATCCAAGCGAGGCAGTGATGAGACGTTCCACGCAGCTCTCCGATAAGTGGTCCTTACGCGCATCCAGGCGTCTGCCCGGAGGCGTCAACTCAAACGTTCGCTTGGACGGACCATCGATCTTCTTCGAGCGCGGGCGGGGCGCGTGGCTATGGGACATCGACGGAAACGACTACGTCGACTATCTCTTGGGCCAGGGGCCGGCCTTCCTCGGGCACGCCCCCGAACCGATCCTCGCCGCGGTCTCGGATGCGTGCCGGCGGGGGATGGTGTTCGGGTCTCAGCACGAACTCGAGGTCGAGGCGGCCGAATTGCTCTGCGACATCCTGGGCTGGCCGGACATGGTTCGCTTCGGGTCTTCGGGGACCGAGGTCGTCCAGGCGGCCTTGCGCGTTGCCCGGGCCGCCACCGGACGGGCGAAGTTCGTGCGATTCGAAGGTCATTACCATGGGTGGCTTGACAACGTCTTGATGGTCTTCGGGGAGGATGCATCGGGCCCGGCCAGCGACGGCCAGCTAGCTCACCACCTCGACGACTGCCTTGTGCTCGGATGGAACGACCTCAATACCCTGCGTGACCTTTTGGAGGCGCAGGGATCCGACGTCGCGGCGATCCTCATGGAGCCGATGATGCTCAACGCCGGAGCCATCGAGCCGCGCCCCGGCTATCTCGAGGGAGTGCGTTCGCTGTGTGATCGGTACGGCGTCGTATTGATCTTCGACGAGATCATCACTGGGTTTCGTCTCTCTCTGGGTGGGGCGGCCGAACGCTTCGGGGTTATCCCAGACCTGGCGACGTACGGGAAGGCGATGGCGGGCGGCTGGCCGGGTGGCGCGCTTGTCGGCAGAGCTGAACTTATGGAACCGATTGGTACAAGAAAGGTGAACCACAGCGGAACGTTCAACGCGAATCTGATGAGCGCGGCCGCAGTGGTGGCGAGTCTCGAGTATCTGAAACAGGACCCGCCCTACGAGCGGCTCGAGCGGATCACCAGTGATCTCACGCAGGGCCTCCTCGAACTGGCCGAGGAAACCTCGACACCCCTGCGCATACAGGGCGTGCCCGGAGCCTTTCACGCCTCGGTGGCCGACACTCGCGTCGAAGTACGGGACTTCCGCGATCTCGCGCGCCTCGATGCCGATGCGTATCTCAGGCTGGTGGACAGAATGATCGCGTCGGGCATCTGGCTGAGCGGACGAGGCATTTGGTACGTCTCCGCTGCGCACGGCGAAGACGAGGTGGGCGCGACGCTCGACCGCTGTAGGGAGGCCTTCAGTGCTGCCTGAGATTCATCGATGCGCCTCTACTCCGAGAGGTCGGCTGCTTACGATCTTCCAATGCAGCGGTGCCCGGTAACACGCGTATCCAGCAGCCTGAGGATGCGTTGGACACCATCCAGATCTCGCACGTGGAAGGAGTAGCTCTAGTCCGGCCATATTCCCGCCATGCGGTATCCGCAGAAACCGGCAGAAGGTCGCAGAAGGTGTTGGTGCCGCGACGATGTCTAGCAGGGAAGACACGGAAACCGCGGCTAGATCAAGGGATCCTGATCTTTTTGCCAAGGTGAGGGTCGCCGGTTCGAGTCCGGTCGCCCGCTCCAAAAAAACCCCCTGGTAACAGGGGGTTTTTTTGGTTCCTCGAGAGTCGAACTTCTGTCTTTACCCTCGCCGCTGGTTGTCACAAGCTTCCTCGGTGCCTCGGGCGCCACTTCCGCGTTGAGGACTTGAAGGGCCGATGTCCATGGCCCTTAAGGTTAGGTTTGAGTGTCGGTCGTTTCCGGTCTGATCGAAGGGGGAGGAATGAAGAGCAGACAGCTGATCGCGGCAGCTCTATCGTCCATTCTGATCGCTGGGTTGTTGCAGGTGGTTGCTTCCGCGGGTTCCAACGATCCGCTGCCGTGTCGCCCCAACCCTAGCGACGGACTTGTGAGCAAGGTTAACGGGCATGTCAGTGGCGGCAGAGATCGGGTATGCCAGGTTGGTTCGGACACTGCTGTAGCCACCGTGACGAAGCAGGTCAAGGACGACTCGATCAAAGCCATTCGTCACGTGCTGACGCTGCAGAAGCGTCAAGGCGATTGGACGGTAATCAGAGACCTTCACATCCAAAGGTGTCAACCAGGACGGGGTCACCAGTCCTTTTCGCGCCAGCCATGCCTTTAGGGGTGTCCCGATTCGGGTGACTACGTCGAGCTAACAGGCATCCGACGAGATGTGAAGACGTCTGTTCAGCTTCGCGTTAGGCATCGCGTTTGTGCTCGGTCAGGACTTCATCGATCCCGCGCCGGACCATGCTGACGAGCGCGGGATTGGTGTCCGTGTAGTACGCGAGGCCTGCGGCCATCGACACGACCAAGCCCCGGGCTCTCGCCCAGGTCGCGTCATCGAAGGCGAGCGCAGAGCGAAAAGCATCCCGGCTTTCGCCGGAAAAGAGTCTCCACGCGGCCGTCAAGTCATAGGCGGGATCACCCACGCCCAGACAACCCCAGTCGATGACGGCACGGAGATGGCCCCGTTGAACAAGCAGGTTCCTAGGATCGATGTCTCCATGGATCCAGAGCGGCCTCTCCCACACCGGCGCTTGAAGTGCCGATTCCCATACCGCGATCGCTGCGCCTGTGTCGATGACGCCGACCAGCTCGTCGATTGCCTTGCGGGTCTGAGCATCCCGAGCCGCGAGCGGCACCCCGCGGAAGACGTTGTGTGTTCCCGGAAACGGTCCGCCTGAGGGATCGATCCGTTGCAGATCGGCGATGAACTCGGCCAACTCAAGCGCGGCCCGACGTAGGTCGGCGATCGGCTCCACCGTCGTATCGTTGCCTTCGAACCACGGATTCACCGACCAATGCCATGGGTAGCCCTCGCCGGGCATGCCCTTCGCGAGGGGGACGGGGATCGAAAGCGGGAGGTGTGGGGCAAGAGTCGGTAGCCACTCGTGCTCCTTATCGACCATCTCGACGGCCCAGTGGATGCGTGGCAGCCGCACAACCATGTCATCGCCGAGGCGATAGAGCGCGTTGTCCGTCCCACTCGAAACGACTGGCTCGATACGAAGTTCTGCCCACTGCGGAAACTGCGTGGTGAGCAGCCCACGGACGAGCGTGACGTCGGTATGCACCTCGTCGGCGTGCATCTTGCCAGCGCACATGAGTGTCTCGCTTCCCGCTAGACCCGCCGCATAACGTGCAGCAGGCGTGTGTCGCCGCCGTTATCGCCGTGCAAGTTACCTACGTGTTTTTTGACGATGTGGCCAGCGGCCAGACTCCCTAGCGTATGTCGAGCGAGGCTACGCATTCTCGCGTCACAACGATAAGCAGTCGTGATGAATCGAGGGAGGCCTCAATGAGTCACGTCGCTAGCGATGGCCGCTTCGTCTGCTCATGAACTTGGCGTTCGCTCTAGTGGCGGGCGGTCTCGCGGTCCGGCCGTCGCTGGCCGGTCCGTCCACCGTCACGGGTACCGAAGACTCGCGGTAAGAGGATCGCAGGGGACCGCGCTAGGACTGAGCCGGAACAATTCCGGCAATCGATGGAAATGTCGTGAGGATGCACCCGGCGCGTGGGCTGAAGAAACGGTAGGTCGGGCTGGTCGAACGCTTTCGCGATCTGCGCGGCCGCTCTAGGCTGGCCCGAGCGGCGCGTGCGCGGTCATGGTGTGGATGCGGAGCATATGCGGGGAGGTCACGATGGTCATAGCTGCGATCGATTGGACTGACGAGATCGCGAGGGCCGCGATCACCTTCGCGTTCGTCGCGGTGCTTGGCGGAGCAGCGGGAGTCCTCTGGGCGAGGGCCCGGCACCGCCGCGAGCTGGACCTGGCCGCCCTCGCTAGGTTCTACGACGTCTACGGCGCGTGGTTCGCGACGTGGAAAGTCTGGAGTGCCTTGCGCGAAGCGAAGCTGCCAGAAGGTGAGCGGGGGGAGCTCCTGAAGCAGGCTGCCGTCACTGAGGGCCAGTTCGAGGCACTACTGATAAAAATCGCTATCGAGCGGCGGCTTTCGGACGCGGAAGTCAGTCGCCTTGGGCGCTTCCGAGAGGGCTATCAGCAGCTACGCGAGTCAATTGAGACGGGGGTTGAGCTCCCGTTCCGGGTGCAGTACAACGATGATGAGCGCAGCGCGTACATGGCGTTCAAATCGCTGTCGGTGGAGTTCGCTACGCTACTGGGGGGTCGAAGCTTGAGTCGTACGCAAGGACCTTTCCTACTCCATAAGACGTGGGGACGGCCAACTCTCCCGCAAAGCCAACGTGCGTTTGTGGAGGTCACGAGTTGGCGGGTGTCCGGCACCGGCCCTAAGAGACTGTGGTGGCGTGACCCCGGAGGAGACTCCGTCGACAAGGCGGTGGAGGCCTGGCAAAAGCTCCCTCACGGGGGCCCTTGACGCCAGAAAGTCGTTGCGGGCCGGGTCGCGCCCGGTCGGGTCTAGTCGCCGCTCTGATCACGGAGGGTTTCCTCATGCCCGTATCCTGGCCTGAGTTAATGACACGAGGCTAGGAAACCCTCTTGTGTGGAGAGCCTCAGCACGTACCAATCAGACGGCCCAACGGCCGAGTGCAATCGAGAAACCGGGACTGTCTTAGAAGGCAGCGATCATTTCCTTGCACCAACGACGGAAAGGGGGCCGCGTGAGGCTGGCGGTTTACGGCACAGGCGGAGTCGGCGGCTACTTCGGGGGACGGCTGGCGCTCGCGGGTGCCGATGTCAACCTGATCGCGCGGGGGGCGCACCTGGAGGCGCTGCGGACACGCGGGTTAAGGGTGACGAGCTTAAAGGGTGATTTCCAGATCCATCTGCCGGCGAGCGATGATCCCGCAGATGTCGGACCGTGTGATTACGTGCTCTTCTCGGTCAAGTCGTTCGACACCGACGCGGCTGCCGCCCGCCTTCACCACCTGATCGGAGACGGAACTGCCATCATCTCGTTCCAGAATGGAATCGACAACGAAGAGAGGATCGCTCGCACCGTCGGACAGGAACACATCATGGGGGGTGCCGCATACATCTTCTCCAGAATCATTGAAGCGGGCGTCGTCGCTCACACGGGAGGGCCGGCGCGCATCGTGTTCGGAGAAATGGATGGCGTGGCCAGCGATCGCGCCCAACACTTCCTCGACCTGTGCCAAAAGGCTGACGTAGATGCGGAGCTCTCCGACGACATAGTGCGGGTGCTGTGGGACAAGTTTGCGTTTATTTGCGCGCAGGCGGGAATGACTGCCGCGGTCCGCCTTCCCATCGGGGCCGTGCGAACAGTTGGGGAGTCGTGGGACGCGTTCAGGCGAGTCATCGAGGAAGTCTGCGCGGTCGCCGCAGCCGAGGGAATCGAGCTTCCGGGTGACACCGCGGACCGGCACGCGAGCTTTGCCGAGAGTCTTGAGCCCACCGGATACTCGTCACTGTACGACGACCTTACGCACGGCCGCCGCATGGAACTGGAGGCGCTGCACGGTACGGTCGTGCGGCGCGCTCGGCGCCACAACATTCCGGTTCCCGTCTCCGAGACGATCTACGCGATTCTCAGACCCTGGGCCGTTCGAAACGAGGCCGCGGCTACCTCTTGAATTCGCGTATATCGAGCCGCGCGGATCTCGCGGCAAATGCCGGCGCCCTTGTTGCCGCCGTCTTATTCGGTGCGTCGGTCGTGGCGGTGCGAGTCGCAGTGCGTGACATCCCACCCACCACTCTTGCGGTGTTGCGCTTCAGCCAGGGCGCCGCGGTGCTGCTCTGTGCGACTGCTCTGATAAGACCAGAGCTCTTGCGGGTAAACTTCCGGGACCTTCGCGTCTCCGCGTTCCTCGGCGTGATCTTCTTCTCTCTTTTTCCACTCAGTTTCAACGCCGGCCTTCAGTTCACCCAGGCATCACGTGGGGCGCTGATGCTTGCGACGATGCCGATATGGAGCATGCTGTTGGCGCGCTGGATCATCGGGGAACGGCTCGTGGCCCGGCAGATGCTTGGGGTCGGGCTCAGTCTCTGCGGCGTCTTGATCGTTATGAGCGAACGAGGTCTCACCCTCGAGGGGGATGGCCGAGCGTTGTTGGGGGATGCTCTCGTGCTCCTTACGGCGTTCTGGGGCGCGCTTTATGGGGTTCTGGCAAAGCGCGCCCTGAGCCGCCAGCACGCACTTACGCTGGTTTCCTATGCGATGGCGATCGGGACGATATTGCTGGTCCCGATCGCGGTGGGGGAAGGTCTGATCGAGGAGCTCCGCCGGCTTGATCCCTCGCTTACCCGCATCGTGCTGTTCCTCGGCATTCCCGGGGGCGCGATCGCGTTTGGCTTGTGGACCGCGGCACTGGCGCGGCTATCAGCGACACAAGTGTCGGTCTACATCAACCTGAATCCGATCGTCGCAGCCATACTCGGCGTGATATTGCTGTCGGAGCAGGCGACGCCGTTGTTTCTGGTGAGTTTCGCGGCCGTGATCGCGGGCGTGTTGTTGGTGAACTGGCCCGTGCCGGAAAGAGCAGCCGTCTAGTCGCGTGCCGGATCAAGCCAAGCTGGCTCTGTGCCGACAATGCCGACACATACTCGTCAAATGAGCTTGTCCCGAAGATGCATCGTCGCCGCCACCGTGCTGCTCGCCCTTATAGCGAGCGGCTCAGCGCGCGCCGTCGCGCAGCCCGCGTGGATTCCTGAGCCGGGCACCAGCTGGCAGTGGCAGCTGACCGGGACGATCGATGAAAGCGTCGCCGCCGACCTTTACAACGTCGATCTCTTCGACACAGATCGCTCCCTGGTGTCCTCTCTGCACGCTCAGGGCCGGCACGTCATCTGCTACATGAGCGCGGGATCGTGGGAGCGGTGGCGTTCCGATGCAAGACGGTTCCCCGAATCGGTCAGGGGGCGGTCCAACGGGTGGTCGGGCGAACGTTGGCTCGACATCCGACGACTGCAGGTGCTCAAGCCGTTGATGCGGGAGCGCCTCGACCGCTGTGTGCGGAAGGGGTTCGACGGCGTAGAGTTCGACAACGTCGACGGCTATGCAAACCGCACCGGATTTCGTCTTACCGGCCGCGATCAGCTCGAATACAACTCATGGCTTGCTCGGGCCGCCCACGCGCGGGGTTTGGCGGCAGGGTAAAGAACGACCTCGGGCAGGTCAAGGCGCTTGAACCTCACTTCGACTTTGCGATCAACGAGGAATGCTTCTACTACGACGAATGCGAGCGGCTAGCTCCGTTCACCGATGCGGGCAAGGCTGTGTTCCACGTCGAGTACGAGATGCCACCCTCCGAGTTCTGCGACTCGGCGCGGGCGCTCGGATTCAGCTCGCTCAAGAAACGGTGGAACCTCGGCACGTGGCGACGTAGCTGCTGACCCTGTGTGAAGACTGACTAGCTCTCGACGGGTAAACCGGCGGCTTCCCAGTCGGGGAGTCCGGCATCCAGGACACGGGTTTGGAAACCCTTCTTGCCCAGGAAACGCGCGGCTTCGGGTGCGAAAGCACAGAACGAGCCGCGGCAGTAGGCGACGATCTCCTTGTTTTTAGGCAGCTCCTTCAGACGTCGCTTGAGCTCTGCAACCGGGATCGATACCGCGCCGGGCACGTGGCCTGCCTCGTATTCTTCCACCGGCCGCACGTCTAGGACCAATAGATCGTCCTTTCGCCGGAGCCTCTTGGCGAGCTCCTCCTTGGTCAAGACCTCTATTCCGTTCAGATCGCCCGTGTAGGCGCGCGCCAGACGCTCCACTTCGGCGACCCTGTCGTTGGCGACGTCCTGCAAGCGGCGCCAGAGCGCGACCACGTCTGGGGACGCGAGGCGATACAGAATCGAAGTGCCCTGACGGCGCGATGAGACGAGACCGGCGCGGCGAAGGACCTGGAGGTGCTGGCTGGCATTTGCAACCGATGACTCGATCTCGGTCGCGATGCTTTCGACGCTTCTCTCGCCGTTTGCAAGTAGGTCGACGATCTCCGCGCGCCTGCCGCTCGAAAGAGCCTTTGCTACCCGGGCGAACTCGTCGAACAGCGCCGCCTTTGACACCCTCTTTGCCATAGGGCTCACTTTACAGTATTCAAGTCATCACTTGAAGAGTGAAGATTGACCCACGCATCCCACCCCGAGAGCGCGGTGACCAGTGCCACGATGAGAACCGCGGTGCCCACGCTGAATAGGTCGGCAAGGGCTCCGGCCGCGACCGCTCCGACAACGTAGCCCCCATCCCGCCACGTTCGATAGACGCCTACTGCCGCCGCTCGCCATGACGGGGCCGCGAGGTCACCGACCATGGCGAGCAGGGCCGGGTAGGTGAAGGCGGTGCCGAGGCCCAGAAGGGCAGAGGCGCCGATCATATGAGGGAAGGCGAGCGCCTTCCAGAACCAGAACAGAGCCATCGCTTGGGTCCACATCCCCACCGCGACTGGGATCCGACGACCGACCCGGTCGCTCAACGCGCCGGTGGCGAGTTGGGCAATGCCCCAGACCGCGGGATACACACCGGCAACGGTTCCGATCTGCAGTGTGCTGAGCCCTTGGCCGGCCATGACGACCGGCAGCAATCCCCACGCGAGAGCATCGTTGGCGTTGTTCACCAGGCCCGTCCGCGACGCCGCCGCGAGCCCGTGGTGTCTGTAGCTGGCAAGCGCAGCCACTTCTCGAAAGCTCTTTCCCGCCGCGGCGCCGTTCTCAAGCTCCATGTGAGCCGTCGTCTCTCGAACGAAGAAACCCGAAAGCCCGAGGCCGAGTCCCGCGATGGCGAGTCCCAAGAAGAGCGGTTCGGGTCGAAGTCCATAGCTCGATGCGAGCCATCCGGTGGCGGCGGCCGAGAGGGCGACCGCAAGGTAGCCCGAGAACTCGTTCAGACCCATCGCCAGCCCGCGTCGGCGCGGGCCTGCCAGGTCGATCTTCATGACGACGGTCGACGACCACGCGAGGCCCTGATTGATCCCGAGGAGCACGTTCGCCGCGATCACCCATGCCCACGTCGGAGCGAGCATCAGGACTATCGGAACCGGAATCCCGGCGACCCAGCCGAGAAGGAGGACGTTTCGCCGACCGATGCGATCCGCCAGGTAGCCGGCTGCGAGATTGGCCGCTGCCTTCGCCAGCCCGAAGCTCACGATGAACAGCATTAGCGCGGTGCTCGAACCGACCGCGAACACCCGCTCGCCCAACAGCGGCACCAGGGCGCGCTCCTGGCCGACGAGAGCGCCGACGAGTCCGTTGATCCCGACCAATAGGGCGAACTGGGCGAGGTTGGCTCGGATCCCCAGACGAAGAGGAGAGGTCGGAAAGTCGGCCTTGATGGCATCCACTCTTCTATAGTATTCAAGAAAGTACTTGACAAGCAAGGCCAAAGGCGAAGAGAATGCTCACAACGGCTAAAGGAGGTTGGGATGGGCACAACGGAAACGGTTCACCAGGTCGACGCTCGGGGCCTCGTCTGCCCGATGCCGACCATCCGTCTCGGCCAAGCAATCCGCAAGGTCGCCATCGGCGAGCTGGTAGAGGTGTTGACCGACGACCCCGGCTCGAAAGAGAACATGGCCGCGTGGTGCAAGAACACCGGTCACGAACTCGTCAACAGGTCCGCGGACGAGACCACCTTCAAGTACGTCGTCAGGCGCAGCCGATGAATGCAGACGTGGCGGTAGTGCCGGACACCCACGCGCAGGAGGAGAGCATTCCCCAGCCGAAGCGCCTCGCCCTCATCGTGTCCAAGGGCACGCTCGACCAGGCCTATCCGCCGCTTGTCATGGCGACAACGGCGGCGAGCATGGGTTGGGATGTGCGGATCTTCTTCACCTTCTACGGGCTCGACATCGTGCACAAACAACGTATGCCGAAGCTGTCGGTTAGCCCTGTTGGGAACCCGGCTATGCCTCCTCCAATGAAGAAAGTCCCGGTTCGAATCCCGACACTGGTCGGTGCGCTGCCGGGAATGAAGTCGGCAGCTACCAGGATGATGAAATCGTGGATGTCAGAGGCCAACCTCGCGTCGATCCCGGAGCTCCTCGACATTGCAAGAGAGCTGGGGATACGGATGTACGCGTGCAACACGACCCTCGCCGTGATGGACGTTTCTAAGGAGGATCTGATCGAGGGGGTTGAGTTCGCGGGAGCGCCTGCGTTCCTGGACTTCGCCGGCGATTCGGACGTCCAGCTTTTCATCTAGGAGAGATCACATGTTCTTTCGGCAGATACTCCACGAAGAGCGTTCTTGTGCGTCCTATCTCGTCGGGTGTCCGAGCGTCGGCCTGTGTGCCGTCGTCGATCCGCAAGGAGACCCTCATCGCTACATCGACGAGGTCGAGAACAATGCGATGGTGATCAGTCACGTCATCGACACCCACGTTCACGCCGACCACGAGTCTGGGACGCGCGAGCTGGCGGCCGCGGCGAATGCTCCTCTCTATCTGGGTAGTGGGGCTGAAGTCGGGTTCGACTTCACGCCGATGAAGGATGCCGATATTCTCGAGGTGGGCCGTCGCAGGGTGAGAATTATCCATACTCCGGGTCATACGCCCGAGCACGTTTGCCTGGTGGTCGACGATTGGTTCGTGGTGACCGGCGACACCCTCTTCGTCGGCGATATCGGCAGAGTTGATCTGGCGCTCACCGACGTTGATGAAGCAGAGATTCGCGCACGGGCGAAACAGCTCTACGAATCCCTTCAGACCTTGATGTCCTTGCGGGATGACGTTGAGGTGTATCCGGGTCACTACGCGGGATCGACGTGCGGACGAGGTATGGACGGGAAGACGATCTCCACGATCGGAAGAGAACGTCGCACCAACCCTGCTCTGCAGCTCGATCCCGAGCAGTTCGTCGACTACCAGCTTGCGAACACTCCGCCGCTGCCTCAGGACTTCTTGACGATCAAGAGCACCAATAAGGCCTGAATCGATTCCCAATCTGAGGACTCCAACGCGTGACCAGGCTCGACGCCCCTGCTCGCGACCGGTCGAAAGCGACAACCCCCTGGTGGCGGGGGTTTGTCGGTGCTCCCAATGCCGGCTCTAAACGAGGGCCAAGTCCGTTTACCTGCGCGGCGCTACCAGGGGCCTGAGTGCGATAAGCGCACCGGCGACGAAGATCAGTGTTGCCAGATAGACGAGACCCAAGTGGCCGATCGTGTCCAGGTTCCAAGGGTAATGCGCAGGCAGTGCGACTGCGAGTCCGAGCACCGGCGCCGCCACTGCACCAACCCACGCCCACGCGTGTCCACGGCGTACGCCGAACCACGCGAGGAAAACCACCGCGAGGCCGGTCGCGGCGATGAATCCCGCCACCGCAATGTGGAGATGGCTGACGTAGTGATACAGCGACGGGCTGAATTGTTGTATCTGATCCTTGCCGACACTCACCTCGTTGAGGCCGATGCCGAGCTCTAAGAAGCTGTCGGTGAAGTTGCGGACGAAGAAGATCAGTCCGTAACCAATGAACCCGATCCCCGCGAGTGCCATCAGCGCCGACCCGGCCCTGAGGGCCGAGTACTCCTCCCGGGCGATAGGAACGGATGTGCTTGTAGTTGCCATGGAATCTCTCCTCAGCTCTCGGTACTGCAGAGTTCGTTCAAGTTGCGGTAGGTGGGTTCGCCTTTGATGAGGCGCTGGAGCTTCCGTGCCCACTCGTCGGTCTCCCGGCGAGCCGAGTTCTCCTTTGCCTCCTCAACGGACGTGAAATCGACTTCGATGAGATACGTCCCCGGTCGATTCCCCTCCTCCAGGACCCGAGCTCGTCGATACCCGGGAGCCCGCCCAGCCTCCGCTGCGTGGTATGCGGCAACATGGGCCTGCAAAACGTCAGGGGCATCTGTCCTCACCTCGATGATCTGCGTAAAAGGCACCTCGTCCTCCTCCTGCTCATCGCGACCCCCTGTGGGATCGTCCCTTCTGCAGGGACAAGACGGGTTCGGTGGGCGCCCTATTGCACCTTGTGCGCGATGCAATAACTATCTGATGAGAAGCGTCTAACCATTGATCTGGTGTGCCTAGAGAACGGACAATGGATGCCGATTGGTCAGACATTGGACCGCAGGGAGCGGTTCCGAGAACTTGCAGTCGAACAGCTTCCACGGCTGTATTCACTTGCGAGACGATTGATCGGCGAGGACGCAGAGGACGCCGTCCAGGATGCGCTGCTCAAGGCGTTCGAGCGCTTCGATCAGCTGGAAGATGAGCGCGCCGCCGGCTCGTGGATGGCCAGCATCCTGGTCAATTGCTGCAGGGACCGAGGTCGGGCGCGCGCCCGGACGATCCGCGATGTCAACCTGGATGACGTCGACGAGTTCTCTCTGTACCGGAAGATCGCGAACGAGGATCCATTTCCGTACTCCGATTCGCTTCATCTCGATTTCCTCCACCTCTTTGGTAAGGATGACGTGAGGGAAGTGCTGCTGGCGTTGCCCGAGATCTATCGCGTTCCCCTTGTGCTCGTGCACATGGATGGGTTCGCGACCAAGGAGGTCGCCAAGATTCTCGCCATCCCTCTTGGGACGGTACTTGCACGTTTGCACCGCGGACGGAAGCTGTTCGAGAAACGCATGTGGGACTATGCCGAAACGAATGGTCTGCTGAAAGAGGGTGTTCGATGATCAGCTGTAACGAAGCCGTGAAGCAACTGTGGGCGTATCTCGACGGCGCCATTGCGGAACCAGATCGCGCCGCTATCGAGGAGCACATGAACGTGTGCAAACGCTGTTGTGGGGAAGCTGAGTTCGCGGAGGAGTTGCGACGGTTTCTGGCCGACCACGCAGCGGACGAGCTTCCCGCTGAAACGAAGCAGCGTTTGACCTCCTATCTCGAGCAGCTCTAGGGGGAGCCGTGTCACGTGACCTAATGCACTCAGAGGAAATCAAATCCCTCGTACGCGCCGCTTACTGTTCCATCGATGCCGACACGAGCGCGGTGGCTGCGAAACTTTACGACGCAGATCAACTCGCGTTTGTGCCCGAAAAGGCGCGAGGTCGCGCCCTCGGGGTCGGTAATCACCTTCGCTTTGCCGACATCCGACCGGGAGAGACGATCCTCGACCTCGGCTGCGGGGGAGGGATCGACGCGATCATTGCCGCTCATCGAACGGGTCCGACCGGCAAGGTCGTCGGTCTCGACTTCCTCGAGGAGATGGTTGAGCGCACATCCAAGGCTGCCGCTGAGGCCGGTCTCGACAACGTCGAGGCTCTCGAGGGCGAGATGGAGTCGATCCCTCTTCCTGACGGCGCCGTTGACCACATCATTTCGAACGGAGTCATCAACCTGTCCGCGCGCAAGGCGCGCGTCCTCGCGGAGTGCGCTCGCGTTCTCAGGCCCGGCGGCAAATTCTGCGTTTCCGATCTCACTGTGGACGAGGGTGATCTACCGCCTGAGATCCTGACTCACCCGGCCGCATGAGCCGGGTGAGTGTCGGGTGCGCTGGCGGAGCGTGACTTCGTCAAGAAACTGGAAACGGCAGGCTTCATTGATATCGGGGTGGTCGACAGACACCCCTTTAGCATCGACGATTGCGCCCTATATCCACTTTTCGATGACGATCTGATTCGGTTGATGAGGCAAACAATCCCGACTAGCAAGCAAGACTCGGTTGCGCTGTCGGTCGTCGTGAAGGCCAAGCTTCCATCGGGAGGGCTTCCCACAAGATAGCGAAGACGACCTCCTACTAAGAATCTGGAGCCCTCCCCGTAACGAGCACCCGGCGAAGCAAGCCTTCTTCCACTCCGCGGATCATGTCGGCTCGGTCTCGAAGCCTCTCTTCCCACTCATCGCCCATAACCTCTTTGAGCTCGCGTTCGTGACGGAGGAACTCGCTCTGCCAGGCGCGAGCGACTTCGAGGAACGATGCCGTCAGGTCGGTGACGTCTACATCCGTGAAACCGGCGGCGCTCATCAAAACGTCGAGCGGACGGGTGGACGCTATCGCTCTTGGTCCGAGACGAACCGCGGCCCTATGAGCCGACTTTGACAATCCTGGGGAGACGACGATCGTCAGGTAGGCGGTGCGCCCCGCGGGCCGAAGCATCCTTCTGCATGCTCTCAGCACGGAGAGCTTAGGTCGTAGTCAACAGAGCACGTCGGTGTGCACGATGGCATCGAAAGACTCTTCTCCAAAGGGAAGATCGCGGGCCGACGCCACGACCGCACCGCATGATGAAACGGACTCAACCTCGGCTCGGCGCAGCGCATGCTGCAATCCTTCGATAGGAAGGTCGGTGAGCACGACCTCGCATCCGGTGCATCTCGACAGGTAGAGGCCAGGCCATCCCCTACCTGTGCCGATATCGACCAGGCGCTTACCCGCTGTGAGTTTGAGTCGCTCCGCGAGGAGGTCGGCTTGCGCGACCGTCGTGAAACCGTTGGCACCCCATACGGCTCCTATGACTCTCCGCTCCACCTCTTGTATGACTTCCGCGGGGGGCGACGTGTACCGAGCCGCGAAATCGGCCAGCGCTTCTCGTTCGTCCCGACTTGAGCGCATGTTCCTTATCTTCCTGCTAATCCGAGATCGGCACGAGCCGGCGAGACTGGAGCTCGAGCGGGGTGGGACAGCTGGCTGACTCCGGTCAATGGTGTCGCGATCGGACCACGCCAGTTAGGCTTGTGTCTCGACCGGAGAAGGGAGCGGGAGATGGCCACGACGGAACGCCGACTCGAGGAAGTTCGCCGACTCGAAGCGACCTGGGACCTGTCGCCCGATGATGACCTCCCGCAGCCCCCCGCACCGGAGGTGTTCAATCCCGCCTCCCTGCTCACCGGCGCGTGGATTGTGGTAATCGCATCAATATTCGTATTCGCGCCGGCCCCCTCAGATTCGAACGCGGCCGTTCCCGTATGGGGCCAGCTGCTCCTCACGGCTTTCATGGGCGGATTCTTCGCCACCCTCTACGGGCTGCTTACTGACCGGAGTTGGGGAGTTGCCGCATCTGCGGCCACGGCGGGTGTGGGCATGACCATCGCGGTCGCCTGCGCCGCCACCGACCATCACACGGGCGCGTGGTGGGCCTACGAAATGACTGCGTTCACGGCGTTGGGAGCTCTGAGTGTGGCCGCGCTACGACACCGAGCGCGTGAGCGGCGCGCGGCGACGCACACTTAAAGACTAGGAATCCAGCTCGCAGCGGCGCCTGTGGCTGGAATCCTTGCGGCAGGGCGACGAGTATTTTGCATCCATGAGTCACACTGCCTACTGCTTCCTCTATCCCCACGTTCACTCCGCTCAGGCAGATGACCGAGTCGGCGTCGAGATCTCTCCGGCGCGCGCCCGGGCCGGAGTACGGGCCGTGGCACTCTCTCCTCTGATCCTTGGGCTCACCTCAATTGCGCAGGCGCTCGTTTTTTCCCTGTCAGGGAGCGTGGCCCTGTTCGCCGACGTCGCCCACAACGTCGGGGACGCGCTCACGGCGGTCCCGGTGGGGGCTGGCTTTCTAGTGATGAGCCGACGGGCTGAGCGTTTCTCAGGCGTGGGCGTCGTCGCCGCGATCTTCGTGAGCGCCTGTTTGGCGGCTACGCAGCGATCGAGCGCCTAATCAACCCTCGGCCGCTTGCGCATCTCTTGCCGCTTGCGCTCGCAGGGTTCATCGGCGTGGTCGGGAACTGGGTAGCAGCGGTCGTGCGAAACCGCGCTGGCAAACGACTCAACAGCCTCGCGCTCATTGCGGACGGTGCGCATGCCGCCGCGGATGCTTACGTCAGTCTCGCAGTGGTGGTGAGCGCGGGCCTGGTCGCCATCGGACTGCCTTTGGCAGATCCCCTGCTTGCGCTCGGAGTCAGCTTCTTGATCTTTCACATCGCGTGGGAAGCGTGGCGCACCGTTCGGGCCGCTTGATGGCGGGATCGCCCTCTTGGTCAGCGTGATGCTTGGATCGCGCTGCCTTGCTTTCTCGAGGCATTTCGACTTAGGCGCGTAACGATGAGGCCGCCGACCACGAGGACGCTACCCACAACCTGCTCGGCCCCCACGCGTTCATCGAGTGCAAGAACGGCGATGGCCCCACCCAGCACGGGGACCAGGAACCCATACACCACGGTTCGGGGGATCCCTCGGTGGCGAATGGCCCAGTTCCAGAGGGCGTAGGCGAGATAGACGGGGCCGATAACCGCGTAAACAAGGATGACCCACGACGAAAGACTGACGGCCGTCCAATCCTGGGCCCCCATGGCAGGGATGCCGACCAGGGTGATGAGGAGGCCACCGAGCGCGAGGCCGTATGACATGAGCGCGCGAGGTGGATAGCGCGACGTCAGGGGCTGGTTGACCACTCCGTATGCGCCGAAGGCCGCCGCGGCGCCGAGCGACAGCAGGTCTCCGGGGCGCGCCGCGGCGAATGCGTCCCAGGCTCGAAGGAAAACCGCTACTCCGAGAAACCCCAGCAGTACGCCTCCCACCTCCACGCGGGTCGGCCTCGGACCACCCACATCACCATCACCGAGAAGATCGGGTGAGTCGAGATCAGAATTGCGCTGGCCAGTGCGGACGTCCTGTCCAGCCCGAGCACGAAACCCATCTGGTAGAGGAAGTAGCCGGTCAGCCCCGACAACGCCAGTGCCGGAATGTCCTCCCTGCGCGGGCGGACCCGGTCCTTCGATACGACCAGAACGGCCGCTGCGAAGATGAACATGGCCGCGAACCGAACGCCGGTAAAGGCGACGGGGTCGATGTCTCGCCATGCGATCTTGAACAGGGTGAACGTCGACGCCCACATCAACGCGACGGCGAAGAGGGCCAGGTCGATCATGAGCGGCGAGGGCACTGGGCGAATCCCGGCCGCGCCCGGCTGCGTCACCAGTCGGTCACCAAGTCTCACGGTTTCCCTCGGGTTCGGGTGAGGTGTAAGCCAACGCTCGCCCCAACGCAGGGGCCGGAGTGTTGATTCCCGATTGCGTGCTTCACGCGCGCGGGTGACATGCCCAGTCGTTGCTGTCGCGGCTGTCCTTCCCGAACGCGGCCGCCGCTAGAACGAACGCGGCCAAAGCGAACAAAACGACGATTGCCATCGGCGAGTCACCTCCTTCCCGCTTGTTGTCCGAACGTCATCAGGAATCGAGGCATGGGCGTCCTGCCTCGCGGCGGAGCGCTTGCCTCGTGAAAGGGAGGCGGCGGGCCCGGCCCCCGAGCTTGCCTCGGTGGTTGGCTGCGCGCGCAAGGTGATAGAGGGCTGCGTCGCGGTGGAGTTGATCGATCTGCATCTTGCCGATTGTCTCGGAGAGCTGGGGGTGCATCGCTGCCTCCTGGTGGGCCTCGCTGAGCGCGTCTTCTCGCAGCGTATCGAGCAAGTTGTCCACTGATAAGGTCCAATCTGGTATCACGTGAAAGGACCACATGGTTCAAGAGCTTCCGCTGACACTGGACATAGGGGGCGGCCGGGCTCTCCATCTCCAGATCGAACGGGGCCTCCGTGAGGCCATTCGTGCGGGTCGCCTCGAGTCGGGAACGACCCTTCCGTCGACCCGGGTGCTTGCCCAGGATCTGGGGGTGTCGCGAGGCGTGGTCGTGGAGGCCTACGACCAGCTAATCGCAGAGGGATACCTGGTCGCGCGGCGCGGGTCCGCAACTCGGGTTGCAGCCTCTGTGCTCCACACCGGCGAGCGGGCCGTCTCCGAGCCACCCGCCAAGTCACCCCGATACGACTTCCGTCTCGGCGATCCCAATCCCGCGTCGTTTCCGAGAGGGGAGTGGCTCGCGTCGATCCGGCAGGTGCTCAAAGAGGTGCCGGACACCACCTTCCGCTACGGGGACCCTCAGGGGACCAAGGAGTTGCGGACCGCTCTGTCCGCGTACCTGGGTCGAGTGCGTGGGGTGATCGCGTCGCCGAGCAGGATCGTTGTCTCTGGTGGCTTTGCGCAGGGGCTTCTGCTCGTCTGCCAGACGCTGAGGCAGCGCGGTGCGCGCCACGTCGTGATGGAAGACCCGTGCCAGCTCCACCAACGAAAAATCGTCGAGCGG
Source organism: Actinomycetota bacterium (assembly GCA_050694175.1). Classification (GTDB taxonomy): domain Bacteria; phylum Actinomycetota; class CADDZG01; order CADDZG01; family WHSQ01; genus JBOGXA01. The sequence goes on from JBOGXA010000010.1 coordinate 53,215, forward strand.
GCAGGTCTTGAGCCCGTGGGCGTCCCCGTCGACGAGCGTGGGCTGCGAACCGACCTTCTCGCCCGAGTCGCGGCCGGCGCAGCCGTAGTCACGCCGGCGCATCAGTATCCGACCGGCGCAGTGCTGGCTCCCGAGCGGCGGCTCGAGCTCTGCTCGTGGGCGGAGCGGCAGGGCGCGGTTGTTGTCGAGGACGATTACGACGCTGAGTACCGGTACGACCGCGAGCCGATCGGCTCGATGCAGGGACTCTCGCCGGAGCGGGTGATCTACGCGAGTTCTGCGAGCAAAACGCTCGCGCCATCTCTCCGGCTCGGTTGGCTTGTCCTTCCTTCAACCCTCGCCGCTCCGGTTGCGGAGGCCAAGTACAACGACGACCTGGGCTCGCCCGTCATCGAGCAGCTCGCCCTCGCCGAGTTCGTCTCAACGGGAAAGTTCGACCGCCACCTGCGCCGCAACCGCGCCGTGTACAGAAGACGGCGCGACGTGCTGGTCGCGGCCCTGAAGGAGCACCTCCCCGAGGTCGAGATCCAGGGCATCGCGGCGGGCCTGCACCTGGTCGTGAGGCTTCCCCACGAGATCGACGAGGCGCGACTTGTTGAGGCGGCGGCGAAGCGGTCGGTCGGCATCGAGGGGATCGCCCGGCATCGCTTCTCGGGGAGCGCGGTGCCCCCGGCGATCCTCCTCGGCTACGGTGCCATCTCCGAAGCCTCGATCGCGCCCGGAGTGGAGCGGCTAAGGAAAGCAATCAGCGACTTGTAGCGCGCTTGAGAACAAGCGCGGCTGGGCCCCCGAGTTGTCGCGTCCGTCATGGGGGATCAAGGCTTCATCAGGAACGCGAGCGCCGACGCGAGGAGACCGACACAGTTGTAGGTCGTTCCCCAGTCGGTGGAAAAGCTGCCCCCCGTCCATCAGGGACAGGAAAGCGGCGGACCAATGATCATGGTCGAGAGCAAGCAGACCGACCAGGCGAACCCCTGGCGGAAGTGCGCGCCTTCATGTCCTCACCGTGGCCGGGAACCGTCCCGATAACGTTACGAAGGCTCGAGTCCTGAATCCGCAGACGGGTTGTCCGTAACGGTTTTGCGACGCTTACGGCGGAGGATGTAGCTCGAATGCCCGGTTTGGGCGTGACCGCGCGAGGAGCGGAAGACGTGAGCCACGAGTCTGATCAAGGGCGAGGGGAGACCCCGCCGGCGCGATGGCCGACGAGGAGCGCCGCGGTCATCACGCTGCTCATCACCATCCCCCTCTGCATCTGGGGCCTCCTTCTGGGGCTCTTCCGGCCCGAGGGCGCTCCCGGCGTGGCCCCCTTCGACGTGCCGGAGGCGACCTTCTTTCTATCGCAATCGACCTTCGCACTGGTCGGGGCAGTGGTGCTCGTTCGGAGGCCCGACAACCGGACGGGGTGGATCTTCTGCGCGGTGGCGGTGGTGGCCTCCACCGTCAGCTGGGCGACGCAATACGCGACCCAGGCACTGATCGTCGAACCGGGGTCGCTACCGGCCGGCGACGAGGTCGCGTGGCTGACAATGGGCCCCGGCGTTCTGATTCCCGTCTGCTTCGCGTTGCTGGTTGCCTGGTTCCCAGACGGCCGGTTCCTGAGCCCGCGCTGGCGGGTCCTCGGCTGGATGTGCGTGATCGTAGTCGTGATGACCGTGATCGCGTCTGTCGCACTGTGGCCATACCGGGGCCCGGAGATGCTGGTCGCCAACCAGCCCGAGGTGCCGGGCGCCGGCCTCGCCAACGTCCTCATGGCGTCCGCGTTCTTGATCGTGCTCGCCCTCGTGCTGGGAGCCCTGGCCTCGATTGTCCTCAGGTTCAGGAGTGGGGACCCACTCACTCGCCTTCAGCTCAAGTGGTTTGCGCTGGCCGCCAGTATCGGGGTTCTCGGTCTCTTCGTTGGCGCGCTGTGGGAGCGCGCGGGGGTTGCGCTCACGTCGGTGGGCTCGCTCGCACTTCCCGTGGCTGCAGGGATCGCCATCCTCCGATACCGGCTCTTCGAGATCGATCGCATCATCAACCGCACCATCGTCTATGCGCTCGTATCCGGCACGGTCGTTGCCGTGTATGCGATTTCGGTGCTGGTCATCGGGATGATCGCGGTCGGACCATCGAACCAGCTGTCGGTCGCGGTGGCAACTCTGTTGGCGGCCGCCGCGTTCCGGCCCGCCCTGACGCGAATCCAGGGCATGGTCGATCGTAGGTTCTACCGGCGCAAGTACGACGCAGCCAGAACCATCGACTCATTCGGAGCACGTCTCAGAACGAAGACCGACCTGGACGAGCTTACGGACGATCTGATCGGGGTGGTCGGCGCGACCCTGCAGCCCGCGCACGCCAGCCTCTGGCTCGTACCGACGGACGGCGCTCCGGAGGGCACGCCGGCTGCCACCGAGTGACAAAAGGGAAAGAATTCCATCTTGCCCTGCTTTCATCCGTACCAGTACAATCCCGCCCGACGGGGGAACTGGAGACGGAGGGGACACCAGCCATCGCCAGCCGGGCGTTCACGACGCTTTGTCTCCCGCGCGTCCGTTTTGGAAGTCGAGAAGGGAGGCACGCGTGCTGAGAAACACGCTTCGATGGCGAAGTGTTGCCGGCGCAGCGATCGCAGTCCTTGTAGGACTTGCGCCCGTAGCGGCAGCCGGCGAAGGGCGAGCGCAGGGCCCGGCCGGAGAGCGGCCACAACGAGATGTCCGGGCACCCCTTATGGGGAGGAGCCATCCGGCCGCGATCACGGGCCGCTACATCGTCGTCTTCGAAAAGGATGCGTCGCGGGCGACCGTGCGTTCGGCCCAATCCAGCGCACGTTCACACGGGGCGACGGTCCATCAGCGCTACGATCATGCGCTGCAGGGCTTTGCTGCAACGCTGTCGCAGTCTGCCCTCAACAGACTGCGCGCCAATCGCAACGTGAGTTATGTGGAGGCCGATCTCAGGGTGTCGGCTTCGGCGGTTCAGACGCCTGCGACCTGGGGTCTCGACCGCATCGATCAGAGGAACCTGCCCCTCAACAACAGCTACACGTACAACGCGACCGGAGCGGGGGTAAAGGCATACATCATCGACACCGGAATCCGCTTCACTCACACGCAGTTCGGTGGACGTGCGGTAAGCGGCTACGACGTAATCGACGGGGGATCCGCCGAGGACTGCAACGGGCACGGCACGCATGTGGCCGGCACCGTCGGCAGCACCACTTACGGGGTTGCAAAGAGCGTGCAGCTGGTCGCCGTACGCGTGCTCAACTGCCAGGGGTCCGGCTCGACGTCCGGGGTCATCGCAGGAGTCGACTGGGTAACGGGTAACCACGCCGCCGGCCAGCCGGCCGTGGCGAACATGAGCCTTGGTGGCGGGGCCAGCACATCGCTCGACAACGCGGTGAACAACTCGATCAACGACGGTGTCTCGTACGCGGTTGCGGCCGGGAACAGCAACGCGAACGCGTGCAACTATTCGCCGGCGCGCGTCGCGGCCGCGATCACGGTGGGGGCAACGACTTCGTCGGATTCCCGGTCGTCGTTCTCGAACTACGGTTCGTGTCTCGACATCTTTGCTCCAGGATCGAGCATCACGTCGGCGTGGCACACGAGCAACACCGCGACGAACACGATCAGCGGAACGTCCATGGCCTCGCCCCACACGGCCGGTGTAGCAGCGCTGTACCTGCAGGGGAGTCCGAGTGCGAGCCCATCGACGGTGCGCAACGCGATCGTCAACTCAGCGACGACCGGAGTGGTGTCGAACGCCGGCAGCGGATCGCCCAACCGGCTTCTCTACTCGCTGTTCGGGGCTCCGCCGCCCCCACCACCGTCGGGCTGCTCGTTGCCCGAGTCTTACAGCGGCTCCCTTTCGGGAAGGGGCGACTACGACTACCACCCGAACGGGACGTACTACTACTCGAGCGTGTCCGGCACTCACCGAGGCTGCTTGGAGGGCCCGGGGAATGCCGACTTCGACCTCTATCTGTACAAGTGGAACGGGTACTCGTGGTCTGTTGTTGCGGCCGGCGAAAGCCCATCGTCGACGGAGAACATCAACTACAACGGAACCGCCGGCTACTACCTGTGGGAGGTGTACTCCTACAGCGGTAGCGGTAGCTACACGTTCAAGATGCAGCGACCGTAGCCGGATGATCTAGTGCGGCGTCGGGCGGGGGGAGCCCGGCGCCGCACGCTTCCTCCCCGCTCTCCGCGGCGAAGGTTCAGGGGATGGTTCCCGACGACCGCGCCGGGCGGATGCCTTGATAGGTCTTCAAACGTTCGGCCGCGCATTGAACGCGGCGCTCGACGGCTCGTGGCCAGTCGGGGCGAAGCTCTCGGAAGGGGAGCGTCGCCCACCTCAGCAAGCACGCGGCTTCGAAGACCAGGTGATCGTCTCTTCTTTGGCCGCAGGCGGCCTCGTAAGCCGTGAGGAACCTCGAGCGGGCTTCGAGGGCGCACTCGGCAGAGAGATAGGAGAGAAAATGCCCCACATCGACGAGGGGATCTGCCTGCATCGCCTGGTCCATGTCCACGAATGTCACCCCACTCTCGTCGACCAGCACCTGGTCGTCATGGAAGCTGCCGTGGACGGTCGAGGCCCTGCCGTCGATCGCGGCAAGCATCGGAGCGAGGCGGCGCGCCAGCGTGGCCGCTTGTGACGCGAGAGGCGGGACGAGGTAGCCGACCGTTATCGCCGCGTCCATCAGTTCCTCGACTTGTGCCTTCAGGGAGTAACGAGGGAGGGATTCGATGGCGGTGTCGTGGAGCTGAGCGACCGCCTCCGCCACCGGCGGCATCCATCGTTCGTAAGCGGCGGCGCCGCGAAGATCACTGAGGCGGACGCCGGCCCCCTCGGCCTGCACCATCATCCCCAGGTCGGGAAACCAAGTCAAAGGTTCCGGCGTAGGGATGTGCGCTCGGCTCAGCGCGTCCGCGACCCGGAGCAGCGAGCGGCCGCCGTCCTTTCTGAGTTTCCCGAAGACGTAACCGGCGTGTGTGCCATCCACCCGGTACTTCAAGACCGCTCGTTTCCCGGCCTTGTAACGAACGACTTCGATCTCGCAACGCCCGAGATGCGTTCCCACTCGCGCCGGCAATGCTTGGGAGAACCGAGAGAGCATGCTCTCGGACGTAGAGGCCTCCGCCAACCCGGGAAGGCCGAGATCGCCCGGCCATAACTGCGCGATCGCAGATAGCTCCGGGATGTAGGCAATGCCTGGAGTGGACGGTGTCACTCGAAGTCGGCTCGCGAGCTTCTGCGCACGTGCTTGTGGGCACAGGGCAGCGTGAGCCGTTGTGCGCACGGTTGTTCCGCGATCCCAATCGATGATTTCGAGTTCGTACTGCACGCGGCAGTACCTTTCAGGCTTGTACTTGACGTAGTAGGGGGCGCACGACCGAACGCTCGATGCGGTAAGGGACCGATCGAACAGCTCCGCTATCGTGTCGCCGCGAAGGGCGACGCGCACCCCGGGCAGCACTCGATCCGGAGGTGGTAGTGGGATCATCGGCGGGCCCGTTCAGACCACGCCGGGAGCGGCGTGCCGATCCCGGGCGAGCGTCAGCATCGGATGCACACGCGCCCGATGGTGATCTGCGATCAGGGCCAAGAGCTCCGCGGCGGCGCGGCGGTCGTCGCGATCCATCGCCGCATGATGGAACATGATCCCAATCGGTCCGGAAGTCCTGATCGCGGCCGCCATCAGCTCGCCCAATTCGCTGGGAGCTAGTCGTACTTGCCTGTGGTGGGCGAACCAATCGATTCGGATGGGGAGCTCGACGAGGCCGGGGAGACCGAGCGTCGGTGCGCGCGCCTCCCGGGACAACACCTCGAATCCAAGGTCGATCAGACAACGTCCTGTCGCCTGTGTACAGCGATTCCACGGCGGCGTAAATATCGGTTCGATCAGCGGGCCGAAATGACCTTCCAGGCGAGAACGACCCTCGTCGATGTCGCGCCGCTGAAGCAGTGTCGCTCGCGACGGGCCGAACTCGTACTTTCGTCCGAGAGGCTCGTGGTTGACGTGGGCAAAGCCGTGCTGATGGACCCTCACACAACCCGATTCCGCTCGCGCGGTCAGTCGTCGCGCCAGAGTATCGTCGACGGCTTGCGGGATCACCGCGAGATCAACCGATAGCCGGAGTTCCGCGAAGATATCTAGTAGCGGCGATAAACGGTCGTCGTCCCAGCCGACGTCATCGTCTCGAAAGAAGAAATCGACCGTGCCGCCGGCGGCATCCAAGGCGTTGCGAACGGGATCGAGCCAGGTTTCGATGCACCTACCTCCAATCCATCAGGATGCCAAAGCGCCCGGAATGAAGAACATCCAGAATGCGGGCGGTCCTCGGGCCCCCGTTCAAGTCAACGGGCACCGGGCGCGGCCGGAAGCTGAGGAGCGCACGGATCTCCTTCGCGAGGGCGAGTGGTTCCAGGTCGTGGGGATCGAGGACGCGGACTGCTCCGGCCGCCTGCAACCGCCCGGCGCGCTTCGTTTGCTCGTCTTCGCCCGAGTCGGAGAAGGGGACGACCAGGGCGGGGACGCGCGCACGAAGGATGTCCAGCGCAGTATTGTACCCACACTGGCTGACCGAAGCAGAGGCGGTGCGAAGCTCGGCTGACAGGCTCTTGACCGATCTCTGCAGCGTCAGACCGTTCGTGCCGGCCGCTTCTGCCCGCAGGGATCGCCACGTGACCTCTGGCAGGAACGGCCCCGCGACGACCTTCATCTCGACGTCTTCGGCGAGAAGCCGGCGCGCGCGAATCGCAGCCCGGAGGAGTTGTGCGCCGACGATCCCGCCACCTGCGGACACCACGATCTTTTGGCCGCGCTGCGGTGATCCGTTGCTTGACGAGCCATTCGGAACCACGAAGCCCGTGTAGTAGATGGGAGTTCGAAGCGGGAGTCGCGGGCGGAACGACTCCTCCAAACGAGCGAAGCCGGGATCCGAGTGGATCAAAACTGCGTCGAAGTAGCGATTGGCGAGGTCGCTGGCGTGGTCGTCGTGATCCTGCTGTTCGGGGCCTCGACTCACCAGGATGTCCCGAATGCTGCAGACTACGAGAGGTGCTTTCGCTCCCAGGTCTTTTGCTTCCTCGAGCAGAGGCAGGAGCTCGGCCTTGAACCTCTTCTTCCCGAATGGGAAGAACTCGATCATGAGCGCCTCGGGTTGCGCCGAGCGGAACGTCCTCAGGATGAGTTCGCGACGCAGCTCTCGAGCGCGATCGAGACTTCGGCGGGCGTCGTGGCTGATGATGCGTCCCTCGATGGTGGCTCCCAGAGGCGGCAACATCACCAGCTCAACGCCGTCCGGAGGCTTGATCGCCTTAGGCAGCTTTCCACCGCACAAAAGGACTACCTTGAACCTTTCCGACAGCGAGCTGCAGAGGGCCAACGACCTGGACAGATGGCCAAGACCGAGTGAGTGCTGACAATAGAAGAGCAGACGGGGCCGCGTCATAGAGCCCGTCCGTTCATCGCGAGAAGCGAGTTCGCCTCTTTGAGCAGCGCGGGGACACGGGGCAACGCCCTGGCACGGAGCCTGTTCACCGCTCCAAACGCTCGCTCGGCGAGGGCCGCCGAGATGTGAACACGCAAGGTGGCGGAATCGGGAAGTGCGCGGATCGACGAATATCCGCGCATGAAGACGTCCGCGTTCGTGCGTTCTGCGCTAGGCGATAAGAGGCCGAGCAATCGGAAATATCTCAGCAGCCCGAGGAAGTTCCCGACATCCGCCCCGGCGGATCCGACCGAGGCTCGGTCGAAGTCTATGAACGTGACTCGCCCGTCTCGAAGAATGGCATTGTTCACGTTGGTGTCTCCGTGCACGAGCACGGGAGCGCCCGCGGACTCCTCGTAGCGGGAGCTGAGGTCCCGAATGAGTTGGCTCCCCACCGTGTCAATGTCCGGTCGCACCAGGCGGATCCCGTCCGCCTTGCGCTGCAATCGATCGAGCGGGCGTCGGATCGCCGGAGGCAGGTCGACCAAGGGCAGGGAGTGAAGAGTGGCGAGCGCTGCGCCGTAGGCGTGCAGCCCGTCGATGAGAGTTTGACCGTGGAGTGAGCCGATAGCCCGCCCGGCGATCGGCTCCACAACGAGCGTCTGGTGCTGTCTCGAATATCCAAGTGGACGCGCCAGTTGGAGGCTCGAGGCGCGCGCGGCGCGGACAAATGCCCGTTGAGCCCGATGCGTTCGTTCCCCCTCCCGTCCCGCATGGACCTTGGCGTAGGCAACGATCCGGTTGCCGCCGTCGAGGCAACGCACGACCGCGGAGACCTCGGGGTAGTAGTCGACCAGACGACTCTTCATCCAGCGCGCGGTGAGGTTCCGAGTCAGCTCGGGTGAGGCGTCTGCGACCGCGGCCAGATTTTCGATCCTGCGATCGTTTGGAAACGTCCAAAAGACCGTGTTCAGTTCTGGATCGTGGAGGGCCGTCCCGAGCGGACCGGAGTGATGCCCGCGCTCCAGCGCTTTGCGAAAGGCGCGCTCGCTACGTTTTCTGCTGCGAAAGGTGCTCGCGGCGACATGATGGTCTCTTCCGTCGATCCGGATCCGGTAGACCACGCGCAAGCGCCGGCCGACCCTGTAGCCGACGAAGGCACGACGGCACGACTCGATTGTGACGGGACCGTTCTCGCCGAGCCCTCCCGCTAGACGGTCTGCAACGGTTCTGGTGTCCATCAGGATGTCGCGCTGCGGGACTATAGGGTCCGGCCGCAAGGCGTTTGAGGGGCGAACACTCACAGCTCTGCTCCCCGTCCTGTGGGGAGCGGCGGTTCCAGGTCCCAGGCTACCCAGCCGTCTGAGTCGGCGTACTCGTTTACCAGTCCGTTATGGGCCGGGGCTAGCTCGATGACTCCGTAACCCCGAAACGTCACAGCGCGCCCGGCAGGTGATTCCCGCAGCCACGCCAGCTTCGCCGTGCATTCAAGAGATCCAAGGCGCATGCAGCTCGGTTGCCTGCTCCACGCCACTGCATCCCGACCTTGTCCCGCGTCGCCGATGCCTTCGAGATGAACGAAGGTCGGCCCCGACGAGTTGTCGTCGCCGAGCCTCACGCGTATGCGAGGGGCGGGCTGGTTCCGACGAAGGGGGGTCACAACCGTGAGAAACCTCACGTCGCTTCCGCGCGCAGAGAGCTTCACAACAGGAGCCGGTTCCTTGACGCCGTATCTCGGCGAGACCCACCCCGGCTCGAGATGAAGGTCATCGCATGGGGCGAAGGCAAGTGCCAGTCCGGGCGCGAGGACGACGGGGCCGCCCTCGGTCGTTCGTACCTCCGTCGACGGCCAGGCCTCGGGCGAAAGGTGCCAGCGAAGGTCGTATCGATGCGTTAGCTCGGCCTCCAGTTGATCTTCCACGATCCAGTAGTCATCGCCGACGAAGAAGATGCGCCTCGTGTGAACGGCGTCGTAGAGCGGACTTACAGCCCGACCCTCGAGCACATCGAGGCCAGAGGCGCTCTTGCGCTGGGCAGGACGTCCGATCGCAACCTGTTTGCCTGAACTGCCTCTCCGATACGGGGTCTGATCCATGTCGTCCACACAGACGGTGTTGTGTGCTGCCGTCCCCTTGAACCAGTGCCGCAGATTCGACCCCTCTTCCGAATACGTGAAGCGGCCCGGGTCCACGATCAGCGGGCGGCCGTGGCCATACATCTCGACATTCAGCAGGTCGTAGTGGCCGTGTCCTCCCTCGCCGATCGGCCCACAGTCGAAGGCAAGGAAACGCTCGTCCGAGTACGAGTCCCGCCCCGCCCCCCACCCGCTCCGCTGGAAGAAATAGCCGGCGGACGGAAAGCTCACGTAACGGCGGCTCGATGGTGTCCCGCGCGCTCCCTCGGTTGCGGCGTAGGTGAAGTCGGGGCGGTCGAGTAATACCCCGGCAAGCTCCAAGACCTCCCGGTAGGAGACGGCGTCGGCATCGGATAGCGCGCAGATCACGCCGTCGGGCCGGTGGCAATGCAAAGCGAACTCACAAGCTCGTTCAAGGAGGCCGTCGAAACCGTCGGGAAGCTCCAATGCGAAACGCCTGGCGTTCTCCCGTGCGCCGAGGAGCGATCTGAGAACGACAAGGTGGTAGTGGGTCGAGTTCTCTCGGTGTACACCGTCCGGTCGGAAACCCTCCAAGAGCGTCCTGTGCAACTCCGTGATCGATAAGCGAAGGAGCTCCGAGGATGGATCGATCTGGGGGAACGCAAGGGCGACCACGAAGAGCGCATAGAGCTCGAGTGTGCGGTGGTTCCGGAAGACGTCGGGAGTCAGCCGCTGTCGAACGTAGAGGGCATGTTGCGAGAGGTTGGAGAGGATCTCGGCGTCCATCCCTTCTTTCAGTCCTGAAAACGAACGCGAGGAGGCGAACAGGCTCCACGCATAGGTCCAGTTCTGCATCCTTCGCGCGGCAACGTCGCTCGAGTCGGATCCCACGGGGACCTTCTTGATCCAGGAGTGAACGAGGCTCTCCCATGTACGCAGGAATCGGGGGTGGCCGTGAGCGCGGAAGGCATTCGCGAGATCGAGGCCGTAATAGAACTTGTTCCACTCGATGCGCCATTCCTCGTCCGCCGGCAGCTCTGCACCGAGCCAGTCCGGATCGATTCCGAGATCAAGGGTGAGCCCTGCATGGGTGAAGCGGCCGGCACAGACGTGATCCGCGAGGGATCGATCGTTGTGCACATCCCGGGTGATGCAAAAAACCGGACGGGGGAGGATCTGAGCTCGAGCCTCGGCTGAGACCGAAGAGGCGTGTGCCGTCACGCAATCGCCCCCTCGAACAACGTCGTGAGCCGGCGCGCCAGAATGTCCCCGTCGAAGCGTTCGCGTACCGTTGCTTGTCCGGCCGAGCTAAGTCTTTCGGCCAGATCGCGGTTCCGGTGTAGTCGAAGCACCGCGGCCGCAAGAGCTTCCGGATCGTCCTGGGGGACCAGCAACCCGTTCGCCCCGTCGTCGATCAACTCGGGGATTCCCGAAACGGGCGTGCTGATTACGGGAACGCCGCAGGACATCGCCTCTAACAGGACGTTGGGGATGCCGTCGCGGTCTCCGTTATCGAGAACCCTGCAGGGAAGGCACAGGACGCTTGCTTCGCGGTAGTGGTCGTAAAGCTCGGCCTGGCCCATCTGACCGAGCAGCACGACACGCTCCTGGAGCCCCAATCGTTCGATTCGCCGGCGAAGGTCTTCCCCGACACGGACGTTGTCGCCAACGTCGTCGTCCTCGCCGATGATGACCGCCTGGAACGCGATCCCGCGGCGATGGAGGACTCCGCACGCTTCTACGAAGATGTCGAATCCCTTCTTCGCGACCAGCCGGCCCACCGCGAGAAGCCTTAGATTCTTGCCTTCGGGCCGGCGGGGAGATGCGCGCTGTGAGAACCTCGAGAAATCGTCGTTCAACCCGTGGTAAACGCGATAGACAGGAGTTCCGTTTGCGATCTGCTTCAAGTGCTGCCGGTTCGCCTCTGTGCAGGTGACGACGAAAGATGCGGCGCCTAACTTGCGGGGCAAGAGGCCGCGCGGATTCAACTGCTCCAAGTAGATGTCCTTGGCGTGCGCCGTAAAAGAGAACGGGAGCCCCGTGATCATGGAAGCGAGCCAGGCGATCGTGGTTGAGTCGTGCGCGAAGTGCGCATGGAGGTGCCGAACGCCCGAAGCATGCAGCAACCGATCTGCTAGGGCCACCGCAAGTAGAAGATCCCTTATGTAGCTGACCTTCGGCCACGACCAGAATGACCGGCGCGCGCGGATTGACTCCTTGGCGGCAAACCCGGTGGCTCGGACCACGCCTTGGGGCCGGCGCTGGAGAGAGCGGATATAGCCGGGGACGAACCGGGGAGTATTGGTGATCAGCCACCAGAGCCGTGAGGTTTCCGAGAGTCTGCGCGTCGGCGGCAGGTACATGGGCTGTGCGGCGATCCGGTCGATAACCGGATGGTGTTCGCGCTCATCACGCGGCTTGACGACGAAGATTCGCAAGGGGATGCCCGCTTGTTCCACGCGACGCACTTCGCTTGAGATGAATGTCTCCGAAAGCGCAGGGAAGGCTTTGAGCACGTAGGCCATACATCCGTTCGATCCGGAGCCGACGTCATTACTCATGGTTCAGTGCCATCTCGGCCGCGCCCACCATCGCGTCGACGCGCTGGGGCCAGTCCGCGGTTTGCGCCCGAAAGGGGTGTGTGGCACGGGCGAGGATTGCGACCGAAAGATGCCACTCGAGATCGGCGGGCGGGCTCCCGTAACCCTCCAGTAAGAGCTCCAGCACTGCCGTGACTGCCTCGAGGTCTGAGTTCCTCCCCCGCACCACATCGGCGGCGTAGGTGGCAATATCGAGGGCCGCCGGCGCGCTGCACATACCGTCGAAATCGATGACGGCGATCCGTTCATCGTCCACGAGCAGCTGATCGACATGGAAATCGCCGTGCGCGGGCACCAGAGCGCCTTCCGCCGGGATCGATGCCTTCAATCGTTCGACCAATGCCTCCAGACGGAGAGTCAGGTCCGGTACGACAGCACCGGCAAGTAGCGCGTGGCGCCCCGCTTCCCGTAACTGATGCTCCGGTGGGGCGAAGCCCAGGCCGACGAACCGTCGGCCCTGCAGGAGTCGCACTAGAGCGCCCGCCTCGCGGGCGGCATGGGCAGCCGCTCGGGGGGTCGTCCCCTTCAGCGCCGTCTGCACGGTGAGCCTCAGGTCCTCGAGCGCTGCGACGAACGATGCCGAGGGAATCGAGGCGGCGCCATCAGAAGCGATCAGCCCGGTGAGCGCGGCAGCGAATTGTCTGTCCTTCCCGTAGGCCTTGAGGATGTGGCCGCCCCACCGCATGACCGCTCGGGACTCGGGTTTGTAGCCGAGGATGGTCGGACCGGGTGCGCCTTTCGAAACGAAGGTCCCGGCTCGCGAGAGCCGTTGGGTCAACTCGGGGGCGGGGGCCGCTACGCCCGGCAGCTTCACGTCGAATGGAAGCCATGTGACGATGGCATTGAGCTCGTCGTCGTGAACGACAGGGAGTGCGGCCGGAGAGCGCGCATCGACGGTGGCTGACAGCTCCGCGTATCGTGGCCGGTGCACTTTTGCCGCGAGATCCTGGTTGGCGATAACCGTCGCGACCGCGTGATGATCCTGGCCGCTGATCGTCGTCCGGTAATGGACCGTAACTTTGTCTCGAGGCTGGTATCTGACTCGCGCTATCCGCAGATTCTCCATGCGCGCGTCGCGTAAGTCGGGCTTCAGCGAACGCTGCAGTGCCGTCCTCATTTGTTCCGTGTTCAGCAAGCGACCGAGCTCGGGGAGGGCGGGATCGCGTGGCACCGGTGTCGGCCGGGCCCGGCCGGGAGGCCTCTCCTGCGTGCGAGCTAGGCGCTCAAAGAATCCACCGTTGCGCAACAGGTCCTCCGGCGGACCGTCCTCGACGACCTGTCCGTCTTCGAGGACGAGCACCCTGTCGGCCATACGGGCGAGCGCGATCGAATGGCTGATGACGATGGTCGTTCGGCCGCGCATCAGTTCGTACAGGCCCTCAATGACCTGTTTCTCGCTTGTCGAATCGAGCCCTGTCGTGGGCTCGTCGAGCACGAGGATGGAAGGGTCACGCAAGAGCACCCGTGCGATCCCGAGACGCTGGCGCTGACCTCCCGAGAGCCCTACGCCGCGGGGGCCGAGTTCCGTTTCATACCCTGCGGGGAGCTCGGCGATGAAGTAGTGCGCATGCGCGTCCCGGGCCGCGATGACCACGTCCGACAGCGGGGCGTCGGATGCGTATGCGATGTTCGCCGCCACCGTCCCACTGAACAAGACGGTGTCCTGCAACAGGAAGCCGACCTGTCCGCGGAGCCAGGACAGGGAGCAGTCACGCGCGTCGCGACCGTCGATCAAGACCGCCCCCGAAGTGGGATCGTAGAAGCGTGCCACGAGTGCGCCGAGGGTCGATTTGCCAGCGCCCGACGATCCGACGATCGCGATGTGCGAGCCGGCCGGGATTCGCAGGGAGATGTCATTGACGGCGCGACGGCCGGTCGCGTATGCGAACGTGACGCCTCGCAGCTCCACCTCTCCGGCGGCGCGCCCGCCCTTGAAGGCGCCAGGACGATCTTCGAGTTGGTTATCCGTGGCCAGGATCTCGGCGACACGTTCCGCGCGAACCATGCTCCGCGACACCTTGCCGAGCTGGCGAGCGATGTCCCGGAGCGGTTTGTAGGTCTTAGATGCGTACGAACAGAAGACAATAAGATCGCCGGGGCTCAGTTCTCCCGCAGCCACGCGGAAGACACCGACGATCACAACGAGGGCCGTCGCGGACGCCCCGAGCACGTCCACGAGACCGCTAAAGCGTGCCTCGGTGCGGGACAGCAGAACCCCGAGCGCCAGGCGCGATTTGCTACGCCGTTCGACTCGGTCGTGCTCGAAACGCTCGGACCCGAAAGCCTTAACTACCTGCATCGCCGACAGCGTCTCGTTTGCCAGGGACGCAATCTCCCCTTCCTCCGTCCGCTGGCGACGCGCAAGGTCCGAGAGTCGCCCCTTGTAACGGGAAGTCACGACGAACAGAAAGGGAGTGACGCCGAGAGTGGCGAACGCCAGGATCGGATCCACAATCACGCTGACGATCGCCATACCCACGAGTAGCAGAACGGCAGAGACAGTCTGACCGAGGGATTCGGAAAACAGTTGGCCGATGGAATTGACATCGCCGGTAACGTGAGTGACGAGGTTCCCCTTCTTCTGGCCGTCGTGAAAGGCCAAAGACAGTCGTTGTAGGTGGTCGTAGAGGGCTACCCGAAGGTCGTGAACTATCTGCTCACCGGATCTTTTCAACCAGACCTCGGAGTAGTAGTCGGCAGTGGCGCTTACCCCGGCGATTAGGAGGATCAACCCAGCGACGAGGGCCACCAGCAACAGATCGTCTCCTCGCAACGAAAAAGGGCTCGAGCGGTTCGCAAGGAGCTCGTCGATGATCAGCTTGAGAGGCCAGGGAGAAGCAAGGCTCGCGGCAGTGAGCAGAACTGTGCACACCGCAGCTCCGGCGAGAGACCGACCGTGTCGCTTGACATACGGGGCAAACACCTTTCGAGTAGGCGTCATACGGAGGCCCTCGTCGAACTCTGAGCGCCGTCGTGCAACTGCGGACCCGATCCGTTGCGGGCCGTCTCGGCGGCCTCCGCGCGGGAACGGATGCGACAGTTGTAGTCCGCGATGGCCTCGAGTAGTTGCGGCGCGCATCCAACCGACCGTGCGGCCGCGATCAGACCGTCAAGATCCTTGGGCAAGCACGACCCGCCAAACCCTCGTTCTTCCGTCACCGTCAGGTGTTCCGTTCCAATCCTGCGATCGAGTCCGACGACGGACTTGATGCGTGGCCACGACACCTCGAATCGGTCGCAAACTTCCGAAAGCTGATTCGCCATCGATACCTTTGCTGCGAGCAATGCGTTTGAGCACAGCTTTGTCAACTCCGCCTCGATGGGTCGCACGATGAGCACAGGCGCTTCGGGCGCGACCTTGCCTAGAAGTTCGCGGAGTTGTGTTGCAACATCACCGGAGCGGGCTCCAATGATGATTCGATCCGGGTTGGTGAAAGTCTCGATAGGCCGGGCCTCCACGAGGAACTCCGGGAGGCTCGCGAACTCAACACGTGGAAAAGCAGCCGCGAGCCGGTCGTTGGTGCCCGGCGACACCGTGGACTTGACGACCACAACGCTGCCCGGCTGAAGATGCGGCTCGATCTCCTGTGCCGCGGACCAGATTTCGGTGAGGTCGTAGCCGCGATCGGGCAGGCCGGGCGTGGGGACGCACAGGAAGACGACGCGGCAGATATCGAGCTGTTGGGGTGAGCCGATGTTGAGGTAGCGGTCGTAGCCGTGGACGGTGACTCTGGCTTCGGAAAAGGCTCGTGCGATGGTCCCTCCGACCATGCCGAGCCCGACGACTCCAACTGTATCGATGACGGGAGGCGACTCCTTTGTGAGTGACTGCTCGCAAGAAGTGTGAATGCTTCCCATGGTGATCACAGCCGGATTACGTTCGGGTGCCGGTTCTTGCCGTAGGCATTGCGGGCATCGAATACCAGCCCGGCATTAGAGGCGATCCAGGAGAGGTCGTAACTGCTATGAGGAGTGAGAAGCGCGACACATTCCGCCCGTCGGAGAGCAAGAGAACTCAACTCTGTTCGATCGATGCGTTGGGCGCCCAACGACATGCTGGCGATGTATGGGTCGTGATATGAGATCAGTGCTCCTCTCCGAGAAAGCCAGTCCATCACCTTGATGGACGGCGATTCGCGAACGTCACCCACGTCCGGCTTGTAGGTGAGTCCCAGCAGCAGGATGCTTGTGCCGTTGAGTGCCTTTCCAGACTCGTTCAGGGCATCGCCGATCCGTGCGCCGACGTAACTGGGCATTTGGGCGTTGATGTCCTGAGACTGTTCGAGGACGCGGAACTGGTGCCCGACATCACGACGCATCTGCCACGCTAGGTAGGTTGGGTCGAGCGGGATGCAATGGCCGCCGACCCCCGGGCCCGGGTAGAAGGGCATGAACCCGAAGGGTTTGCTTGCGGCAGCCTCGATGACCTCCCAGACGTCGATTCCGGTTTCTCCGCACAGCATCGTCATCTCGTTGACAAGCGCGATGTTCACGTGACGAAACGTGTTTTCGAGGAGCTTTGTGATCTCTGCTGTTCTACACGACGAGACCATGACCACCTTGTCGACAAACTGCTCGTAGAAGAGTGAGGCCGCTGCGGTGGATGATTCGTCAATACCTCCGACGACGCGGGGGATCTGTGAGGATTCAAACTCGTTGTTTCCAGGGTCGATGCGTTCGGGGCAGTACGCAAGCAAGAAGTCCCTTCCAGCGATCAATCCGGATGACTCGAGCGCAGGACGAACGAGATCCTCGGTCGTCCCCGGATAGGTTGTGGATTCCAGTACCACGAGAGTTCCCGGCGCGAGATGTGGGGCAATCGCGTCACATGCTGCCTTGACGAACGAAAGATCCGGGATGTGATCCCTCAGGGGCGTTGGGACGCAGACGACGACAACATCGGATTGATGGATGTACCGAGGATCAGATGTGAAACGAACGCGACCCGCGGCGACGGCCGCCGAGAATGAACGCTCGTTGACCCCCGGCACACTTAGGATTCCGGCGCTCAGATCCGCTAGGCGAGATTCGTCGATATCTATCCCGATGAGTGAGAAGCCCTCGAGTGCGGCCGCGCAAGTCAGCGACAGCCCCACGTAGCCTTGGCCGACGACCGCAATCGTGGCGCGCCGATCAATGATGCGGGAGACGAGGCGGGTCGTTTCAGTGGTGGAAGTGTCGACCGTCGTCACTGTGTCGCCTCCTTGACCCCTCACGCCCGCGCGCGCACGCGCGGAGTAGATGGCGAGCTTTGCGTCGGGGCCCAGCAGCCGGCAGCATGTGGCAATGTCCCAACGCGTCTCGCACGCGGGCCTTTCGGTGCCCCGCGCGGACGCGTGCTGCCGACCTTTCCCCGCCCCAGAGGGGTCCGGCTCCCAGCGCCACAGCCTGTTGAGGGCAAGCTGTGGGCTCCCCTTCGTTTTTGTCTAGCGCCTTATTGTGATTACGGACGATGTGGCCGATCGGTTCAGCCCAAGTTCCCATCGATGCTCTCCAATGTTCATGCTGGAATGCAAAGCACCACGCTAGGTAAGCCGGTCACAGCACATACCCAAGCGGCGGTAGGCATCGGTAAGGTCGTGGTTAAGACATCGTTTAGCTGGGCCGCGCGTCGCTAAGTGCCCGGGCGACCCCTCTCGCTGGGGTCGTTCCGTGGGTTCGATCGAACGCGAGAGGGCAACCCGCGGGCATTTTCATCGCTTTGCATGAGCCGTTCGAGCGTTTTCTCTCGGCGGAGGGAGTTTGGTGACCCGATCCGGGTATGAGCTTGGCCCTTCTGGGGGGTTAAGGAGCGCTCGGCCTGGCCGATTCCAGCCAGGTGAGCAGGCGATACTGGCCGCTCCGAGTGGTGCTGGCGGCGTCCGCCGTGGCCTTCATTGTGGCGGCGACCGGCCGGGCCTGGAGCGAGCCGGCCACCGAATCCATCAGTCCCGATACGCGGGGAAACTCGGCTGAGACCCAGCGCGCACACAAATATGAGCAAGGGCCGGCGCTCTGGTCACTCCTGGAACGCCGGCAGCGACAGCGAATCGCGTTACCTGTTGAGCATCGCCCTCGCCCTGCTCTGCTCGCGTCCGTTCCACGTGCGCTTCCCATCACGGCGCGGCCGGGAACGGGAAGAGTGGTGGGGGAGGTGCCGGCCGGGTCCCCCTTCTACGGCGTCCCGACCGTCGCGTGGATCCACCGGCGGAGCGGCAACGGGCGCTACGGGATGGTCACCGTGCCGTACAGCCCTACCCGCGCGTCGGGATGGATCAAGATCGCCGGCCTGAAACTCAGCCGCACCCCATATGCGGTTCGGGCCGATCTCTCCCGGCACATGGTTTCTGTGACGCGGTTGGGCAAAACGATCATGCGGTTTCCTGCGGCGACGGGAGCGCCCGCGTCACCAACACCACCCGGCCGCTATTTCGTGACCGATCGGGTTCCGTTCAACCCCAGCAGCCCGTTGGGCTCGTTTGCATTCGGGATCTCGGGCATCCAGCCACACCTACCGCCCGGCTGGCGCGGCGGCGATCAGCTTGCGATTCATGGAACGAACGACCCCGGCTCCATCGGGAATTCGGTCAGCGCGGGGTGCCTGCGCGTGTCGGCCGACGCGCTCGAGAAGCTGAAGCCCGTGCTGCGCGTGGGCACACCGGTGATCATTCGGCCCTAGCCGACCGGCAAAGCGGGCCCTTTAAGCCTCGAAGCAACAGCTCGCGGGATTCTCGCCGCGCGCACCCACAGTCAGTCGCCCGGCGGCGGTGGCCCTGAGTATCTGCGCTGCGGGGGTGCGGTCGAGGCCTTCGGGGTCTGACGGAAGGGGCACCGTCAGCTCGAGAACTCCCGACTCCCAGCCGCCCTCGATCGCACCCAATTCCCTGAGAAGATGCAGAATCGGGCGGTTCTCGCCGAGCGCCCACGCCCGAAAAGCGCGAACGCCTCGCTCGATGGCCGATCTGGCGGTGAGGTGCAGCAGCATCCTGCCGGCTCCCCGGTTCTGGTAGGCGTCGATGACGGTCACCGCCGCCTCCGCCACGGCCGGTTCGTCCCGCAGGCGGATCCACCTCGCCACGCCGATGCCGGGCTCGCCGGACACGTCCGGGAGCACTGCAAGCCACGCAAAATGGTCTTCGAAGTCGACCTCTGTTAGGTAGCGAAGCTCGTCCTCGGTGAAGGACTCGATCTGTCGGAAGAACCGGCGGTAGCGCGACTGAGGGGAGAGCAGCTCGAGCCCTCGGCGCAACCGCTCTTTGTCGTCGGGGCGAACCGGCCTGAACACGACCGGCGCTCCGTCCCGAAGCCTGCCCTCGACCTCCACTGCGGGCGCGCTATGAGTGTCCATACCTATCGCAACGATCACGGCCGGCGCGATCTTCCTGCGGGTTGCCCGGCCTCCGTGCTCCATGAAGCCCACGCGCCGCATCGCCCGTCTCCCGCCGCGGCGATCGTGGCGGGCGTGATCGCACTCGCGCTTGGTTAGGGTCGGCGCTGCAAGCGAGCGCCCAACGCCACCAGCACCACGCCCAGGGCCCCCAGAAAAGCAACCCACCCCCACGTTGAGCTGAGGCTGCTTGCGTCCACGTCGCCGATCAGGAAGACGAATCCGAGGACTGCGAATATCGCTCCGAACGCGACCGACACGACGTCGAGGTCATGACGGTGAACCGAAGGGGTGTCGTCTTCGAGCTCATCGACGTTTGTCGCGTTGTCGAGCGGGTTGCTCATCTGCCTCCTCCTGCTCGTTCTCCACGCGTTCCTCGCGGCGCGCCTGCCTGCGTTTCTCCTGCTCGACCCAGTGCGACCAGCTGGTCGTGACCGTCCCGATACCGCCGCGGACGTCAAGGTAAAGGATCCCCTCGGTCAATCCCGGGCGCGCGTGCACGCCGTCTACGTCGAGATCCCGCCCCTCCTCCATGTCGCCGAAAAGGTCGACTGCGCCCAGGCTCACCGATCCGCTCGTGAGGACCTCGACTCCGGGAGGCACGTGCACGTTGATGTCCCCGGTTGCAAACGAAACCCGTACCTCGGTGGGCGTCTCCTCGAATCTGTATCGCGAGAGGTCAAGCGTGAGGCTCCCGGCGAGCACTTCGTAGCTGTCGTTGATTTGCCGGCGCGGATCAATGTACTGGGACCCGACGATTCCACGCAGGGGAACATCGATGACGCTTGCGACGAGCATGAATGGCACAATCAACAGGCCCAAGAGGATGACGATGCGCGTCCGGCCCCACCACCCTCCGACGATCAGCCCGGAGCCTAGTGCGAGGAGCGCGAGCGCGAAGTACCGGCCGAGGTCGAGGTCGATGATTCCGGCGCTCGACAGCGCGACGCCGAGGGCAACCGCGAGGAGTGTGGCCCCGACTGTGTACGTTCCGAGGGGGGAGCGCGCTCTGCGCGTCCGAACCACCCGACCCGTTTCCACGGGCGCGGTCGTTCCCGCGGATTGTGGTGGGGCCTTCGGCGCGGCCCGGGCTCGCGGTTGGGCCGGTTCCTCTTGCAAAAGCACGACCCCGACGGCGATGAGGGCGATGGCCCACGTGAACGGCGAGCCCCATTGATCCAACAGTCGCAGCAGGATGAATACGGCGATCGCGATCAACACGATTGCGAGCCAGCGGGAGCGACCTAGAACCGCCTTACCCGCGAGCGAACTCGACTCGCCTTCTTCCGGGATCCCGATCCAGGCGAGCAGGTACAGCACCAGCCCCGCGCCTCCGAGCGCGGCAAGGACGATGAACGCTATCCGGACGAGGACCACATCTACACCCGTGTAGTCGGCGATGCCGCCGGCAACTCCGGCAATCGCACGTGGGTGGCGGCGACGGGCAATGCGGCGCGGAACGGTCTCGTTCGTGGGCTCGGTCACGACGGTGATGATGATCGATGTCATCTCACGTATCTATCAGGGACGACCCTGGAAAAACCCTGAGATCGGGGGGTCCCCATACCCACGGCCTGGGCACCATGAGAGCATCGACTGGATGGTGCAAACGGCTCTGGGTCCCCGCAAGCGTGGTGTCGCGGTGGGCCGCTGGCGTCCCGCCCGCGCCCGCCGCGATCGCGTCGTGGGCGGTGTCGCGGCCGGCATTGCGGCCCAGTTGAAGCTCGATCCGATCCTCGTCCGACTGGCCTTCGTGGTGCTTGGGTTCGCGTCGGGAGCCGGCGCGCTCCTCTATGTTGCGCTCTGGGTGGTCAGCGTGGAGCATACGGAAGCGCCCACCGAGAGACGAGCCGGCACCCGTCAGATCGCGGCGGTGGCGTTCATCGTCACCGGGCTCCTCCTCATCCTGCGAGCGGTGGGCTGGTGGCCCGGCGATGCGACCCTGTGGCCGCTTGCGGTCGCGGCGCTGGGAGCGATGTTCGTGTGGGCACGCTCCGGGGAGCAGGACAGGTTGCGGTGGACGGGTCTCGGATCGACCTCCACCCCCATCGGAGGACCCGCGGCGATCGTACGACTTCTGATCGGCTGCGGGCTGGTCGCCGCCGGCGGCGCCACGCTTCTCAATCAGTACTCGGCGGTCTCACTTGCCAACGTTGCACTGCCCATCACGGTGACGGTCGCCGGGCTGTTGGTGGCGCTCGGACCCTGGCTCCTGCGCCTCAGCAAGCAGGTTTCAGACGAGAGGCGCGAGCGGATTCGATCTGAGGAGCGGTCCGCGATGGCAGCTCACCTCCACGATTCGGTACTCCAGACGCTGGCGATGATCCAGCGGACGGGCTCGCATCGAGACGTCGTTGCGCTGGCACGGCGCCAGGAGCGCGAACTGCGCGCGTGGCTCTACGGCAGGCCGACTGCGGCGGACGGCGTGTCTCTACGCGCGGCGCTCGAGGCAGCGGCAGAGCGGATGGAGGAGCAATACCGAATTCCCTTCGAGGTCGTTGTTGTCGGCGACGCGCCGATGGACGATGACCTCTATGCGCTTGTGCAAGCGGCGACCGAGGCGATGAACAACGCCGGCGCGCACTCAGGCGCGCCGGCGGTTTCCGTTTACGCGGAGGTCGAGACGGAAACCGTGACCGCGTATGTGCGCGACGACGGGGTGGGCTTCGACACCGACGCCGTCCCGTCCGATCGACGCGGGATCAGCGATTCGCTGCGCGCGCGTATCGAGCGCCACGGTGGGCGCGTCGTGATCGCAAGTGAGGCCGGCGCCGGCACGGAGGTTCACATGGACATCCCGCGAGCAAAGCTGTGAACCCTTCGATAAGAGTTTTCGTCGTCGATGATCACCAGCTGTTCCTGTCCGGGGTCGAGACCGAGCTGAGGGCCAGGTTCGAGATCGTCGGCACGGCTCAGGATGTCGACGACGCAATCGCCGGAATCCGCAGCCTTCGCCCCGACGTCGTCGTGCTCGACGTCCATCTTCCCGGAGGCGGGGGCAAAGTGGTGATCGAGGCCGTCCAGCAAACCAATCCAGAGGTGCGCTTTCTTGCATTGTCGGTTTCCGACGCGCCCGAAGATGTGATCGCAGTCGTTCGTCAAGGGGCGCGGGGCTACGTGACGAAGTCGATAAGTCCCGACGAGCTTGCCGCTGCAGTTCAACGTGTCTTCGACGGCGACGCGGTCTTTTCGCCCCGCCTTGCGGGTTTTGTACTTGATGCGTTCGCGAGCCGCGGGGAACGGGTTAGCGACCCCGAGCTCGACCAACTGACCCAGCGAGAGCGGGAAGTCCTGAGGTTGCTTGCCAGGGGCTACCTCTACAAAGAGATCGCAGGGCAGCTCTACATCTCGGTGAAGACCGTCGAGACGCACGTGTCTGCCGTGCTTCGCAAGCTCCAGTTGTCCAACCGGCACGAGCTGAGCCGATGGGCGGTCGACCGCTGGCTCGTGTGAAGCGGGGTGTGCCGACGCGGCGCCCATCTTGATGGGGTGCTGAGGCGCTGGTGATACGAAGGGGGCCGAGAATGAAGGTGAGCTTGTACCCGACGACTACCCGTATGTCTTAGAAGGGGGCGGTTGCAGTATTTGCCTCGTTATACGGCGCGTACTATCCGCTGGAACTCGAGACCCGCCCGGCGGCCCGCTTCGGCAACGTCCTCCCCTGAGGCCGCTTCGAAGACGTAAAAGCAGGTTTCATCTTCGGAAACGAACAGAGCCTCTACGTAACGAACGGAGACGCCCTCGGCTTCCATGTCTGCGGTTGCCGACCGGAGGCGATCGACCTGCACTGGCATCCTGTCGATCCAGCTCTTCGGAAAGTACACTTCGACGAGGAACTTGCGGGCGGCAACTGCCATTGGCTCTCCCTTGCTGGTGCACCGCGAGGAGGCGGGAAATCCGCCTCCTCGCGGGTAGGTCACTGGACTGTGCAGCCTGGATTGGGCATGTCTATGCGGCGGATGGGCAAGTCGCCTTGAGGCACGACGTACGTGATGTACACGACTGCAGCCTCCAATCCTTCGTTTCGCACCAAGACTGCGTGATCCCGCCCTTCTTCAACAAACGCCTGACCTGCTGTGAACCCCTGTGCCCTACAGTGCTCGTCGTAGCGGGTGAGCGTCCCGCTCTTCACCGCCAGGATGACGAAGCCGGGGTGTCCATGCCAGCCGGAAGTGGAGCCGGGCTGGAATGTTGCAGTTTGGACCAGTACGTCGGTGGGAGCTTTCAGCTTCAACTCGACGGGCCCATCGTTAGCCTTGACGCGGTGGGGATTGGTCGCCTGGACGAGGTTCACGACATCCGTGATCCCGGATCCGGGAGTGGCCAGGGCAACCCCCGCGACCCCCACCACGCAAGCGGAGGCAATCGCTGCGAGCCGGCGCATCCGCACTCTTGGCCGGAGGCGCGTCATGGCAGCAACACCACCGTCAGCTCACGGACGCCTTCGGCGACTTCCTCGCCGAAGATCGCGTGGCCTCGTGCCCGCCTGTAGCTACTCGTTCCTCCGGTGACCGCCGAGTGGATGGTCTCCGCGTCGGCGAGGTTCACCGCGGCGGACAGCTCGATCTTGCCATCCTCCAGCCACAGGGTGCCGCGACAATGCGTCATGGGCGGCACGGCCATCGTGCAAATGGCGACAAAGGTACCGAGCGTTTTCGTGTCGGCGCGATTCCGTAAGATGTTCTCGAAGATCAACATGTCTCCGGGGCTCAAATCGCCTTCGCCTTCCGCCGGGCGCCCGACGTCGACGAACTCGAACTTGTCGCTGACGTCCAATAACTTGAGCCTCTTCGCTCCCGACGAGTGGTCGCTCGAAGCGAGCGCGCTCCCTGCAATGGCCACGACGATGGCCAGCGCCCCAACCGCACGCCAGACTCGTGTCGTCATGTTGCCTCCCTTCACTCAGGTTTACCGTGCAGGTCCCAAGCTAGGGAGTCGGACCGTTGAAGTAACGGGGGGAATCCCTGGATTTTGATGCCTAGGATCCCTCGGCGGCTTGATCGCGGCCGAAGGTGCGAGCGAGTTCGGTGCGGGATCTAACGGCGAGCTTCGCGTAGACGTTTGAGAGGTGGCCCTCGACGGTCTTGGTCGAGACGAACAGCTGCGCCGCTATTTCCTTGGTGGTAAGACCCTGCGCGGCGAGGTGCGCCACCCTCGTCTCACTCGGAGTGAGAGCGCCGGGCCCCGGGGCCCGACCACCGATATGGGCGAGCTCGGTTTCCGACTTGTCCAGCCATGATTGCGCCCCGAGTGAACCAAAGACGGCCCGAGCCTCCCCGAGCAGCCGGCGTGCAGCGCTCTTCTGTTTGGCGCGGCGCTGCACCATGCCCATGCACAACAGCGTGCGGGCACGGTCGAATGGCCTTGTCACCTGGTTGTAAAGGCGGAGCGATGCCTCGAACGCGGTGACCGCCTCCTCCGGCCGGCCCTGCGCGGCGTTGAGAAGGCCCCGACCGCGCAGTGAGCTTGCAAGTGCGGAGACACGCCCCGTGGCCTCGGCGCGGCCGTGGTGGCGGCGGAGCGCGGCTTCGGCCTCTTCCAGGTGCCCCAGGGCGAGGAGGGCCTCGATGTAGTCGTCGAAGAAGGGGGCAGCTCCGGGGTCAACGACGCCGGCGGCCTCGAAGTGCTCGACGAGCTCGCCCAAGTACCGGCACCCGTCTTCCCACTTGCCGGTCACGAGCGAGATCGCGCCCAGAGTCCGGCGCGCGATCATCTGGGAGACCGCGGCGCTGTCGTCAGCGCGTTCTAGGCCCCGCTGTGCCCTGTGGCGGGCCGCCTCGAGTCGGCCGAGGTGTGCATCGAGTACCGAACCGTCGTAGAGCATGCTGCCCTGTTCGGGGTACTGCCCCGTCTGACCTGCAGCATCCATGGCCGCGATCAGGTGTGTCTCGGCCAGTTGCCAGTTGCCGGTCAGAAACTCGACGTTGCTCAGGCACAGGAGTACGCGCGTGAGGGCGCTCTCGTCACCGCGCTCTTCGGCACGGTCGTGAAGCTTGCGAAAAACGGATCGCGCCGCGTCGAATTCGTCTGACATCGTCAGGACGAAGCCGTACGCAAGGCGCGGATGACGCAAGACCCGCGGCAGGGCTTCGGTAGCCGCGCCGAGGCTGAGGGCTTGCTTCATCGCACTGGCCGATTCTCGTGACTTCCCCAGTAGGAACTCGGCCAGAGCCGCTGCTCCCAGGGCCTCCGAGATGGCCGCCCGGTGGCCGTGTTCCTCGGCAAGGGCGGCCGCGGTCCGTGCATGACGGGCGGCGGCGGATATGTCCTTGCGCAATAGGAGCAGCGTCCAGGCGAGGCCTTCCTCGGCTTCGATTCGCACCACGGGATCGGTTGCCTCCGTAGTCGCGACGCCAAACGCCTGGGCCGAACGCGTGAGCTGATCGGTGAACAGAAAGATGCGAGCGAGCCGACACAGCGCCTGCAATCGGATCGAGCCTTCCGTCTGGGCGATTACTTCCTCGAGGATCACCGTCGCCGCGGACGTGTCGCCGGCTTCGAAGTAGTAGGTGGCGGCGTCGATTCGGCGGCGCAGGGCGTGCTCCCGGTGGTCCGGTGGTGTCAGCTGGGCGGCGCGGTCACACATCTCGGCCGCGGGGTACGGGGCACCCTGCTGCCAAGCTTCCCGCCCACCGTGCTCGATCAGCGCGGCCACGGCCTCGTCGGGAGAGCCCGTCGACAGCGAAAGATGCCGCGCCCTCTCCTGGGGATCGTCCACCGCCTCCGCCAGCCTGCGGTGTATCGACCGGCGCCGCGACGGCGACGCGCTCGAATAGACGCCCGATCCGAGCAGCGGGTGGGTGAACCTGATGCGAGCGCCCGCGCGCTCGAGCACCCCTTCGTCCGCGGCTGCGGCGACGGCGGCGTGGACGTCGACGTGGGGGGCTGCTTTTTCGATCATCTCGATCACGGGCTCTGCCAATGCGGAGACGGCGAGAAGGACCGCCTGGACCTCGGATCCGAGTGCGCCCAAGCGATCGGCCACCAGCTGGCGGAGGTCGGAGGGCGCCGGCAACGGGGCGCCGGGCTCGGGTCGGGTCTCGGTCCGCCGAAGCGCCCGTGCGAGCTCAAGTGCGAAGAACGGGTTCCCCCCCGAGGCGTCGTGCAAGCGTCTCAGCACCGGCCGAGCACATGTGAAGCCGAGATGCTCGCCGAGCGTTCGCTGAAGTGCCCCCATGCTCAACGGGCCCACCGTCAGCCATGAGATGCGGTCGCGTGAGAGCGCCCGGTCCAGCCCGAGCGGAACAGCCGCGGAGCCGTCTGTTCGAAGCGACAGAGCAAAAGAGACGCATTCCGTCGAGACTCGGCGGGCGACGAATTCCAGAACGGACGCCGTCGGTTCGTCCAGCCACTGAACGTCGTCAATAGCGACGAGCACGGGAGCTTCGGCCGCAAGCGCGCGGATGATGCCAAGAACCCCCGCTGCGACGGCTCCGGCTCCGGCCGGCAGATCTTCGGACTCCTCGATCAGCAGCGCGACTGCCACGGCGTGCCGCTGAGGACCGGGGATGACGTCGAGGACGTCTGGCGCATGTGGGTGGAGGAGGTCGCGCAGACCTGCGAACGAAAGCTGCGTCTCGGACGAGCCCGGGCGGCTGGTTAGTACCCGGTGCGACCTCTCCCGGGCGTGTGCGACGATCGACGTCCACAACGCCGTCTTTCCGATGCCTGGCTCGCCGGCGACAACCACTGCAGCCGGGGGCCCGCTTGTTTCATCGACGAACTGACGCAGGATCGTCAGTTCGTCTTCTCGCCCAAAAATCTCCATTGGCTCGGCCACATCACTGGGTCAAGTAAGCACCCGTCCGGAGGCCGGGGAAAGGCCCTTTGCCAAGCGTTTCGGGCCAGGGGGCATCGCCCCACTCGTGGCTCACGCGGCCGGGAAATTGACTCGCCACTCCGGGGGTTGAGTAACGACGCGTTCTGTGGTCAGACCCTCGGCTCGGGCTCGTAGAGCAAGGCCGCGGCCGACAGTATCTGGGCCTGGACCCCGGCCAGGCGCCGCACGAGGTCACGGGCCGACCGCCGGCGTGGTCGGTGGAGGAGCTGGGCGGCGGTGCGAAGCCGTCGTAGATCGGGGTCGCCGAGGGGCCCGGCCACGTGGGACTACCCGACCGTGCCGGAGTAGATGGCACGAACCGTGTCGATCGTGTCGGCGTCCTGCGGAGTCTTGTCGTGTCTGTATCCCTTGATGCGAGCGAACCGGAGGGCGAGACCGCCCGGATAGCGGGAACTCCGCAGCACGCCGTCGAACGCGACTTCGACCACGACCTCGGGCCGGACGAAAACGATGATGCCGTCTCGGTGAGTCTCGAGCTCCAGCAACCGTTTGGTCTGCCACGCGAGCATCTCGTCGGTCATCCCCTTGAACGTCTTTCCGAGCATCACGAACTCACCGCTACCCGGGTCGCGCGCTCCGAGGTGCAGATTGCTGAGCCATCCTCGGCGACGGCCGTGGCCCCACTCGGCTGCAAGGATCACGAGGTCGAGGGTGTTCGCCTTCTTGACCTTTAGCCAGCTCGCGCCCCGTCGCCCCGCCTCGTAAGGAGCTTCGAGCGATTTCACCATCACCCCCTCGTGGCCGTGGCTCAAAGCATCGTCGAACAGAGTCTGTGCAGTTTCTTCGTCGTCAACCTCGACGCGCGGGGTCAAGTGTTCCGCTGGAACACGCGCGGCCATAGCTGCGGCCCGCTCGCGAGTAGGCTGGTCGATAAGGTCTTCTCCATCGAGATGCAGGCAGTCGAAGAGGAAGACCGACAACGGCCGCTCCTCGCGCAGTTTCGTCACGTTCAGGCTGCTTCCGAATCGCCCCATGGTCACCTGAAAGGGATAGGGCCTCCCATCGTCGCGAAGGGCGATGACCTCACCGTCGAAGATTGCGGCATCGACCGGGAGAGCGCGGATCGCTTCGACGATCTCGGGGACACGATCAGTTACCTCGGCGAGGTTGCGCGTGAACGCGCGGACATCATCGGCGAGCCGGTGGATCTGAAGCCGAGCGCCGTCGAGCTTCCACTCGACAACCGCGGGGTTGACGCGGCCCAGCGCGTCCTGGAGGTCGGCCGCGGTCTGTGCGAGCATCGGCTGAACCGGCCGCAGTACCGTCAGCCGGAAGCGCTCGAGGCCGTCGCGGCCGTCGCTTAGTGCGGCGGCGGCCACCTCACCGAGATCGCCCGCGAGCATGACGGCGCGGCGGACATCGCGCGCCGGTAGCTCCGCGGCCCTTGCGAGCGCATCGAGCATCACGCCTCCGAGCGCGCCCTGTCGCACCTCTCCGAGCAGCAGGCCAATGAGAAAGCGCCGCTCGTCTTCCGTGGTGCGCCCGAACAACTCGCTCAGCTCAGTTCTTCGAGTTATCTGCGAGCCGGGACCCTTCGCGTTTCCTATCCGTGTCAGCGCGGCGTCGACGTCGAGAAGTTCGAGGGTTGGTGGTGGCGGGGCGGGTGCCGGCAGATCGCGCACCGACGCCCATCCGACGCCGATCGAACCGCGGGGCAGGTCGCCGGACAGGTACGCGACCGCGACCGGTACCTCCTCGGAGCGGAGGCGTCGCAAGCATTCGGCTAGGAACTCCACCTTCTTGAGCCGGGCGCGACTACCGGCAATTGCCGCCGAAACCCGAGCGATTTCTACCAGAAGCATGAACCGATCCTCCGCCATCCGGACGCCGGCGCAAACGGTTGGGACCCTCGGGGCTATGTGCCCCACTCACAATCGTCGCGGACCGGCGACGACCCGGCGGTCACGGCCCCGTGATCTCGAGAAGCTGGACAACTTCCTTGGGCCCCGACAGCGCTTTTTCGGAGATGAGCCCGACGCCCGGTGCGTGGTACTTCTCCACGACGATCCCGGGCTCGAGTGGCGTCCACTCGAGGGTTCGAACGACGTCGTCGTAGCGGCCGGCCGGGACGTTCTTTGTCATGCCGGTGGCGACAACCCAGTACATGTCCTCGGCCTCGCCCACGTAGTACTCCTGGCGAAATGAGTCGGTCACCTGAGGGTCGGTGTTCATGATGATGCCGGGCAGGGCGCCGTCGACGCCGGCTTCCCACGACCCCGACCGGCTCGTGACCTTTCCGTTCTCGTATTCGGCGGTGTCCTCGCCGAAGTACCAGACGTTGCCGTCGCGGTCCTGCGCGTACCAATCGAATGTGTATTCGGCGACCTCCCCATCGACCCGGGCGACGTCTTTGACGACCGTCGTGGTTACGCCCATCACCTGTTTCGTTCGATTGGTAACGGTGATCGTCTCTTCCTCCACGCCGTCCTCGGTTTCGCCGCGTAGCTTGAACACGGTCCCCGGCTCGAGAGTGAAGAACGGATTATCGACCGCGGCGACGAAATCCTCGGGATTGATGTCGGGGTCGTAGCTCGATCCCGCGGCGAGCGCGGACGGAGTGGGTGAGGAACTCTTGTCCGTGCCCGATGAATTGTCCGATGAGCCGGCCGAGTCGCATGCTGCCAGCAGAACGCATAAGACAACCAGTGCCGGAGAACAGCTCCTGCGGTGCCCGAGTGGTGACGTTGAATCGTTCGAGGTGACCGTGCTCATGAAACCTCCTTTGGTCTGCTCCGACAACATGCTGGATGGGGCCTGAACCGATGCTGAATGGGTGAGGCTTGTTCATCCGATCTGATTCAGGAAAACTTCAGGAAGCCGGCCGCAGAATCGGGGGTCGGTTCAGGTTAAGGAGATGCGGCGTGCGTGTGCTGGTGGTTGAGGACGAGAAGAGACTCGCCGCCGGGCTCAAGAAGGGTCTGGAGGCGGAGGGCTTCGCCGCGGACGTCGCGCTCAACGGCACGGACGGACTGTGGATGGCGCGCGAGCACCCCTACGACGCGATTGTGCTGGACATCATGCTCCCCGGGATCAACGGTTACAAGCTGTGCGCGACGCTTCGCGAGGAGGGGGTTTGGACCCCCATCTTGATGCTCACGGCGAAGAACGGCGAGCTCGACGAAGCCGAGGCCCTCGACACGGGAGCCGACGACTATCTCACCAAGCCGTTCTCTTATGTTGTGCTGGTCGCACGGCTGCGAGCCCTGTTCCGGCGCGGAGCTCGGGAACGACCGGCGATCCTGGAGGCAGGGGATCTCAGGTTCGATCCGGGAGCGAGGCGAGCATCGAGGGGGTCGGCCGAGGTGGATCTCACCGCGAGGGAGATGGCGCTCCTCGACTATCTGATGCGGCACAAAGGAGAGGTCGTGTCCAAGCGCGACATCCTCGATCATGTCTGGGATTACGACTTCGAAGGTGACCCCAACATCGTCGAGGTGTACGTACGACACCTTCGCAACAAGCTGGACCGGCCCTTCAAGCGCAACGCAATCGAAACGGTGCGCGGCGCCGGCTACAGACTCGCGACCCACGGTGGCTGACCGGGGAGTTGCTCGCTTTCGGGCGGCCCTCGGCACGGTCCGGGTGCGCACCACGGCGGCGGCGGTGATCGTCGTGGGCGTGACGCTTGTCATCGCCGCGGTCGCGATGGTGGTCTTTCTGCGCCGGTCACTCACCTCCGATGTCCGCTCCGCTGCGCTGCTGCGCGCGCGAGTGGTCGTCGACGCGCTCGAATCGGGAAGCATCGGCGACGCCGTGCCCGTCGACGACCAGGAAGAGGAGTTCGTGCAGGTCCTCGACGCCTCCGGAGACGTCGTCGCCTCGAGTTCGAATCTGACCGGCGCGCCCCCGGTCGCCGACATGGCACCTGGGGAGTCTCTTCAAGTTGGCACTCCCTTCGAAGACGATCCATTTCTGGCCGTGGCGACCTCCGCAGACGGGGCGCTCATCGTCGTGACCGGAGGCACGCTCGAGACCGTCACCGAATCGACCGCTGCGGCCGCACAGCTTCTGACCATCGGACTACCTCTGCTCCTCTTGGTCGTGGGCGCAACGACGTGGCGGGTGGCCGGACGCGCGCTCGCCCCCGTGGAGGCGATGCGCACCGAGGTGGAGGCGATTTCGACCAAGGAACTCCACCGGCGAGTCCCAGATCCGTCCGGGCGCGACGAGATCGCCCGCCTCGCGTCGACGATGAACCTGATGCTGGCCCGGCTCCAAAAGGGGCAGCAGCGTCAACGTCGCTTCGTTTCGGACGCGTCTCACGAGCTGCGCTCTCCGGTTGCGACGATCCGCCAGCACGCCGAGGTCGCACAGTCCCATCCCGAGCAATCGAGCATGGGTGAGCTCGTCGATGTCGTGCTTGCGGAGACCATCCGGCTGCAGCGACTCGTGGACGATCTTCTCCTGCTGGCGAGGATTGACGAGGGGACGCTGCAACAACGCAGCGAACCGGTCGACCTCGACGACCTCGTTCTCGAAGAGGTCGAAAGGTTGCGTGCGACAACCGACCTGAGGATCGACGCCAAAGGTGTGTCCGCCGGACGGGTGCAAGGTGATCCCACGCAATTACGCAAGCTGGTCCGAAACCTCGTCGACAACGCGGCCCGCCACGCCCGCGGGGCCGTGGCCCTGGGGCTGAGAGAAGGCGAGAAGGCCGTGGTCCTGACCATCGACGACGATGGGACAGGTGTCCCCGAGGACGATCGGGAGCGGATCTTCGAGAGATTCGTTCGGCTCGAGGAGGCCCGGGACCGCGATACCGGCGGGGGTGGGCTCGGCCTGTCCATAGTCGCGGAGATCGCAGCCGGCCACGCTGCCGCCGTGACCGTGGGGGAGGGGCCCCTGGGCGGCGCCCGTTTCGAGGTGCGCTTCCCGGAGGCGCCCGGGCCTCGTTCAGGTTCGTTCAGCAGGGGCTCAGGAACGATGCCCGAAGATGGGGCTCAGAAAAGGGACTCCGCGCCGCGGGCGCGAACCGGTACCTAAGTAGATGGAACGAAAGGTGTTGGCATGACGAAGAAAACGAGGCTGATACTTGGAGCCGTTGCCGCAGTTGCCGTCATCGGGGCGGCTTCGGGATTCGCTATCGCCGCCGGCGGGGATGAGAAGCCCCTGAGGGGCAACTCTTACGACCGCGCCACTGCTGCGGCCCTCGAACACGTCGGCGAGGGCACGGTCACCGAGACCGAGACGGGGGATGGCGGGTCGGCTTATGAGGTCGAGGTCCGTCGCGACGACGGGAGTCAGGTCGAGTCCAGCTCGACGAAAACTTCAACGTGATCGGCAGCGAAGGTGACGACGACGGCCCCGGCGACGACGACGAGGGCGGCGACGACGACTGATCGACCGATTGATTGTTTGATACACGGACGCGATCAGGGGGCCGATCAGGCTCCCTGATCCATTCCGTTGCTGCTCTTACTTTTCCCTGCGAGCGGGTTGCCCTTCACGCCCTCAACAGTGCCAGATCTAGGTGGATCAGCTCCGGGCTCGGTTTCAGATCCTGAAGAACAGCCCTCCGAACCGGCGCGCCGCGTCCTGGTCGCCGTAGGGAGTACCGGACCGTGCTCGCCCGAACGCCGTCAACACGAGGCTGGCGGGATCGAAGTCGATCACGACCTGCGCGCCGTCGGCCGTCCCCGGCTCGTAGGCCATCCCTTCACCGGTCACCCTCACGCGCCAGGTGCCTCCGTTGCGTCCCGAGACACGTACCGCAACGTCGAGATCGCCGCCCTGCAACCTAGAGGTGTCCGTAGTTGCTTGCCACAGAACGAACATCCAGGGGACGAGTAGATCGGCGGCGTCGGGGCTCATGAAATGAGGTTCCTGCAAGCCCTCGCGCACATCCCAGCCGTGCACTCCGTAGTCCATTAGCTGGCCGACGGGGTAGAAGAAGGCGGGAAGAGGTCCCATGTACGCGTGGGTGACCGTGACGCCTCCCCAGCCCTTCTCGTCGATCGCCTCGAACATTTTCATCGCCCGGCCGAATGCGTCGTGGCGCGCAAGAAGGTCCTTGCGCGCGACGCTTCGGAATTCGAGGGCGCGCTTATCGGCTGTGCGGGCCATCTCGGTTAGCGGAGCCAGTCCCTCCGCCGTGCCCCCGCCCCGCGTCGTCTCGAAACGCTCGAGATAGCCCTCGGTGGTGTCGACGAGGTGCCCAACGATGTCACGGACCTGCCAGTGTCCCGATGCGGTCGGCAGCTCCCAGTTGTCAGGGTCCTCGGCGATGGCGAAGAACCCCTCGGCTTCTTCGCGCACGACTCGCAAGAGGTTGTCCTTGGCCGCATAGTTGGTCGCGTCCCACTGTTCCCGCTCCACGGTCGTCACCGCTCCTCCCTTCACCCGTTCCTTCGGCCTGTGCGGAATATTCTCGCACTGCCTATAGTTGCTTACAAGTGGTAAGTAGGGTCGAGAGGTCGGAGGCGACAAACATGAAGCTCGAGGGGATCCATCACATCACGGCGATCACGGGAGACGCTCCGGGCAACGTGAGGTTCTACGCAGGGACGCTGGGTTTGAGGCTGGTCAAGAAGACCGTTAACCAGGATGTTCCGACGATCTATCACCTCTTCTATGCCGACGAGGTGGGCGGGGCCGGGTCCGACATCACCTTCTTCGAGTACCCGGGGGCGGTGCGGGGCCGCGCGGGCCCCGGCATGGTCCATCGGATCACCTGGCGGGTGGCGTCCGAGGAGGCGCTCGCCTTCTGGGAGAAACGACTTGCATCGCACGGATTCGACTCGGTCCGAGACGACGGCCGGCTTCGTTTCGACGACCCCGAAGGCCTTGGTCTCGAAATGGCGGTGATCGAGACGACCGATGAGCCGCTGCGCGCCCGGCATCCCGAGATACCCGAAGAGCACGCTTTGCAGGGCTTCGACGGAGCCCGGGCTTACGCGTCCGATCCGGCGGCGAGCCGCGACCTTCTCGAATCGACGCTCAACTTCTCCGCGCACTCGGAGTCCTCGTGGACGGTCAGGGGCGACCGGCGCGGCTCCTTCTATGCGTACGACGAAGCTCCTGCCGCGCCCGGCCACGAAGGTGCGGGCACAGTCCACCACATCGCGTGGGCGTCCCCAATGGAGGAACACGAGGCGTGGCGCAATCGAGTGGCGGCCGGGGGCGCGGATGTGACGCCGATCATCGATCGCTACTACTTCAAGTCGATCTACTTCCGTGAGCCCTCTGGGGTGCTGTTCGAGATCGCAACGTTGGGGGGCGCCGGTTTCGCTCTCGACGAACCACTGGAGAGGCTGGGCGAATCGCTGTCTCTCCCCCCCAACTACCAGCACCTGCGGGTCGAGCTCGAGAAGGCCCTGACGCCGTTGCCGGATCCGCGTGCGGAGATCGTGAGCCGGTAGCGATGGACGCAAACGCACGCGACTCCTTCTGTCCGCACTTCAGGAAGGCAATCGAGCTCGTCGGTAAACGATGGAGCGGAACGATCCTGCGCGCCCTCCTCGACGGACCACGGCGTTTCTCCGGGATCGCGGCACACATCCCGGAGATCTCCGACCGGTCGCTGTCGTTGCGCCTGAAGGAACTGGAGCGAGAGGGCCTTGTGACGCGCAGCGTCGAGCCCACGCAACCGGTGAGTGTCAGCTACGAGCTCAGTGAAAAGGGGCGCGCGCTCGAGGCCGTTGTGGCGGAGGTCGAACGGTGGGCGCATGGCTGGGTGGCGGAGCCGGAGGGCGCGGGGGCCCTGTCACACGGCACGTTGGGGTCTTAGGCTACGGATCAACGTCCCTCTCGGCACCTACAGCAAGAAGGAGCGATCCTCTCGAGGATCGCGTGAATTGTCGGAGTCGGCGTGCCCTCCGGCACGGTGCGGTGGAGCTAGGCCTCCTATCGGAGGCCGCAGCGGAAAGACAGCAAGTTAAGGAGCGGTGCGGCTATCGAGCACACGATCCCGAGCCTGTTCGACGGCGCAGTCGACGACGAGCCGACAAAGCCCTGGCTTGCCTTCGGCGATGTCACACATTCATTCGCGGAGGCCGGCGAGCGTGCGGGGGCGGTCGCGGGCGCGCTGGCGGAGCTGGGAGTCGGGCGCGAGACGATAGTCCTCGCGACGACCCGCAATACACCCGAGTACTTGTTCATCTGGCTCGCAGTGACGCGTCTGGGAGCGATCATCGTCACGATCAATCCGGCCAGCAGTGGAGCCGAGCTAAAGGGATTCGCCGAACAGGTGCAACCCTTCCTGGTTGTTACCGACGACGGGCTTTGCGATGCTGTCGAAGCGAATATCCCCGGTGCGCGGGTCGTTCTCGTCGAAGACCTGGTTGGTGCACGCCCCGCGGATCCTGCGCCGGCGGCGGGTCCCGACGACGTGGCCGTCATGATTCCGACGTCCGGAACGACGGGCCGCTCCAAACTCGTCATGCAGACGCATCGCGCCTACGCGATGGCCGGGGAGGGGTTCCCGTTCTGGCTGGGCCTGACGGACGAGGACCGGCTCATGACGTCCCTCCCCCTGTTCCACATCAACGCCCCGGCGTACTCGGTTCTCGGCTCGGTTGCAGCGCGCGCCGGTCTCGTTCTGCTTCCCCGCTTCTCGGGCAGTCGCTTCATCGACTGGGCGCGTCGCTACGGTGCCACCGAGTTCAACGCAATCGGTGCCATGGTCGAAATATTGATGCGCCGGCCCGAGCGAGATGACGATGCCGACAACCCGCTGCGGCTGTGCTACACGGGACCCGCTCCTCCCAAAGACCGCCAGATCGAAATCGAGCGCCGCTTTGGATTCGAGATTCGCTGTGGTTACGCGTTGTCCGAAAGCCCCTACGGCCTCATCTGGAAGAGTGGGACGCGTCCCTACGGCACCCTCGGCAGCGCTCGGCAACACCCGACGCTGGGCGAGGTCAATCATGTGCGTGCAACGGACGGGGGCCGGCGTGTCGGCGTCGACGAGATAGGGGAACTCGAGCTGAAGAACCCGGCCGTCATGCGCGGCTACTTCAACATGCCCGCCGCCACTCAGGATGTTCTTGCCGGAGGTTGGTTGCGCACGGGAGATCTCGTCCGCGTCAACGAGGATGGCACTTACACATTCGTCGGGCGAAAGAAGGAGATCATCCGGCGGCGCGGCGAAAACCTGTCCCCGGTCGAGGTGGAAGCTGCCCTGGAAGCCCACCCGGGAGTCGTCGAGGCTGCCGTAATCGGGGTCCCCTCGGAACTATCGGAGGAAGAGGTGAAGGCGTTCGTCGTGCTCGCGACCGGGGCGGGCGTGGCTCCAGCCGAGCTGCGCGAGTTCGCGAGCGCACGGCTCGCTCCCTTCAAGGTCCCTCGCTACTTCGAGGTTGTCGAGGAGCTGCCCCACACGGCGACCGGCCGGATCGCAAAGCACGAGCTTCCGACCGAGCGCACGGACGCGGAAGCCGACCTCGATCCCGCACCCGCGGGCCGGGAGCGACCATGAGCGACGCCGGCGACTGGCTTAGGACGTCGATCGGGCGATCGACCGCAGACTCCATAACCGTGCGCGGCCGCGATCTCGCGCGCGACGTGATGGGGGAGCTCTCGTTCGCGGAACTTGCCTTTCTGCTGGCCGCAGACCGCGTGCCTTCCCGCGCCGAATCGGATTTGTTCAACGCAGTGCTCGTTTCGCTTGCCGATCACGGCCTCACTCCGACGGCCCTGGCGGCGCGGCTGACCTTTACGGGTGCCCCCGAATCTCAGCAGGGCGCGATTGCCGCGGGCCTACTGGGAGGCGGGAGTGTTTTCCTGGGACCTGTTGAAGACACCGCTCGCTTCCTCGGAATCGTTCTCGACCGGGTGCCGGCGGAGGATGGAACCGAAGACGACGCGCTCCGGCGGGCGGCCGCGGACGCCGTTCGGTCCACCGTCGACGAGGGCCACAGGATCCCCGGCCTCGGTCATCCGATCCACAAAGAGGTCGATCCCCGCACGCCGCGTCTCTATCAGATAGCGCGCGAGGCGGACGTCGCCGGCCCCCACCTCAGACTGCTGGAGATCGTGGCCGAGGAGCATCGCGCGGCAACGGGGGTATCTCTTCCCATCAACGGTGCGGGCGCGGCCGGCGCGGC
Organism: Actinomycetota bacterium; assembly: GCA_050694175.1. Classification (GTDB taxonomy): domain Bacteria; phylum Actinomycetota; class CADDZG01; order CADDZG01; family WHSQ01; genus JBOGXA01. The sequence continues at coordinate 90,580 of JBOGXA010000010.1, forward strand.
GCTTGCGGATCTCGGTTTCAGCCCGTCCGCGGCGCGCGGTTTCGCGCTGCTCGCACGCACGGCGGGGCTCGTCGCGCATCTCGCCGAGGAGGCGGAGCGCCCACTCGGGATGCGGCTGTGGAAAGAGGTCGACCGGCGCGCCGGTGAGAGTGAGGGAACGGATTAGCTAGTCCCAGCGTCGGATTTTCGGACGAGCGTGCGTTTGACCACGCATACGCTAGTCAAGTGCACGCTCGACCGGTCATCCCGCGCCATCATGTAGCCCACGACGGGTGTTGGAACGAACCTCGGGGGCGGGGCATACTTCGCCGGTGACCAACAGATACGACGCCATCGTTGTCGGTGGTGGACACAACGGTCTTGTGTCCGCGGCATACCTGGCCAGGGCGGGGCTCAAGACCCTGGTGCTCGAACGGCGCGGTCTGCTAGGTGGCGCCGCGGTCACCGAAGAGCTGTGGCCGGACATCAGAGTGTCGACGGCCTCCTACGTCGTCAGCCTGATGTCGCCGCGCATCGTCACCGACCTCGACCTCGCCCGCTACGGCTATCACGTCTACCCGCTCGACCCTTCGTACTTTGCGCCGTTTCCCGACGGCAGCGGGATGCTTCTGTGGGACGAGCCGGCGAAGGCGGCCGAGGAGATTGCGCGCATCTCCAGGCCCGACGGCGACAATTACATCGCTTACAGCCGTGCACTCGGCGAGCTCGCCGGGCTGATCCGCCCGCTGCTCTATGCAACCCCTCCGAATCCGCGGATGAAGCGAGCGCGCGATCTGCTGGCCGGACTGACCCTGGGGCGCTTCGTCCTGAAATCTCGTCGCGACCTTCCCCGGCTGATCGACCTCATGACCATGTCGGCTGCTGATTTCCTCGATCATTTCTTCCACGACGATCGGATCAAGGGAGCGCTTGCGCTGGGAAGCGTTATCGGTGCGTGGTGCGGGCCAATGAGCCCGGGATCCGCCTACGTGCTCCTTCACCACAGAATGGGGGAGACCGACGGAGTAACGGGAGCGTGGGGGTTTGTTCGAGGGGGCATGGGCGCCCTGTCCGAATGCATCGCGTCGGCGGCGCGCGCCTCCGGAGCAGAGATCAAAACGGACGCGGACGTGGTCTCGATCGACACCTCGAACGGACGCGCCGCGGGCGTCACGTTGAGTGATGGAACGACCTATGCCGCAGACATCGTCGCCTCGAGTGCGCACCCGCGAACGACTTTTTTGTCTCTGGTGGGCCGGGACGATCTGCCCGCTGAGCTCGTCGATGACATCGAGGCGTACCGCACCCGTAGTCCGTCGGCCAAGGTCAACATGGTGATAAGCGAGCTGCCGGACCTGATCGCGCGCCCCGGCAAGGAAGTAGGCCCCCAGCATCCGGAGATAGTCATCTCGCCGAGCCTCCAGTATCTGGAGCAGGCGTGGGACGACGTGAAGTACGGGCGGGTTTCGAGCCACCCGATGATCGACGCGGTCATCCCGACGACGAAGGATCCGACGCTTGCCCCGGACGGGCTCCACGTGATGACGTGCTTCGTTCAGTACGTGCCCTACGAACCGGCAGATGGGAAATGGGACGAGGCTAAACGCGACGCTCTCGGGGACCTGGTCGTCGACACGCTGTCGGAGTATGCACCCAACCTAAAGAATGCCGTCGTTCATCGCCAGGTCCTGACGCCCGTCGATCTCGAGGACCGGTTCGGGCTCGTGGGCGGCAACATCTTCCACGGCGAGATGTCGCTCGACCAGCTCTTCTCGATGAGGCCGAGCCCGCTCGCGGCCGACTACCGCACGCCGGTGCGGGGACTCTATCTGTGCGGCTCCGGCGTTCACCCGGGCGGCGGGGTGATGGGGATCCCTGGGTTCAATGCGGCCCGCGCGCTGCTGGCCGACCGGCGGGCGCGCCCGTTCCGGCGCCGCTAGCGCGTCGTGCCTATACCGCGGCCTCGGCATCAACTCGGAAGAAATGTGCCTGGGGTCCGAGCGCAACCGTCACATTGGCACCAACAGAAAGGTCCGGTCGGGGGCCCAGGAGCCTCACGTCGAGGGCCGTCGCATCCAGCAATCGCACCCGCACGAGTTGGTCGTGTCCGTAGAACTCGGTATCCACAATCTGTGCGGGGCCACCGGCATCGGCGGTGATCGAGATCGCCTCTGGGCGAACCATCACCTCGATCGGCCCATCGTCCAGGTCGGTAGCTCGCAGATCTCCGACGGGGGTATGCGCGGTGCCATCCCTCACCTCTCCCGCAACGAAATTGGCGTCGCCGACCAACGTCGCGACCGTCCTGCTGGCGGGCTCCCGATAAACGTCGTGAGGGGTCCCCACCTGCAGGACCCGCCCCGCGGTCATCACGGCGATCTCATCCGCCATCGACAATGCCTCTTCCTGATCGTGTGTCACCCAGATAGCGGTGACTTTCGCCTCCTGGAGCACCTCTCGCACCTCAGCGCGGACCCGTGCGCGCAGATTGGCATCGAGGTTGGAGAACGGCTCGTCCAGCAAGATCAGCTCGGGCGAGGGAGCGAGGGCGCGGGCGAGCGCAACTCTTTGTTGCTGACCGCCGGAAAGCTCGTGAGCCATGCGGTTCTCGAGTCCTTCCAGCCGGACAAGCTCAAGGACCTCCCGGACACGTTCGTCCCTCTGCTCATCGAGCCCGAACGCGACGTTTCCCCACACGTCAAGGTGAGGGAACAACGCCCAGTCCTGGAAGACCATCCCGATCCGGCGGCGTTCGGGAGGAACCCAGGCACTGCCGGTGACCGTCCTCCCTCCCAGCGCCACCGTGCCCGAGTCCGGTTCCTCGAAGCCGGCGATCACCCTGAGCGCGGTCGTCTTCCCACAACCACTAGGGCCGAGCAGAGCCAAGAGAGTCCCTTCCCGGAGATCCAGGTCGAACTCGTCGAGCGCGATCGCGCGACCGAACCGCTTCGACACGCTCTTGCATCTCAGTACGACACCGTCCGACGCGGCGATCAATCCGTTCGCACCTCCACCTCTCTTACCGTCCCGACCTCAACGCGCCTGGCGAGGACATACAACGGTACGGCACAGATGACTATGAGCATGAGGGCGGGGCCGGCGGCCCTTGAATAGAGACCGGCGGTCGCACCGGTCCACACTCGGGTCGCCAGCGTTTCGAAGCCGGTCGGGCGCAACAGCAGCGTGGCCGGAAGCTCCTTCATCGCCGTCAGGAACACAAGGGCGGCGGCGGCGAGCGCTGGGCGCGAGACGAGGGGGGCGACTACGCCGAGGAACAGCCCAGTTCCCTTCCTGCCGAGCGCCCGGGCTGCTTCTTCCGGGCGCGGACCGATCTGGAGAAGTGACGCGCGCAGGGGCTGCACCGCTTGAGGAAGGAACAACACGACGTAGGCGACCACAACCAGGGGAAGACTCTGATACAGCCAGGGAGTGAGATTGGCTGCGAAGAAAACGAATGCCAGTCCGACGACTATCCCCGGCAACGCGTACGCCGTGAAAGATGCACGCTCAAACGTGGTGGCGATGCGCCCTGAATAGCGCGTTGAGAAGAGGGCGACGGGGACCGCGCACGCGAGCGCGAAGGCGGCTCCCACTCCGCTGACGAGCACGGATCCCCCCGCTGCCGTCCACGTGAGCCTGACGCCCTCACCCAGCCCGATCCCGCGTACGAACCAGAGGACGATGACCGAGACAGGCAGAGCAAAGGCAACCGACGTGACGGCTGCACAGAAGACCAGCGCCGGCCACTTCCACTTCCCCAACGAAACCGGCGTGGCCGGGCGTTTCGATCCGGTTCCGGACCGGTAATAGCGGGCGCGACCGCGCGCCCTCTGCTCGAGCGCCAGCACTATGACCGCGAGCGCTACCAGCACCAGCGACAAGATCGCCGCAGGTGTGCGATCGAACGCCCCCTTGTATTGGAGGTAGATAGCCTGGGTGAACGCTGGGAACCTCATCAGTGAGATCGCGCCGAAATCGTGGAGCGTGTAGAGCGCCACGAGCAGTGCTCCGGCGGCGACGGATGGCCGCAACAGCGGAAGCGTCACCCTCCGGAAGGTCCTGAATGGAGAGGTGCCGAGACTGCGCGCCGCATCTTCGAGCGAGGGATCGAGACCGCGCACCGCGGCCGCGACCATGAGGAAGACGTACGGATATGTGAACAACGTCAGCGCGAGAAAGGCCCCCGGAAAACCACTGATGTCCGGTAGGCGTTCGACCCCGAGCGGTTCGAGCATCTGCTGCAGCATGCCGCGCGGCCCCAAGGTGGCGATGAGAGCGAAGGCCCCCACGTAGCTCGGGATCACGAGGGGCAGAGAGACGAGTACTGCCCAGAAGCGACGAAACGGAAGATCCGTCCGGGTCGTCAGCCACGCTAGCGGGACGCCGACGGCGACCGACGCGACCGTGACGGCGAGGGCAAGCCCGGCCGTCCGAATGGTTAGCCACAGCGTGCGGCCGCGCAGGATGAGGTCCCAGCTCGACTGCTCGGCCCCGGCCGCACGAATGAGCAGGTACGCGACGGGTAGCAGAACCACGCCAATCACGGCGGCAGCCAGAAAGAGCAGCAGCCTCTTGCGAACACGGCCGAATGGGATCGAGGACCGCGTTTCGGAAATCCTCCACTGCGCCGCCCCCCCGATGCTCATCGGCCGCTCCTTACAGCAGCCCGACCTCGGCCAAGAGGGTCAGCGCCGGCTCGAGGGTGCCCCCCAGGTCCGACAGATCGATGTCGGGGGACTGGATCTCCGCAAGGCTCTTGAGTTCCACGCTTGGCCGCTCGCCCGTGACGACCGGGTATTCGAATGTTTCCTCTGCGAAATATGTCTGGCCGGGATCACCGGTCAGATAGTCGATGAACTCGCGCGCGCCGTCTGCGTTATCTGTGGTAGCGAGCGCCCCGACCCCGGCCGCGTTGACGAGCGCCCCCGCGTCACCGTTGGTGAAGAAGTGATTGGCGACAGGTATGTCCCCATCTTCAGCCGCGACTTCGTAGATGTAGTAGTGGTTAACGAAGCCGACATCGATTTCCCCTGCGGCTATCGCGCGTACGGTCGACGAGTTGTCCTCATAGAGCTTCGGCTCGTTCGCTATGAGCCCCTCGAGGAATGCGCGCGTCGCGTCCTCGCCCTGCTCCACGATCATCGCGGCAACGAACGCCTGGAACGATGAGTTCGTGGGGGGGAAACCGATCCGGCCCTTCCACCGTGGCTCGGTGAATCCGGCGATCGAGTCCGGTAGCCCAGAGTCGTTCAAGACCTGTGTGTTGTATGCGGCGACGCGCGCTCTCCCGGAGGTCCCGACCCAAAGCCCGTCGGAGGACCGGAACCGCTCGTCGACACGATCGAGGATGTTCTGGTCGATGGGCCGGAACAAGCCGGCCTCGGCGACGGCACCGAGGGCTCCCGCGTCCTGCGAGAAGAAGACATCGGTCGGAGAAGCTTCGCCCTCCTCCAATATCGTGGCTGCGAGCTCTGCAGAGTCGCCGTAACGGACCTCGAGCTCGATGCCGGTGTCTCCCTCGAACTGTTCCAAGAGATCGCCGACGAGCTCCTCCTCGCGACCGGAATAAATGGTCACGGTAGTTCCCTCACCGCTCGCGTTGCCGACCCCCGTATCGTCCGAAGCCGGACCTCCCCCGCACGCCGCGACGGCGAGGGCGATCGCGGTCGTCCCGAACGCTATCCTGCCCTTGACCGGCATCCCTGGCCTCCCCTAGTCATTTGTTCGGTCTACCGAAGTTCTTTTCTTAGGCGGGCCGATGTTAGGCACGCCTAACCCCGGCCGTCAAGCTCCGCCGAGGGGGCGACAACGGGCTCGGGTCCGGGTTGGGTGTCCCAGGAGGCTGTCGGCGTACCCTTGCGGCCGACTCGTGAATGCCCTCTCGTCGCCCAGGAGGTGATCGAGTGCGATTGGCCACACTCACCGATGGACGCGCGGCTCGAGTTGTCGACGACGGGCTCGTTCCCCTTCCCGGGCGACTCGTCGATCATCTCTGTCGAGCTCCGAGCTCGAGCTCCGCGCACCTACTTCCGGCGGATAGTTCGCTCGGCCCGCCGATCGCCCGGCCCGGCAAAGTGGTCTGCCTCGGGCTGAACTACGCGGACCACGCTGCCGAGAGCGGGGAGCCCGTTCCCGACCTCCCGTTGCTGTTCGCGAAGGCGTCGTCGTGTGTGATCGGCCCGGGGACGCCGGTACAGATGCCCGACGGGGACGTCCATCTCGATTACGAGGCCGAGCTGGCCGTTGTGATCGGCAGGCCCGCGCGCAAGGTCTCGCCGGATGAGGCCATCGACTACGTCGGTGGCTACGCGTGCTTCAACGACATCTCCGAGCGCAACGCGCAGATGGGCGACGGTCAGTGGTTTCGCGGCAAGAGCGCGGACACATTCGGTCCCTTCGGGCCGTGGGTGGTCACGCCGGACGAGATACCCGATCCGCATGCGCTGTCGATCAGATGCACCGTCAACGACGAAGTGCGCCAGGACTCGAGCACGTCACAGATGGTCTTCAAGGTGCCCGAGATCGTGTCGTTCTGTTCGCACGCGTTCACGCTGGAGCCGGGTGACGTCATTGCCACGGGGACACCCCCGGGAGTTGCACTGGGCAGCGGGGTGTGGCTTCAGCCCGGCGACACGATGACCGTCGAAATCGAGGGCCTCGACAGGCTCACGAACACCGTCGCGCTCAGGTAACGGGCCCGGGCGCGCGCCGGACATAGTCCACATCGGCCGGCACCAACCAGCTCCCTCCGTGATGGACACCGTCGTGGGGACAGTGGATGTGGTCGACGTACCACCAGTCGGCCTGGACGCGTTCGGGCGTTGCATCGATGAGCACGAAACCGTGGCTGTCGGTCTCGACCCAGTGGATGTGCGGGTTCATGGCGATGACCTCGTGCTCGATCGCAAGCGAGCGACTGCGCGGGTGCCATCCTGCTTCGTCATCGAGATTCTCTGATGTGACGCTCGTCGTGCAGAACTCGCCGGCGATTGATTCGTCCACGGTGTCGTGGGGGTCCATCTTGATGTCCATCGCCCATGAGCTGTGGCAGTCGCCGCTCAGGAACACCACGTTTCCCTGGGCGTGCTTGCGCACGCACTCGAGCAGCCTCCCGCGCTCAACCGGATAGCCGTCCCACTGGTCGGGCCCGGGGCCATGTTCCTTCTTCGTGAGGACTCCGAGCTCTCCGAGTGGGTTACCGAGGTCCTCCGGCATGAAGTCCGTCTGCACCTGACCGATCATCACCGCGTTGCCGATGATGCGCCACGTCGCGCTCGAGCTCTCGCATTCCTTCGCGAACCACTCGGACCGCTCCTTCCCCAGCAGTGTGCGTTCCTTGTGCTCCATGACGTCGGGATCCTTCGTCTGTTCGTCCCGTCTCGTTCGCGTATCGAGCAGGATGAGGTCGGCCAGCCCCCCGAGTTGAAAGGTCCTGAAGATCCGGCTCGGGTCGTCGGGATCCGGCAGACGGATCGGGATCCACTCCCGCCACGCCCTGAACGCGGCGGCCTTGCGGTCGATCCAGGGGCCGTCCTCCTTCTCGTCGTGCCTCTTCGCGCCATCGCGCCAGGTGTTGTCGCAGAACTCGTGGTCGTCGACGATGTTGATGAACGGATGCATCTGGTGGAGGCGTTGGAGATCACGGTCACGCCGGTACAGGGAATACCGGGTGCGATAGTCGTCGAGGGTCCGGCACTCGTGCTCGGGCTCGAAGCCCCGGTCGATCAAGCCGGCGAGGCCCTTGTCGTCGTTGCCGTATTCATAGATGTAATCGCCGAGACACAAAACGAAATTGAGGTCGTCGTGCTCGGCAATGCGTCCGAACGCATTGAAGTAGCCGGCCGCATACTTTGCGCACGAGTACATGGCGAAGCGGATGTGGTCGCACGACTCCGGCAGCGTCCTCGTTCGTCCGACCGGAGATGTCTCACTCCCGGCTTCGAAGAAGTAGTAGTAGGTCGTGTCGGGTTCGAGGTCGTCGACATCGACATTCACTGTGAGGTCGGAGTCGGTCCGCGCGGGGGCCGACCCCTCCGCAACCACATGACGGAGCGCCTGGTCCCGAGCCACGGTCCACGTGACGTCGCCCTCCGACTCGCAACGTGTCCAGATAACGATTCGATCCTGTCGGGGGTCGCCACTCGCAATGCCATGTCGGAACGTGGAAGTCATTGCCGAAGCGTACCCATCGGGGCGTAGGGCACTCCTCGCTCGGTAGTGGAACAATGTCGTCGGCTGCTAGGAATGGAGAGGCAGGATGACCAGAACTGAGGGTGCCCCCGGCGAGGCGGTGGCCGAGCGGCGATTTCGCCAGCTGGTCGAGGGCGTCGAAGCGATCTTGTGGGAAGGGGATCCGAACAGCCTGCAATTCACGTTCGTAAGCGGGCGAGGCGAGGATGTGCTCGGCTACCCCGTGATCGAGTGGCTCGAACCCGACTTCTGGGTCAATCACCTTCACCCCGACGACCGCGACGCCATCGCGAGCGACTGCATGGAAGCCATCCGAAAGGGGCAGGATCATGAGCTCGAATACCGCATGGTGGCTGCCGACGGTCGGACGGTGTGGTTCAGAGATCTTGTGCGGATGTCTAGGGGATCGGACGGAAGTGCGGGTCAGATGCGAGGTGTGCTGGTCAATATCACGGCGCAAAAGGAGGCCGAGGCCGAGCACAGACGACTCGAGCGGCAGCTGCGCCAGGCTCACAAACTGGAAGCGATCGGTAGGCTGGCGGGAGGTGTCGCCCACGACTTCAACAACATACTGACCGCGATCGTCGGCAACACCGAGCTGCTTCTCGCCGACGCCCCCGCCGAGCTTCACGAAGATATCAAGGAGATCAGGCGATCGGCGGATCGTGCCACGAGGCTCGTCAGGCAACTCTTGGCGTTCGCCCGCGAGCAGAGTGGAGAGCATGAGCTTCTGGACGTCAACGATATCGTGCGGGAGATGGAGGAGCTGCTCCGGCGCCTGATAGGCGGAGACGTGGAGTTGCTCGTCGATCTCTGTGCAGAGTTCGCGATCGTCGAAGCGGATCGTGGCCAGATCGAGCAGATCCTCATGAATCTCGCGATCAACGCCCGCGACGCGATGCCGACCGGCGGCACGCTCGAGGTCGAAACGCGAACCGTGGAAACCGACGGCCGAAACTGGGTCGGCCTGGCCGTGGTCGACAGCGGAGTGGGTATGTCCGCCGAGACAGTGGAGCGGATGTTCGATCCGTTCTTTACCACCAAGGGGCAGGGCGGGGGCACGGGCTTGGGACTTGCGACCGTCCACGGGATCGTGACGCAGTCGGGGGGCCGGGTGGTGACGGAATCCGCGGTGGATCGGGGGACCCGGGTCCAGGTCCTCCTGCCGGCGGCAAAGGGCTGAGCGCGGGTCGAGTGTCCCCCGGTCCGTCTAGCCAACGCTAAGGGACAGTTGCGGCAACCGGCCGGGCCGGCGCCCCGTTTGCCCCAGCCGATTCGACTTGCCCCAGCCGATTCGACGGTAATACCGTTGGGGTCATGTGGGGCGCGGCGTTGACCCCTGGGGGGTGTGCTGAACTTTCCTGATCTCCGCGGAGCGGCGGAGCGCTGGCCGTTTCTCCGACAGCTAACAGTTCGCGACCTCACGGCCCTGGGGGAGACCGCGCACTCGGAGCGGAGCCGGGGGCTCCGCCCCCGCACGATCGACGCAGATGTCGCAAAGTCCGTTTGTCCCTACTGCGCGGTCGGATGCGGCCAGCTCGTCTATCACAAGGACAACAAGGTGACGGGGATCGAAGGAGATCCCGACTCGCCGATCTCGCGTGGGACCCTCTGCCCCAAGGGCGCCGCGACCTTTCAACTGGTTACAGGTTCGCATCGTGCGCATCGAGTTTTGTACCGGCGTCCGCACGCAACCGAATGGGAGGTCATCCCTCTCGATAGGGCGATGGACATGGTGGCAGACCGGGTCAGGAAGTCGCGTGAGGAGACGTGGGAGGAGGCCGACGACGCAGGCAACCCTCTCCACAGAACCCTCGGCTTTGCCCATCTCGGCGGAGCGACGCTCGACAACGAAGAGAACTACCTCATCAAGAAGTTGTTTACGGCCCTGGGTGCGGTGCAGATCGAGAACCAGGCCCGTATATGACACTCATCCACTGTTCCCGGTCTGGGAACCTCGTTCGGCAGGGGCGGTGCAACGACTTTCCAACAGGACCTCCAGAATTCGGATTGCATCGTCATACAGGGATCGAACATGGCCGAGTGCCATCCGGTGGGATTTCGGTGGCCGATGGAGGCGAAACGACGTGGAGCAAAGATCATCCACGTTGATCCGCGCTTCACGCGCACGAGCGCGATGGCCGACATCCACGTTCCCATCAGGGCCGGAACGGATATTGCATTTCTCGGTGGGATCGTCAACTACATCTTCGCCAACGAGCGGTACTTCCACGACTACGTGGTGGCCTACACGAATGCCGCGGCGATCATTTCCGAGGACTTCCGGGACACGGAGGACCTCGACGGACTCTTCTCGGGGTGGAACGAGAAGGCGAGCCGGTACGAGGTTGAATCGTGGCAGTACGCGGGCGTAGGGGTTGCCCCCGCCGCTCAGCGCGAGACGTTCAGCGGTGAGCCCGTGTCCGAGGGGGGGACGCAGATCGCGGCCGAACGCCTCGACCCATCGCTCCAGGACCCGCGCTGTGTGTTCCAGATCGTCAAACGACACTTCTCCCGCTATACACCCGAGGCGGTCGAGGAGATCTGTGGGGTGTCCCGCGACCTATTCGTGAAGGTCGCCGAAACGCTGTGCAGTAACTCCGGCCGGGAGAGGACTTCGGCTTTCTGCTACGCGGTCGGATGGACACAGCACTCGGTTGGCGTGCAGTACATACGCACCGCGGCCATTGTTCAGTTGCTACTCGGCAACATTGGTAGGCCCGGCGGCGGCATTCTCGCCCTGCGCGGCCACGCGTCGATCCAGGGCTCGACGGATATCCCCACTCTGTACAACTTGCTGCCCGGATACCTCCCGATGCCCAAGGCGTCCACCGACACATCGTTCGAGAGCTACGTGGGCAACAACGAGGCGGGGGCCGGGTGGTGGAGCCAGTTCCCGAAGTACATAGTTTCGCTGCTCAAGGCGTACTTCGGAGATGCGGCCGTGGCGGACAACGACTGGTGCTTCGACTACTTGCCCCGTCTCTCCGGTGATCATTCCCACATGACGACCGTCGCCGACATGGCAGATGGGCGGGTGAAGGGTTACTTCGTGATGGGCGAGAACCCAACGGTGGGGTCGATGCACGGAGCACTTCACCGAAAGGGGTTGCGTGCGCTCGACTGGCTTGTGGTGCGCGATTTCGCACCGACCGAGACGGCCGAGTTCTGGCGTGACGCACCAGAGATCGAACGAGGCGAGGTGCGCACCGAGGACATCGCGACTGAGGTGTTCTTCTTTCCCTGTGCTGCTCACACGGAGAAGGACGGAACCTTCACGAACACCCAGCGGCTGCTGCAGTGGCATGAGGCCGCGGTGCCACCTCCCGGCGACTGCCGCAGTGACCTGCATTTCGTCTACCACCTGGGACGCCGGCTCAGGAGGTTGTACGAGTTGTCCGCGGATGCCAAGGACCGCCCGATCCTCGACCTCACGTGGAACTACCCGGTCACAGGACATCACGAGGAGCCAGATGCGAGGGCAGTCCTGAAGGAGGTAAACGGGTTCACGGTGGGCGATGGGACGCCGGTGTCGGGGTTCCTTGATCTCAAGGACGATGGGTCCACCGCGTGCGGGTGCTGGATCTACTCGGGATGCTTTGCGAACGGCGAGAACCAAACTGCCCGGCGCGTGCCGGCGACCGAGCAGTCATGGGTTGCACCTGAATGGGGCTGGGCGTGGCCGGCCAACCGGCGAATCATCTACAACCGCGCGTCCGCGGACCCGAGCGGCCGGCCGTGGTCCGAGCGGAAGAAATACGTCTGGTGGAACGACGATAAGGGGAAATGGGAAGGCCACGACGTCCCCGACTTCATTGTGGATAGACCGCCTTCGTATGAGGCACCTGAGGGCGCGACGGGGCTCGCCACGATCTCGGGAGTCGGCCCTTTCATCATGCAGGCCGACGGTAAGGGATGGTTGTTCGCACCCAATGGCTTACTGGACGGTCCGTTGCCGACCCACTACGAACCACAGGAGTCGGTCGCAGAGAATCTGCTGTACGGGCAGCAATGCAATCCGGCGCGGATGGAGTGGAATCGGAGGGATAACCCGTACCACAGGCCGTTTCGCGATGCGCGCTATCCCTATGTGATTACGACCTACCGTCTTACAGAGCACCACACCGCGGGAGGTATGTCGCGCTGGCTCGCGTGGTTGTCTGAGCTTCAGCCCGAACTCTTCTGCGAAGTGTCCCCGCAGCTCGCAGCAGACAAGGGACTGGAGAACGGTGGGTGGGCAACAGTAACGACTGCGCGAGGCGAGATCGAGTGCCGCGTGCTCGTAACGGATCGGATACCGCCGCTGCGGATCAAAGGGAGCGTCGTACATCAGATAGGTCTGCCCTATCACTGGGGGTCGAAAGGGCTTGTGCGGGGCGACGCGGTCAACGAGCTGATCTCGTTCGTCGCGGATCCGAACGTCTCGATCCAGGAGTCGAAGGCCCTTACGGGAAATATCGAGTCCGGCAGGCGAAGCCGCGGCCGAAGGGCCGTCACGAGCGGGGCCCCCGCGTCGGAGGAACCCGAACTGCGCGATCTGCCGCCGGCCCGGAGGATCTCGTCCGGAGTCATCGCAGCGGAGATCCAGAACGGTCGGAAGACCTGATGGCGACCGGCTTCTTTACCGACACCACGGTCTGCATCGGCTGCAAGGCGTGCGAGGTGGCGTGCAAGCAGTGGAACGAGTTGCCGGACGACGGCCTTGTGTTTACTGGAATGTCCTACGACAACACTGCGCAACTCGGTGCGTCGACGTGGCGGCACGTCTCATTCATCGAACGGCCGGTTCCGCTGTCGAACCAGGAAACCGGACTCGGGGACTTCTCGTGGTTGATGATGTCGGACGTCTGCAAGCATTGCCAGAGCGCGGCCTGCCTGGAGGTCTGCCCGACGGGGTCGATCGTGCGCACCGAATTCGATTCCGTGTTCGTCCAGCCCGACGTCTGCAACGGCTGCGGGATGTGCGTTGCCGCGTGCCCGTTCGGGGTGATCGACCGGCGCGAGGATGACGGGCGCGCCTGGAAGTGCACGCTGTGCTACGACCGGCAGAAGGACGGGATGACCCCCGCGTGCGCGAAGGCGTGTCCGACCGATTCGATACAGTTCGGGGACCTCGACGAGCTCAAGGACCGCGCCAGGCGGCGGGTGGAAGAGCTGCATGCCGAGGGTATGAACGAGGCGTACCTCTACGGGATCGACGGGTCGGATCAGCCCGGGACGGACGGACTCAATGCGTTCTTCTTGCTGGTCGACAAGCCGGAGGTTTACAACCTGCCACCGGATCCCGTGTCGCCTACGAAGAGGGTGCGCGACGGATGGACGGCCCTAGCCGGGGCGATCGCGGGGATGTCCGTTTTGGTGGTGGGCGCAGTTGTCTCCGGATTGAGGGATCGTCGCCGATGACGGTATCGAGTTCGGGCGACCCGGCCGGTACCGTCACCTACTACGGGCGACCCATTCTCAAGGAGCCGGTGTGGATCTGGGCGGTTCCCCTCTACTTCTATTGCGGCGGCGCTGCGGGGGCCGCGGCGGCGCTGGGTGCCGTGGCGCAGTCGGCGGACCGCGATGAGCTGAGCGATCTGATCACCCGCTGCCGTTTCATAGCGGGGGCGGGCACGCTCGTGGGGACGGCGCTGTTGATACACGACCTCGGTAGGCCGCGACGGTTCCTGAATATGTTGAGGGTATTTCGACCGACGTCTGCGATGAGCGTGGGTTCGTGGCTTCTCGCGGCCGCTAGCTTTCTGAGCGCCGGGTCCGCGGCTTTCGCCGGAGGCCGGGGGATGAGCCGGCGCGTGGGTGACCTCGGCGGCCTCGGCGCGGGTGTTGTCGGCCTCCCTCTCTCCGGTTACACGGCCGTGCTGCTGTCGGACACGGCAGTCCCGTTGTGGAGCGCAACGCGCCGATCCCTCCCCGCTCTGTTCGTTGCTTCTGCAATGTCCAGCGCGACATCCCTGCTCGGGTTTGCGGAGCTATCCCGCGCTGAGGAACGAATCGTGCACCGGCTCGACCTCGCGGCGGGCGCCGCGGAGCTGGCTGCGGCCGCCCTCGTGCAAAAGGAGGCATCGGAGGTTGAGGAGGTCGGTCGACCTCTCGAGGAAGGGGTGAGTGCCTCCCTCTGGAAGGCCTCGACCGCTCTCGGTGTGGCAAGCCTTGTCCTGTCACTACTGCCCGGGCACGGAAGGAGGGTTCGGACTCTTGGGGCACTGCTTGGAACCGCGGGCGGACTCGCGACTCGGTTCGCGGTCTTCTACGCGGGCAAAGCATCGGCGCGGGACCCGAAGGCGACCTTCGTGCAGCAGCATGCCGGCCACGGCGGTGTGGACGTGCGGGGGGGATGATCGGGCACTGGTGACACGGCCCCCGCGGTGCGTCGGGGGGAGTACGGGGGCATAGTGCCCCGAGATTCCCACTTGTCCAGTATGCGGACCGTCCCGGATAGCCTCTCTTCCAGATCGCATGGATGAATCGCAATCCCGTTCGGGGATGGGCCCGTATAACCCGATGTGGTCCTTGTCCGATGAGTCGCTGCTCGCCGGGTTAGGCGCCGGTGACTCTGAGGCGGCTGCAGCCTTTGTCCGCCGCTTCCAGGCGCGCGTGTTCGGGCTCGCGATGTCGATAGTCGGCGATCGTTACGCGGCCGAAGACATTGCTCAAGAGACGTTTGTGCGTGCCTGGAAGCACGCCCGGGCATTTGATCCCCGACGGGGAGCCGTTGCCACATGGTTGTTGACGATCGCTCGCAACATCGCGGTCGACGTGATCCGGATGCGTCGAGCCGATCCGGTGGATCCCGAATCGCTACTGGCGCGCGTTGGCCTGGTCGAGGACGCCGACGACCGGCTCGTGGGAGCCGACGACACCCAACGGCTGCGACGGGCGATCTCGTCACTGCCGGAGGAGCAAAAGCGAGCCCTCGTGCTGGCCTCATTCCTCGGATTGACCGGCCGGGAGATAAGCGAGCGGGAGGATGTCCCGCTGGGCACCGTGAAGACTCGGATCAGGGCCGGAATGATGAAGCTCCGAGCGGAGCTCGAGGTGACCGATGACTAGCCAGTATTCATGCGAAGAGGTGAGGCGGCTCGCCCCCGAGCTTGCGCTCGGCATCAGCTCGGGGGACGAGCGCGCTCGAGCTCTCGCCCACCTCGCCGGTTGCCCCGACTGCCGTCACTTCGTGGCGGAGTTGTCCGGCGTGGCGGACGAGATCCTGCTGGTTGCCCCCGCCGAGGAGCCCCCAGGCGGATTCGAGGGACGAGTGCTCGAGCGCCTCAGGGAGGAGCGGTCGCCGCGTCGAAGGTCGCCCATCATCCTCGGTGCTGCCGCGGCGCTGGTGGCGGCGGCGGTGGCAGTCGGGGGTGTTCTGTTTGCGACGCGCGATGATCGCCGGCTCGCCGCACACCTGAAGCGGGACCTCGCCGAGGCGAACGGCGACTACTTTGGGGTGGTCTCCCTGCGCGACCCGGACGGGATTAAGGACGGCGTCGTCTTCGCCTACGAGGGGTCTCCGCCGTGGCTGTTCCTCGACGTCGACGACGACATGGCGCCCGGCTCGTATGCGGCGGAGATCGTGATGGACGACGGAAGCACGCGGGCCCTCGGAACGCCGTTCGAGCTGACCGCCGACAAGGCGTGGTGGGCGAGCGCCTTGCCCGTCTCGTGGCGCGACGTCTCGCGACTTCGCATCAAGGACGAGGCGGGGGCTCAAGTGCTGTCGGCCCGCTTCGGACGCTGACCCGCGCCCAATGTCGTCTTAGTTGGACACCCGGCGCGCGCGGCGATCGCCGGCGCGCGTCAAGCGACTTCGGCGCGGGCGCCGGAACCTCGTGGGCGCCGCGCGCGTCAAAATAGCGTGCCCGGCACCTTCTGATAGCGTGCCGCGCTCGCCGACGAACGAACCGGAGCAGCCATGGCGGTCATCGAGATCGAGAGCCTTAGAAAGGAGTTCAACCGCTTCCGCGGGGGCCGGACGGTGGCCCTGGACGGCCTCGACTTAACGGTGCCCGAGGGCGGCGTGTTCGGCTTCCTCGGCCCAAACGGTTCGGGCAAGACGACGACCATCCGGTGCCTTCTCGGTCTCGTCCGGGCGTCGGGAGGCCGGTGTCACATACTCGGAGCCGATCCTCAGAAGGGGGAGCTCGCGGCGGTGATCACACGGATCGGGTCGATAGTCGAGTCACCCGTGATGTTCCCCGGGTTCTCGGGGCGTAAGAACCTGGAGCTCCTCGCCAGGATGCAGGGCATCGGGCGCGCCAAGGTGGCCGAGGTCCTGGACAGGGTTGGCCTCGCCGATCGGGCAGGCCACCGGGTGAAGGGCTATTCGCTCGGCATGCGCCAGAGGCTGGCCATCGGCGCCGCCCTCCTCAAGGATCCCCACCTGCTGATACTCGACGAGCCTGCCAACGGCCTCGATCCGGCGGGTATCCGGGAGGTACGCGAGCTTCTACGCGGTCTCGGGCAAGAGGGGCGAACGGTCTTCGTCTCGAGTCACATCCTCTCTGAGGTCCGGCAGACGTGTGACCGCGTCGCGATCCTGTCGCGGGGGAAATGTGTGGCGACCGGGCCCGTGTCCGACGTGCTCGCGACAGGGACGGCGACCGGCGTGGTGGTAGGGCTGAGCGACCTCGAGGCGGGCCTTCGCGCCCTTGAATCGGCGGGTCTGCAGGCGACCATCGACAACGGAGCGATACGCGTGGCGCTGCCCCCCGAGGACGCGTCGAAGGTGACGAGGGTGCTGGCCGAGAGGGGCCTCTACCTCTCCGAGCTGCGGGCCGACGAGCAAGACCTCGAAGAGATGTTCCTGAAGCTCACAGGCGACGAGCCGTTAGGGGACGCGGGGGTGTCGCGGTGACCAACCTTGTGCGCGTCGAGCTCCGGCGTCTGCTGTCCCGGCGAATGGTGCGGGTCGTTGTCTTAGGCGCAATTGGGCTGCTCGTCGTCAGCGGGATCATCACCTTCGTCCAGGCCGGCAGGGACGCGCGCACCTACGAAACGGGGTCCAGCCCGTTTGTGGAGCGTGAGGTAAGGCGATGTGTGCGCGGAGACTACGGCCCCCTTCCCGGGCTGTCCGAATCCGAGCGGCGCGCGGAGTGCGAGGCAATGGTCGGAGCGGACCCGCGTTTTCAGTACAGCTCGATAAGAGAGATCCTGTTGGGCTCGTCTCCGCCGTTCCTGCTTCTTGCGGTGCTGTTGGGGGCGTCGTTCATCGGAGCCGAGTGGCATTTCGGAACCATCACCACGGCTCTTACGTGGGAGCCGCGGCGAATGCGCATCCTTGCGGTCAAAGCGGTCGTCGTTACGGTTTTCGCGGCGATTTTCTTCATCATTCTGCAGGCGATCCTTGCGGCCGTCTTGTATCCCGCGGCCGCCGTTTACGGAACGACGACCGGATTAGACGCGGCCTGGACGAGGGATGTCGCCGGGATTGTTGTCCGGGGAGCGTTGCTGGCCGCGATTTCGGCCCTGATCGGATTCTCGTTAGCCTCCATCGGCCGCAACACAACGGCCGCGTTGGGCGCGATCTTCGTCTACTTCGTCGCGATCGAGCCGATCGTGCGTGGCCTGCGTCCGGGCTGGGTGAAGTGGCTGTTCATAGACAACGCTTCCATCCTCATCTCGGAGCAATCGACGTCGTTCCCGCCCCTCGACCGGTCGGTGTGGGGGGCCGGGCTTCTGCTGGCGATCTATTCGGGCATTGCTCTGATCGCCGGCCTTATGTGGTTCAAGCGGCGCGACGTCACCTGACGCGAGCGGCCCCTCTACCGAATCTCCACACCACCAGGGAACAGCCTGGATATCGGATGCCTAAGCTTTAGGCATGGCGGCCCGCACGATCGCTGTGATCGAGGACGAAATCACGATCGCCCAGGCGGTCGCGGCGCGGCTGAAGACGGAGGGCTACGCCGTCGAGGTTGCAACGGATGGGCCCGGGGGGGTGGAGCTGTGCACCCGTCTGAAACCCGACCTGGTTGTGCTCGATGTCATGCTCCCGGGTTTCGACGGAATCGAGGTGTGCCGCCGCATCCAGCAGGACCGTCATATTCCGGTATTGATGCTCACCGCACGCGACACGGAGACGGACCTGCTCGTCGGGCTTGGGATCGGCGCCGACGACTACATGACGAAGCCCTTCAGCATGCGCGAGCTCGTGGCGCGCATCCAGGCGATCTTGCGACGCGTTGAACGCGCCGCGCGACCCCCGGCGGAGGCGATCCGTGTCGGCGAGCTCACCGTCGATCCGGGTGCGAGGCGCGTCTCCAGGGGAGACAGCGAGGTTCACCTCACCCCGATTGAGTTCGAGCTGCTGCACGTCATGGCCGTGAGACCGGGCATGGTCTTTACGCGCGAGCGGCTGCTCGCGGACATCTGGGGATACGAAGACGGAACCGGCGCCCGCACTGTGGACTCACATATCGCCGCGCTGAGGCGGAAGCTGGGTTCGGAAGTGGTGCGAACGGTCCACGGAGTCGGTTACTCGGTGGAGCCGTGAGACCGCTCGACCGGCTCTCATCGATCAAGACCAAACTCGGTGCCGTGATCGTCGCCGCCGTCGCGACGACCATTCTGATCAACGAACTCGGAGTTCTCATCGGAGTACCCCTGTTGATACGGGGCTTGGGCGCGGGAGCCGTTGCACTGGTCATGGTGCGCTTCTTGGCCCGTGGGATGACATCGCCGTTGCGGGAGATGGCTGCCGCCGCGCAAGCGATGGCTCGGGGCGACTACGAAAAAAGGGTCACGGCCACGTCGCGTGACGAGGTCGGAGAGCTGGCTCGAGCCTTCAACCGGATGGCGACGGATCTCGCCGAGGTGGATCGCATGCGGCGCGATCTGATAGCAAACGTGTCGCACGAGCTGCGCACACCGATCAGCGCGCTTCAGGCCGTGCTCGAGAACCTTATCGATGAGGTTGCCCATCCCGAACCCGCCACCCTCGGGATCATGCTCGAGCAGGTGAAGAGGCTCGGCAGGCTCGTCTCCCAGCTCCTCGACCTCTCCAAGCTCGAGTCGGGCGCGGTCCCATTGCAGCGAGAGAAGTTCAAGGCGCGAACTTTGTTGGAGCGGGCGGTCACGGAGTCGAAGTTGCACGCGCTGCAGCAGGCGGCCAACGATGTTCGGTTGACGATCGACATCGAGCCCGAGGATCTCGAGATCGACGCAGATCCCGAGCGCATCCATCAGGTCGTAACCAATCTCGTCGACAACGCTCTGCGGCACTCTCCGGATCAGGGACGGGTGCAGGTGCGCGCCGCGGGCGGCATCTCGGGCGTGACGATCGAGGTCGTCGATGAAGGCCCCGGTATCCCGGCGGTGGAGGCTGCACGCGTGTTCGAGCGCTTCTATCGATCCGACGCGGCCCGATCCTCGAGCGACGGAGGAAGCGGTCTCGGACTGGCCATCGCGCGGTGGATCGTCGATCTTCATGGTGGGGAGATCTCGGTCGATGGAGAGCGCGCGCGGGGCTGCCGGATGATCGTCGATCTCCCATCGACCGCGGCATGACGGAGGTCCCAACGCTGCCATCCGACCGCGAACCGCCGCCGGCGACCGCGAGATTCTCGATTGCGGCCGCGGCTGCGGGAGCCGCCGGAGCCGCGCTCCTGCCCGGGCGCTCGCTCGGGTTCAACGTCGCGCTGACGTTTGGTGCGATTGGGATCGCGGTGGTGGGTGAAGGCGAATGGCGGTGCGATGGGTACCTCGAGGGCCACGTACCCTGAATGGTGATCATGCACCGACCGGGAGGTGAGGAGATGGGCGATGACAGGGCGAAACGCACCAACCTGCCGCAGCCGGGCGCCGAGGAAGCGGACGCGGGAGACGACGAGGACAGGGACGACCCGACATCCGGGCCCGGGAACGTGTCGGTGGACGAACCCACCCAGCCGGCTCTGAACGAAGACGAAGAGTGACGGCCTTCGCCCGATGCTCACTCACGCACGCGCTACTGCTTTCTGTCGCGCGTCCCGTCGGCTGCGCCCCGGACCGTGTCGGTGACCTCGCGCAGCTTCTCCTTGATCTTGCCCTTGGACCTCTGGGTCTTCCCCTCCGTCTCAAGGCGCTGGTCGCCGGTGACCTTTCCGGTCGCCTCCTTCGCCTTGCCGGCCACTCTGTCGCCGCGATCGTCCATTGCCATACCTCCCCAACTAGACCTGTGATTTGGTTGGTTCTACCCAGTCGGGCGATTTGTAACCCGATGTCCCCCGGTGCCCACGGGTCCGTGGTCCCTGCACCCGGCGGAATAGCGCGTGGGGGTCACCTGGACGTCCAGCTTGCGCCCACACGTCGAGCAGTAGCGAGGCGGATCGAGCACCGAGCGGCAGGAGCCGTCGCATTCCGACGTACCACGCCCACATCCCGGGCAGTAACTCACGGCTAGATAACCTTGGAGAGCGCTGCGATCGGCATCTGAAGATCGGCAAGCATCTGCAGGTCCTGTTTGGGATCACGCCCCAGCGTCGTGAGGTAATTGCCGACGATGAGGGCGTTGATGCCCGCGGTTAGTCCCATCGCCTGAAGTTCCCGGAGCGTGACCTCGCGCCCGCCCGCATACCGGAGGATGACTTCCGGCAGCGCCAGCCGGAAGAGCGCGATCCACTTGATCGCTTCCAGCGGCTCGACGAGTGGCCGGGCACCGAGTGGTGTGCCGGGTCGGGGGTTCAGGAAATTGATCGGCACCTCTGCCGGCTCGACCGCGCGCAGCTGGCCGAGAAGCTCCACGCGCTGATCCGTGCTCTCACCCATGCCCAAGAGCGCGCCGCAGCAGAGCTCCATGCCAACCTCTCGAACGAGGCGGCACGTTTCGAACCGTTCGTCCCAGCTGTGCGTCGTCGCGATCTGAGGGAAGAACGAGCGAGACGTCTCGAGGTTGTGGTTGTAGCGATGCACCCCACCGTCCGCCAGCCGCTGCGCCTGATCCGCACTGAGTATGCCGAGGCTGGCCGCGACATTCAGGCCCGTCTCGCGTCTGATAAGCGACGTGGCCTCGATCACGCGCTCGACCGTCGCATCGTCAGGCCCCCTGAGAGCCATGACGATGCAGAACTCGGATGCGCCGAGGCGCTCGGTTTCGCGCGCGGCCGCAAGCACGTCGCCGAGGTCGAGGTAGCCGGTGGGACGAACCGGCGAGTCGAACTTCGAGGACTGCGAACAGAAATGGCAATCCTCCGGGCAGCCGCCGGTCTTGGCCGACAGGATGCCCTCGACCTCAACCTCGGGTCCGCACCTGTCCAAGCGCACCTCGTGCGCGAGCGCGGCGAGTGCGGGCACGGCCTCCGGCGGGAGCCCCGCGAGCTGAGACAACTCGCGTGAGCCCAGGTCGGATCCTTCGTCCAGAAGCGCGCGGCGCGCGGTATCAAGCACGGATCGATCGCTCATGTGACCTCCGAGTGGAAGCTGTGGACTGGAAAGAGAGGGCGAGTTCACCTAGATCCACGTACACGTCGAGTGCGCATCGATCGGTGAGCCACGAGCGGTTGGCGCGATGCACACGGTCGCCCGGATCAAAGCGGTTCAGGAACACGGTGATCGGCCGGCCCCCGAAGGCCGCCGATGCCAGGCGAATGTCGTTGATGGCCCCCAAACCTGCACCGGCTACGAGCAGAACGCGGTCCGCGTCGAGTGCCTCGGCGAGCGCGATCGTGTCTCCATCGTCGGCCAGGGGAGAGGCGGGGCCGCCCACACCCTCCACGAAGACGACGCCGGCAGGCGGGACATCGATCTCCACGACCAGCTCGGCGATTGAAAAGGGGAGACGATCGAGAGCGGTCGCGGCCATCGGCGGCGCCATGGCGAGCTCGTAGCTGCGATGAGGAGGGCAAACGAGGGCGGGGGGCTCTCCAGATGCCATTGCGAGGAGGTCGGCGTCGGTGGGGCCGTGGCCGGCGTCGAAGCTCTGCACGGGTTTGCGGGCCGCGACATTTTCATCTGCTGCGCGCAATCTCTCGATGAGACGCGCTATCACCCACGTCTTTCCCACCTCGGTGCCGGTCCCGGTGACGACTACGACGTTACGCATGTGCGGTCGCAGTTACGTCGCGCAGCGCGGCAATCAGGCCCGCCACCTCGTCGTCGCTATGCGCAGCGGACAGCGTGATTCGTAGGCGCGACGATCCCGGCGCGACGGACGGCGGCCTGATCGCGGGAACGAGGAAACCCCGTTCGAGCAGACTTGCCGATGCAGAGAGAGCCGCGTGCTCCGATCCGAGCACGAGCGGGATGATCGGCGATGGATGGCCGGGTTTCACGCGCTCGACGAGACCTCGAAGGTGGGCCCTAAGCGCCTCACCCTCGGCCCCTCGCACGATGGTGAGCGCAGCAAGAGCCGCGCCCGCGACGGCGGGTGCCGGCGCGGTCGTAAAGATGTACGGCCGGGCCCGGTTCACCAGCAGCTCGGCCACCGGTTCCGAGGTCGCTGCGAAGCCGCCCATTGCTCCTATGAACTTGGACAGCGTTCCGATTCTGATCGCGTCGACGCCGTCGAGGTGGGGTGCGGGGCCGAGGACGGCGTGCGCCTCGTCGAGCACGAGTAGCGCGCGGTGGTGTGCACACAGCTCGGCGAGATTGTCGATGGGGGCGATGTCGCCGTCCATCGAAAACACGAGGTCCGAGACGACGATGGCGCGATCCGCGCCGGCGAGAAGGCGCGCGAGTGCGCCGATGTCTCGATGCGGATAGACGGCGACGTCCGCGCGGGCGAGCCGGCAGCCGTCGACGATCGAGGCGTGGTTGAGTTCGTCCGAGCAGATGAGCACCCCCGCCTCACCGAGCGCCGCGAGAACTCCCAGGTTCGCCATGTAACCGGTGGGGAAGAGCACGGCGCGATCGGCTTGTTTCCAGTCGGCCACGGCGCGTTCCAGCTCCGTGTGGACGGGGCGCGACCCATCGATGAGGCGGGCCGCTCCGGCTCCTGCCCCCCATCTCGCCAGCGCCGCGCGGGCGCCGTCGATCACGTCGGGGTGCGAGGTCAGTCCCAGGTAGTCGTTCGAGGCGAACGAAACAATGTGGCGCCCGTCGTCGAGTTGGCCTCGGACACCCCATGCGTCGAAGTCCCTTACTCGGCGAAGACGACCCGATCCTTCGATTGAGCCGAGCTCCTCTGCCGCCCACCGCGACCAGTTCACGGGCCCACCTCGACGATGGCCTTCTCGAGAGCCTCGACTATGCGATTCACTTCCTCCGCGCCGATCGTGAGTGGGGGAACGATGATGATCGACGGGCCGAGCGAGCGAACCAGCACTCCGTTCTGCGTTGCGACATTGCAGGCTCGCCGAGCGCGTAAAAGATCGTCCGCGCAGTCGAGCTCGACCGCGCCCATCAGGCCGCACAACCGCACGTCGGTGATGCCGGGCAAGGGGCGCACCCGTTCGTCAAGGAGGTCTCGCAGCCCCTGGGAGCGCGTCGCGACGTTCTCGAGGACGTTCAACTCCTGAAGCAGCTCGAGGTGACGGAGGGCGACCGCGGCCGCAAGGGCATTGCCGCCGTATGAATGACCGTGATAAAGCGTGCGTTCGGACAGATCCGGGCCCACGAACGCGTCGAAGACGCGCCGGTTTGCAGCGGTTGCCGACATCGGCAGATAACCGCCGGTCATCCCCTTGCCCAGGCACAACAGATCGGGTTGAAGGGTCGCCGCCTCCGACGCGAACAGGTGGCCCGTCCGACCGAACCCGGTAGCGACCTCGTCGCAGATGAGCAGCAATCCAGTGCTCCGGCATGCGTCCGCGAGGGGCCCGAACGCTTCGGGAGGCGCGATCCTCATACCCGCCGCGCCCTGCACGAGCGGCTCGACGATGACCGCGGCGAGCTCGTCGCGCTTTTGCCGGATGATCCGTGCGGCCGCGTCGAAGCACTCTGGATCGTCAAAGCCGGGCGCGTGTATCACCGGGAAGCGCAGCGGATCGAAGAGGTCGGTCCCGAAGCCGCCGGCCCCCACCGAGAGCGAGCCCACCGTGTCGCCGTGGTACGCGCCTCCGAAGGCCAGATATGTGGTGCGCCCCTCCACTCCTTCGTTAACCCAGAACTGAAATGCGATCTTGATGGCCTGTTCGACGGCCGCGGCTCCGTCGGAGGCGAACAGGAAGTGAGGCCGGTCGACCGGTACCAGCGTCGCTAAAGCCTCGGCCAGTTCGATCACCGTCCGGTTGCCGTGGCCGAGCATCGTCGAGTGAGCCACGCGGCCGAGCTGATCGGCGAGCGCGGCGTCGAGCTGGGGGACGCGGTGACCGAGTGTCGCGACCCACAGAGACGAGATGGCGTCGAGGTAGCGGCGGCCGGCAGTGTCGATGAGCTCGTGGCCCTCGGCGCGCTCCACGATGACCGGGGAGTTGTCGGGGTAGGCCGCCATTTGCGTGAATCCATGCCACACGACGGCCGCGTCGCGCTCGATCCAGTCGTCGTCCATCGTTCGGCAGGCTATCAGGGGCCTCGTCGGCGAGGTTTGGACACAACCGCCACGGAATACAAGCGGGGTGGGCCGGGGTTATCCTGCGCGACACGACCAGATTGGCGGCGTGGCCGAGTGGTTTAGGCAAGGGCCTGCAAAGCCCTGCACAGCGGTTCGATTCCGCTCGCCGCCTCGACGGCCCTTCGTCGAGTGTCCATCGCCCCCGCATAGCGCGCTCAAATGCTCACTCGACGCGGCACGGGTGGGGCCGGCGGGGCGTGACGAGGGCCTGAATTTCGCCAAAACAGTGGCCGAAGCATCTTCCCCTCCCGGGCCCACGGCCGGTACCGTACGTCATGGGAGTGGGCAACTTCTGGGAGGGGTAGCGTGCCGACTCCCACAGGCGCATCCGCTCCCCGGCTGGCGAATTCGAAAGGTGGTTGGGCTTCACATGACGACGACGTCAAATCGCAGATCCCTCAGGCAGAAGATAGTGGCGATAGCGACCGCGGGGTTCCTGACCGCAGGTCTGGTTATTACGGCGGGCGCTCCTGCGTCCGGGGGCCCTGCGGCGAACAAGGCCGCCGACAACAACAAGGGTCGCGCTCATTCGAGAGTCGACTTCTGGCTGACTGTCCTTCACAACAACGACGGTGAGTCGCAGCTCGTGAACGCAGGCACGGATCTCGAGGACTTTGGCGGCATCGCGCGCTTCGCGACCTTGGTCAAGAGACTTCGGAACCGGGCAAACGTTCCGAGTGTCCCGAGAGCGAAGAGCGGCTCGATCACCGTCTCGTCTGGCGACAACTTCCTTGCGGGGCCGGAATTCTCCCTCAGCCTGGAGCGCAACGAGGAAACCGGAGCGCCCTACTACGACAGCATGGCCCTCGCACGCGTCGGCTACGACGCGATGGCGATCGGCAACCACGAGTTCGACTTCGGGCCCGACGTGTTCGCTACCTTCATCGAGGGCTTCGGCAGAAGAGTCCCGCCCTTCCTGAGCTCCAACCTGAACTTCGACGACGAACCGCGGCTCAAGGCCCTCGAGGATGAAGGCATCATCATGGGCAGCGTGGTTCTCAGGGAGAGGGGCGAACGTATCGGCGTCGTGGGCGCCACGACCCCGCTTCTTCCTACGATCTCGAGTCCTCGCAATGTGAAGGTCGATCCTGCGGTTGCGGAGAGCATCCAGACCGAAGTCGATGACATGACGGCGCGGGGCGTCGATAAGATCGTCCTCATCAGCCACCTGCAGAGCATCCAGGAAGATCTTGCGCTCGCTCCTGAGCTGAGCAACGTCGACATCATGGTCGCCGGAGGCGGCGACGAGCTGCTGGCCAATCCCGAACAGGGTGACCTACTCGTCCCCGGCGACGAGTCCCTCGTCTTCGGGGACTATCCGCTGGAGGCGACCGATTCGGAGGGCAGGACCGTGCCCGTCGTCACGACCAAGGGCTCCTACACGTACGTCGGAAACCTCAAGGTCGCATTCGACAGGAAGGGCAACCTGCTCAAGGTCGACGAGCAGGCCAGCAAGCCCGTGCGAGTCGCGGGCGGGAACAACCCGGACGCGGTCAGATCCAACCCCTGGATCCAACGCAAAGTCGTCGACCCCATCGTCGAAGGGCTGGCGGAGCTGGCCGAGAACGTGGTCGCGACGACCGAGGTCGGGCTGGACGGCAGGCGGGCGACGGTGCGGACGGTCGAGTCCAACATGGGCAACCTGGTTGCCGACGCTCTGCGCTGGCAGGCGGACCAGCTCAACGAGAGCTTCGGCGCTCCACACCCCGACATCGGGGTTCAGAACGGCGGTGGCATCCGAAACGACAGCATTATCGGTCCGGGTGACATCACCGAGCTGGATACCTTCGACATAGCCCCGTTCGGCAACTTCGTTTCAGTGGTCCACGGCGTGTCGCCCGAGAGGTTCAAGGAGCTTCTCGAGGTCTTCGTCCAGCTGGCTCCGAATCAGTCCGGCGGCTTCGGTCAGATCTCCGGCTTCGAATTTAGCTACGACCCGAGCAGGCCCGCGGGATCGCGTGTTATCAGCGCCGAGCTGGACGACGGAACCGTGATGATCGTCAACGGAGCGATTGCCGCTACTGCCCGTCAGGTGAACATCGCCACGAATGACTTCTCGGCGCGCGGTGGCGACGCGTATCCACTCACCGACTTTACCTTTACAACGCTGGGAGTTACCTATCAGCAGGCGCTTATGAACTACCTCACGGATGCGCTGAGCGGGGTCGTTACCGCGGGCGACTACCCGGAGGGTGGTGAGGGCCGCATCACCACCGGAAACTTCCCGTCGCCGTAGCGCAATGTGAACGACAGACCGGATGAGGCCGTCATCTTGGCGGCCTCCGTCACACACGCCGTCCGCACGTTATGGGGGAGGCCGCGGCCGTGCTTAAGGGAGGAGATCGGGCTCCGGTAAGATGCCGCAACTGAGGGGCGTTAGCTCAGCGGGAGAGCGCTTGCTCGACAAGCAAGAAGTCACTGGTTCAATCCCAGTACGCCCCACTATCCCACGGAGTCTTGAGGTGTGAAAGTCCGGTACCTCTGTCCCACATTGGCTCCGGCACCTCTGTCCCACTAGCCGACCCCGGCTCCGGTTCCTGGGCGACAGTGGCTCCGGCACCTGTGTCCCATGAATTCCACCACCCGAG
>JBOGXA010000011.1:0-109340 GCA_050694175.1 Actinomycetota bacterium
GGAGCGCTGGCTCAGCCCAACGGCAAGCCGAGGAAGATGCGGTTGTGAGACATACCTACCGGAGCCAGAATGGGACACGGGTGGTGAGACTTCACACACGGAGTCTTGAGGTTTGGCCGGATCCCACAGCGCAGAGTGAGCGTTCATGGAGGTCAAGGACAGCGCAACCGGGTGGGTCGCCAAGCACACCCGAGAGTACGTCGAGTCGGACGGCAAGCGGGGTCACAAATGGCACGGCGTGCGCTGCCTCGTCCTCACCACCACCGGCCGCAGGTCCGGCGACAGGCGCCGCACCGCACTTATTTACGGCACCGACGCCGACGACTATGTCGTGGTCGCGTCGCGTGGCGGCAATGAGAACCATCCCCAGTGGTACCTGAACCTTGTCGCCGATCCGAATGTCCACGTGCAGGTCGGCGCCGAGAAGTTCGATGCCAGGGCGCGGGTCGCGTCACCGAAAGATAGGCAGCGCCTATGGCCCGTGATGGTGAAGATCTGGCCGGACTACGAGAGATACCAGGCGACGACGGACCGCGAGATCCCCGTGGTTGTGCTCGAGCGCTCGTAGTGACCCGAGTTTGGGTTCGGGGAATGGCTCCGTGCTCACCAAGGTAGTCGGCTATCTGGCTTGCCCCGTGTGCGGTCGGGACCTGTCGCTGACCGGCAGTACTGTCCGATGCGCCGACGGGCACACGTTCGATGTCGCTCGGCAGGGATACGCGAACCTGCTACCGGGTGACACCAAGCCGGGAATGGGTGACACCGCGGCGATGGTGGCGGCGCGAGAGGAGTTTCTCCGTGCGGGTCACTACGCGCCGATTCTGCGGGAGGTTGTGGCGCAGTCGGAGCGGGAAGATGGTGCCGAGCCGGGATGCGTCATCGACCTCGGTGCCGGGACCGGCTTCTACCTCGCCGCGGTGCTTGATCGATATCCCGAGCGAGTGGGGGTGGCGTTAGACGTCTCCAAGTACGCAGCGCGCCGGGCCGCACGCGCCCATGAGCGAATGGGCGCCGTGGTTTGCAATGTGTGGCGCCGATTACCCGTCCGGTCGGAGACGGCTGCCCTCGTTTTGAATGTCTTCTCACCTCGCAACGGCGAGGAAATCCGCCGGGTTCTGCGAGCCGACGGTTCCCTGGTCGTGGTCGTCCCCACCGAGCGACATCTCGAGGGGCTCGTGGAGGTGTTGGGGCTGGTCACGGTCGATGCTCGCAAAGAGGAGCGCCTCCGCGATGAGCTGGACCCCTATTTTGATCCGGCGACAACAGCGACATGTGAGTTCTCGATGCAGCTTTTCCATCATGAACTCGAAACCCTCGTCGCAATGGGACCCAGTGCGAGGCACACGGACGCAGCCGCGACAAAAGAGCGAGTAGGCAATCTGCCCGCTCCCACGATCGTCACGGCTTCGGTCACTGTCACTTCATATCGGCCCAGATAGTCCGCGCGAAGAGCTCAGAACCGGAACCGCGTCATGTCTTTCGGGAAATTGCTCCACGCGAGGACAAGCCTTGGAGCGAGTAGCCACACCGGCGGACCGTGGCGCATCTTGTACTTCTGTTCGTAAGCGTTGTCGATAGGAGCCAGCCGCGGGTCGTCGGCGGCGGTGATCCTGTCGACCGTTCCTTCGGCGATCACGACCTCCGCTCCGCTTTCGAGATGCACGGTCACATCGGGGTTTGCACGAAGGTTGCGAGACCATTTCGTCTCCGGCCCTCCTCCAAAGCAGATCGTGTCGTCTACGAACACACCCCAGGTGGGCCGGACGTGGGGGACGCCATCGGAAGAGCTGGTGCAGATCCAGAAGTTCTGCTCGGCTCCGAACCGCTCCGCCACCCACGACCACGCCAGAAGACCCTTGGTGTCCTTTGGCACGCCGTATTCGGAATGGGCGATATAGGGTCTCTCCGCGGTCGGTTCCATGGCCCCAAGAATGACACCTAGGGCGTTCGGTTCCGACCGGTGGGTGACCAATCTGATTCTTCGGGGCCGGAGGGCTACGCGTTCATCTGGGGATGGCGCGGAAGACGGCCGCTCGGAATCCCTCGGGCGAGTCGGGATCCTCCAAGAAAGCTATGAAGGCCAGGCGGCCGGCGTCGTTGAGTCCTTCCTCGCAGAAAGAAAGCCCGGTGACTGTGGAGCCGTCGAGTGTGTCGCCGACGCCGATCACTCGCTGATCCGGTGCCACGAAGATCGCTCGGCCGCCATCGTCGAGGTCGGCGGTGAAGGCGACTTCGCCGCGGTTGTTGAGCGACGGCGGCCTGAACCCGAACGAGGAGAACTGGCCGCGCGTATCGACGACGGTAGTCAGCGGACCCCCACGCCCGGTCATGATCGCCTCGACGAACTCGTCAGCGCCCTCGTCGAAGAACGATGCATAGAACGCCACAAGGCCGTCGTCGTTGAGCGACGGGCCCCGAACGAAGCGGTCTGGGTCCGGAGCGGCAATGGTTAGGAAACCGCGCGTGTCTCGGGTCGCGACAAAGATGCCCGACTCGAAGTCGATGGTCTCGTCGAAGGCGATTCGGCCCCGGTTGTTGATCGACGGGCGACTGTCGTTGCCGTCGAATGGGCTGGTCGAAGCCAGATAGTGAGTGGTCGTGGGGCCGCCCCGCCCGGAGAACATCCCTTCGTCGAAGTTGAACTCTCGATCAAGCTCGGCCTTGAAGGCGACCTCGCCACTGTTGCTGACGGACGTATCGAAACCGAAGAAATTGAATGGCCCGGGTTCCGTCATAGCTATCGTGGTGAGCGGTCCGCCGGAGCCTCGGAGGATGGCTTCCCCGGGGCCGTCAAGGTTTGCCGCGAACGAGACAGCCCCGGTGTCGTTCATGGACGGGTTGACGCCGATGAAGTCGTATTGCCCCGAGTTCTCGACGATGGTTGTGATGACGCGCGCGGACCCCGCGTTCACCCGGTAGATGCCGTCTGCGCTGTTGAACGGATCGTCGGTCAGGCGCGCGGCCCGGAAAGCGACGTCGCCTCTTTGGTTAATGGAAGAGCAGCCGAACTCGAACGGATCGAAACGGTCGTCGGCGCTGTCTACCAGCTCGATGAACGTATAACCCTGCGCCAGAGCAGGCGATGCGATTGCCAGTACCAGGGCAAGCGCGAAGAGGGCGGTCAGCACCCTCCCAGCCGTGCACGCCGGTATAAAGCGGTTCCTACGAGCCTCCACCTTTTCGAGCACCTCCCTGCGCTTGTGCGCATTGGTAAGTCGCGGTGCTCGCGCCCCAGTGCGACACCCACTGACAGTCCCCGAGACAAATACGGGGCGGCCGGCCCGCGGGTTCAATACGAAGCCAATTTTCTGGGCGAACCGCCCCGATGACGAAAAGTTGAGGGGGGTGCCGCGGCACCCCCCTCACAACAAACGGGTTGGTTCGATCCTTGTTAGACCCTTTCTCGCTCCCGATCCTTGTTGAGGTGAAGGCCCCCGGTCTCCTCCAAGACGTGGGAGACGACCGTGTCTTCGCCCTCGATCTGGATCCTCGGCAGGAAGCGATCCAACCATTTCGGCAGCCACCAGTTGGCGTCACCGAGAAGTTCCATGGTCGCCGGGACGAGCACCATTCGCACGACGGTTGCGTCCACGAAGATGGCTACCGCCAGACCGACGGCGAACAGCTTGATCGCGCGCTCCTCGAAACCGAACACGAACACTAGGAACAGCGTGACCATGATCGCTGCGGCGGCGGTGATCACTCGTGCCGTAGTTGCCAGCCCGTTCGCGACCGCGACCTTGTTGTCTCTCGTCTTGACGTACTCCTCACGGATCCTCGACAACAGGAAGATCTCGTAATCCATCGACAGCCCGAACAAGATCGTGAAGAGCATCATTGGAGCCCATGCTTCGATCGGTGCAGTGGTCTCGACGCCGAAGAGCCCCTTGAGCCAGCCCCACTGGAAGATTGCGACCACCGCTCCGTATGCAGCGGAGATCGACAACAGGTTCATGATCGCCGCCTTGAGTGGAACGACCAGAGACCGGAACACGATGACCAAGAGGATGAAGCTGAGCCCAATTACGACCGACACGAGGATGGGGAGCCGGTCACCGTTCGCGGCCGAGAAGTCGACGATGGCGGCCGTAAAGCCGCCCACGTAGATCGGTTTCGCAGCATCTACGCTCGCGGCGGGGATGACGTCTGACCGGAGTCGGTCAACGAGGTCGGTAGTGGCCTCGTCCTGCGGCGATGTCATCGGGAACGCAGTCAACACCGCCGCATTCCCGTCGGGGCTCATCTGCGCGGGCGTGACGGCGGCGATCCCTTCGGTCCCGGCGAGCTCCTGCCCAACCGACTCCAGCGCCGCGACATCGTTGGGCGAGTCGACTTCGGTTGCCAGCAACAGCGGGCCGTTGAATCCGGGCCCGAACCCTTCGACGAGAAGGTCGTACGCTCGCCGGCTCGAGCGCTCGGTCGAGGCCGAGCTTGCGTCCGCGAACCCGAGCCTGATCGAGAACAGCGGGATGCTCATGACCGCCAGCAGCACGAGCCCGGCGATCGCGGCCGGCCACGGGCGGCGCTGGATGACGCGGCTCCACCTGTAGGCGAGACCGTGCTCGAACTTTGACTCGTCCTGGTGGAACAATGGCAGACGCCAGCGGTCCACGTTCCGTCCGACGAAGCCGAGCAGCGCCGGAAGAAGTGTGACCGATGCGATCATGGTCACGGCGACGGTTGCCGCACCGCCAATGGCCAGACCCTCCACGAACGTGAAGCCCATCAACAGGATGCCCAGCAGCGAGATCACCACCGTGGTGCCGGCAAAGAGCACGGCCTTGCCCGAGGTCGTGATCGCGACCATTGTCGCCTGCTCGGGGTCGAGGCCATGGTGCAACTGCTGCCTATAACGCGTCACTATGAACAGTGCGTAATCGATTCCCACCCCGATACCAATCATCGACGCGAGCTGTGGGGTGAATTCGGGAACGCTCACGAAATTAGCGAACAGCATGACTAGGGACAATCCGATGAGGATTCCGAAGAGCGCGGTGCCTATGGGAAGTCCCATGGCGAGTACCGAACCGAACGTAATCAAAAGAATAACGATGGCGAACAGAACGCCGATTGCCTCGGTCCCGCCGGGCTCCTGCTCCTGGGACTCCGCGAACATAATGACGTTCCCGCCTGGCTCGATCGTGAGTCCGTCGAGCTTCATGTCGGAGGCAAGATTCCTGATCTCGGTGCTGACCTCAAGCGGAACGCTCTCGTTCTCAACGACGGAAAAGTGCACCGTGGCGAAAGCGATGGCCCCGTCGGGGGAGATCTGTCCCGCCCCCTGCTCAGAATAAGGGGAGTCGATCGCAACGACCCTGTCGACCTTGGAGATGTCTGCGAACAGTCGCTCCATCGCGGATCGGACCTCGGGATCATCTACACCTGTGTCGGCCCTGAAGACGATGTCGGCCGTTTCGCCAGCGACGTTCGGGAAGCGCTTCTCGAGGAGGTCAGTCGCCTCTTGCGACTCAGCCCCCGGAAGAGAGAAGTCCTCTGAGTAGTCGCCGCCGGCCGCAGCCTGCAGGCCGATGCCCCCAACCAGGGCGACGATCCAGATCAGAAGCGTCCACCAACGGCGGCGATAGTTCCATCTAGCGATCCGTTCCAACATGCCCGCGGTCTCCTTTGTTGATCGGCGTGCTGCATTGACGCAACGCCTCGCGCGCCCGTGAATTCCCCTCGCTCAGTTTTGGAGGGCCGATTGGGGAATCAAGCAGGTTATGGAAGACGTATTCGGCGGCGGTGAAGCTGGAGGAGGAAAAATATGGTGGAGAAAGCTAGAACAAACAAGCGGTTTTGATGGACTTTCGAGTCGGGTAGCGACCCAAAAGGCGGTTCAGAACGACCTTTTGGCCGGGCCGGGGAGCGCGCTAGAGCGACGCGAGGCGAACAGTCAGCGAGGTTCCCCCTTCTTGTCGCCGAACGACTTGTCGGTCAGCCCCGTGACCCCGGCAAGGAGCGACGAGAACTCCATCGGGATTATGAACTTCGTGGACTCGGACGCACCCAGTTCCTTGAGGGCCTCGAGGTATTGCAGGCTCATTGTGTTCGAGTCCAGCGTCTTTGCGATCTCGAAGATCTTCCCCAGCGCTATTGAGAAGCCCTCCGCGTTGAAGATCGCCGCCTGACGGTTGCCCTCGGCGTTAAGGATGGCAGCCTGCTTGTTGCCCTCCGCATTGAGGATGGCGGCGGCCTTGTTGCCCTCCGCGACCGTGATCGAGGCCTGCTTTGCGCCCTCGGCCTCGGTAACGACCGCCCTGCGGGTCCTCTCCGCCGACATCTGACGCGTCATTGCTTCCTGCACGGCGGGCGGCGGGATGATCTCGCGGATCTCGACGTTGGTGACCTTTACTCCCCATCGCTCCGTGACCTCGTCGAGTTTCACTCGCAGGACTTCGTTCATCTGTTCACGTTTCGCAAGCACGTCATCGAGGCTCATGTCGCCGACGACCGAGCGCAAGGTCGTGGCCGCGACGTTCTGAGCCGCGCCGGCGAAGTTTGCAACCTCGATTACCGACATCACTGCATCCACCACCTTGTAGAAGATGATGAAGTCGATGGAGATGGTCGCGTTGTCTTCGGTGATCGCGCTCTGATGGGGGATCTCCAGATACAGCTCGCGCAGATCCACCCACAGAGGGCGATCGACGATCGGGATCAGAAGAACAAGGCCGGGGCCCTTCATGCCGATCGATCGCCCCAGCCGAAGGACCACGAGTCGCTGATACTCGGGCACGATCTTGATTGCGTTGTACAAGAGCACGAGCAGTAGAACGAGGCCGACGCCGAGGCCTATCAGCACTGGGCTCACTTGTGTTCCTCCTCATGGTCCGATGGAGCTGCCGTGGTCGTATGGACCTCGATGAGGGGCTCGACCTTCAGCCGCAGGCCTTCGGCCCCCACCACTTTCACCTTCTGCCCCTTCTTGATCGCGCCGCCGATCGCGTCGGCCGACCAGCTTTCCGCCCCAACATGCACCGCGCCGTTAGGTGTCAGGTCGGATGTGGCGACTCCGTGCTGTCCGACCAGGCGCTCGACGCCCGACTGCGGGGGCCCTCCTCTTGTCCGCAACACGGCGGGGATAACGAACGCGAAGAATCCACCCACAATCAGCGCGACAGGTGCGATGACCCAGAGGTCGACGCTCGCTCCGGGAACCGACGAATCGAACAGAAGGAAGCCGCCGACGATCAGACAGACTAGTCCTCCCGCCGCGGCGAAGGAGAGGCCGGGGTTCTTCACCTCCACCAGGAAGAAGACCACGGAGGCGACGAGTAGGAGAATGCCCACGAGCCGGACCGGCAGCATCCCGAATCCGGTGAAGGCCGCGACCAAGGAGAGCACGCCCAGCACCCCCGGGACCGAGACTCCCGGGTGCAGGACCTCGACGATGATCAGGATCAGGCCCAGGTAGAAGAAGATGAAGGCCAGATCGGGCGTTATGAGGTGGTGCAAGAAGTTGGTTACCGCGCTCATGCGGCGCGTCACGAGGACGGCCCCGTCGACCTGCACCTCGGTCTGAGTGTCTCCCACCTCGACCTGCATCCCATCGGCCCGCGCCAGGAGGTCCCTTATGTCGTTGGCCACGAAGTCGATCGCGTTCAGATCCTCCGCCTCCTCGGCGGAAACGCTGTCGGCATCCCGAACCGCACCCTCCGCCCAGTCCGGGTTGCGGTCTCTCCTTTCGGCCAGGCTCCGGATGTAGGCAACGGCGTCGTTCATGACCTTTTTCTGCAGGATCGCTCCCGAGACGCCGACGGGGCTGGCCGCTCCGACGTTGGTTCCGGGGGCCATAGCCGCCACATGACAGGCGGTGAGTATGAACGCTCCGGCCGATGCGGCGCGGGCTCCCTCGGGAGACACGAAGCACAGCACGGGGACTTCGGAATTGAGGATGGCTTTGACGATGTCTCGCATCGAGGAGTCGAGCCCACCGGGCGTGTCGATGGTGATGAGCACCGCGGCGGCGTTTTCACCCGCGGCCCGTTCGATGTTCGATTCGAGATAGGAGGCCTCGAATGGGTCTACGACGCCATCCAGCTCCAGATTGGGGATTGTAGATGTCTCTTGCGCGAGAACCGGCGGAGCCAGGGCCAGGACCACAGCCCCCACAGCCACGGACAAGCGGAGCTTCCGCACAAATCAATCATGCCACCCGCCCGAGGTTTAGCAGAGATGTGTCGCCCAATGGGGTCTAACGCAAGGAGATCTCCCCGGCCCGATTTGCCCGTTTTCGAGCAGGGATTTTGGGCCCTGTGGCGAAGCCTGGGTTAAGCAGAAACGCGGACCCTGGGAGGAGATAAGAGAGCATGCGCTTGCGCACACTCGGCGTACTTGTCGCCGCCTGCCTAACCGGGATCGCCCCGCTATCCGTCGCGGCGGAGGGGGAAGAGGGCGCACACAGTCCCAACATGAAGTACGTGAAGAACATCGAATATGCCGCACGCAACGGGGACACCCCGAACTTCGGCACCGATATCGAGTTCTTCCGCATCGACGGTCGCCGGTACGCCTTTGCCGGCTCCTATCGAAACGGTCTCCACATCGTGGACGTCAGCAACCCTCGTGCGTCGCATGTGGTCGCCGTCTACGACTGCGGGGTTACGCAGGGCGACGTCCAGGTCTTCCGGCGCGGCGACCTCGGCGGCCGGGTCTTTGTCACCTACACGTCGGATACGTTCGGCGACGGAACGTCGACCTGCTACAGGGAAGCCGCCGCCCGTGGATTCGAGGTTCTCAAGCCCAACGGAGTGGGCAAGAACGGCACGTTCATTGCCGATGTGACCCGCCCCGAGAACCCCACGACCGTATCGTTTGTCGACGTCCCGCAGGGCTCGCACAATCAGACCGTGCATCCGAGCGGCAAGTTCCTCTACAACTCAAACTCGGATCTCATAACCTCGTTCGAGCCCGCAATCGAGATCTACGACATCCGCGATATCGACAAGCCGAAGCCGGTGGGGGAGCTGGCCCTTCCAACCAGGCCCGGCCTCGGCACAGAGTCGCACGACATCACATTCAATAGCTCGGGCACGCGCGCTTACTCCGCGGCGCTGTCACAGGGCGTCATCATCAACACGACGAAGCCCGCGCGCCCGAAGATCATCACGAGTTTCCTCGATCCCGCCATCAACGTGTGGCACCAGTCCGACCCTTTCACGCTCACAGACCCGCGCACGAAGAAGAAGCGTGATTTCCTGATAGCCGAGGACGAGGTCGCGGGGGCCGTCGGGACCGGTCAGTGCCCCAACGGTGGAGTGCACATCTACGACATAACCGGCGCCAGGGAGCGCAACCCCGAGAAGGTCGGATACTGGAACATCGACGAGATCCGTCCCACCTCCAACGTGACCGACAGTTGCACCGCTCACGTCTTCGACATCCATCAGCGGGCTCAGATCATGACGATCGCTTACTACAACGGTGGAGTGCGTGTGGTCGATATCTCGGGACTCGTGGGGATCTCTCTTGGGGACAAGTCATTGCCCGGAGAGCAGGGGATGAAGCAGATCGGTTTCTATCGCACGCCCAACGCGGATTCGTGGTCGGCGAAGACTCCGTACATCGACCGCAAGTCCGGCGATTTCTACCTGTACGGCAATGACATCAACAGGGGTCTGGACATCTACTTCTTCGACGGCAGCGCGCGCAGATCGCGGAGCTCCGGCGTGTGGATGACACCAGATGAGGCCGAGGCCGCGCTCGCCACCAGACCAAAGGTTGAGTTGAGCCCGGCGACCGCGTTCTTCTGCCTGCGACCACCGGACTGAGGTCCCGCCCGGGTCAGGCGACGGTGTCGCCGACCTTGATGGTCCCCCCCGCAAGGATTTGGGCGCGCACACCACCTGCGTCGATTAGAGGCTTCACCAGTTTCTTGCCGGTGAGGTCCTCTAAGTAGCGGCACGGGGGGTTGCTTCTAATCCCTTTGAGGCGCACGTTGCCGACGGTGAACTCCGCCCCGATCAGCTCATCGAGGTCGACTCCCTCGGTGACGAGATTGCGGCGGTGCTCGCCGGGCTTCAACTCGAGTCCCTTCTCGGCCCGGGCGCGCTCGAGGCCCTCCGACGCGATCAGGGTCACCTCCGTGCCCGGGTCGTGGTCGGCTTCGTCCGCCGCGTGGGCGTAATAGCGGTCTCCGACCAGTCCCCGGCCGGGGACCGCGTCGACGGCGTCGACAGAACGGATGTCGCCGCCTTCCGCAGATGCGATGTAGATGCCGGTTATCGACCCTTCTGACATGAACCACATTCTGACATCCCCGGCTCGCTCGGTGCGTGACTGTTAGGCGCGAACCCGTGCCCCCGATACTCCTGTTCGTACATTCGGCGAGTCTCCCGCCCTGCTAGGTTTTGTTCAGAGCCTGCGGGTACCTCGCGCGCGGTGGAGGGGGGTCGGGGAACCAGGGAGGCAGGCTCGGAGAGGGAAGAGAGGAGCATTCCAATGCCGGTCCGAACCCTGCAGAACTTCATCGACGGGGAATACAGGGATCCAGCCGACGGCCGCACGTCGACCCTCGTCAACCCGGCCACGGGTGAGGAGTTCGCCAGCGCGCCGCTGTCGTCGCAACCCGACATCGATGCTGCCTGCGGCGCGGCCCGGCGGGCGTTCGAGTCGTGGCGCGAGGCCACTCCGTCGGAGCGCGCCCTCGCGCTGATCAGGATCGCTGACGCGATCGAGAACCGTGCGGAGGAGTTGGTGGCGCTCGAGTGCGAGAACACGGGCAAGCCCATCCAGCTGACTCTCGACGAAGAGATCCCCCCGATGGTCGACCAGATCCGGTTCTTCGCCGGCGCGGCCCGCTGCCTCGAAGGGAAGTCGACGGGCGAGTACATGGCCGGCCACACCTCGATGGTCCGCCGCGAGCCGGTCGGGGTGTGCGCGCAGGTGACGCCGTGGAACTACCCGATGATGATGGCGGTGTGGAAGTGGGGCCCGGCGATCGCGGCGGGCAACGCGGTGGTGATGAAACCTTCGGACACGACCCCTGTTACGACGTTGAAGCTGGCGGAGTTGATGGCGGAGTTCCTGCCCGCCGGGGTCTTCAATGTCGTGTGTGGGGACCGTGAGACTGGGGCGACACTCGTGGCGCACCCAGTTCCGGACATGGCGTCGGTGACGGGGAGTGTGCGCGCGGGCATGGAAGTGGCAGCCTCGGCGGCGACGGATCTCAAGCGCGTCCACCTCGAGCTCGGCGGAAAGGCCCCTGTGATCGTGTTCGACGACGCCGATATCGAGGCGGCCGCCGAGGCGATCGCCATCGCGGGCTACTTCAACGCGGGCCAGGACTGCACGGCGTCGACGCGCGTGCTTGCGGGGGGCCGCGTGCACGACGAGTTCCTCTCTGCGATCACCGACAGGGCCAAGCAGACGACGACTGGCGATCCCGCCGACCCCGACACCTTCTATGGCCCGCTTAACAACGCCACCCAGCTCGCGCGCGTGCAGGGTTTCCTCGAGCGCGCACCCGACAACGCGCAGGTCCTCACCGGAGGTCACAAGATCGACAACGGCGGGGGCTACTTCCACGAGCCGACCGTCGTGGCCGGGCTCGAACAGTCAGACGAGATGATCCAGCACGAGGTGTTCGGCCCGGTGATCACCGTTCAGCAGTTCGACGACGAGGAGAAGGCACTCGCGTGGGCAAACGACGTCGAGTACGGGCTGGCCTCCAGCGTGTGGACGAAGGATCACGGACGGGCCATGCGCATGGCCAAGGGCCTCGACTTCGGGTGCGTGTGGATCAACACGCACATCCCGCTGGTCGCGGAGATGCCCCACGGCGGCTTCAAGCACTCGGGCTACGGGAAAGATCTGTCGATGTACGGGCTCGAGGACTACACGCGCATCAAGCACGTGATGTCGAACATCGAGGGCTGAGCGAATTCTACGCGTCGAGCGTGCGTTTGACCATCTATATCGTGGTCAAGTGAACGCTCGACGCGAACGGGTCAGCGGACGTCGCGGTCGCGCTCGACGACTCGTTCGGTTGCCGGGCGCTCGACCACTCTCTCGCGCTCGACCGGACGTTCTCGCTCGATGATCACCTCGCGCCGGCCGCGAGCAGCCCACGGGCCCGGGACTGAGAGATCTCGAACATCGAGGTCGGACGCCACATGAGGTAACTGCGAAAACTGCACCTGCCCCCTTGCAGCGCACGGTAGCGAGGGCCATTGTGGAGTTGGTGGACGTCCCGAAGGAGAACCACATGGAGCTCCCAGCCTCCCCGATGGCGATTTCTCTGCACAGAATCGTTTGGGTGCTTGCCCTGCTAGCAGCCACGGTCGTCGCGACCGTTCCCGCGAGCGCCGACGAACAGGGCTCGACCACACGAGTCAGCGTGGCGAGCGACGGCACCCAGGGAAACAAGCGCAGCAACGAGCCGTCGCTCAGCGCCGACGGGCGCTACGTCGCGTTCTCGTCGAACAGCAGCAACCTTGTGGCCGACGACACCAACCCATGGTCTGACGTGTTCGTACACGACCGAGAGACCGGGACGACCACACGCGTAAGCGTGGCGAGCGACCGCACCCAAGGAAACGATGCCAGCAGCAATCCGTCGATCAACGCCGATGGGCGCTACGTCGTGTTCTCGTCAAACAGCAGCAACCTTGTGGCCGACGACACCAACCAATGGTCTGATGTTTTCGTACACGACAGGGAGACCGGGACGACCACACGCGTGAGCGTGGCGAGCGACGGCACCCAAGGAAGCAATGAAAGCCGGGACCCGTCGATCAGCGCCGACGGGCGCTACGTCGCGTTCTCGTCGTCCAGCAGCAACCTTGTGGGTGGCGACACAAACCGTCACCCGGACGTGTTCGTGCACGACAGGGAGACGGAGACGACCACGCACGTGAGCGTGGCGAGCAACGGCAGCCCGGGAAAGGGTGCCAGCGGCAGTCCGTCGATCAGCGCCGATGGGCGCTACGTCGCGTTCTGGTCGTACCGTGACGACCTGGTTGCGGGCGGCCGTAACGACAGCCCGCGGAACCCGAGGTCGGATGTCTTTGTGCACGACACGCACACGGGGAAGACGTCGCACGTGAGCGTGGCGAGCAACGGCAGCCTGGGAAACAGAGACAACTTCGAGCCGTCGATCGGCGCCGATGGGCGCTACGTCGCCTTCTCGTCACTCAGCAGTAACTTGGTGGCGGCCGACACCAATGGTCAATACGACGTGTTCGTGCACGACACACACACGGGGACGACAACACGCGTGAGCGTGGCGAGCGACGGCACCCCGGGAAACGATGCCAGCGGCAATCCGTCGATCAGCGCCGACGGGCGCTACGTCGTGTTCTCGTCAAACAGCAGCAACCTGGTGGTGGGCGACACCAACCGACGGCGAGACGTGTTTGTTCGCGCAATCATGCTGTGCTCGGACGGACTCGACAACGACGGTGACGGTACCCCCGACCATCCGGGCGATGCCGGGTGCTCGTCCGGCAACGACCTCAGCGAGGGCTCCCTTCTACGGCGCGACTCGACCACGACCATCCGTTATCGGAACGGAGCGTTCCGAGGTCGCGTTGCTTCGGACGCCCGCCGCTGCGTCGCGGATCGCACGGTGTGGCTGAAAAAGGCGCGACCCGGCAGAGATCGCACGGTTGATCGCACC
Organism: Actinomycetota bacterium; assembly: GCA_050694175.1. GTDB lineage: Bacteria > Actinomycetota > CADDZG01 > CADDZG01 > WHSQ01 > JBOGXA01. The sequence goes on from JBOGXA010000011.1 coordinate 13,619, forward strand.
AAGACCGGCCCCCGGGGACACTGGAAGATCGCGAGGGCGAACCCCGACGGCCGTTATTACGCCGTGATTTTCAACAGGCTCGTCTACAACGAGCACCTGGACACGATCGCGTGCGGCTGGGCCAAGTCTCGACTCATCTCCGTCTGACTCGAGACATATCCGTGGACCTGGCGCCTCGAGCGTGCGTTTGACCGTCTATTTCGTGGTCAGGTGAACTCTCGACGCGATCGCGTCAGCGGGTGTCGCGGTCGCGCTCGACGACCCGTTCGGTTGCCGGGCGCTCGACCACTCTCTCGCGCTCGACCGGACGTTCTCGCTCGATGATCACCTCGCGCCGGCCGCGAGCGGCCCACGGGCCGGGGACTGCGAACGACAGCACGATGGCGAGGGCCCCGATGACCACAAGGATGATTCCAATGGCGGCGCTCGCGAGCATCCACACGAGGATGCCGACGGCGATGAGGACAATGCCTGCTCCGATTCCCACGTAGATTCACCTCCGATAGGGCGACGGCGGCCGGAAAGCTCGGCCTGCCGGCTACTGAGATACCCCGAGCCGACCCGGCGAAACGCCGGAGGAACGGAGGGACCGTGAACGAAGGCGTATCCAGGGCGGTTCTTGTCACCGGCTGTTCGAGCGGGATCGGCCGGGCTACGGCGATCGAGCTCAGGCGTCGAGGCTGGGAGGTGTATGCGACCGCCCGGAGGCCCGACTCGATAAGCGATCTGGCGGGGTGCCAGACGCTGCAGGTCGACGTCTGCGATGAGGAATCGATGCGTGCGGCCGTGGCGCATGTGGAGGAGGAGCACGGCGCGGTCGGCGTGCTGATCAACAATGCGGGCTACGGTCGCGAGGGGGCGGTCGAGTCCATCCCGATCGATGACATGCGGCAGCAGTTCGAAACCAACGTGTTCGGACCTGCCCGCATGACGCAACTCGTGTTGCCGGCGATGCGACGGCAAAGGTGGGGCAAGATCGTCAACGTCAGCTCGGTGGGCGGCAGGCTGACGATTCCCGGCGCGGGTGTCTACCACGCAAGCAAGTACGCGCTCGAGGCGTTGAGTGATGCCCTGCGCTTCGAGCTCAAGGCTTTTGGCGTCGATGTCATCCTCATCGAACCGGGTTTCATCAAGACGTCGTTCGGAGACACATCGATCGGAGCCATGGGAGATTCATCGGGCCCGTATGCGGTGTACAACCGGCACGTGGCCGAAAAGATCCATTCGACTTTCACGGGCCCGATGTCGGTCCTCGCAACCGGGCCGGAGTCTGTCGCCCGCGTCATCGCGCGGGCCGTCGAGTCGAAACGCCCGCGCGCCCGTTATCCGGTCACCGCGTTCGGGCGGACGGCGCTCGTGGCGAAGCGCCTCCTCCCGGACGTCGCGTTCGACGCGTTCTGGAGAACGCAGTTCTCGAGGCCCACCCCCGAATGACGATCCGGGACCAGCGCGTGCGCGCTATTGCAGGCGCATGCGTTCTTGTCCTGCTGCTGTCGGGCGGTCTGTGGGGCGACGACGACCACTTCCCGTTCGGGCCGATGAGGATGTACTCGACGACCAACGCCCCGTCGGGGCGAGTGCGGGTGATCCGGTTCGAGGGTGTAACGGAGGACGGACGGACGATTCCGATCAGCACCGCATCGTTCGGCATGCGCCCTGCGGAGATCGACGGGCAGATGGATCGGCTTCGCGGGGATCCCGAACTCCTCCGCCATCTGGTCACTGCCTACGAACGCATCAGCGGCCGCCAGCCGCGCCTGGACGAGCTGCGGCTGATTCTCGGAATCCACAACCTGCGCGAGCGAAGATCCGTTTCTTACAGTGAAGTCGTCGTCGCCGGCTGGAGCCGCCCGTGAGGGCGATCGGCTCTTTCTTTTTCCCATCCGTGCCCCGTGGGCGGGTCGCGACGATGCGCACCCTTGTGTACGCGTTCGTCTTCGTCGATGTTCTGTTGACGACTGCGTGGGTCCCGAGGCACGGGTATCTTCCCGGCCCCCTCTACGACCCGCTGTTCATTGGGCGCATCCTTCCCCTCCCGGTGCCGACCGTCGCCGTCGTGAGAGCCGTGGAGATAGGGCTCCTCGCGTCTGCTGCGATCGCTCTCAGCGGTCGTTTCGTTCGGGTCGCCGGAGCAGCGGTCTTCGTTCTCTACCTCGAGTGGATGGTGATCGCGTTTTCGTATGGAAAGGTCGATCACGACCGCTTTGCGTTCCTCGTTGCCCTCGCCGTCTTGCCGACGGTGGGGATGGCGCGCTGGCGAGACCGAAAACCCGACCAGGCCGCGGGCTGGGCTATTCGCTTCATCCAAGTCGCGGTCGTGGCCACCTACTTCCTCGCTGCGCTTGCGAAGCTTCGCTTCGGCGGGATCGAGTGGGTGAACGGAGCAACGCTCATGCGCGCCGTAATCCGGCGGGGCACCTTCATTGGGGAGCCGCTCGAGGAAGTGCCCTGGGTGCTGGTCGCGGCCCAGTACTGGATCATGATCTTCGAGCTGGCGTCGCCTTTGCTCTTCGCTCCAGGATGGATCGGGCGCGCGTGGTGGTGGGTGGCAGTTGGGTTCCACGTCGTGACCTTCTCGACGATCGGGATCATCTTTCTGCCGCATGTCCTCTGCTTGTTATCGTTCCGCCGCCTCGAGCGTTTCGATCCGAGGGCGCTGCTGGCGGCGGCTCGAGCCCGCGCTCCGACCCGGGCTAGAACGAACGCCGGAGCGCCGCCCTAGCGGCCCAGTACCCGCACATACCGTGGACCCCTCCTCCAGGAGGAGTCGACGACGAGCAGATGTACACATCCTTTAGAGGAGTCGAATAGGGAACTAAGCGTGCGACCGGACGCGCGAAGTGCTGGCGAAGGTCCTGTGCCCCCCCGTTGATGTCGCCGCCCACATAGTTGGCGTTGTAGCGCTCAAAGTCCGCCGGGGCCATCTTGTTGCGCGCAATGATGCGGTCACGGAAGCCGGGCGCGAAGCGCTCGATCTGGCCCTCGATGGCATCGGTCATGTCGACGTCGGAACCGGACGGAACGTGGCAGTACGCCCACAGCGTGTGCTTTGCCTCGGGGGCACGGCTCGGATCGAAGAGCGTGTGCTGGGCCGCGATGACGAACGGGCGCTCCGGGTGTCGTCCGGCGATGACCTCAGCCTCGCCCGCCGCGATCTCTTCGAACGTTCCGCCCAGGTGAAGCGTGGCGGTGCGGCCACACTCCGGCGCCGACCACGGGACCGTGCCGTCGAGAGCAAAGTCGAGCTTGAATGTGCCGGGCCCGTACCGGAACCGCCGCAGCGCTTTCTTGTAGCGGTGAGGCAACTGCTCGCCGGCAATCCGCAACAAGGCCCTCGGTGTGACGTCGAAAACGACAGCGTGATCGGGTGGGAGCTCCGACAAAGAGGCGACCGTGTGATCGCACTCGATCTTTCCCCCCAGGCCCTCGAGATGCGCGACCAGGGCGTCGATGATCCGTTGGGCGCCGCCGGCGGGGAAGGGCCAGCCGACGGTGTGTGCGTACATCCCCTCCACGAGTGCGACCCCGCCCGTCATCGGGACATCGAGGCGGAGCATCGAGTGGGCCGCAAGGCCTGCGATCAGCGCGCGCGCGGGCACTCCGGAGAAGCGGCGGTTCAGACCTTCGGCCGAGCGGATCGCGCCCATCCCGAAGCGCGCCAACGCCACGGGATGGCGGGGGATCCGGAGGGGCGCGAGGATCCCCCGGCCGATCTCGTCCACTCCCTTTGCCAACGGTGCCATCAGCCGCCGATAAGCGGGGCCGTCGTTCGCAAGAGCGGCCGCGGTGTCGTCGACCGACTTCTCGAGCACCGCGGCCCGCCCACCGTCGAGAGGGTGCACAAACGGTGTCGGCGGGTCCACCCACTCAAGTCCTAGCTCCGCGAGGGGGAGCGTCTTGAGGAATGGAGACCCGGCCGCGAGCGGGTGGATTGCCGAGCAGATGTCGTGGATGAAGCCGGGCTCTGTTAGCTCGGCCGATCTGCACCCACCACCAGGCGTCGCTCCCGCCTCGAGGACGGTGACCTGCACGCCTTGCTGTGCGAGCAGGATAGCGGCGGCGAGCCCGTTGGGCCCGGCGCCGACAACGACTGCTCCTTCAGCCACGGGGTATGCGGTCGGTAGCCATGCTTCCATGATGACGGATCGGTGGGCGAAATTACCGACCTCCTCTCCGCAAAATCTTCACAGGACGATGGCGCGATCTGGATGATCGATCCGTACGCTGATTTCTCATGAAGCTGACTACGACTGAGATTGTGGCGCACGCCGATCGCAGGGGATCGTTTGTCGACATCACCGACGACCTGCGCCGTGCGATCAAGGACTCTGGCGTGATCGACGGAACGGCCCTGGTCTTCTGTAGCCACACGACCTGCTCGTTGATCGTGAACGAGTGGGAGGACGGTGTTCTCGAGGACCTCACGAGCCGGTTGGACCGGCTCGTGCCCCGCGACCACTACTACGCCCACGACGACATGTCGCGCCGCACGCAGAACCTCCAGGCGGAGGAGCGGAGCAACGGACGGGCCCACGTGGTGCAGATAATCATGGGTGGGACGTCACAGGTGATCCCGGTGTCGGGCGGCGAGCCGTTGCTGGGCACGTGGCAGCGCCTGTTTCTGGCCGAGCTGGACGAGCCTAAGCCCCGCCGGATCTTCTTCCAGGTGTCGGGTCCGTAAGCCGACCGCTGTCGGACAATAGAGGTGCGCGCGGGCGAGTGGGGTACCCGGCACATCGGAGATGCGTGTGGAGGTCGGCGGTTCTGCCGTCAGCGGGTTCTGTGCGGTTTGGTCGCCGCGCGCCGCGACCCTCGCCTTCGCCCTGACCGGCGATGGTGAAAGGGCGCGCAGGATCGCCGGGCGAGCCGTCGTCCGTGCGGTTGCGCACTGGCGGGATATTCGCAACCCTTACGCCCTCGAGGCGTGGTTCAACAAGACGGTCGTCGCGATGTCGTTGCGCGCGCACATCTTCGATGCGGTCATGCGGCGCTCCCGGCCTCCCGACCGGCCAGATGGACTGGACGATTCGAGTCGTCGCCTGTGGGACGCGCTCCATCGCTTGCGGTTCAAGACCCGGGCCGCCCTCGTGCTGGTCCATTTCATCGGGCTCAACGAGAGCCAGGCGGCCGACTCGCTGGGCACATCGGTCGCAGGTGTGCGCTCGCTCGTTTCACACGGCATCGAGGCGTGGCGCCCGGGAGAGGGCCCGGAGGTCGTCGGGGCCGAACTCAGAAACGCGCTGGCCGCCATTGTCGAGCGAGGCGTAACGGCTCGGGCGGACCTTGAGCCTTCACCTCGGAGGGTGGGTGCGGCGCGCATGATCGGCGCGCTCGAGGCGATCGTTCTCGTCGCCGGAGTCGCCGGTGGGGGCTATCTCGCGGCCACCGCCCTCACGCGTGAGCGACCCGAATCGGACAGAGGTCGGGATGTCGTGGAACTCGACGATCGCGACCGCGGCGCTCCGCCCGTGCAGGTCGGCGCTCCCGCCTGGTGCCCCGAGCATGGCGGCATGCAACCGCTTCCTGATGAGACCGTCGATGGACGCACCGGGACCGGCCAGACGTTTGTGGTGGCACTCACCAAGCGCTACGCGGACGGATTCAAACGCTACACGGACAGCGTGATGATTCGCATCGATGGGTCACGGGGCCCGCACCCGTCGAGGTGGCCCCGCCTGCCCGAGGTGTCCAGCCTGCGGATCGTCCATCAAGGGCCCGGTGGAGGAGACTTTGCTCTGCGCGACGCGTGCGGGGCGTTGGTCGCACGCCGGTCGTGGATCATCGTCTACGAGAACCTCTCCGAGCCCGAGCCCGACCAGCTCGCGATCTATCTGTTGCGACGCGCCGGCGAATGGAAGGTGTGGGGGACCTACGAGCCGGCACTCATTCTGTGACGTGTAGACAGGGTTGCCGGGAGTGCTGGGTTTATGCTGTGAGTCACTCGACAGGCCTGGGGGATATCCATTTCATCGTTAGACGATCGGACCATCAGCCGCCGCAGGTTCCTCGAGCTTGCCGGAGCGACCGGTGTTTCTTACGCGTTCGCACGGGGAGCTCCCGCACTGGGCCGTGGCCTCGCGAGGTGGAGCAACCCCGCCACCTGGGGCGGGCGCGTGCCGGGACGAAGAGACGTCGCCGTCATCGACAGGCCCGTGCTCCTGGACGTGAACGCGCGGGTTGCATCGGTCGTGATCCGGAATTCGGGCCGCCTGATCTTTACCCGCGGGGCCAGCCGCAAGCTGACCTCCACGGGGAACATCGTGGTCGAAGGCCGGTTGGAAATGCGGCCGCGCCGGGCGGGCGTCGTACATCAGATCGTGTTCGCCGACGTCAGGGAGTCTCGCTTCGTCGGTGGCGGGCACAGGGTTCTGAAGTCGGACGTAGGGCTGTGGATCATGCACCATGGGGTGGTCGACATCGCCGGGACGCCGAAAGAGCTGTGGGCCCGGACGACTGGGGACGTTGCGGCCGGTGCCGCGTCAATCGATCTCGATCGCGATCCAATCGGGTGGAGGGTCGGCGACGAGGTCGTGATCACGCCATCGCGTGCGCCGACTGGGGATCACTACGACGAGTTCGATCGGCGGCGCGTCGCGGGCGTTACCGGCCGCACCGTCACACTCGACGCGCCGGCCTCGTTCGAACATCCGAGTGTCTCCATCGACGGATCGCTGTACACGGCGGAGGTCCTCAACCTGACCCGCAACGTCAAGATCGGCGGCACGCCCGGGGGCCGGGCTCACGTTTTCATTCATTCCGCACACGCCCAGAAGTTCAAGTACGCGACGCTGCGCCATGTGGGCCCCCGCGAGGGTCGAGGATCGCCGAGCGCCGAGGTGCTGGGGCGCTACGGGTTGCACTTCCATCATGCGTATTCGGGATCCCGCGGCAGCCTGGTCGAGGGGGTGGTCGTGAGGGACTGCGGCAACCATTCCTTCGTCCCGCACACGAGCCACGGCGTCAGGTTCAGGGGATGTATCGCGTACGACGTGCTCGAGAGCCCGTTCTGGTGGGACGAGGGCGACCGCACAGACGACACATTGTGGGAGCGGTGCGTGGCGGCCCGGGTCGACACCGAGAACGATGCTAATCAGCTCGCGCTCAGCGGTTTCTTCTTGGGAAGGGGAACCGGCAACACCGTGCGCGGGTCGGTGGCGACGGGGATCCGTGGCACGAGGACCGCGGCGGGGTACACGTGGCCGCCGGAGCCCATCAACGGGGTCTGGAACTTCGAGGACTGCATCGCCCACAACAACAAACAGAACGGCATCTTTGTCTGGCAGCTCAACGGCGATCCGAACGTCGTCAGTCGCTTTACCGGCTACTACAACGGCGGGCACGGTATTCAGCACGGGTCGTTCGAGAATTCGTTCGATTACGTCGACGGCCGTCTGTTCGGTAACGCTCTGCCCCAGCTGGCCTTGCATGCCAATTCGCATGCGGGTGGCGGCACGGGTCTGCGATTCAGGAACATGTTGTTCGATGCGGCCGGCGGTTCACACTCCGTGGAGATCAAGGGTCACCTGATCGACCCGCAGGAGCCGGTGCAGTTCCTCGAGTGCAGGCTCGCGGGGGCCGCAACCGCCGCCATCCTCCTGCGAGAGACGGGGAACTTCCCGAGCCTTCAGGACTTCGTGCGTTGTGGCGTGGGCGACGGCCTGCGGGATCTCGATCCGGCCGACTTCGAGCTGCTACTGATGAGGGCGGACGGGAAGATCCGCGTGCAGGAGCAGGACGACGCATCCGCCTATCAAATCGATCACACCGGTCAGGTCACACCCATCCCCCCGTTCGCGACACCCGACTGAGGTGGCGGGCGCGGAGTTCGTTCCTCCGGAGTACGCCGACTTGCTCGACGCAATCGCATTGGCACACGCCGCGACCATCGGCCCCGGCGGAGCGCCGCAGACACAGCCGGTCTGGTTTCGGTGGGATGGCACGCACCTTCTATTCAGTCACACCAAGACGCGTCAGAAGTTCAGGAACTTGCAGCGCGACCCCCGCATCTCGTTGTCGATCGTCGACCCCGACGATCCGTATCGTTACATCGAGGTACGGGGGACGGTTGAGATCGAAGAAGATCCCGAGGGTCGCCTCATCGACGAGCTGTCCCAGCGCTACAAGAACGAACCGTGGAAGCACCGCCCCGGCGAGGAGCGCGTGATCATCAGGGTGTCGCCGGCGCGGATCCGCGGCTGGGGCTAGGACTCGTGACCGGCGGGCTTGTCGCAGTCACCGCCATTGGTATCGATCGCCCCGGCATCGTCGCCGGGGTCACGGAGATTCTCTACGACGCCGGCTGCAACCTCGAGGACGCGACCTCGACGATCCTGCGCGGCCACTTCTCTATGGTTCTCATCGCCTCCACGCCCGAAGGTCTCGAGCCCGGGACGCTGGAGGAGCGTCTCGGGGACGTGGCTCGCCGGCTGGAGCTCGTGGTCACGGTGCGACCGGTAACCGAAACGCACGCGGGCGCGATCGCCCCGACCCACATGCTGTCGGTCTACGGGTCGGATCGACCGGGTCTCGTGTATCGGGTCGCGGACTTCGTGGCCCGAGCGGGTGGCAACATCACCGACCTCGAGTCACGGGTGATCGGATCGGAGGACTCGCCCGTGTACGCGCTCATGCTCGAGATCGCGTTGCCCGGCGATGCGGACCTGGCGTCCGAGCTCGCCCGGCTCAAGGGTGAGCTGGGCGTGGACGTGAGCCTCCACCGCCTCGACGCGGACGTTCTCTAGCAACGAGGTGGCGGTTCGGCCGGTTCTTCGCATCCCGCACCCGGGCCTCAAGGCGGCGGCCCCGGCGGGGAGCAGTGCGAGCGAGGGCGCCCTCGCAACCGACCTCGTGGACACCATGCGCGCCTCACCCGCTTGCGTCGGCCTCGCCGCTCCCCAGATCGGAGTGGCCCGACGGGCCTTCGTGGTCGACGTCACCGGCCATCCCAAGGCAACCGCCTGCCACGGCCTCATCGTGGTGTTCGAGCCCGTGGCAATCACAGCCGCCGGGCGCGCGATCGGGCGCGAGGGGTGCCTGAGCGTGCCCGACTTCACCGCCGACGTCGCCCGGGCGACCCAGATCGTTGTCCGGGGGCTGGGGGTGGCCGGGGAGGAGGTGGTCGTGGCTGCCGAGGGATTCGAGGCCCGGGCCCTCCAGCACGAGATCGATCACCTCGATGGGCTCCTCATCCTCGATCGGGTGGCCTCGCTGGCCACGGACGTCTTCCGGCGCCGGATCTATGGATCGAGGTCGTAGACCTGCACCAAGAAAAGCTAGGGGAAAGCATGTTGGGCGAGAAGAGGTAGGCGGTTTTGGGCCGATTTGGAGGCATCGCGTGTTGACTTCCTCCCTACTTCTTAATTAGATTTCTTTGCCAGTTGAAGCCTGCCTCCGGCTCGGGGGCTCTAGACCAATGGGGGTACTGCTTGAACAAGAAACTATTCGCTGTGTTTGCCGCGGTTGGGCTGCTTGTAGCCACCGCGGGTTTTGCATCTGGAGCTCAGAAACACAAGGCGCCTAGGGGCAAGAAAGGCCTACCGGCGGCCTCGGCCCTGAAGATGAGCCAGCCGCCCATCGGCGACGATCAGCACGGGGGCCCGGACGGGCACCTCCCCGGCTTGATCCGAAACGTCAAGCTCGTGAGCCGGCTGCGCCTGACCGACACTCAGAGCGGTGTCGCCGACGTGCACTACTACAAGGGCCATGCCTACGTGGCGAAATGGGCGCCCGAGTGCCCGAACGGCGGCGTCGACATCGTCAACGTGCGCAACCCGAGCAGGCCCCGCAAAGTCGGCTTCCTGCCGGCAGGCCCGGACGACTACGTGGGCGAGGGTGTCCACGCGATCCACATCAAGAACCGCACGTTCGAGGGCGACGTCCTGTTGGTTAACCACGAGGCGTGCGGCGCCAATTTCCAAGAGGGCATCTCGCTGTGGGACATCACGGATCCTCGCAATCCGTTCCCGCTTGCGCTTCACACCGGCGACTTCGACGGAGGACTAGACCCGGAAGGCGCGAACTCCGTCCACAGCGTCATGGGTTTCACCCAGAACAAGCAGCGCAAAGCGTACGCGGTGCTGGTCGACAACGAAGAGCAAGGTTCGTTCGATGTCGACATCATGGACATCAGCAACCCCGGACGCCCCGTGATGATCCGCGAGACCGGCCAGCCGGACTGGCCGGGCCTGAACGTTGACGGCAACGGGCAGAACTCGTTCCACCACGACATGTGGTTCAAGCGCATCGGGGGGCACGACATCCTGGGCGTCAACTACTGGGACGGCGGTTTTGTGTTCCTGAATGTCGACGACCCGGCCAACCCTGTGTTCATGCGCGACACGGACTACCCGGAGCAGGACATCCTTGGCTTCAGCCCGCCCGAGGGCAACGGCCACCAGGGTGAGTGGAGCAGGGACGGCAAGTACTGGCTCGGCGGTGACGAGGACTTCTCGCCGTTCCGTTCAAAGTTCGAGATCCTGACGGGACCGAACGCGGGCGAGTACCCCGGCGCAGAGTTCGGCTGGACGATTCCGATCGCCCTGAACTTCGAAGACGACAAGGCCGAGGGCACGACCGTCTACGGCGGCACCGCGTGTCCCACGGACGTCAACGGCAACGGGACGCCGGACAGTGAAGAAGTTCCGGACGCAAGCGACTACGACGCCGAGTACTCGCCTGGCGAGGAGCGCATCCTCATGGTCGTCCGCGGCGTCTGCTTCTTCTCGGAGAAGGTCGAGTCGGGCCAGAACAAGGGCTGGGACATGGTTATCGTCGCTAACCACCACGCCGGTTCAAGCCACGGTGAGTTCCCCGATGCGTACATCTGCGGGAGCCAGGGGCACAACTTCGATGTCCAGGTCTCAGGTGGGTGCACCGGTCACCGCGCGTTGCACACCGTGTTCAACGACCCTGCGGAGTACGATCCCGAGGGAGCCCCGGGCTACCCGGGCCAGGACCTAAACGACAACATCGGTGATGTTGGCGAGGACATTCGTCTGACGTCGCAGTTCGACGGTTGGGGTTACCTCAACCTCTACAACTACCGGACGAACACCTTCATCGACGAGTACGCACCGCCGCCGACGATTGCCCGCGACAAGGCTTTCGGCTTCGGCATCATGTCGATGCACGAGATCGAGACGGACCGTCGCATGAGCCACTCGGATCTCGGCTACATCTCCTGGTACGGAGTCGGCATGAAGATCGTGAAGTGGAACGACAACGGAATCAGGAGCCTGGGTACCTACAGGCACGCGGCCGGCAACGACTTCTGGGGCGTGAGCCTTCAGAAGCGCGGCAAGCGCCGTCCGCTGATCTACGCGTCCGACCGCGACAGCGGGCTGTGGGTCTTCAAGTACACGGGCCGCCAGTAGGGCCCTGCAGTTAGCTTGTGTTGTTCTTCGGCCCCCGGGAAACCGGGGGCCGAAGGCTTTCTGGGGGTCCCGCCGCGAGCGCGGCTCTCATCGAGCGTGAGTTACGGGGTCGTCTGCAGCCTCAAATGCACAGTCGATGCGCCGGGTGACGACCAGATGATCCAAGCAAGCCAGTTAACCTGGGGCCGAGGACTAATCGGTTCTAAAACCCCGTTGACTTGGCGGCTCGGCCCTCATTGAATCGTTAGTAGAGGGCCCCGCCCGGGAGCTCGCGACCATGGGGGGTAGGCGTGAATAGAAGGCTGTTAGCCGTTCTGGCGGCGCTCGGGCTGGTGGCTTCGACCGCGGGATTTGCATCCGGGGCCCAGAAAACGCGAGCGCCCGATAACAAGAAGATGCGCACCGCCTCGCCGCTCAGGCTCAGTGGGCCGCCATCTCGCCAGCATGGTGCCGGTGGCGGGCACCTCCCGCCGGTGCAACGAAACGTCGAGCTGATAGGCCGCGAGCGCCTGACCGATATTCGCTTCGGGATCGGCGACGTCCACTACTACAAGGGCTACGCGTACGTGGCGAAGTGGGCGCCCTCGTGCCCGAACGGCGGCGTCGATGTCGTCGACGTCCGGCGGCCGCGGAACCCGAGGAAGGTTGCGTTCATCCCGGCGGGCCCGCACGACTACGTCGGCGAGGGCGTCCACGCGATCCACATCGACAACCGCCACTTCAAGGGCGATGTGCTGCTCGTCAACCACGAGGCGTGCGACGCTGAGGGCCTCAACGGCATCTCGCTGTGGGACGTCACGAATCCGGCCGACCCGTGGCCCCTGGCGCTGCACCAGGGTGACTTCGATATCTTCGGTCCACCGGTCGCCAACTCGGTCCACAGCGTCCTCGGGTTCAAGCTCGGAAAAAAGGCCTACGCGGTCCTGGTCGACAACTTCGAGTTCGAAGACGTCGACATCATGGACATCTCCGACCCAGGCCGGCCGGTGCTCATCTCGGAGACCGGTAGTGACGACTGGCCGGAACTGACCGTTGACGGAAACGGGGGTAACTTCTTCCATCACGACGTGTGGTTCAAGCGAATCGACGGAGTGCCAATCCTCGGCGTGAGCTACTGGGATGCGGGCTGGGTGTTTCTGAACGTCAGCAACCCGGTCAACCCAACGTATATTTACGACACCAACTATCCGGCCACAGACATGCTCGGCTTCAGTCCGCCGGAAGGCAATGCTCACCAAGGGGAGTGGAGCAAGGACTCGAGGTTCTGGCTCGGAACCGACGAGGACTTCAGCCCCCACCGCATCGAGTCGTTGTCGATCACGACCGGGCCGAATGCCGGCGAGCACGATGCTGTGGCGGTCGGGGGTGGCGCGTCGCCGGCGATTCTTCCCGACGAGGAGCTGAACGGGCCGGTCGTCTACGGCGGCTACGGTTGCCCGCCCGAGCTGTACCCGGGTGCCCTTCCGGTACCGCAACGGAGCGACTACGAGCTCGATCTCGCGGAGGGCGAGGAGGCGATCCTCGTGCTCCAGCGCGGTCCGTCGAATGACCCGAGTGCACCACACGACGCGTGCTTCCCGGGGGAGAAAGCCAACGAGGCCATCGAAGCGGGTTGGGACGCGGTCGTGTTGACGAACCGCCACTTCGGCAGCGCCGAGGACGACCATGCCTTCTGCGGCTCGGGGGCGTACCCACCCGAGCCTCCGATCGTCACGGTGTGCACGACGCACACTGCCCACCACATGATGTTCAACTCGGAGCCGGCTTACGACGTGCCTTACGACCCTTCGAAGGAAGTACCCATCGGGACCGAAGGTGAGCGGGTCTCGTCGGTGGCGGAGTTCGACGGGTGGGGCTGGCTCAACATGTATGACTTCAGAACCGGCGAATACATCGACGCGTGGGCGCCGCGGGCGACGCTGAATCCGAACCGCGCAACGGGCTTCGGCGACCTGACCGTTCACGAGATCGCCACCGACATGAGAAAGGGCAGCAACCTCGGCTACCTGTCGTGGTATGACGCCGGGCTCCAGGTCGTTAAATGGAGCAGGAACGGCATCAGGAATGCGGGTGCCTACAGGCACGCGGCCGGCAACAACTTCTGGGGCGTGAGCCTGCAGAAACGCGGCAACCGTCGTCCGCTGATCTACATGTCGGACATGGACAGCGGTCTGTGGATCTTCAAGTACACGGGCCCTGAGTAGAGCTGGACGGAGAACGGGTTAGTGGCCTCGGCCCCCGGGAAACCGGGGGCCGAGGCCTTTCCAGGGCCCCGCTCATCGAGCGTGAGTTTGGCGTTCGCATAAGCCGGCGCACTCACACTCGATACTGCGGGCGGGCCCCCGACTGGCTTCGGTTGACGGCCCAGCGTCCCCGGCCCTAGAATGGCCGACGCTGTTCAGGCGAGAGAAGGGGTTTTTCGTTGCTCGAGACTTTCCCGGGGGTGACTGCGTAGCGACGGTCGCGCGACCGAAGCCGCCCAGCCCCGCCGGCCTGCGTGCCGGCATTTTTGTGCCCGGAAACGGGCGAGATCGGGAAAATCGAAAGCCGAGAAGCGTGCTTCTCTCGGGCGAACCTTGGAAACTCCATAGCGAGCGCGAGCATCTATACCAAGCTATTAAGAGCGTACGGTGGATGCCTTGGCGCTAGGAGCCGACGAAGGACGTGGCAGGCTGCGATAAGCCCCGGGTAGGCGCCAAACAACCTTTGATCCGGGGATGTCCGAATGGGGAAACCCGCCGGTGGTCATGCGCCGGCACTCAGGTCTGAATACATAGGGCCTGAGGGGGAACCGGGTGAACTGAAACATCTAAGTAACCCGAGGAAGAGAAAACAAACGTGAGTCCCTGAGTAGCGGCGAGCGAAACGGGATCAGCCCAAACTCCTGTGGTGTTAAAGCCTGGTGGCGTTGCCACAGGGGGGTCGTGGGACCCATCCGATCGAGCACCAGATCGATCAGGGAGTTACAAAGTCAGCGGCTAATCGAACCAGTCTGGAAAGTCTGGCCATAGAAGGTAATAGCCCTGTAGGTGAAAGCCGACTGATCTCCCGATGGTGTTCCCAAGTAGCACGGAGCCCGTGGAATTCCGTGCGAATTTGCGAGGCCCACCTCGTAAGGCTAACTACTTCCTAGCGACCGATAGCGAACAAGTACCGTGAGGGAAAGGTGAAAAGTACCCCGGGAGGGGAGTGAAATAGTACCTGAACCCGTACGCTTACAAACAGTCGGAGCAGCGACTTTGTCGTTGTGACGGCGTGCCTTTTGAAGAATGAGCCGGCGAGTTAGCGATGCGTGGCGAGGTTAAGGCGAGAGCCGTAGCCGTAGCGAAAGCGAGTCTGAACAGGGCGACTTAGTCGCGTGTCCTAGACCCGAAGCCGGGTGATCTATCCATGGGCAGGGTGAAGCGGAGGTAAGACTTCGTGGAGGCCCGAACCCACCAGGGTTGAAAACCTGGGGGATGACCTGTGGATAGGGGTGAAAGGCCAATCAAACCCGGTGATAGCTGGTTCTCCCCGAAATGCATTTAGGTGCAGCGTCAGGCGTTCAGTATCGGTGGTAGAGCACTGGATGGGCTAGGGGGCCAACAAGCTTACCGAACTCAGCCAAACTCCGAATGCCGATACTCCAGAGCCTGGCAGTGAGACTACGGGGGATAAGCTCCGTGGTCGAGAGGGAAACAGCCCAGATCGCCAGCTAAGGTCCCTAAATCTTTGCTAAGTGGGAAAGGATGTGAAGTTGCCCAGACAGCCAGGAGGTTGGCTTAGAAGCAGCCATCCTTGAAAGAGTGCGTAACAGCTCACTGGTCGAGTGATTTCGCGCCGACAATGTAGCGGGGCTAAGCAAAGTACCGAAGCTGCGGGATTGTCGTTCTTCGGAGCGATGATCGGTAGGGGAGCGTTGTGACAACTGTGAAGCTTCACCGTGAGGTGGGGTGGAGTGGTCACAAGTGCGAATGCCGGCATGAGTAGCGAAATGGAAGCGAGAAACTTCCACGCCGTATGTCCAAGGGTTCCTGGGGAAGGTTAATCCGCCCAGGGTAAGTCGGGACCTAAGCCGAGGCCGACAGGCGTAGGCGATGGACAACTGGTTGATATTCCAGTACCACCACACGCGCGCCCACTCCAAGATGGGTTGCTAAGGAAAGCCCTTCGGGGCCTACCGACCCACCCATGGCGGAGAGCAAGGGGGTGACGGAGGAGGGTAGTCGGACCCACGCGATGGTTGACGTGGGGTAAGCAGGTAGGGAGGCCTCTTAGGAAAATCCGGGAGGCCATTAATCCTGAGATGTGATGCCGACCCGCTTGAGGGGAAGCCGATAAGCCCATGCTCCCGAGAAAAGCCTCTAGCCAGCTCGTGTGGTGCCCGTACCCCAAACCGACTCAGGTGGACAGGTAGAGAATACCGAGGCGATCGAGTGAACCCTGGTTAAGGAACTCGGCAAATTGGCCGCGTAACTTCGGGATAAGCGGCGCCATTGTTGGTGATGGGATTCGCTCCCTGAGCTGATGATGGTCGCAGAAACCAGGCCCAAGCGACTGTTTACTAAAAACACAGGAGCGTGCTAAGCCGTAAGGCGCCGTATACGCTCTGACGCCTGCCCGGTGCCGGAAGGTTAAGGGGAAGGGTTAGCTGGGACTTCGGTCCCAGCAAAGCTCTGAACCTAAGCCCCGGTAAACGGCGGTCGTAACTATAACGATCCTAAGGTAGGAAGCCCCTTGGCAGGCAGGGGGCGCTGCCCCTCCCGACGGCAACGTCGGTGAGTGCAGCCGGCTATATGCTGGAAAACCCGGTCGTATCCGTACGGTACTCGTCTGTTGTGTCACACCCTCTCGTTAGGTTGGTGACATGACGGGCAGTGACAAACCGAAGGTGAGTGATCTCACTGAGATCACGCCGGAAAATCAGCAGGAAACCGCGAAGGCGGGATCCTCAGAGACCATACGCCGGCTCTCTTCTCGGATCCGTAGAAGAGGAAGAGATGGTCCGGACCCTATGGCGACATAGGGAGACCGGCAGAAATGTCCGGTCCCATCGGCCAGATGGTAACAGTTTCCAGCGAAATTCCTTGTCGGGTAAGCAATGACTTGCCCCTTGAGAGAGTGATCTCTCTAGCAAATCCGGCTAATAACGGGGAACCCCTCCCTCGAACCATCGAGCGGGGAATCCCGTGGGAAGTCGGGAGCGATCAGCTCCTTGACCCCGTAACGACTGAGGTCGAAAGACCGAGATGGCGTTCTCCGTCGGAAGACAAATTTACGGACGCCATAAGACGCCGGCCCTGCTCGTTCCTTCTGTGCCAGCTATCGATTTCGATGGTGGTGACCGAAAGACCGAAACAGGTGAAGGGATAGTCTGTGCCGCTCGAAAGAGTGGAAGAACACGAAGTTCCGACCTGCACGAATGGCGCAACGACTTGGGCACTGTCTCAACCGGGGACTCGGCGAAATTGCAGTACGAGTAAAGATGCTCGTTACCCGCGGAAGGACGGAAAGACCCTAGGACCTTTACTGCAGCTTGATATTGGAGTTTGGGGCGTTCTGTGTAGGATAGGCGGGAGGCTTTGAAACCTGGACGCCAGTTCAGGTGGAGCCGACCTTGAAATACCGCCCTGAATGTTCTGGGCTTCTAACCCGGGCCCGTTATCCGGGTCGGGAACAGTGTCAGGTGGGCAGTTTCACTGGGGCGGTGGCCTCCTAAACTGTAACGGAGGCGTTCAAAGGTTCCCTCATCCTGGTCGGCCATCAGGAGTTGAGTGCAAACGCACAAGGGAGCTTGACTGCGAGACAGACATGTCGAGCAGGTGCGAAAGCAGGAGTTAGTGATCCGGCGGTCCCTCGTGGTAGGGCCGTCGCTCATCGGCTAAAAGGTACCCT
This sequence comes from Actinomycetota bacterium, assembly GCA_050694175.1. Taxonomy (GTDB): domain Bacteria; phylum Actinomycetota; class CADDZG01; order CADDZG01; family WHSQ01; genus JBOGXA01. The sequence continues at coordinate 30,865 of JBOGXA010000011.1, forward strand.
AGGGATAACAGGCTGATCGTGCCCAAGAGTCCATATCGACGGCACGGTTTGGCACCTCAAAATTGGGGTGAGGCAGCAGAAATGCTGACCTAAGTACCGGCTTATAACGGTGGAGCCCAAAACCGTCGCACCCTATGCGTACGGTGGGTAATACCGTGGGAAGTCTGTCGGGAGCGCAGCGGTCTATCATCGTCGGCTCACTATTGGGCGACGGTGCGCTGCGCTGCAAGACCAACGCACTCCTCGAGATAAACCATTCTGTCCACCAGAAGAGCTATGTTGATTGGAAGTACGAACAACTGGCGAATCTGGTAGCGACTGCACCCAAGCAAAGAAGCGGAAACGGTGGGCGAGTCGCCTATCGATTCTGTACCAGAAGCCTTCCTGGACTAACGCCGTATTTTCGGCTGTTTTACTCAGAAGGTAGGAAGTTAGTTCCTGACATTGAGCTAACGGCTTTGAGCCTGGCAGTGTGGTTCATGGACGATGGTTCCAGATCTCGAAGCGCGGTGTATCTGAACACTCAGCAGTTTGATGTCTACAGCCAACTGCGATTACTCGAATCCTTGCGAAAGCAATGGGGCATCACGGGCGCCTTAAACCGAGACAAGATCTACTTTCGGATCCGGCTCTCGGTCGAGAGCTCGGCGAGGCTCGCAAGCGTGATGCACGAGTATCTGCTTCCGGAGTTCAGATACAAACTCCCGCAAGTGACCCCGTAACGACTGAGACGCTAGTAGCGTCCGGTGGCGCGTCCCGGCTCTTACGAGTCAATCTTTGACCGCCACAACACGCCGGCCCCTCGCCTTTGGTCAGGCAGGGTGGAGATATAGTCTGCGCCCCCGGTAACGGGGGATAAACGTGCGATGTCGGCTCGTCGCATCCTGGGGCTGGAGCAGGTCCCAAGGGTTGGGCTGTTCGCCCATTAAAGCGGTACGCGAGCTGGGTTTAGAACGTCGTGAGACAGTGGGTTAAAAACCAAGCTGTCTATAAATCCGGCTAAATGCTGGGAACTCCGAGTATCCGCCGCTACTGCTCACTATTTGTGCACTGAATGTCGAATAGCGACATTGGAAGCACAGAGAGTGAGGGTGACAATGCGTGCGGTGCGGACAATCAGCAGGAAAGACTGTGCGTGAGCGCTCCAGCAACGGACAGAATCCTCAGAGGCCATATGCCGGACACGGATTCAGATCCGTGAAGATATGGTCCGACCCCCATGGCGACATGGGGAGCCAGGCGGAATAGAAACGACCTGGCCGCCGCACTCTCCGGAGAGCGGAGGTAACAGAAGTGTCGGTCCCTATCCTCCGCGGGCGTAGGAGACTTGACGGGAGCTGTCCCTAGTACGAGAGGACCGGGACGGACGCACCTCTGGTGTGACAGTTGTCGTGCCAACGGCAGGCTGTTTAGCTACGTGCGGATCGGATAAGCGCTGAAAGCATCTAAGTGCGAAGCCGACCTGAAGATGAGGTCTCCCACCGGATCAACCGGGTAAGGCCCCTTGCTAGACGACAAGGTTGATAGGCCGGAGGTGTAAGCACAGCAATGTGTTCAGCCGACCGGTACTAATAGGCCGAGGGCTTGGTTTCGCTCGCGCTCGCTCTGGAGGGTTCGGGGTTCACCCGACCTGAACAGCGATTGACAACTCAATACTCATGTTTCCGGTGGTCATAGCGAAGGGGAAACACCTGGCTCCATTCCGAACCCAGCAGTTAAGCCCTTCAGCGCCGATGGTACTGCCCTGGAGACGGGGTGGGAGAGTAGGACGCCGCCGGGATTTATCTCACGAGAAGCCGCCCAGCCGGGCGGCTTCTTCGAGTCACGTGTAGCTTCGCCACAGATCTCCCAGCAACGTCTTACCGACCTTCGCAACGAGCCCGGCGCGATCGACCACCCCGTGGGCCCCGGTTGGGCGAATCGACGTAAGCAGACGTCTGAGGTCGCCGGCGCCGAGCCGTAGTTCCCCGGAGCCAACCTCCACATCTTCCTTGAGTACCGTCACGTGCGCCCTAGTCACGTCCCCGTAGAGATCGAAGCCCGGATCGTCGTGGAGGCGCTTGGCCGCACGCAGGGTGAGCTCCTCGCCGTCGAGGTGGAACCTCACCTCGTAGCGAACCTCGGATCCGGCCCCCGGGCTCGCGACCACGCGAAAAGTCCCGCCGGAAAAGAACACGGGGTACCGCCACGTCGACAGCCCGATGCTCCCGACGACGGAGGCTCCGGCGGCGGGATCCGCAAAGAAGCGCTCGGCATCGGGTACCTCGACGACCGCGTCGAGGGTCGCGTCGTGGTCCTGCGTGCCGAACGAGACCCGGCCACGCATGCGCTCCCGGAAACGGAACCCGAGAGGAGGATCTGTCATCTGCGTGGCTCGGTGGTCGAGGGCCACACCCTCGGGCGACATCGTCGCGAGATAGGCCCTTGCGTCCCGGTAACCCATCGCCACAAGCGTGTGGGCGTCGATGCCTCCGAGGAAGAATTCGGGATCGAGCGGCAGTGGATACTCGGGCACCACGACGTGCACGCGCACGGGCTGAGAATGGCCGAACAGTGCCTCGCCCTTCGTCCGGCGTCGATTGATGTCCGCGATCTGCTCGAGCTCCGCGAACAGGGCTCCGTTCGCGCTCATCTCGATCATGTGCACGTATTGCTCCAGGGGCCCGGCTCCATAGGAGCCGGTGTTGCCGATGCACCACGCAACCCAGAGCTCGTCGCTTCCGCGCCGCACGCCCTCCATCAGGTTCGCGTCCTTGATCCACACCGCGTCCGTATAGGTGAAAGCCCCCTTCACCACCGGGGGCATGAAGATCGGGAGCGACACGCCGGCCACCAGGAAGTCGACATCGACGTCACGGTGGGAGATGGCTTCGCACGTCTTCGTCGTGAAGTTGCATACGTTGAAGGTGCCCTCGGGACTGGACACGCCTCGAATGTGATCCACGTCGATGCCCAGATGAGGGAAGACCTTGTGAACGAGGCCGTCTGCATCTCCCACGGCCATCCACTTGGTAGGGCTCTGAAGGTACTCGGAAGGAGGCAGCAGCGAGGCGAAGTCTTTGACGGCGAGCGACGCCCACCGGGCGCACATCTCGGGCGCCGAGATGCCCGACAGGAGCATCGCGAGATTGATGGTCCCGCCGGATGTCCCGTCCGCGTGGGCGAAGCCGTAGCCCGCTTCGTCAAGGGCGCGGATGACGCCGGCCTGCCACGCAACGCGCATGCCGCCGCCGGCCAGAATCAGCGATCGGTTACCCCGCTCGCGCCGCTGCGCCGGTACCACAGGATCACCCCCGCGGATAAGAGATCGTTGAGAGCCACGGCGATTCCGAGAGCCGAGAAGATGTCGTTCATCACGCCGAGGCCGACCGCGATGAACGCGCCGAACTTCTGGACGCCGGCCCAGAGCAGCAGCACGCGGTGATCCCCGGGCGTCAGCAGCGCGTGGAGCACGGCCGCCCCGATCACGCCCATGAACATCCCAACGATCGCAAAGAAATGCCGCGTGGCCGGAGTGCTCGACGCGTCGAGGAGGTCCAACACGAACCCGGGGACGATCACCTGGAGCACGCCGGCAGCAACGGTGCTGCCGGCGATCAGGAGCATCAGCCAGTACAGGAGCTTGTCGACCCCCGAGCGCGCGGGCGCGGCCGCGGCCTCAATCGAGGGCATCGAGCAGGTTGCCCTTGGCGACTAAGTACCATACCGTTGCGGCCCACATGACCGTCGTTGTGTAGAAGCGAAGGGTGTTGAGATACATCCATCGCTTTAGAAGCGGGATCAGCTCTTCCTGACTGTCGACCCCGGCCCGGATCTTCTTGTTGATCGGGATGATCTGCCGGTACCCGACGAAGGTGGACGCGATGATGCCGAGATAGGCGACGGCGGCCGGCCATATCTCGTCGTTGCCCCACTCGGTGATCAGCATGATCAGCCCGGACACGAACATCAGCGGAACGACGATCGTGAAGAACCGCGTCGCCGCGCGCGTCGGGACGATGAAGTGCTCCTGCACGTTGTGGATCGTCATGCTCTGCCAGCTCGGAAAGAAGAAGAATCGGAGGGCCCACATCGTTCCCACGTACACGGTCGCGCCGAAGAGGAAGTACACGTGGTTGATGACGAGCAGGACCTCCTTCATGCCGACTCCTTTCGACTCATGGTCATATCAGTAGGGTGCCTTGGGCGGTGGCAGCCAGTCCTGGCCGAGCCCGAGATCGATGACGCTTTCAAAACCCTCCGGCTTCTCGGCGGCCGGTTTCTCGTAGGTCACGAACCAGCTCTCGTAGTAGTCGTCCAGGACGCCGTAGGTTTCGGACAGGAACGCCGTTGCCACGGTCTTGGTGCTGATGTCGAGGTCCCTCAGGGGATCCATGCGCGGGTGATCGCCGAGGAAGAGCCGCGCGGGCCCGGACAGCTTGAAGCCGGCTCGCCCCTTGAAGTAGACGTACGACTTCATCAGCATGCCTCGGTACTGGCAGTAGTTCACGGCACCGATCCTGAGGGGGAGCCGAAAACCGGTGGGCCGGTCGATCTCGATCCTCATCGCCAGCTTTCCGTCGAGGTCGTACTGGCTGCTGACCTGTTGCTCGGTCACGCTGAAGTCCAGGTTCGCCTGGTGCTTGGGCATGCCCCAGATGCCCTTGCCGCCCTTGACCGAGATCTCCGTCGAGACCGGGAGGTCGACGACGAACTGGCCCGTCCCAAACGTTCTTCGAAGCAGGGCGGGGAGAAGCCTGGGTGCCGGCCTCGTCCCGTGCGTGCAGGCGATCGCGATGCTGAACTCGATATAGCTGCCTATGTCGGTCGTCCTGTAGTCGACGACGGTGACGACCAGCACGCCGCGACCGTTCAACAGCCTGAAGGGATGTATCTCGCCACCCGGCATCAGTTTTGCCGCCGCATCGGCATCGATGGGAAACAGGGCCATGAGGGCTGCAGTGTCGACCGAATCGATCGGCATGCGAAACGGGATGCCGTCCACGAGAGCGTGGCGGCCGGTGATCCGTCGCTGGCGGCGGGGAATCGTCACCGAGCAAGCTCTTTGATGATGACCGGAAAGGTATCGCGAGCTGCATTCTGGCCCATGAAGATGTCCAGGTGGCCGTAGCCGGGGAACTCGTGGAGCGAGTGGTAGTCGGGCCGGTGCCGGTTGAAGAACTCGAACGTCCGCTGCTGGCTCTCGGGCAGGAAACAGCGGTTGTTCCGGCCGGTCAACAAAACGAAGCGGGCGTCGGTCTGCGGGGGCCCGGATACGAAGCTTGCCGGCAGCTCCCTCATCCCGTCCACCGGCACCAGATGCCCCTCCTTTAAGCACCTGGCCATTTGGGAGAAGAAGGTGAACGGCACCTTGCCGAACTCGTGCTTCAGCCATTCGTGAGTCTCGTCGTTGAGGTTGTAGTGCTCCCACAGAGATGGGAAGCCCGTCCCGTAGGTGAAGCTCACCAACTTGCACACGGTGTTGTTGCATTCGTGGTGGAAGAGCCTGACGAAGAGGACCAGGCTCTTGGAGACGGCGTCGGGAGCATGGAGTCCCCACTGGGGATCCATGTACGGAGTCAGGCGCGCGACGGCCGGCGCCATCGCTTTGATCTTGAACCGGGAGAACGGGCGGATAACCGGATGGAGCGTCACCGCGTTGGCAACGACGGTCGTGACTTCCGGCACGAGCCCGGCGACGGCCGACATCATGAAGCTCGTGGAGCCCTGGCAGTGGATCACCGCCGGCAGTTCATCGGCTCCCGTTTCGTCGAGGACTCTTCGGACGGCTGCCGGATGGTCGTAGACGGCGGCCTGGTCCAGCGTCCACTCGCTCGGCTCGACGTCGATGCTTGCTCGCCAGTTCTCGAGCCAGACGTCGTAGCCCTCGTCGACGAGCGCGTCGACCAGCGTCCTGTCCACGGGGGCCCGGAAGATGTTGGCGCGCACGCCGGCTCCGTGGACCAGAAGCACCGGGCCGCGGGACGAGTCGCCGTCCGAGACGTGAAGGAGGCTCAGAGTACGCCCGTCGCCCGCTTGAAATGGGACGACCGTCGATTGAACGTCGGCTCGATCCGTCATTCGACTACCTCATGGCGTAGAGAGTTTGCGCGCTCCGTCTCACAGCACAGACTGTCGAATCGCGCACAGCGGCGCAAGGGGCCACCAGCAATTCCCAGACGGGCGATGTGCGCGTGACACAGGGCGCCCACTAGAGTGGCGACGATGGTCGAACGTCGCCGCGCCAAACCGAGCCGATCAGAGGTGAAGCGGCCCCGGCGCGACGGCCGGGCCACTCCCGCCGCTCACCTCGGAGACGACATCGTCCGCGAGCTCCACGCCACGGCCCGTCCGGGCAAAGGGGAGATCCTCATCAAGGTCTTCTCCGAGGCCGCAGGGGCGTTCATGGAGGGCGACTACGAGAGCGCCGTGCGACTGGGTGAGCAGTCGAAGCACATGGCACTGCGTGCGGCTTCTGTGCGGGAGTTCCTCGGTCTCGCCTATTACCGGATGGGCAGTTGGAAAGAGGCCGCCCGGGAGCTGAGCGCCTTCAAACGGATCACCGGATCGGTCGACCAGAACCCGGTGATTGCGGACTGCTACCGCGCCCAGGGCAAGCCGGAGCGGGCGCTGGAGCTGTGCGACGAGGTGAAGCCCGGAGCCGCGCCCCGAGCCGTTGTTTACGAGGCCGCGATAGTCGCTGCCGGCGCCCTGGTCGAGATGAACAGGATCGACGACGCGATCGAGCGCATCGAGCGACTCGACCTGAGGCCGGACGTGGCCGAAGAGCACCACCTGCGCGCATGGTATGTGCTCGCCGATCTGCTCGAGAAGAAAGGAAGGTTCACGCAGGCACGTGAGTACTTCGCGGCAGTGGAAGCGGCCGACCCCGACCTCACCGATGCGCAGGAGCGGGGCGCGCGGTTGAGCGGCGCTAAGGGGACTTGAGAAGTTTCGGGACCTTGAATCCGAGCCACGGCTTCCGTCCCCACGCGACCATCTTGCCCGTGAGCGCAGGCGCCACCGGGCCGATCCGTCCGTAGGACACGAGCATGAAGGCGACGGGATCGGCGGAGATGTGGCAGTCGATAGGCCCGCGCGCGTCTCGCTCGATCGCGAGTCTCCCATCGTCGAAGGCCAAGAACGCCGTTGCTTCCTCCTCACCTCGCAGCGTGAGCTCGATGCGGGCTCTGAAGCCGGCCGCCGCCTTCTCGTCCACGTAGTAGGGGAGCAACGGAAGCAGTCCAACGAATGCCGTGCGCACGGCCGCGGGGTCGATGTGCCACGGCTTGTTGTCGGCTCGGGCGATGTCGTAGCCGTGGACCAACGCCTCGCCGATCATCAGCGCGCAGAACGTCTCTACCGGGAGCCTGATGCCGGCGTGCCATCCGAGGGGGTCGGGGCCGGCGTCATCAACGGCGGCGGCGAACTCGGGGATCTTCGACTCGAGGGCGGCGGCCAGGTCGACAACGCTGGTTGCCTCCGCCGTTGCGATCATCGCGTCGTTGAAGGCCGCGATGTCGTCGATGGATAGTACTGGCGACCCGGCTCCGCGCAGCATGTCGATGTAGGGCTCGAAATTGCGATTCAGGTGCGCGGCCACATCGCGGATCGTCCAGGTCCCGACCGCGGTCGCGTCGGGATGTTCGACGGAGCGAAGCAGCGAACAGAACTCTCTCAGCGACGCCTCTGCGTCAGTGCCGGCCCGTTCTCTCGTGAACTGCGTCTGGGTCGTCACGTCGCGGACTCCATCTTGTCGAGGTAGCGCATGTAGCCCGATGTGTTCATCCGGTAAGAGGTCGTCTGCTCCATGCGCTCGACGGCCTCCGGCTCGAGCCCCCCTTCCATCGCCGCGCTCGCCCGGGCTCGCACCGCCCCGGCGACCTCGTCGAGGTCATCGCTCTGCTCGCGCGCCTTTCGCACCCAGCTCTCCCACTGTCTCAGCGCGGCGATGGCCTCGTCACATGTCTCGTCGACGGCCATGGGGGCCGGGCCCCCGCTCGCGGCGCCGAAATGGGTCAGCCACAGCTCGGACGGCGCCAGCGATCGGATGCGCTCGATGGACTCGATCGCTTTGGCGAGGTGGAACTCTGGAGGGGGAGTGGCCGGGCGCACGATGCCGATGTCGGGGAGGCGGACTCCGAGAGCGTCGCCGGCGAACATCGCCCCGGTCGCGTCGTCGACGAAGGCATGGTGATGGTAGGCGTGGCCCGGGGTGTCGACCGCAGTGAGCGTCCGGCCCCCAAGGTCGACGACGTTACCGTCATCGAGTGCCGTGATGCGATCGGGGTCGATCGGATCGATGCCACCCCACAACTCGTTCATCTGATCGCCGTAGATGCGAGCGGCGCTCGACCACAGCTTCGCCGGATCGGCGAGGTGCGGTGCACCCACGGTGTGGACGGCGATGCGCGCGTCCGGCCACCGTGCGGCCAGGGTGCCGGCGGCACCTGCGTGATCGAGATGGATGTGCGTGACCACGATCCAGTCGACCGAGTCGATCCCAGCCGCATCGAGACCGGGCAGGACATCCTCGAGCGAGGACTTTGGCCCGGTTTCGACCAGAGCGGTCATGTCACCCGCCACTACGAACGCGGCCGTGATGCCCTCGCGGCCGTGCATCTTCGTATCGATGGTTATCGGTTGTGACGACATACATCTCCTCGCCCTGGATCACGTACGGTTGAGCCGATGACCGCCGCCAAACTACCGGCCACGCTCGTGATCAACCCTAACGCGGGGAGGTTGTCGCAGAGCACTATCGACCAGGTCGCAGATGCCGTAGCCGGGGATTGGGATGTCGAAGTGGTCCTCACCACCGGCCGGGACTCGGGCATAGAGATCGCCTCGGAAGCAGCACAGAAAGGCGCCGCGCTCGTGGTCGCGTTCGGAGGCGACGGTCACGTTAACGAGGTGGTGAACGGGATCGTCGGGACAGGCTGCGCACTCGGGATCATCCCGGGCGGGACGATGAACGTGTTCGCGCGCGCTCTCGAGGTACCCCTCGACCCATTCGACGCGGTGCGCCATCTCGCCGCGGCCGGGGAGCGCACCGTTTCGTTGGGGCAGATGGATGATCGTTACTTCACCTTCGCAGCCGGGTGCGGCTTCGATGCGGAAGCGGCGGGTCTCGTCGAGCAGCACCTCGCGTCCAAGAGACGGTTCGGCGAGCCCTTCTTCTACTGGAGCGCCTTTCGGGTACTCACCGGAAGCTACCGGCATCGCAGCCCGTCGATGACGCTAAAGGGCGAGTTCGGCGAGCTGCCGGTATCGATGGCGATCGTCAGCAACACGGGCCCCTACGCTTATTTTTTTGGCCGGCCCGTGAACATCGCGCCGCGCGTCCGGCTAGACGCCGGAATCGATGTCTTCGCTCTCCGCTCGATGCGGATCGAGATGCTTCCGATGTACATGTGGCGCGTCGTCTTATCGAGCGATTTCGCCGGCCACGGAGATGCCTTCTACGCGCACGACCTCGAGAAGTTCGAGGTCGCTTCGGACGAGCCCTTTGCACGCCACGTCGACGGGGAGACCCTTGCGCCCGCTTCCTCGGCGCGGTTCGCAATCGTTCGAGACGCCTTGAAGGTAAGGGGATGAGCGTCCTGCTGGTCGGGATAGCCGGCGACAGTGGTGAGGCGATAATCCGGCGCCTGGTCTCTCAGGGCGACGAGGTGAGGGTGCTCGAGGGCAACGGCACTGCGGGCGAACGGTGGCGGTCGCTGGGAGCTCACGTCGCGCGCCGAGAGAGCGACATGGCGGATCTTGTCGAGCGCGCTGCCCAGAACGTCAGGACCGTGGTGATCGGGGAGGAGGCCGACGTGGATGCGATCGTCGCCGGCGCCGAGGCGGCGCGCGTCGAGCGCGTGGTGCTGTTCGGAGTGCGCCCCGCGTACCCGGCCCTCGAGGCCCTGCGCCGATCTCACATTCAACATGTCGTCCTGTCCACCGGCCGAAAGCGTTGGGGCGCCGGACGCGTGAGCGACGAGGCTCTGGCCGAGGCGATCGACGCCGCCGACGACATCGGAGGCCAACCGCGGCTCGAGCTGAACTTGAGCGAGGGGGACGCGTGGGCCGCGCTCGGGCTCGCCTCCCGATGAGCTAGAGAGGCGCTCCGAGGTAGGCGCGCCGCACGTCAGCGTCGTCGAGTATTTCGTCGCCGTGGCCGCTGTAGGCGATGTGCCCCTTCTCCATCACCAACGTTCGGGCTGCCAGTGCGAGCGCGCCGGCGTTCTGCTCGACGAGGAGCACCGTCGTGCCGTCCGCGTTGATGCGGCGCACGACCTCGAACACGGTCTCCGTGAGAACGGGGGACAATCCGAGCGACGCCTCGTCGATGAGGAGCAGGCGCGGGCCCGCCATGAGCCCCCGGCCGATTGCGAGCATCTGCTGCTCGCCTCCCGACAGCGTTCCGGCCATCTGCGTCCATCGTTCCTTGAGCCGCGGGAAGTAGTCGGCGACCTGCTCGACGCTCTTTGACATCCCGTCGCGATCGTGCCGGCGCGGCCACGAGCCCAACCTGAGGTTCTGGGCAACCGTGAGCTGCGGGAAGACGTGGCGTCCCTCGGGGACGAGGACGACCCCGTCGGCGACGAGCCGGCGCGGGTCGCGGCCGGTGACGTCCCGTCCGTCGAAGCGCACGGTGCCACCCCACGGCTTGATGAGCCCTGCGATGGCCAGCACCGTCGTCGTCTTGCCGGCGCCGTTCAGCCCCAGCAAGACCGCGGTCTCACCCTCTTCGATGTCGAATGAGATGCCCGACAGCACGGGCAGCGACCCGTAGCCGGCCTCGAGATCGCGTACCTCAAGAAGCGCCATCGGTTGCCTCCCCGGCCCCCGGACCGGCGCCGCTACCCACCTTCTCGGCCTCGCCTCCGAGGTAGGCGGCAACGACCTCGGGGTGGTTCTGAACGTCCGTCGGTACCCCCTTGGTAAGGACTTTGCCGAAGTTCAGCACATAGACGAAATCGCAGACGCCGACGACGAGAGGGACGTGGTGCTCGATCATCAGCACCGTGAGGTGCAGCTCGCTGCGCAGCTTCAGCAACCGCTCGCCGAGGGCGTGCGCCTCCTCCGGCCCCATCCCCGAGGACGGCTCGTCGAGTAGGACCAGCTCCGGATCGGTCGCCAGCACGGTCCCGATCTCGATCAGCTTGAGCGTTCCGTAGGGCAGCCCGTCGAGCACCTCGTCGGCGAGGTGCGCAAGGTCGAGGAAGTCGAGGACCTCGAGCCCGGCGGCCCGCAGCCTCCGTTCCTCGGCAAACGAACGCGGCGCCCCGAAGATCCCTCCCAGAGCGCCGTAGCCGATGCGCGCGTGTTGGGCGATCATCATGTTCTCGATGACCGTCAAGTCCCTGACGAGCCCGATGTTCTGCCACGTGCGCCCGATCCCGAGCGACACGCGCCGGTGGGTCGGCAGTGCGGAGATGTCGCGGCCCTTGTAGGCGACGGTCCCGGAGTCCGGCGCGTACAGGCCCATCGCGCAGTTAAACAGCGTGGTCTTGCCGGCCCCGTTCGGGCCGATGAGCCCGACGATCTCCCACTCGGGAACCTCGATGGTCACGTTTTCGAGAGCGACCAGGCCGCCGAAGCGAATCGTCATGTCCTTCACTTCGAGGATGGCGCCCATTACTCGGGCTCTCCGGGCTGAGTCGACTTGGCTACCGAGTGCTTGCCCGTCGCCGGGGTCCTCACGCGAGAGAGGAGGGCCGACAGCTTGGAGTGCCCATGGCCGTTTCGGTGGAGCGAGAACCTCTCGCCTGCGAACCAGCGCGTGATGGGCGCGATCTGTTCGGCTATCCCGCCCGGGAACTTGATGATGGTCACCAGCGCGAGGAGCGGCCCGACGACGAGCATGATCTCGTCGGGGTCGCGCTGGAGCGTCTCGGTGATGAAGTTCTTGAGGGAGTCGCTCAACCCTATGAGGAAGGGGAACAGCGCGAAGAACATTGACCCGATCACGACGCCGACGCGGCTTCCGAGCCCGCCGACCACGACCATCAGCACCCAGATGAGCGCCTCGCGGAAGTTGAAGCTCGCCGCGACGACGGTTTCGTCCACCGGGCCGAACAGACTTCCGGCCAGCCCCGCCAGCGCTCCCGACACCATGAAGCCGAGCACCTTGAACGCTGTGACGTTCACGCCGTACGAGGCCGCGACCGGCTCCGAGTGCTTCACCGCCAGGATGGCGCGCCCGGCCTTGGAACGGACTAGACGCCAGTCAATGAATATCGCCATCGCGAGAAACAGCAGACACAGAACCGCGTAGCGGTGGCCGGTCGTGAAGCCCTCCGGCCGCGGGGCCGGCATTCCGGCGCCGCCGCGTGTCAGCGCCGGGATCTCGAAGATGGAGTTGACCGCGACGAATCCGTAGGTGAGCGTGATGAGCGCGAGGTAGAGCCCTTTGATCCTCAGGGCTACCAGTCCGAGGAGCGCGGCCGAGGCGACCCCGACGGCGATCGCTAAGAACATCCCGACCCAGAACGACTGGTGTTTTTCGGTGATGAAGTACGCAGCCATGAACGCGGACAGTCCCACGAACGCGTGGTGACCGAGGGAGACCTGACCGAGATAGCCGAGGATGATGTTGAGGGACAACCCGATGATCGCGAAGATCGCGGCGAGCGCGATGCGGTCGGCCCAGAAGTTGGGCAGTGTCGCGAGCCTCCAGGCACCAATCACAAACAGTGCAGCGAGGACGACCAGCCTGATGGCCCAGCCGCGCGCGTCGGGGCGCCATCGCAGATGGTTGAGGGTGTGATCGGTCGCGGCCGCCGCGTTCGCGCTCATGCTTCTCTCCCGAGCAGGCCCTGAGGACGCACGAGCAGCACGGCGAGCAGGACGAACAGCACGGCCATCTGCTCCAGCCCGGGGAGGGTGGCCTGCCACGGCTGATCTCCCAGGTAGTAGTGACCGGACGCCCACTGTGACGTGCTCTGCACGACGCCAACGACGACCCCGCCGACGAACGCGCCTGGAAGGCTGGCCATTCCTCCGAGGACGGCGGCGGTGAACGCAGGGATGAGGATGTTCTGCGTCATGACACCCGGCTGCAGCGATCCGATGTGCGGGATATAGAGGATTCCCGCGATGCCGCCGAGGACCGCGGCCGAGACCCAGATGAATCGGGACATGCGGTCGACGCCGATCCCGACGACCCTCGTGGCGAACGAGTCCTGCGAGGTGGCCAGCACGGCCAGACCCATGTCCGTGCGGGAGAAGAACCATGCGAGGAGCCCACCCAGCGCGGCGAGGACACCGAGAGAGATGAGTTGTTGCGGGGTGAGCGGATAGTCGAAGATCGTGAACGTGTTGGGTCCGTCCGCGCCGGCCGCGGCGACCATCGGGCGGAGCGACCGGGGCTCGGCCTTGAACGCCAGGATTTCGACGCCCACTAACAGCAAGGCCAGCGCGATGGTGGTGACGAGCACGGTGATGCGCGGGGCCTCGATAAGCGGGCGGATGACGACGCGCTCGACCACGAGCCCGACGACGAGCACACCCTGGATGGCCAGGATGATGCCGAGCCAGTAGGGGAGCCCGCCCAGGCGATCGTCGACCGCGAGGAACAGGAAGTACGCGGCGAGCGTGCCGAACTCACCCGCTGCGAAGTTGAAGACGCGCGTGCCCTTGTAGACGAGCACGAGGCCCAGCGCGACCAGCCCGTAGATCGCGCCGCTGACGATCCCGAGCGTGATGAACGGGTTGGGGCTGGTCAGCGGATCCCCACTGCCCAGCCTCAGCGCAATCGCGAGCGCCGCGACTATGACGCCGACCGTGATGGGCGCGCGTAGGTTGGCTTTCACGGCCGGCCCTCTAGAAGTTGCTCACGAAGGCGCGCTCGGTCTCCCACCTGTTGTCGTTGCAGTCGGCTCGCAAGAGGTGCATCGTCGTGCCGCCGAAGTGGTCGGTGGGCGAGTACCTGACGTCGTTGGCGACACCAGTCTTGATGGTCCCGGCGCGCTCAAGGTAGTAGATGAATCGTTCGCGGGTGAGGCTCTTGCCCGGCACGGCGAGCATTCTCGCTATCACCTTGTCCGCCGCCCACAAGCCGAACATGATGTCGTCCGACCCGCCGGCTCTCCGGAACGCGGGATCGAAACGATCGGAGTCCGCGTACGCCGGGAACGGGTTCAAGAAGCGCGCACCGTGGATCGAGTCCTGGTTGCGGCACGCTGCGTTCGCGACCGTGTCTATCGCCATCGACAGACCTACGCCCACCCATTGCGGGCGGTACCCCTGGTTGCGGGCCGCGTTCGCAAGCTGGATGAACCAGGTCGGTGACGTGAGGACGTAGACGTTCTTGATGTTCTGCTGGTTCATCTCGGTTGCGACCGTCTGCGCGTAGGTGGCGTCGGCCGTCTTGGGGATCGCTTTGTCGTAGACGACGCGCGCGCCGCGTGAGTTCATGCCGGCGAAGAATCCGTCGTGGGCATCCTGGAAGGTAGGAGAGTTGAACCGGATCATGCCGTTGCGCTCACGCCGTGCGCCGAGGCGGTCGACGAGCAGGTCGGCGAGCAGTGGGCCTTGCTGCTTGTAGCTGAGCCACAGTGCGAAGTAGTTGCGGAGGTTATCGACGCCGATCTCGGTGACGCCTCCCGACAGATAGGGGACACCGACGGTCGCCGCGTAGCGTGCGCACGCCTGCAGCTGATCGGTGCCGGCAACTCCGAACAACAGAAAGACCTTTTCGTCCTCCACCATCTCCTTGCAGACCGAGACGGCCTGGGACGGGTTGTAGCCGTCGTTGCGCGACACGACCGTCACGTGGCGCCCGTTGATGGGTTTCCTCTGGCTCCGCAGGTATTCGAAGTAGAGGTCCTTGCCCTTCTCGAACGAGGGCGCCGGGACGGGCGCCGCTCCGGTGATGGGGGCGTGGATCCCGATCTTGATCGTGGTGGCGGTCACTCCGGTGGCGTTACCGCCGCCCGGTGCGGCTCCGCCCCCTCCGCCACCACCGCCACTACCACCACCACCGCCGGTTCCGCCTCCCGACCCGCCGCCGGACCCACCCGAACCGCCGCCGGACCCCCCGGACCCCGCGAGTCCGCCGGAACCGCCGCCCTCGCCGATCAGCTCTCCCGTCTTGGCGTCGTAGAGGTTGCCCTCTTCGTCGACGAGGTTGCCCTCTTCGTCGATCTGAAGTCCCCCTAGCGCGAGGGCTCCGGGAACCGGCTCCTCGCTGACGTTGGGGTGCTGTCCGCAGCCGACCACCGCCAGGGCCAAAAAAGCCACTGCTGCGACCGCCGTGACACGGAGGGGTGTGCGGCTGGTGATCACTTCCGGAGGTGCCCCAATCTGCCCGCCAGAGTGCGTACCGTGTCGCCGATCCTCGCCAGCCCCGCGCTCATCGCCGCGAGCGGCGAGCTGCTTGTTGCGGCGGCCGCGGAGATCGACATCCCCCGGCGGCGCGCGTTGATCTGTTGGATCTGCGCCAGGACGCCGTTGGGACGCACCCCGGTCGCCGACTCGAGAACGAAGTTGCGGACGAGCGTGAACCCGACGATGCCCGCGAGGATCCCGAGCCACACGTACCAGGGCATCCTGATTGGGGCCGGCGGCTGATCGGCCTCCGCCGAGGCCAGCGCCTCATCGGCCGGCTCGGACGGAGCGGTGGAGGCCGCGGCGTCGTCGGTGCTCGCCGGCGCCGCAGAGCCTCCGCCGGAAGCCGAGCCCCCCGAGCCCGACGACCCCGAGAGACCGGACCCTCCCGAGCCTCCGAACCCGGTCGAACCGCCCGATCCCGCCCCTCCGGTGCCTCCCCCCAGGTCACCGAAGTCCAGCACATCCGGGAGGGCGGCCGGCTCGTAGACGAGCGTCGTCACCACCCCGTGCTCTTTCGGGTTCGCAGCGCCCGTGAACACCACGCGCCAGCTGTTGTCGTTCGCCCCCGGGTTCTTGGGCGCCATGGGCATCAGCATGACCCCGGTGGCGGGGGCACCTTTGGCCACCCAGCTCTGTGCAAACTTCGTCAGGTTGAACGTCCACTCGAAGGTCGGGTCCGCGCCCTTCTTCTTGGGCTTCACCTTCTTGCGGACGCCGACGGGATCGGATCCCGAGCACGCGAATTTCGGAGCCTCCTTGTAGAGCCGGGCTTCGCCGTCGCCGAAGAACTCCTTGATGACGCAGGCCTTCACCTTGTGGCCCTCGACGTTGACGGGTTTGGACTGGTTGTCGGTGGCCTCCTTGAGGGTGACGGTGAACTTCGTCACCTTGGAGCCGAGCGGGGCCGCGGTGACGTCGAAGGCGATCGCCGAGATCATGTTGGGGGTCTTGTAGTCGCCGCCGCGTACCTCAACCGGGAGGCGGCCCGACTTACAGGTGGGCTCGGGTGCCCCGACGTTACCGGGGGCTCCCGGACAGAAGGGGTTGGGGAATTCGCCCTGGAACGCGTCGCCGCCGCCCCCGGGGTTGGGGACGTTCGCCTGGCGCTGTTCCTCCCAGTACCAGGCGGCTCCGCTCACGCCCGGCCGCGCGGTCTTGGTCGCTGCCGCCGCCGGCGCTGCCGGTATCAGGGCAAGGCCGGCGATCACGCCAGCCGCAAGTGCCCTCTGGATCCGAGTTCGCATGGCCCCCGATCCTGGGTCCGAGGTGATTGACCTACTCACAAGGACATTCGTCTCCGGGCGTCGAATTCCTCCCCTCGACCGCTCCGAATCGCCCCCCGGGGGCGGCCGAAGGGTCCGCCGGGGGGCAGCAGAGCAAGCGAGATCGAAACCATGAAGAAGCTGAAGGCACTGTGGGCGTCGCTCTGGGGCGAGCAGGACCGCCGCATCAGGGGCGGCACGATCCTCGGCCTCCTGTTCGTCGCCGTGGGCTTCGTCGTCATCGGCAAGGCGTGGGACGGGGCGGCGAGCGTCAACTTCGTCCAGGGGCAGGTCCCCTACTTGTTGTCGGGCGGATTCATGGGGCTCGGCATGATCGTCGTCGGATGCCTGCTGGTGCTGTTGTCGGCGGTGCGCGCCGAGCGCAAGACATTGACCGATCAGTACGAGCGGATGTCAACGTTGTTGGGTCGCAACCTTTCTCGTCTCCAGGTGTCGACCAACGGCACGTCCGGCGAGCAGGTTGTCGCCGGCGACAACGTCTACCACCGGCCGGATTGCCGCATCCTCGAGGGCAAGGGCGATCTCATGACGGTCGCGCTCGAGCAGGCGGCGTCCGAGGGCCTCGAGCCGTGCCGGGTGTGCGAGCCTCCGACAGTGGTGGCCGAGACCTCGACGGTCGAGGCGGCCGCGCCCTCGGGGGGCCCGGAAACAAAGTAGGTCCGGTCAGCGCAGGGACCGGAACACCAGCCCCGTCACGGCCTTGGGCCAGAAGTAGCTCGCCTTTTGGGGCATCCGCTCGCCGGAGCTCGCGACGTCGATCACGTCGGCGGCCTTCGGCGCCCTGAGGAGGACGCCGGTGCTCCAGTTCTGCTCCGCCACCAGCCGCGCCACCTCGCCCCGGTCCTTGGTGAAGACGATGTCGTGGACCCCGTCGGGAAACAGAGCTGGCAGTACCACCTCGTGGAGCGCGACGACGTCGAGCGAGCTCCACGCGGCCGACCGTGCGCCGGTGGCCGCGACCACCTCCTCGGCGGAGATCTCGACCAGTAGATCCTCTTCGGGCAGCACGAACACGAGTGGATGATCGGCGCCGGAGGTGAGCTGCGCGGAGGGGGATTCGTCAGGGGTCAAGACCTTCGTCGCAAACGAATCCATGAGGCGCTCTCTGACCTCGTCGGGCGATGCCGGCGCCTGGATCGCGCGGTGAAAGGGCCAGACGACGAGGTCCTCGGCGTCGGCGTCGACGCAGAAGCACATGACCGCGTCGTGACCGCCCGGCGATCCCCGCTGCTCGCCGTGATAGGCAAGCGCTGTCTCGTAGCGGTGGTGGCCGTCGGCGATGACCATCGGCCCGGCCGCGATCGCCTCCTGAACGATGTCGAGCTCGGCAGGCGCGCGTATGGCCCACACTCGGTGAAGGGTGTTGGCGTAGTCGACGAAACGCGCATCCGGCGGCCGGGGCTCGAGCGAGTCGAGGTACGGCCGGAGGGTCCCCCCGCCGCGATAGATCGCATAGATGGGGGAGATGTTCACCGGGCACGAGCGGAGGAGCGCGAGGCGGTCTTCGATCGGGCCCGGCATGGTTTCCTCGTGGGGCAGCACGCCGGAGTCCTGCCCGTAGCCCTCGAGCTCGAGCGCGCCGATGACCCCTGCGACCCGCCCCTGTCCGTGCTCACCGGGCCCCCCGGCCGGCACCTCGAAGTCCTGGCGGTAGACGTAGAGGCTGGGGGAGCCGTCGACGGTGAGGACCCCGGTCGACAGCCAGTCACGGAACTGCGCCGCGGCCCTTACGTAACGCTCGGCGGGGGCCCGGCTCTCGGAAAAGGGGAGCTCGATGCGGACCGCGTTGTACGGATGCCGCTCGTGGAGCCGCAGTTGCTCCTCGGGAGTGATCACGTCGTAAGGCGGGCACACGAGGTCCTTGAGCGGCCCCATCGGTGCGTATCGGATTCCGCGAAACGGTCTCAGGCGTGGCACGGCGGCATGATAGCCGGGCCGTTAGAGTCCCCGGAGTCGATCGATAAAGCAGGTGTTGAAGGAGGGGGTTCGGGGGAACCAGTGAGGCGGGCTGGGCCGCCGGGTTCCCCCGACGAAGAGCGGGGAGCCCATAGGGCAACCCGGTTGGAGAGGCAGAAGGAGAGCGTTGGCGCGTAGTTTTGGAGAAGAGGGTGCACGGCTGTCGTACGGCAGCTACCTCAAGGTGCCCGAGCTTCTCGATCTTCAGGTCTTGCTCTCGGATCCGCGGGCCCACGACGAGCTGCTGTTCATCGTCGTGCACCAGGCATACGAGCTCTGGTTCAAGGAGGTCGTCTTCGAGCTCGAGTCGGCGCGGGCCCGGATGGACGACGGAGATCTTCCGGGCGCCCGGCATCTGCTGGGGCGTGTGCACGCCATCGAGGGCGTGATGATCGAGCACATCAACGTGCTCGAGACGATGTCGCCGCAGGACTTCCTCGAGTTCCGGCACAACCTCGCTCCCGCCAGCGGTTTCCAGTCGGTTCAGTTCCGAGAGATCGAATTCATCTCCGGTCTGAAGGACGAACGCTTCCTTCGCCGGCTCGAGCTGAGCGATGAGGAGGGGGCGCGCCTCCGGCGACGGCTGGAGGAGCCCACTCTGTGGGATGCGTTCTGCTCGCTGCTGTCGGAGCGTGGGCTGCCGATGCCGGCGGGGGACGGGGAGACTCGGCGCGCCAGCCTGGTCACGATGGCGGAGGACCGGGACAAGTACGGAGAGCTGTTCGACGTCTCCGAAGATCTTCTCGAGCACGACGAGCGCTTCGCCAAGTGGCGCTACCACCACGTCTTGATGGTCGAGCGCCAGATCGGCACGAAGTCGGGGACCGGCGGTTCCGCAGGCGCGCCGTATCTGCGCTCGACGCTCGACAAGAGGTTCTATCCCGAGCTCTGGGACCTGCGCAGCCACCTCTAGCCTGTGGCGCGCGCCACTGCGCGTTTCCCCTCCAGATTGTGCACTGGCTGTCACATAGCGACAACGGAGGCACAATCTGTCGGATCAACGGGAGTTCCGGCTTCAAGTTGGACAGCAGCACGGCGTGTTCTCAACCGCCGAGGCCGCCGCCCACGGTATCGACCCAAACAGGATCACGCGCATGCTCGCATCGGGAGAGATCACTCGGGCATTGCCGCGTGTGTATCGATTGACCGGCGCACCACGGTCGTTTACACAGGACGTCGTGGCCGTGTCTAAGTGGGCGGGGGAGAGCTCGGCTATCTCCCATCGGACGGCGGCGTGGCTTCTCGGCCTGCGCGACGTCGACGACGTCGTCGACGTCACCACCGATCGCTGCCTGAGACCCGCCGCCGCCAAGATCGTCGTTCATCGCAAAACACGGCTGCCGACCAGGGACGTCAGCACAATACGCGGGATTCCGGTCACGACGATGCCTCGCACCCTCGTCGATCTTGCGGCCGTCTGTCCCGAGGAGGATGTGGACATCGCGTTAGACACTGCGATTCGAACGGGCATGCGGAGGCGGGATTTCATGGCTCGGCTGGAGGATTTAGCCGTTCCCCGCCGCAGGGGATCGGGGCTCCTCCGGCGGCTGGTTGCCGAGCGAGTGGCCGAGCAGGGGCTCACCGAAAGCCCCTTCGAGCGCCGTTTGGTGCGGGCGGGCCGCATGGGAGCGGGACCGGGCCCGCGTCAGCGAACTTGTCAGTCGCGGATGGCGGGTTCTGTTGGTGACGTGGCTCCAACTCAAGTACCACCTGGACGAGGTCGTGAAGCGCATCCGCCGTTCGCTTGACGAGCCCGCGACGCGCTAGATTTGAGGCGGGTCTAGCAAGGGGGTGGGAGTTATGTGTCTCCCTGGTACTGCCGAAGTCGTGCGCGAGCGCGTGGAGCGTGAAGGTCTACCTCAACTCTCTCGACGCAAGTTGCTGATGGGTGGTGCGGCCGCCGCAGCGGCGGCGGTGTTGCCGGTGCCGGCCATCGCCGGGCGCAAGAAGCCCGGTAACCGGCTGCAGGACCTGACTCATGTATTTCGTGAGGGTTTTCCCGTTTACACGTTCGACAACCCCACGCGCCGGACCCTCGTCACGGTCGAGGACGACGGTTTCTACGCGCAGGAATGGACGTTCGGCGAGCACTCCGGCACTCACATGGATGCCCCCGGACACTTCATCGCCCATGGCCGCCGTTCTCCGGAGATCACGCCCCGTGAGCTGTTCGCACCGGCGGTCGTCATCGACATCTCACGGCGGGCCCGGCGCGATCCGGACTCGGTGGTAACGGTCGACGACATCCGCGACTTCGAACACCGCCGCGGCCGCATCCCGCGCGGAGCGGCGGTGTTCATGTACTCGGGGTGGGAGTCGCGCGTTCACGATCAGGAGCTGTACCGCAACACGGGCCCGGACGGGGTGTACCACTTCCCGGGCTTCGGGATAGATGCGGTCGAGTGGTTGCTCGCTCACCGCGACATCAGGTGCATCGGCGTCGACACGCTGAGCCTCGACTATGGGGCATCATCGACGTTCGACGTCCATCTGACCCTTCTCGGGGCGGACAAGTACGGGATCGAGAACCTCGCGAACTTGAAAAGGATCCCGGCCCGCGGCGCGCTCGCCTATGTCGGGCTGATCCCGTGGGAGGAGGGCTCGGGAGGGCCCTGCCGCGTCATCGCCAGCTGGTAGTCAAAGGGAGGACCGGCCGGGCGCAGCGGAGCCCGGCACCCGGCCCTCCCGTGACGCCAATTCCGGTAAGGCCCCCCCGGAGTTCGCGACCACCTGGGGCTATTTGGGGCCGGCTACGCGCAGCGGGCCAGGCAGCGAGTGGCTTGGCTGTCGCAGACCTGGACGCAGACGTAGTCAGGAGCGCACGTGTCCCCGGGCCCGCAGGCGCCCCCATCGTTCAGGAGATCGACGCATTCGCAGGTTGCCACGACGCTGAGGATGCAGTTGCAGTCGAGGAGCGGATTGCTGCCGCACTCGAGGTTCGAGGGATCTCCCAGACAGCCACAGGTACGGCACAGCCCACCGTAGTTCTGGGCGAGCGCCGGCGCCGTCAGGCTCGTGAGCACGGGAGCCGACCACACGATGGCCGCTCCGGCTCCGATTCGTTTCAGCAGCTTCCGTCGCGGGATGGAGCTTTCCGGTGTCGGTTCGTTCATCTATCTGCCCTCCCATTAAATCCCACTGACCCACGGTATCGTCGCGATCAGAGGCCCCGGGGGGCATCGTGTTCCGGACGTAAGAGCGTCCGCGCTCCGCGGCCCGGGCACCGTAGATTTTTTCGCGCTACGCCGGTTGGGGTTGCGGCGGAAGCTTAGCGAGCGACGCCTCGAGCGCCTCGTCAGGAAGCGTGAAGTCCTCGAGCGAGCCGTTGATGTAGGCGTCGTACGCGCTCATGTCGAAGAAGCCGTGCCCGCACAGGTTGAAGAGGATCACCCGTTCCTCGTCGGTCTCTTGGGCCGCGAGCGCCTCGTCGATCGCAGCGCGGATGGCGTGCGCGGGTTCCGGCGCCGGGAGGAGCCCCTCGGCGCGTGCGAACTGAACCGCGGCCTCGAACACCGGACGCTGCTCGTAAGCCTTCGCTCCGATTACACCTTCTTTGACGAGGGCGCACAGGGTCGGCGCGTCCCCGTGGTAGCGGAGCCCTCCCGCGTGGACGGGCGCCGGCACGAACTCGTGCCCCAGCGTGTACATGGGCATGAGCGGGGTTGTCCCGGCGATGTCGCCGAAGTCGTAGGCGAAGACACCGCGCGTCAACGTCGGGCACGCCTCGGGTTCGACGGCGACGAAGCGCGTGGTCGCGTCACCTTTCAACACGTCTTGAACGAACGGATAGCAAAGGCCCGCATAGTTCGAGCCGCCCCCGACGCACCCGATCACTACGTCGGGTACGTCCTCGAATGCCTCCATCTGCTTCTTGGCCTCCTGTCCGATGACCGTTTGATGCAGGCAGACGTGGTTGAGTACGGAGCCAAGCGAGTAGTTGGTGTCGACGTTTTGTGCTGCGACCTCGACGGCCTCAGAGATGGCGATTCCCAACGACCCTGTCGATTCAGGGTGCTCGGCGAGAACGTTGCGTCCCGCGCTCGTTTCTTCAGAGGGCGACGCGTGCACGGTTGCACCCCACGTCTGCATCAGCACGCGCCGGTAGGGCTTTTGCTCGTATGAGACCTTGACCATGAAGACGAGACACTCGAGGCCGAAGAACTGGCATGCAAGCGACAATGCGCTTCCCCATTGCCCGGCCCCCGTTTCTGTGGTGAGGCGCCTTATGCCGGCCTCCTTGTTGTAGTAGGCCTGCGCGACGGCGGTATTGGGCTTGTGGGATCCCGCCGGAGAGCCTCCTTCCCACTTGTAATAGATGCGTTGCTTGCCGCTCAGCCCGAGCGCGGCCTCGAGCCTCCGGGCACGGAAGAGCGGGGATGGTCGCCACAGCCGGTAGACATCGATGATGGCTCCCGGGATATCGATCCACGAGTCGCCGGAAACCTCCTGCATGATCAGGCTCTCGGGAAAGAGGGGTGCCAGATCTGCGGGGCCCGCCGGTTGCATCGTGCCCGGATGAAGTGGGGGCATTGGGTCACCGGGCAGGTCGGGGAGGATGTTGTACCAGGCGGTGGGCAACTCCGTGTCGGCGAGAACTATCTTGCTGACGTCGTCGCGAGGCATATGTTCCCCCCTAGATCGGTTTACGCCGCGGTCCCTGACTATAGTGCTGGGCGCGCCGAGAGGTCTTGTGAATGAACGAGCGCAAACGTAACGCGGCGGTAGCCGCCATCGTGCTGATCGTGGTCCCCATAGCGCTGCTGTTGCTGTGGAGAGCCTGGAGCGGACCGGGCGTCCTTGTCTCCTACACGAGGAGCGGGGGCCTGGCAGGGATCACCGAGAGGATGGTCGTCTACCGCGACGGTCGGGTCGTGTACGCGGACAACCGCGACGCAGAGCATGAGTTCACCGTCTCCGATCGGGAGCTAAGCCGCGTGGAGGAGACGCTGGCGGACGGGAACTGGCCGTCGGAGCCGACCGTCTACGGGCGGCCGACCGTGGCCGACGGATTCCAGCACGATCTCTCGTATGACGGTCACATCGTCAGGGCCTACGACGAAGTGAGGATCGAGTGGCTCGACCGGGCGATCGATGCGGTGGGGGCCCTCCGAGGTGACGCCTGACGGCTTCCCGGTCCGGGGCGTGCGAGGGTTAGCGAGGGAAGCGGGAGGGTATTGGCTAGGCGGCCATTCGCAAGCAAGGGGAGGTTCACATGCGTGGTTCGGGGATTATCGCGATCGTCTATCTGGTGATCGGCGTGCTCGTCGCCGCGGCGCGCGATTACTTCGAGAGGCTTGGCAGCGTCCAGGGGATCCTTTCGCTGCTCCTGGCCATCGTGCTGTGGCCCCTGATCCTGTTCGGCGTCGACATCCGGATCGGTAAGGACGGCGACGGGGGCAGGAAGGACATTCTGTTGCCGCTGGGGCTGATGTGGTCAATGACGACGGCCCGGGGCCGGGCACTGCTGGACGCGGTCGGGAGGGGCCGGGCCGCCTGACCAAAAGGCGGTTTTGTTAGTCGTTTAGTACCGCCGGACGACCCAAGGGTCCATCAGAACCCCGTTTGGGCCCGGGGGGGTCAGGCCCCCAGGTGGTAGACGTGCCCGGGATCCTGATCGAGCCCGTTCGCCACCTGCCACAGCGCGGCGAGCGCCTTGAGCGCGTTTCGCTCCTGGTAGGGGGCGAGGTCGTCGCGGTGCTCGGACAGGATCGTCGCCAGCTCCTGGTAGCAACCCATCAGGCGACCCTCGGCCTTGTTCAGCTCGGCCATCACGCCTCCCTTCTCTTACCCTCGTCGCCGATGACCTCCCGGTCGTCAGCGAGCCTCTTCGCCTTGAGCTCGAAGCGCGGCAGGGTCTCGTCGGCGACCACGCGCACCCCGAAGCGCAGGCCCTCGTGCGCGTCGGCGAGGGCCGTGGCCAGCTCCGACACGATGCGCTCCCGATCTGCGTTCGGGTCCGGTAGTTCGATGAGGACTTCGATCTCGTCCCGAATCCCCTCGGCCGTAAAGAGATGTATCTGGAACTCGTCGATCTCCCGGTACTCACGCACGATTGACTCGACCGCGCGCGGGTACACGTTGGTCCCTCGCACGAGCTTCATGTCGTCGACGCGTCCCCTTATCCCGCCCTCGTAGATGTCGAAGGTGCGGCCGCACGTACAAGCAACGGCGGGGACCTTAACGACGAGGTCTCGGGTCCGGTAGCGGATGACCGGGATGAAGCCGCGCCCGAACGAGGTCACCACCCGCTCGCCCCGCTCCCCGTAGGGAACCGGTTCCTCGGAGACCGGGTCGATTACCTCTTCGATGTAATGATCCTCGATGATGTGCGTTCCCCCCGGCTGGTGGTCGCACTCGAAGATCATGATCGTACCGAGCTCGGTCATGCCGGCCGTGTCGCCCGCTTTTGCTCCCCACTGCTCCTCGATGAGCTTCTTGGTCGCGGGGATTGATCCCGCCGGCTCGCCCGACAGGATCAGCCGGGTGACGGCACTCGACGGAAGATCGGCCCCCATGCGCTGCGCCTCTTGGGCCATGCGGAGCGCATAGGTTGGCGTAGAGCAGACGACCGTCGCGTTCATATCGATGATCTGTTTCACGCGCGCCTCGGTCGTCATGTTGCCGCCCGGAAGAACGAGGCATCCCATCTTCTCGCACGCGTAGTGTGCTCCCCAGAATCCGACGAACGTCCCGTAGCTGAACGCGAAGAAGACAACGTCTTCCGGCCGGATGCCGAAGCCCCAGAAGCCGTAGCACCACATCTCGGCGATCCACTCCCAGTCCTTCATCGAATCGAGGACCCGGATGGGCGTCCTGCCGGTGGTACCCGACGTCAGGTGATAGCGGATGGCGGCCTCCTCGGGGGCCGCGAGGATCGGTCCGTAGGGGGGGTGGTCGATCTGTCCCTGCATCCAGTCGTCGCGCGTGAGGAAGGGAATTCGCCGCAAGTCGTCGAGGCTCACCATGCTGTCGGCCGTGACGCCAACGTCGTGCAAGCGCTTGGAATGAAAAGGGACCTGCGCCTCGGTCCATTCGATGAGGTTCTTCAGTTTCCGGAGTTGCAGAGCCTCGAGCCGATCGCGCGGCATCGTCTCGTGCCGCGGGTTCCAGTACGGCGAGTGCGCCATTGCCTCACCCCCCAAGAAAGTGACGGTTACCGGTTCAGTATCGCGCCCCGCGTTCCGGTGGCGCCGGGCGCAACGGTAGTTTGCATCCATGCAGTTCGCACTGTCCGATGAGCACCGGCTGCTCGTCGAGGAGACACGCCGGCGGGCGCGGACTGAGCTCGTCGCCGTGGCCGCCGCGGGAGCCGCCGGGCGAGTCAACCGGCCGCTTGTCAAGACGCTCGGAGACGCCGGGCTGCTTCCGATGCTCTGGCCGAGGCGGGTTGGAGGCATGCGTGAGGGCGAGATCGGCGCTCTCGAGGTGTGTCTCGTGCGGGAGGCGCTTGCGAGCGAGTGCCCCGCGGCGGAGACGGCCCTAGCGCTGCAGGGACTCGGCGGGTACCCGATCCTGACCGCGGGGCGCGACGAGATAGTCGACCGCTGGGTGCCGGCAATCGTGCGCGGGGAAGCCGTGGCCGCGTTTGCACTCACCGAGCCGGGAGCCGGTTCGGATGCCGCCGCGCTCGAGCTCGCCGCGGAGCCCGACGGCGACGGCTATCGCCTCACCGGAGAAAAGAAGTGGATCTCGAACGCGCCCGACGCGGACGTCTACACGGTCTTTGCCAGGACCACCCGGGGGGCCGGGGGCAAGGGTGTGACCGCATTCGTCGTCGCGGGGGATGCCGCCGGGCTCTCCGGCGAGCACCTGGCCACGGTCGACGACCATCCGATCGGCACGCTGGTCCTCGACGGAGTCGCAGTCGGGCCCGAGGCGGTGCTCGGTGAGGTCGACCGCGGATTCAGAGTGGCGATGGCGACTCTGAATCTCTTTCGGCCGAGCGTGGGCGGAGCCGCGGTCGGGATGGCGCAGGCGGCCCTTGAAGCCGCGATCGAACACGCGGGCCGGCGGGAGGCGTTCGGGGTCCCGCTGCGCGAGTTCCAGGCGGTGTCGCATCGGCTCGCCGACATGGCCGCGGGCATCGAGGCCGCGCGCGCCCTCGTCTATCGCGCCGCCGCCGTGTACGACGCGGGCGAAGCCGACGTGGCGAAGACGAGCGCGATGGCGAAGCTGGTCGCGACCGAGACCGCACAATGGATTGTCGACGCGGCTGTGCAGATACACGGGGCCGCGGGGCTCGAGCGAGGGCACCTCGTGGAACACCTCTATCGTCAGGTGCGCGCGCTCCGGATCTACGAGGGGACGTCGGAGATCCAACGAGAGATCATCGCCCGCGAGCTGTATCGGTGAGGCGGCTCGGGCTTCAGTCGGGGACGACCGCCGTGCACACGAGCTCGACCACCGCGTCCGGGTCGAACAGCGCCGTGACCTCGAGGAGAGCGATCGCCGGATAGTGAGTTCCGAAGTGCCGGCGGTATACCTCTCCGAGCTCGCGCCGCCGGCCCCGGTAGGCGCCGGCGTCGGTGACGTAGATCTGCATCGCCACGAGGTGCTCGGGGCGGGCCCCGGCCCCGTCGAGCGCGGCGACCACGTTGGCGCACGCCTTCTCGAACTGGTCGACGATCCCGTCACCGACCACCTTGCCGTCGGCACCGAGGGCGGCCTGGCCGCCCAGGTAGATCGCGCGCCCGGGCGCGGCGATGAGCGCGTGCGAGAAGCCGGAGGCGCGGGGAAGCCCCTCGGGATTAACGGCGCGGTGCGGTGAGGTCATCGTCCCCGCCAGCGCGGGGAGCGCCCCTCGGTGAAGGCCTCGTAGAACTCACGATGGTCCTCACCGGTCATCAGCAAGGCCTGCGTCGAAGCCTCGAGCTCGATCGCCCCGGCGAGATCCAGGTCCAGCTCGCGAGACAGCAACATCTTGGTGGCGGCGATCGCGAACGAGGGCCCGGATGCGAGGCGGGCGGCGAGCTCGTTGGAAGCCGAACCGAGGCCGTCGTCGGGTACAACTTGCGTGGCGAGGCCGATCTCGAGCGCGCGCTCCGCCGGTGCGACGTCGCCGAGCAATAGCAGCTCGGTCGCGCGCCCGAACCCCACGACGCGCGGCAACAGATAGGCGGAGCCCATGTCGGCCCCGGCGAGGCCCACCTTCGTAAAGAGGAACGCGAACGAAGCCGATTCGGCGAGGATGCGGAAGTCGGACGCGAGCGCGATGACGGCGCCGGCTCCCGCAGCCACGCCGTTGACCGCGGCGACGATGGGCACCGGGCACTCGCGCATTCGCTGGACGACCGTACCGGTCATGCGCGTGAACTCGAGCAGTTCGCGCGTTCCGCTCTTTAGCAACTCTCCGATGATCTCGTTGACGTCACCTCCGGAGCAGAAGCCGCGCCCTTGCCCTGTGATGACGAGCACACGGACGTCGTCTCGATGCGGAAGCTCGGTGAGAAGGTCGCGCAGGTCCGCATAGACGTCGAAGGTGAGTGCATTCAGCACCTCCGGCCGCGAGAAGGTAACCGTGGCAACGCCGTCGGCGACGGCAAAGTCGAAGTGCTTCCAGTTGTCGGTGAATCCGGCGGAGGCGCGGAACGGACTCATCTAGTGGGGCACTATGTGAAGGCTCGGAGGCCGGTCAGCGCCTCGCCGAGGATGAGGGTGTGGATCTCGCTCGTCCCCTCGTAGGTGAGCACCGACTCGAGGTTGTTCATGTGCCTGATGACGGGATACTCGAGCGTTATCCCATTCGCTCCGAGGATCGTGCGCGCCTCGCGCGCGACCTTCAATGCCTCGCGCACGTTGTTTAGCTTTCCGAAGCTCACCTGCAGATGCGACAACACGCCTTCGTCTTTCATCCGCCCGAGGTGCAGCGCAAGCAGAGTGCCCTTGTTGATTTCGAGAAGCATGTTGACGAGCTTCTGCTGAGTCAGTTGGAAGCCGCCGATCGGGCGATCGAACTGTTCGCGCGTCTTTGAGTATTCGAGTGCGGACTCATAACAGGCGCGTGCTGCTCCCATCGAACCCCAGATGATCCCAAAGCGGGCCTCGTTCAGGCAGGACAGTGGGCCCTTCATTCCGACGACGCCGGGCAGGACCGCATCGCCCGGCAGCCGGCAGTCCTCGAAGACGAGCTCCGATGTGACCGACGCGCGCAGCGACAGCTTGCGGTGGATGTCGCGCGTCGTGAACCCGCGGGCTCCTCTCGGCACGAGGAAGCCCCTGACTCCGTCGTCGGTCCGGGCCCACACCACGGCGATGTCCGCGATCCCACCGTTCGTGATCCACATCTTGGTGCCGTTGAGCACCCAGTCGGATCCGTCGCTACGGGCGGCGGCGCGCATCCGAGACGGATCGCTCCCGAAGTCCGGCTCGGTGAGGCCGAAGCAGCCGAGCGCCTCGCCGGCCGCCATCCGGGGCAGCCACTCCTCTTTCTGTTCGTCGGATCCGTACGCCCAGATGGGGAACATTGCGAGCGAGCCCTGAACCGATACGAAGCTGCGCACGCCGCTGTCGCCGGCCTCGAGCTCCATACATGCAAGCCCGTAGGAAACGGAGTTGACGCCGGCGCACCCGTAGCCGGTGAGATGCATGCCCATGAGTCCGAGCTCCCCGAACTCGGTGGCCAGCTCGCGCGGGACCTCGCCCGAGTCGAACCACTTCTCGATGTCGGGGAGCACCCGGTCACGGACGAACTTCCGGACGGTGTCGCGCAGCATCTTTTCCTCGTCCGACAGGAGCGCGTCGATGTTGAGGAAATCCCTGGGGTCCACCTCGGCGCTTCGCACCTCGTCCGGGCTCATGGGCTGCTCCCTTCCGATGCCACGTTACCCGAGACGAGCCGTTCTCCGGGCTGAGGGCCGGCCGTCAGCAGAAGGCGGCGGTGGGCCTCGTCCCACGCGCGCGGGCGCCCGTCGGGGCCGACGAGGGCGGCGATGAAACGGACATCGACGCACACCTCGGCGCCGCGGGTGATCTCGACCGCATAGGAGATCGAGCTGCGGCCCACTTCCTCGACACGCAGACGGACGTCCACGAGATCGCGATGGTCAAGGGGGGCCCTGAAGTCTGCCGATACATGTACTCGTGGAAGCGAGCCGTAGACCTCGTCGAGGATGCCAAGGGCCTCTAGGAGTGCAGTCTCGGCCCACTCGAGCATCCGGAACGCCGCAGTGTTGTGGTAATGGCCCGACGCGTCCGTGTCCGACCACTCAATCCTCCGCTGGATGCTGATGGATGCGGGACGCTCGTCGTCGTTCATCGGGGCTAGCCTATGGTGCGGGATGCGGACGTGACTTCGTGATTGACGGGCGATTGGGGGGGCACACCTCTTTTGTGAGATGGACGCGGATCGTCGCGGCCGTCGCACTGGTGGCCGGGTTCGTCGCGGTCGCACCTCCGGCCGATGCCGCCCCGATGTGCTTCGGGCGGCGCGCGACGATCATCGGAACCCCCGGCCCCGACCAGATCCGGGGCACGTCCCGGGCGGACGTGATCGTCGGAGGCGGGGGCGCGGACGTGATCGGCGGGTTCGGGGGCGCCGACCGCATCTGCGGCGGAGGGGGTGACGACACGCTTCTCGGCGGCGACGGTAACGATCGCCTGTCCGGTGGTGCCGGGGACGACGGCGCGCGCGGCGACCCCGGCCACGACCGCCTCGTGGGCGGCGAGGGCGCGGATCTCTTGCTGGGGAGCGGGGGCGGGGACTCGCTCGCCGGGTCCGGGGGAGGGGACACCATCTACGGGGGATCCGGCCGCGATCGGATCGCCGGTTCGGGGGGTGCCGACTTCCTGTTCGGCGGACCCGACGACGACCGGCTCGACGGGGGCACCGGCGACGACGTGTTGCTCGGTGGCGAGGGCGACGACCGGATGGCCGGCGGCGCGGGCCTCGATACGATCTCGTTCTTTCGCTCGGACTCCGGTGTTCGCGCCAGCCTGGCGCGCGGGCGCGCGCGGGGCGAGGGGCGGGACCGCTTCACCGGTGCTGAGGGACTGGAGGGATCCAGAAGCGGGGGCGACAGGCTGATGGGGAGCCCGCGCGAGGACTACTTCTACACATGGGGCGGAGACGACCTGGCATCGGGCGGCGGCCGCTCGGACGTCTTCTTCGACGACACTGGCGACGATGTCGTGCGCGGCGGCGACGGCAACGATGCGGTCTCCTACACCTTCTTCGAGGGCGGGGGGGTGACCGCAGATCTCGGTGCCGGGACTGCGACCGGCGCGGGGACGGACACGCTCGACGGAATCGAGAGCTTCGTGGGGACGGCGGCCGGCGACCGGGTAACCGGCGCCGGGGGCAGGAGCCTGTTGTTCGGGGCCGCGGGAAACGACGTGCTCCGAGGAGCCGGGGGGCCGGATGAGATCTATGGGGGGGCCGGGGACGACTCCGCGTTCGGCGACGACGGCGACGACCTGCTCGACGGCGGGGCCGGAAACGACGATCTGAACGGCGGACCCGGTACCGACAGGTGCATCAACGGCGAGGACCTCGTGGACTGCGAGGTGAGCCGGGCCCCCGGGCGCGGATCGATACGGGCGGGGCCTTCGGCGCGCGCCGCCGAGGAGCTCGGGGCCGGGGGCCGTCGGTTCGCCCGTGCCCGGAACATGATGTTTGGGGTGGACGCTCCCCCCGACAACTGATTTCCTTTCCACTCTGAGGCGGGACGCGCCCGCCGGTCCCGGAAAAGGATGTCGAGGCATGAAAGCTAGGTGGACGAGGATTTCGTTGACGTTGATGCTCGCCGCGCCGACGTTCGCCGTATTTGCCCCCGACGCGCTCGCGGCCCCGACCTGCTTCGGGCGCCGTGCGACGCACGTCGGCAACGCCCGTAACAACCGGATCGAAGGGACGCCGCGCGCCGACGTCATCGTCGGCGGGGGCGGCAACGACATCATCGTCGGATTGGGAGGTGACGACCGCATCTGCGGTGGAACCGGGGACGATCGCCTCTACGGCGTGGGAGGTGACGACCTCATCAATGGCAACGCCGGCGCGGATCTCGTCAGCGGCAACAACGGCGCCGACCGCGTCATAGGTGGAAGCGGCCGGGACGTCGTGTACGGATCGGCCGGTGGCGACTCGCTCGTGGGGTCGGCCGGCAACGACATCATCTACGGCATGGGCGGCCCCGACCGGCTTGCGGGCGGAGGCGGTGGGGACCTGCTTCTCGGCGGCCCCGACGCCGATCGGATGAACGGGGGCGGGGACAGAGACACGATCTCCTACTACCTGTTCGGCGGCGGGGTCACGGCGAACCTGGGCACCGGCCGGGCGAGCGGGGAAGGCACCGATCGCTTCAGCAACGCGGAGGGGCTGGAGGGCTCCAGGCAGGGAGACGACCTTCTCGCCGGATCGAGCCGGGCCGATTACTTCTTCACGTGGGGCGGCGACGACACCGTCATCGCAAAGGGTGGGGCAGATATCGTCGTCGATGGAGCGGGCAACGACACCGTCGACGGGGGGGACGGCAACGACCTCGTCTCGTACTTTGTCTTCGAGGGCGGTGGTGTGGTAGCGGACCTTCCGGCGGGAACGGTATCGGGAGCGGGGAGCGATACCCTCGCAAGTGTCGAGAGCTTCGAGGGGACGAACATGGCGGACGTGGTCGATGCAACCGACGGCCGATCGTTCCTGTTCGGCCTCGACGGCGCCGACATCCTGAGCGGGATGAGCGGGGACGATGTGATCTTCGGCGACGCGGGAGCCGACGACCTGTTCGGGGGTCCCAACGACGATTTCCTCGACGGCGGACCGGGCTCGGACGAACTCGACGGGGGGGACGACACCGACGAGTGCGTCAACGGGGAGACCGAGGTGAACTGCGAGTCCGGAGCAAGGGTCCGGGCGGTCGCCCGCGGAGCCCACGTTCTCGGCCGCACACCGGTGAGTGTTCGAGGAGCGCGCTATAGCGGCGCGCCCCGAACACTCGGCGACTAGGCTGGGATGTGCGTCTCGGGGTCGGGCTGCCGAACTCCATACCGGGGCGCTCTCCCGAGCTGATCTCCGAGTGGGCGCGGCGCGCCGAGGCCGCGGGTTTCTCGAGCGTCGGTGTGGTCGACCGGCTCGCATACGACTGCCTCGAGCCGATGGCGACTCTCGGGGCCGCCGCGGCGGTCACCGAGCGCATCGGTCTCGTGACGATGGTCGTGGTCGGGCCCCTCCGTAACGATGCGGTCCTCGGCGCGCAGGCCGCCGCGCTTGCGACGATCTCGAACGGGCGGTTCACCCTGGGGCTGGCGGTGGGCGCACGCCACGACGACTACGCGGTCGCGGGGATCGACCACGCGCGCCGCGGCGACAGGCTCGATGCGCAGATGGCCGCGATCCGGGCGCAGTGGCGGGGTGAATGGGAGGGAGGTTCCCGGCCGGAGGGTTTCACCCGGCCGGAGCTGCTCGCCGGAGGGATGAGCGATGCGGCGGTCACCCGCGTCGCCCGCTTCGCCGACGGCTACGTTCACGGCGGCGGACCCCCGCGCACGTTTCAGCGCGCGGCCGGTCGCATCAAGACCGCGTGGACCGACTTCGCCCGCCCCGGCCGCCCGCGACTGTGGGCCCAGGGCTACTTCGCGCTTGGTGACGGCGCGGTACGGGGACTTGACTACATGCGCGACTACTACGCCTTCACGGGCCCGTTTGCGGAGAGGATCGCCAAGGGGTTGCTTACGACTCCCCAG
The DNA here is from genome assembly GCA_050694175.1 of Actinomycetota bacterium. Lineage (GTDB taxonomy): Bacteria > Actinomycetota > CADDZG01 > CADDZG01 > WHSQ01 > JBOGXA01. The sequence goes on from JBOGXA010000011.1 coordinate 64,077, forward strand.
CAGGTCGTCGCGTTCGTCCGCGGTTACTCGGAGGCCGGGTGCGACGAGCTGGTGCTGTTGCCGGCGGTGGCCGACGTCGAGCAGCTGGACCGGCTGGCCGAAGTCGTGCGCGTGATCGAATAGGCGACCGCGGGCATTGCGGAGGAACTGAACATGAGACTTGATGCGCTCGTGTGCGACCTCGATGGGGTCGTCTATCGAGGCTCACAACCGATCCCCGGCGCGGCGGATGCCGTCAACGCTCTGCGACGCGAGGGCGTCAGGGTCGTGTTCTCCACCAACAACTCGCGCCCGACGGTGGCGCAGTACGTCGCCAGGCTTGCCGGGTTCGGGATTGAGACGGGGCTCGACGACATCGTCACATCGGCGGTGGTCACGGCGGAGGTACTGGCGGAGCGCAGCCCCGCGGGCCGGCGCGCCCTAGTCATCGGCGGCGACGGGGTCGAAGAGGCACTCGCCTCGATCGGCGTGACGATCGATTCGGGCGATTCGGGCGACGTCGATCTCGTCGTTGTGGGATGGGATCCGGGCTTCGACTACCAGGGGATGAAGCGAGCGGCGTTCGCGGTGCGCGCGGGGGCCGAGTTCATAGCGACAAACGCCGACGCCGCGTTCCCGGTTCCCGACGGACTGTGGCCGGGCGCCGGCGCGATCCTTGCTTCGATAGAAGTGGCGAGCGGTCGCAAGGCCGAGGTCATGGGCAAGCCGCACGCGCCGATGATGGACGCGGTCGCGCGGCGCGTCGCGGGGGCCGAGCGGGTCGCGGTGGTGGGCGACCGGCCCGAGACGGATCTCGCCGGCGGGAAGGCGCGAGGGTGGACGACCATCCTCGTCACGTCGGGCGTCACCCATCCGGACCGCGCCGGCGAGGTGGACCCGCAGCCCGATCTGATCCTGGGATCGCTGCCGGATCTAGTTCAGCGTCTCCAACTCGGCTCCCAGCGGGGCCGGTGAGGACGGCCGCCGAGCAGGAACACCCCAACGGCACCAAACACGAAGCCCCCGACGTGCGCCAGCCACGCGACCGACGTCGCGCCGCTCACCTCCTGGGCCCCGATGAAGAACTGATAGACGAACCACATGCCCAGGACGACAAGTGCCGACAGCTCGATCACGGTTATGAAGAAGAAGATGACGAGCGTGGTAACACGCGCGCGCGGGAACAGCACCAGATAAGCGCCCATGACCGCGGCGACCGCGCCCGACGCGCCGACGGTGGGCGCGGCGTCGTTCAGGTGCGTGAGGATGTGGGCGAAGGACGCGGCTATCCCGCCGAGCAGATAGAAGGCAAGGTACTTCACCGGCCCGAGAAAGTCCTCGATGTTGTTGCCGAACACCCACAGAAACAGAAGGTTTCCGATGATGTGCAGGAAGCCGGCGTGCAGGAAAGTGGAGAGAATTACCGCACCAAGGAACGACATCAGATCGCGATCGGGGACGATCGCGATCTGGTGGGGGCCGACCTCTTGCGCCACAGCGTCTGGGTTCTGGAGGACTTCCTCCAGCTGTCGATCGTTGAGTGGAGCGAGTCCGCGATCGGTGACGATGAATGCTGCCGGACACGAGTCTTCGATCTGACACGGCATCGGCGCGTTCTCGAAGAAGTAGTCACTGGCCGGGGCCCCGTTGCCGAAATTCGGCTCGAGGAGGAAGAAAGCGAGTACGTTGGCGACGATCAGGCCGATCGTGACCACAGGGAATCGCCTGGTCGGGTTGGCGTCGGAGATAGGTATCAGGCTGACCGGCACGCCGACGAGTATAGGTTTGGCCTTCGAGATATCCGGCAGGATGGAGGAAGCGGATGCTGGACGATTTGCGGCGCTGGGCGCTGTTCGGCTCGGGAGTCGCCGAGCTGACCAAAAGCAGGGCCGAGCAGATCGTGAAAGAGCTCGTATCGGCCGGCGACGTGCGCCGGAAGCAGGCTTCGGGTCTCGTCAAGGAGCTGCTGGAGGCGTCGCGCGACAACCGTAAAGAGCTGATCCGCCTGCTGCGCTCGGAGGTGCAGACCCAGATAGAGGCCGTCGGGCTCGCCACAAAACGAGACATGGAGAGGCTCGATCGCAGAGTCAAACGGCTCGAGGACAACATGAAAGCAACGCGCAAGAAAACGACGAGGACAAAGTCATCCGCGAAGAAATCGACATCGAAGTCGGGCGGCGCCGGACGATCTCCGAAGAAGGAAGGGTGATGGCGATGGCCGAAACCTCCGACCCCCTCGAAGCGGCCGCCGCAGAACTCGAAGCTGCCGAATCCGCGGGCGACGAACAGCGCGCTCGGGTGCTCGAGGAACTGCACGAGACGCTCGAGAGCGAGCTCGAGCGCGACGGTGCCCAAGCGGGTTCGCCTCGACGCTGAGCTCGCGCGGCGCAAGCTCGTCGACTCGCGCGCGGCCGCTCAGAGGGCGATCCAAGACGGGCGAGTGATGGTGGACGGGATGCCCGCGACGACCGCGGCCACGCTCGTCTCGACCGAGATCCCCATCGAGCTGGCCCCTGCAGCGCGCGCGTTCGTGTCGCGGGGAGGTGACAAGCTCGACGGGGCGCTCAGCCGGCTGGACGTCGAGGTCGCGGGCCGCCGGTGGCTCGACGCGGGGGCGTCGACCGGCGGCTTCACCGATCGTCTCCTGGCCGGAGGCGCGACCGGCGTGATCGCCGTGGACGTGGGTTACGGACAACTCGACTGGGGGCTGCGAAACGATGACCGCGTTACCGTGATCGAGAGAACCAACGTTCGGTCGCTGCGACCGCGGGATCTACCGTGGGTTCCGGACGCGGTGACGGCGGATCTCTCGTTCATCTCGCTTAGGCTCGTGCTTCCGGTGCTTGTAGAAGTGGCCGCTCCGAACGCGGACTTCCTGTTGCTCGTGAAACCGCAATTCGAAGTGGGACGGGACCGGCTGGGAAAAGGAGGAGTCGTGCGCAACCCCGAGCACCGGCGCTGGGCGATCAACTCCGTCATCGACGCCGCCGCCGGCGTCGGCCTCGGCTTGTGCGGCGCCACCCATTCGGACGTCGTCGGACCTAAGGGCAACCGCGAGTTCTTCGTCCACCTCCGAGCCGGTTGCAGCGCGCCTGCGGGCACCGTCGATCGCGCCGTGGAGGACGCTCCGTGATCGGGCGGGTGGCGATCGTGGTGCATACCGGGAAGCCGGAGGCCGTCGAGTACGAGTCGAAGATCGCCGACTGGCTCGCCGACAGATCCATCGAGGTGACCGAAAAGGAGCCCGACCTGGTTCTCTCGCTCGGGGGCGACGGGACGATGCTCAGGGCGGCGCAGATCGCGCACAGAAGCGATGCCCTGCTGGTGGGAGTGAACTTCGGCTCGCTCGGCTACCTCACGGAAGTGGAAAGCGACGACCTGAGAGGCGCGCTCGAGCGCATCCTTGCCGGAAAGCTCGACATTGAATCCAGGATGATGCTGCAGTGCCGCAGCGACGACCGGGATGACGCGGCGGTTGCGCTCAACGAGGTGCTCGTCGAGCGCTCATCGCGGACTCGGCTGGTCCGCCTCGGGGTGAGCATCGGCGGCGAGCGCCTTGCCGATTTCAACGCTGATGGGCTCATAGTCGCGACGCCGACCGGGTCGACCGCGTACGCGCTGAGCGCGGGAGGACCGATCGTGTCGCCGCGCGCTCAGTGCATCATCCTGGTGCCCGTGAGCGCCCACATGGTGTTTGCAAGGCCGTTTGTGCTGGCCCCCGACGTCGAGGTCGAGATCGAGGTGGGTCCCGGCATCGACGCGGCGGCGCTAGCGATCGACGGCGGGTTGGATCGGGAGATCCCGCCGGGTTGCCGGGTGTCAGTCGCCCGGCACGAGCGCCCCCTGCGCCTGGTCCGCCTCGGGGGGCCCGGCTTCATCGAGCGCCTCCGGGGAAAGCTCGGCCTACCCGCCTGAGCGGGGTCGGCCCTATCCAGCGGGAACTTTGCGGCCCATGTCTTCGAGATTGTGGCCGCGCGCGCAAAGTTGCCGGGTGGGTGGGCCACTAGGATCAGGCGGTGCTCATAGAGCTCACCGCCGAGGGACTCGGCGTCATCGACGAGGCCGAGCTCAGCCTCGAACCTGGGATGACCGCCCTCACCGGAGAAACCGGCGCCGGCAAGACCTTGCTGGTCGTCGCGCTGTCGCTGTTGTGTGGGGGCCGGGCCGATCGCACGCTGGTGCGACCGGGCGCGCGCGCCGCGGATATCTCGGGGCGCTTTGTCGTCCCCGCCGCCCACGAGGGCGTGAGGCTCCTGCGATCGTACGGCGTGCTCGAGGAGACACCGGGGAACGAGGTCGAGCTGGTGGTTGCCCGGTCGGTAGCGGCCGATGGTCGCAGCAAAGCGCGGATCAACGGCCAGATGGTGTCGGTCGCCATCCTGTCCGAGATCGGTGGAACGCTCGTGGATATTGCCGGCCAGAGCGAACACCATCGGCTCGCGTCCCCGGCTGTGCAGAGGCAGATGATTGACGAGTTCGCCGGACCGCGGGCCAAGGAGCTCGCGGCCGAGGTCTCCGACGCAGTGCGCCGGGCCGCGGCCGCCGGCGCGCGGCTCGACGAGCTCACGGCGACCGTCCGCGAGCGGCGGAGGGAGCTCGACGTCCTGTCATTCGAGATCGGCGAGATCGAAGCGGCGGGGGTCCGTCCGGGAGAGAGCGACGAGTTGCGCGAGCTGATCGCAAGGCTCGCCAACGCAGAGGCGATCGCCCGCGGCCTGACCGCCGCATCGGAGGCGCTCAAGGGTGAGGGCGGGGCCGCCGAGCTCATGTCGACCGCCCGGACTGAGATCGACGCGCTCGCGAACTCGGATGAGGAGCTGGGCCCCCTTGCGGCGCGCCTCGACGCCGCCGCGATCGAGGTTACCGACGTGGCCGAGGAGCTGACCGGGCGGATCGTGGCCGCAGATCCCGATGCTCTGGAGGACGCCCACGGCCGCCTTGCCGCTCTGGCCCGCCTCACTCGCAAGTACGGCGACGACGAGACCGACGTGCTGGCGTATCTCGAGCGTGCCCGGGCGCGGCGTTCCGAGCTCGAACGCGGCGACGAGGACCTCACAGACATCAGACGCGAGGTGGAGGAGCAGACGACCCGGGCCCATGAGGCCGCGGCTGCGCTGAGCGAACTGCGACGTGTGGCGGCCGCGAAGCTCGAGACCGAGATCGACAAGTCGTTCGAGGGCCTTGCGCTCAAAGGTGCTCACTTTCGCGTGCTCGTCGGGCCCCGCACCCTGTACGAGGGTGGGCTCGATCAGGTTGAGTTCGCCGTCGTCGCCAACACCGGGGATGAGCCGCGCCCCATTACGAAGGTGGCGTCGGGAGGCGAGCTGTCCCGGGTCGCACTCGCCCTGCATCTCGCCACCGCATCGACCGTGGCCCCCACGACCGTGTTCGACGAGGTCGACTCCGGAGTGGGTGGTGAGGCGGCCCAGTCGGTGGGCCGTGCCCTCGCAGGGCTTGCGCACCGGTCGAGAGCCCAGGTGCTCGTCGTCACGCACCTTCCGCAGGTCGCCGCGTTTGCCGCCCATCACGTGCGCGTGGTCAAGACGACGGTGTCGGGCCGAACCTCCGCCACCGTCGAGCCGGTCGAGGGCGATGAGCGAGTCGTCGAACTGTCGCGCATGCTCGCCGGTATGCCGCGCAGCGAGCGCGCGCGCGAGCACGCAGTCGAGCTCCTCGAACTGGCCGATCGGTCGCGCCGGGCGGTGGTGGGGGCGTGATGAAGCGGCTGCGACGTCGCCGGCGCGGCGAGGTCGCAACGGGGGACCCGGGTGTGATCAGAGGCGCTGCCCGGATTGACCGGCGGACGAAGAACCTCATCGCGCGCATCGAGCCCGGTGAGATAGCGATCATCAACCACGCCGACATCGACCGAATGGCGGCAGAGGGTTTGATCCAGCGGCAGGTGCGCGCGGTACTGAACGCCGCGCAGTCTTCGACCGGCCGCTACCCGAACCTCGGCCCCCTCCTACTCGTCTCCGCGGGCGTGCCCGTTGTCGACGACCTCGGAGCGGAGATCATGGGGATCCCGGAGGGAACCACAGTCCACGTCGACGGGGATCGGGTGTTCGTCGGCGAAGCAAACGGTAAAAAGGAGGTCGGACGCGGTCAGCTTCTGAAGCTCGAGGCCGTCGAGAAGAAGCTCGACGAATCGAAGCACGGGATTGCGATCGAGATCGAGCGCTTTGCCGAGAACACCATCGAGCACATCAAGGACGAGCGCGAGGTCTTGCTCGAGGTCGCGCGGCTGCCCGAGGTGGCAAGCGAGTTCCACGGCCGTCACGTCCTCGTCGTGGTGCGGGGATACGGCTACAAGGACGACCTGAGGGCCCTGCGCGCCTATATCCGTGAGACGCGTCCGGTGTTGATCGGTGTCGACGGGGGAGCGGACGCGCTGCTCGACTTCGGATACAAACCGGACATGATCATCGGCGACATGGACTCGGTAACAACCGAGGCGCTGCTGAGTGGCGCGGAGCTCGTCGTGCACGCATATCCCGGGGGCGAGGCACCGGGTTTCGAGAGGCTCGATGCCCTCGGGTTGCCCAACGTCGTCTTCGAGGCCCCCGGCACGTCGGAGGACATCGCCATGCTCCTGGCCTACGAGCGGGGCGCCGAATTGATCGTTGCGGTCGGCACGCACGCGAACCTGATCGAGTTTCTGGACAAGGGCCGCCGGGGCATGGCCTCGACCTTTCTTACGAGGCTCAGGGTCGGCCCGATCCTGGTGGACGCGAAAGGCGTGAGCCGTCTCTACCGCGGGCGCATCCGGCGAGTGGACCTCATGATGCTGCTCACATCGGCGCTTCTGACGATGACGATCGTAGTGGCGCTGTCCGAACCGATGCGCGTCTACCTCCAGACGCAATGGCTGAAGCTCGTCAACATGTGGTTCAGTGTCCAGCAGGCAGTATTAGGGTGATCGACTTCCGCTACCACCTGGTCTCCATAGTCGCGGTCTTCCTCGCGCTCGGGATCGGGATACTAATGGGGTCGCTCGTGCTCGGGGAGGCCCTCGTTAACCAATTGCGCAGGGACCTCGACAACATCGATGAGACAAACAACCGGTTGCGGGCCGAGACCGTCGAGCTCAACCGGCAGCTCGACGCCAACCAGCAGTTTGCGCTCGCGACGCGGCCGTATCTGATCGGGGGCAAGCTGGACGGAGAGCAAGTCGTCGTGTTCGCGTTCGAGGGTTCGGAAGGAGACATGCTGGAGGAGATCCGCGGTTCGGTCACGGATTCTGGAGGCACCGTTGCAACGACGGTGACACTTCGCGACAAGCTCGCCGCGTCGTCGGCGCCCGAGCGCAATGAGCTCGCCCTCGTCGTCGACTCTCAAGCCGAATCGACGAGCGAGCTCCTGGACGCGACGGGCTCCATCCTGGGGACGAGTTTCGCCGCCGCCGCGGACTCGCCGGCCGGGGACCCCTCCGAACGCGACGCGCTCGAGGAGCTCGTGAGGGATCTCGAAGCCGGCGGCTTCATCGACGTCGACCGCAACGAGGAGGTGCCGCTCGCACCCCCCAACGCGGTATTCGTGATCGCGGCCGGAGCGGAGGAGCCTTCGGGCATCGAGGTCGCGGAGCTCGCCGTGCCCCTCGGCCGCGAGCTGGCCGCCGACCGCGCAGGAGTCATTGCGGCGGAGCCGTCGACAAGCTCGTGGGGGCTCGTCGCCTCCGTTCGTAACGACTCGGACACCAACGCGAGTGTGGGGACGGTCGACCAGGCGGAGTCGATCTCGGGCGGGATCGGGGTCGTGCTCGCCCTCGACCTCGCCGAGAACGGAGTGGTCACCCACAGCGGCACGGATTCGGGCGCTCAAGCCGTCATCCCCCTGTCGTCGCCGAGCCCGTGAGCAAAACCCCACCCCGAACGGGCGACGACGTGCGCGTGGAACGGAGCGACGAGCGGCGATCCAAAACCGTGTCCTCCGACATCTCGGAGCGATCGCTGGCGCGGGGTGCGGCGATCATCACGATCGCAACCGCGATATCGCGCGCCACCGGGTTCGTCCGCGTCGTGGTCGTGGCCGGGGCGATGGGCACGACGTTCTTGGCGAACACCTATCAGACTGCGAACACCGCGCCCAACCTGTTGTTCGAGCTGGTGGCCGCGGGGGTCCTGACTTCGATCTTCGTGCCGACGTTCGTCGAGTACCTGGCATCCAACCGCCGTGACGAAGCGTGGCGCGCCGCGGACGCGCTCACGTCGATAGCGCTCGTGGCGATGCTGGGCCTCTCGCTGCTGGTTGCTCTGGGCGCTCCACTGATAATGCGGGCGCTCACCCTCGGGGTGGATAACGACGCACTGCGCGCCGATGAGATTGCGCTGGGGTCTACATTCCTGCGCCTGTTCTCGCTCCAGATCGTCTTCTACGGGGCGGGGATGATCATGACGAGCGCGCTGCACGCGTACCGTCGCTTTGCGATGCCCGCGATCGCGCCGATCTTCAACAACCTCGTTGTCATCGGCGCGTACCTGACGTACGCGATCATGCGCGGTGATCGGGACCCCAGCGTCGAGGGAATCACCACCGGGGAGACCGTCGTGCTGGGCGCCGGCACGACTCTGGGAGTCGTCGCGATGACGGTGTGCCTAATCCCGCAGCTCCGCCGGCTGGGGTGGAGGTTCCGGTTCAGATGGAACCCGTCACATCCGGGTGTGCGCAAAGGAGCGCGCATCGGGGCGTGGGCGCTCGGCTATGCGGGCGGATACCAGGCCGGGCTGATCGTCGTTCTGATGCTGGCCAACCGCGTCGAGGGTGGAGTCGCCGCGTACCAGTGGGCGTACACCTTCTTCTATATGCCCCACGCGCTGTTCGCGGTGCCGGTGTTCAACGTCCTGTTCACGGCGATGTCGGAGCACGTCGTCGCGGGCGAGGAAGAGGCCCTTCTCGGACGGCTGCGGGATGGGTTGCGGATGCTGGCGTTCATCCTGTTGCCGGTGGCCGCACTGATGCTGGCCACGGCCGAGCCCGTCTCACAGATCACGCTCGACTACGGCTCTATGACGCGCGACGGAGCATCGCTCGTCGCACGCGTGCTGGCAGCGTTCGCGCTGGGCCTTCCCGCTTACTCAACGTTTCTCGTGTTCACCCGCGCTTACTACGCGCTCGGAGACACACGCACTCCGGCTCTCGTCAACGCGGGCACGATTGCGTTCGGCAGCACGCTGGGGGCCGTGTTCTTCTTCACGTTCTCCGAGGCCTGGCAAGTCCCCGGCCTTGCCCTCGGGCACTCGCTCGGCTTCGCGGCCGGGGCGATCGTGTTGACGAAGCTCTTCAAGAAGCAGGTCGGGGCAATCGGGAGCACCAAGCTGGCCACAAGCATGACCCGGTCGCTCACCGTCGCCCTGTTCGCGCTGGTGGTGATGCTCGTCGTCCGGTCGCTCGCCCCCGAGCTCTCCAAGACCGCCTACGCCGTCAACTTCGCGCTCACGGCGGGGGCCGGCCTGGGCGCCTACGTGGGCGGCATGTACCTGTTGCGAGCCCCGGAGTTGCGGCGTTTGTTCGGAGTGCTCCCGGAGAGGTCCACTCCCGCTCGAAAACGGCCGTGACCGTCAGGGTTCTGGAGGTCCTGGGCCAGTCGGCCGGCGGGGTCGGCAGGCACGTCGCGGAGATCACCTCTGCTCTCGACGGCGCGACCGGGATGGTGGTCGACATCGCCGCGCCGGCGGATCTGCGCGTGCCGATGCCCAAGGAGTTCGTGCCCGTCCCGATCCCGTCGGGGGTGAAGGGGCATGTGGGCGCGACCATCCGGCTGCGGTCGGTAGTGCGCGACGGAGGCTACGAGGTCCTGCACGCACACGGTCTGCGCGCCGCGCTCGACGCCGGCGTTGCCGGCCGAATGCTGGGGGTACCGGTGCTAACAACCATGCACAACCTGATCCGGCCCGAGTATTCAGGGCGCGCGAACACGCGCGTGTTCGCGTGGCTCGAGCCGGTCGCCGTGCGGCTGAGCGCGCGGACGTTCGTGCCCTCACACGACATCGCCCGCCACCTGCGCGCCGCGGTGCCGCGCCGGGCGGGGGATATCGAGGTCCTCCATGCGGGCACGGCCCCCGCGCCCGAGCCGGCGCGCCCGCGCGAAGCGGTTCGCAGCGAGCTCGGGGTCGAGGAAGACCAGAGCATGATCGTCACGGTCGCACGCCTTCACCCCCAGAAGGACCTGCCGGCGATGCTCGAAGCGGTGAGCGGGATTGACGGAGCCGTGCTCGCAGTTGTGGGAGAGGGGCCGTTGGAATCCGAACTCGAGGATCTCGCAAAGGAGCTCGGCATCGCGTCGAGGGTCGCCTTCGTGGGCTTTGTGGACAACCCAGCCGACTACATCGCGGCCGCCGACGTGTTCTGCCTGTCGAGTGTGTGGGAGGCAGTCGCTCTGGCCGCCCAGGAGGCGGTCATGCTGGGTATTCCCGTCGTCACCACCGACGTCGGCGGAATGTCCGAGCTCGTTGCGGACGGGGAGTCGGGGCGGCTCGTTGCACCCGGCGATGCGGCCGCCCTTCGCGACGCGCTCGACGAGGTCATTGCGCACCCGGAGCTGGGGCGCAAGTACGCGCACAGGGCGCGCGAAGATTATGGGACAAACTTCTCCCGCGATGCGGTTCTTGCGCGCCTGCGGGAGGTGTACTCAGAGTATGCGGATAGCTAGACGGCTCTTTCTGTGCATGGGGGCGATCGCGCTCGCCGGCGCGGTGGCCGCGCCCGCCGCCGCCCACCACGCCGGGCCCTGCCGGCGCGCCGTCGTCTTCACGCTTCCGGGGATCACGTGGCGTGATGTCGAAGCTTTCGATCCGCCCGAGCTGCTGGACGTCGTCGCCAAGGGCGCGTCGGGGTCGATGTCGGTGCGCACTAACAGTCCGAGGACCAGCTATGCATCCGGGTTCGCGATCATCGGCGCAGGGGCTCGGGTCGACGGCACGCCGGCCACGGGAGGGCTCGCCGACGAAGGCACCGGCGACCCACCGCTCGTCTTCGAGGCGCGCGTCACCGCTCTCGAGGAGGTCCGGGAGATGGCCGAGGAAGCCGGCTACGGGGCCCGGCCGGGCGCGCTGGCCACCGCCCTCGAAGGCCCCATCGTTGCGATCGGGAACGCCGACTTCGGCTCGCAAGTCGCCACGCCGCTGGGCCCGGGGCGATGGAGCGCGCTCGCCGCCATGGACGAAGACGGAGTGGTGGAGCTGTCGGCGACCTACCCAGAGCTGCTCGAGCCCGCTCCCGACGCGCCGTTTGGTGTGCGCACCGACGAGACCGCCGCGCAGGACGCGGTCGACGCGGCCCTGCGCGTGGAGTGCGCCTCGATGGTCGTGGACCACGGTGACCTCGAACGCGCCGATCAGCAGAGCGCGCTGTCGTTCTCGGAGCGTACCGATGCGCGCCTCGACGCGCTCCTTGCCGCGGACGACCTCCTCGCGTACGTGCGGGACCGGCTCGATCCCACGCGCGACCTGCTCATCGTCGTGTCACCGACCTCGCCCGCCTACGAGGACGGCACGCAACTGGGCATAGCTGTGGTCGAGGGCCCGGGCTATCCGGAGGGGTCCGCGCTGACGTCGTCGTCGACGCGTCGGCGCGGAGTGGTTACGCTCACCGATGTCGCGCCGACCATCCTGGAGCACGCCGGCATCCAGCGTCCGGGCGGGATGACCGGTCGCGCGCTGCTTGCCGACGGGGCACGCGCCGATCCGGTGACGGCGGCGGTGGAGCTCAACGACGAATCGGTTTTTGTCGACTCGCTCAAGGGCCCGATCTCGTTCTGGTTCGTGATCTGCCAGGTCGTCGTCTACGTCCTGGTGCTCGCGCTCCTCAAGCAGCGCGAGGCCCGAACTCGGGAAGGGAGCACCCGCCCTGCCCGCTGGCTCGAAGCGGCCGCGCTCGCGCTGGTGGCGTTCCCGATCTCGACGTTTCTCGGCGGCATCGTGAGGGCCCACGAGCTCGGCACCGGTCCGTATGTGCTGCTGCTCCTCGGCATCGACCTGGCCCTCGTGGTCGTGGCGTGCTTCGTCGTTAGGGGATCACTCGACCGCCTGTTGGTGGTGAGCGGGCTGACGCTCGCGGTGCTGGTCGCGGATCTCATCTTCGGCGCGCGCCTTCAGCTCAACACGGTGTTCGGCTATTCGCCGATCGTTGCGGGCCGGTTCGCGGGGGCCGGCAACATCGCGTTCGCGGTCATCGGAGCGTCGACGATCCTCACGGGGACGCTGATCGTGCATCGTGAACGCAGCGACCGGGCGCTGTGGGCCGTGGCGGGGTTGTTCGCCGCGGTGGTGGTGGTCATCGGCCTCCCCACCGTTGGCAGCGACGTCGGGGGCGTGATCGCACTCGTGCCCTCGTTTGCAATCACCTGGGTGTTGCTGTCCGACCGGCGCCCGAGCCTCAAGCTGCTTGCGATCGGAGTTGCCGCTGCGGTCGTGGTCGTCGGGCTGTTCCTGATCATCGATCTGGCGGGGCCGCCCGGGTCCCGCACCCATCTGGGCCGGCTGTACGAGGACGTTCGGGATCGCGGAGTCGGAGTGCTCTACGACACCGTCCGGCGAAAGGCATCTTCGAACCTGCGGGTGTTTCGGACGACGATCTGGACCTACTTCGTCCCGCCCGCACTCGCCGTCCTCGCGTGGTTGCTGGCGCGGCCGCGCGGCCGCTGGCGCCGGCTGGCGCGCACGTACCCCAAGCTGCGGGCGGGCCTGCTGGGCGGGCTGGTTGTTGCGGTGCTCGGGTTCGCGGTCAACGACTCGGGGATCGTGATCCCCGCCATGGTGCTCTCGTTCCTCGTGCCGATGGCCGTGCTCGTGCACCTCGTGCTGGACATGGGTGAGGGCGGCGGAGCCGAGGTTTCCGCGCCATGAGCGAGTTCGGCGAGCGCGTCGTTGCCGGGACCGCGAGCGGGGCGCTCGTGGCAGCTCTCGTGCTGATGATCGTCTTGGCGCGGCGCGTCCCGGAGCAGCTCATGCGCACGAACGTGTCGGTGCGGCTCGTCCCAGTGGTGCTGGGGGCCCCGGTCGTGGTAGCAGGAGTGGTCGTCGCCCTCGTGCGGCTCTTCTTTGGCGGCGACGTCGAGGCTCGCTTCGGTGCCGCGCTTGCGATCGCGATCGGGGTGACGGCAATCGGAGGCCTGGCCGACGACCTGCGGGGGAGCGAGGAGTCGAGCGGCTTCGCCGGGCATCTCCGCGCGGCCGGGCACGGCCGGGTGACCGGAGGGCTCGTCAAGATCGCGGCCGGAGGGGTCGCAGGGATCGTCGCCGGTCTGATCGTCGCCGACGGATGGGCGGCCGTCGAGGTCGCGCTGGCGGTCGCGCTGTGGGCGAACGTCGTGAACCTATTCGATCGGGCTCCGGGCCGGGCCGCCAAGGTGTGGCTGCTGGTCGCCGTGCCCGTGGCGCTGTGGGGCGGGGAGGCATGGACGCTCGGGGCGGCCGGGATGCTGGGGGCGGTGCTCGTCTGTCTGCCCGTCGACCTCGGCGAGCGGGCCATGCTGGGCGACGCCGGTTCCAACCCGCTCGGCGCCGTCGCCGGCCTGGGCCTGGCCGCGTCGTTCGACCGGCCCGGGCGGATCGCCGTGATCGTGGTGGCCGTGGCCCTCAACCTGGCCTCGGAGCGATGGTCGTTCTCGCGCGCAATCGAGGCAACGCCGGGCCTGCGGGCTCTGGACCGGCTGGGCCGCCGCCGGGACAGACCGGGGAACTTGTCGCCGTGAGTCACAAGGAGTGTGAGTGAGTGCGACGAGTTCGCCCCAAGGGAAGCCGATTTGGCCGAAATCAGCACGCGCCGGGCCGCGCGCGTGCTAGCTTGAAATGACCGCCCCAGCAACTCGCCCGGGTCCTTTGCGTGCCCGGAGCCCGAAGCGCTAGGGGTAGTCACCCGATAATGCAACGGGGCGACGCCCCATGGAGCCGGCGAACAAGGAGGGCTGGTGGCAAAGCATATTTTCGTGACCGGAGGGGTGGTCTCGAGCCTCGGCAAGGGGCTCACGGCCGCGTCGCTCGGGCGCATCCTCAAAGCGCGCGGCCTGCGGGTCATGATGCAGAAGCTCGACCCCTACATAAACGTCGACCCCGGCACGATGAACCCGTTCCAGCACGGCGAGGTGTTCGTCACCGAGGACGGCGCCGAGACCGACCTCGACCTCGGGCACTATGAGCGCTTCATCGACGAGAACATGCGGCGCGCCTCCAACGTCACAACCGGCGCCATCTACCAGAGCGTCATCGCCAAGGAGCGGGCCGGTGACTACCTCGGCGATACCGTCCAGGTGATCCCGCACATCACCAACACGATCAAGGAGCGGATCACGACCCTTGCCGAGGACTCGGGCGCCGATGTATTGATCACCGAGATCGGCGGCACGGTCGGCGACATCGAGTCGCTGCCTTTCCTCGAGGCCATCCGCCAGCTCAAGACCGAGCTGGGGCGCGACGACACCTGCTACATCCACGTGACCCTCGTCCCCTACATGGCCCCCGCCGAGGAGCTCAAGACCAAGCCGACCCAGCACTCGGTGCGCGAGCTCCGGAGCATCGGGATCCAGCCGGATGCGATCGTGTGCCGCAGCGACCGGCCGATCAGCCCCGGCCTCAAGCGCAAGATCTCGCTTCTGTGCGACGTCAACATGGACGCGATCATCTCGGCCGTCGACTCCCCGAACATCTACGAGATTCCGCTCGTGTTGCAGTCGGAGGGCCTCGACGACTTCGTGGTCGACCACCTGCGCCTCGTCGACGTCCCCGATCCCGATCTGGGCCAATGGCGCAAGCTCGTCGCCCGCATCGCCAACTCGCAGCGCAAGGTGGGGATCGGGCTCATCGGCAAGTACGTGAGCCTGCCGGACGCATACCTGTCGGTCGTCGAAAGCCTCAAGCACGCGAGCTTCGCCCACGACGCCGAGCTCGAAGTCAGGTGGATGGCCTCCGACGATCTCGAGACCGGCGACCTTGACGTGATCCTGGGTGGGATCGATGGCGTCCTCGTGCCCGGCGGCTTCGGCGTGCGCGGCGTCGAGGGCAAGATCAACGCCATTCGGTACGCGCGCGAGCAAGGCATCCCGTTTTTGGGGATCTGCCTGGGGTTACAGTGCGCGGTCATCGAGTTCGCCCGCAACGTCGCCGGCCTCGACGGGGCGAACTCGTCGGAGTTCTCGGCGCAGACCCCGCACCCGGTGATCGACATCCTGCCGGGCCAGGACCTCCGCACGATGGGCGGGACGATGCGACTCGGCGCGTACCCGTGCAAGATCACGCCCGGCTCGGTGGCGGAAAACGCCTACGGCACCGAGCTCATCTTCGAGCGCCACCGCCACCGCTACGAGGTCAACCCGCGCTATCGGCGCAAGCTCGAGGATGCCGGGCTCGTGTGCTCGGGGGAGTCGCCCGACGGGACGCTCGTCGAGATCATCGAGATCGCCGACCACCCGTGGTTCGTCGCCGGCCAGTTCCATCCCGAGTTCAAGAGCCGGCCCGACCGGGCCCAGCCTCTGTTCCGGGACTTCATCGGAGCGTCGCTGGGGCGCCGGGGCGAACCCGCCCCTCCGGCCGAGCGGGAGCTCGAGTCCCATCGCAGTGGTCTCGCCACCGGGAGCCACACGGAATAGAGTTCGCGTGCTCCAAAATGAACGGCATGGAGGACGCTAATGCGTTTTACGGCAGCCATCACTCGTGAGGACAACTGGTACGTCGCTCGCTGCCTCGAGATCGAGGTAACGAGTCAAGGGAAGTCGGTTGAGGAGGCTCAGGCCAACCTCAAGGAGGCCCTCGAGCTCTACTTCGAGGACCAGCCTCTGCCGACCGAGATCGAGCCGCCGATCATCGCCACCCTCGAACTCAGCGCGTGACGGATGGGCTGCCGGTCGTGTCCGGCCGCCAGACGATCAGAGCTCCTCAGAGGCTCGGCTTCGACCAGATAAGCCAGCGGGGAAGTCACGTCAAGCTTCGCAACGAGGGGCGCACAGTGATCGTTCCGCGCCACGACGAGCTGGCGCGCGAAACGTTGCGATCGATTCTTCGCCAGGCGAACATGACGGTGGAGCAGTTCCGAGACGCGCTCTAGCCGGGCGGGGGGCCCTCGCCCTCCTACCGAGCGGGAGTCTCGAGTCCCAGCCGAGCGATCTCGCCACCGGAGGCCACAGCGAATAGAGTGCGGATCATGAGGGTCGGGGTCCCGCGCGAGCTCAAGGACAACGAGTACCGGGTCGCGATCACTCCCGCCGGCGTGCGGGAGCTGGTGGTTAATGGCCACTCGGTGCTGATCGAAATGGACGCGGGACGCGGCTCGTCCATCTTCGACTCCGAGTTCGAACGCGCCGGAGCCACGATCGTGTCCGACGCCGACACCGTGTTTGCCGACTCCGACATGGTGCTCAAGGTCAAGGAGCCCATCGAAGAGGAGTTCGCACGGCTCCGCGACGGCCTCGTCCTGTTCACCTATCTCCACCTGGCGGCGAGCGAAGCGGTGACGCGCGCGCTCGTCGAGTCCAAGACCGCCGCCGTCGCGTACGAGACCGTCGAGCTCGAGGACCGATCACTGCCCCTGCTGGCCCCAATGAGCGAGGTCGCCGGCCGGATGGCCCCGCAGGTTGGCGCCTACTACCTCGAGCGGGAGCACGGGGGCAGGGGAGTGCTCCTCGGCGGCGTGTCGGGCGTGCGGCCCGCCAAGGTCGTCGTCATCGGCGCCGGTATGGCGGGGATGAACGCGGCGTGGATCGCCCAAGGCATGGAGGCCGAGGTCGTCATCCTCGACAAGAACATCAACAAGCTGCGCGATGTCGACCGCATCCATCAGGGAAGGATCCTCACGCTCGCATCGAACCGGCTGTCGGTCGAGGAGACCGTGCTGACCGCCGACCTCGTCATCGGCGCCGTGCTCGTGCCGGGTGCGCTCGCGCCCAAGGTCGTGACCGAGGACGTCGTCAAGGAGATGCAGCCGGGCGCGGTCGTCGTCGACATCTCCATCGACCAGGGCGGCTGCTTCGAGACCTCGAAGATGACGACCCACTCCGATCCCGTCTACATGGTCGGCGACGTCGTCCACTACTGCGTCGGCAACATGCCCGGCGCGGTGCCCCACACCTCCACCTACGCGCTCACGAATGCAACGCTTCCGTATGTCGTCGAACTCGCCAACCGGGGACTCACGGACGCGGTGCGCGATGATCCTGCGCTCGCCATGGGCGTCAACGTCTACGGCGGCGAGGTCGTCTACGAGCCGGTGGCCGCCGCACACGGGCTCGACTTCGTGCCGCTCGACGACCTCATTTAGCGGCCAGGGGGCTCGGACTGTGAGCTCATTCGAAGCTCTCGTCGACGAGTTCATTGCGCACCTGCAGTTCGAGCGCGGGCTCGCCGCTAACACCATCTCCGCCTACCGGCGTGACCTGGCGATGTTCCGCGCGTACTGCGCGGTCGCCGGCGTCGACCCCCTCACCGCCGGCCCCGAGAACTTCACCGACTACCTTGAGCGGTTGCGGACGGGGGTCCCCCCCGCCGATAAGCCGTTCGCGCCGACGTCGGTGGCACGCATGCTGGTGTCGGTGCGGGCCCTCTATCGCTTCTTAGCGCGCGAGGGCCACCGGGCGGACGACCCGACCGCGGTCCTCGGCGCTCCCAAGAAGCCGCGCTCGATTCCCAAGGCGATCTCGCTCGAGGACGTCGAGGCGCTGATCGGGGGGCCCGGCGACGGCCTGCTGGGGCGCCGCGACCGGGCCATCCTCGAGACCCTCTACGGCGCCGGGTTGAGGATCTCCGAACTGGTCGGGCTCGACATCGACGACGTCGACCTCGACGAGGGCTCCCTGCTGGTGCGGGCGGGAAAGGGGAGCAAGGCCCGCCGAGTGCCCCTCGGCCGGGCGGCGCGGGCGGCGCTGGGCGACTACCTCGCCGTGAGCCGGCGCGAGCTGGCAAGCAAATCGGGCCGGGCGGGAGCGGCCGTCTTTCTGAACGCCAGGGGAGGCCGGTTGAGCCGCCAGGGATGCTGGAAGATACT
Organism: Actinomycetota bacterium; assembly: GCA_050694175.1. GTDB lineage: Bacteria > Actinomycetota > CADDZG01 > CADDZG01 > WHSQ01 > JBOGXA01. The sequence continues at coordinate 82,023 of JBOGXA010000011.1, forward strand.
GAAGGGGTACGCTCGCCGGGCGCACCTGGCGGACCGGGTCTCCCCCCACACTCTCCGGCATTCGTTCGCAACCCATATGCTCGATGGGGGGGCCGACATCCGGGTTGTCCAGGAGCTACTTGGACATGCGAGCCTGGCGACCACCCAGGTCTACACGCTGGTGAGCGACAGCCGGCTGCGCGAGGTGTATCTGGCATCGCACCCGAGGGCGCGGGGATAGCCTGAGAGTCATCACAACGAAGGGGAAGGCACATGCAGGCCGACACGGTCGAATCGATAAGGGCACAGCTCGAAGAAGAACGCAGTTCGATCGAGCACCAGCTCGCCGAGAACGGCGCGGTCGCCGAGGGCGACGACGTGACCCTCTCGACCAACGAGGGATTCGCCGACTCCGCGCAGGCAACTGCCGAGCGCTCACAGACGCTGTCGATGATCGAGGGCCTGCGGAGCCAGCACGAGGAGGTCGCCGCCGCCCTCCGCCGCATCGACGAGGGCCGATACGGCAAGTGCGAACGATGCGGTGAGGACATCCCGATCGAGCGGCTCGAGGCCATCCCGACCGCACGCCTGTGCGTGAGCTGCAAGCAGCAGACCCGGAGCCAATGAGCCCGGTAGGGCCGGTGCCCGTCGAACGGGCGTGCCGCGCGGTCGTTCTGATCGTGCTCGACTCGGTCGGAATCGGCGGAGCCCCGGATGCCGACAGCTTCGGCGACGCCGGTTCCGCGACCCTTCCACACGTTGCCGAGGCGGTCGGCGTCGAGCTCCCGAACATGGCCGCGCTCGGCCTCGGCCGGCTCGCCGACATAAAAGGTGTCGAGGCTGCGGCCGATCCCGCCGGTGCCTACGGGGTCATGACCGAGCGTTCCCCGGGCAAGGACACGACGACCGGCCACTGGGAGATCGCCGGAATCATCCTCGACAAGCCGTTTCCCACTTACCCGGACGGCTTTCCCGACGAGGTCATGAAGCCATTCGAGACCGCGATCGCCTCGCCGACCCTCGGCAACTACGCGGCATCTGGGACCGAGATAATCGAGAAGCTCGGCGCCGAGCACATGAAGACCGGCCATCCGATCGTCTACACATCGGCCGACAGCGTGTTCCAGATCGCGACGCACGTTGATGTTGTGCCACTCGAGCGCCTCTACGAGATGTGCAGGATCGCCCGCGAGATCCTGCGGGGCGAGCACGAGGTCGGCCGAGTCATCGCCCGGCCGTTCCGGGGCGAGCCGGGGGCGTTCGAGCGCACGATCGATCGGCACGACTTCTCGGTGCTGCCGCCGCAGCCGACGATGCTCGACGCGATCTCGGGGGCGGGTATGGAGGTCAGGGGGGTCGGCAAGATCTCCGACATCTTCGGAGGCCGGGGCACCACGCACTCGACGCCGACCAAGTCGAACGACGCGGGCATCGACGCGGTCATCGCGGAGACGAAGGAGATCTCGTCGGGCCTGGTGTTTGCAAACCTCGTCGACTTCGATCAGTCGTTCGGGCACCGCAACGATCCGAGGGGATATGCGGGGGCCCTGGAAGGTTTTGACCGCCGGCTGCCGGAGATCCAGGGCGCGCTCGGCGACGACTGTGTCCTGATCATCACGGCCGATCACGGCAACGACCCGACAACGCCGTCGACCGACCACTCGCGCGAGCGGGTGCCAGTGCTGTGCACGGGGCCTGGGGTGGCGCCGGTGGACCTGCGGATCAGGGAGACGTTCGCCGACTGCGGCGCCACGGTGCTTGATCTGCTGGGAGTCGATCACGAGGGGCCCGGCGAGTCGTGGGCCCAGGAACTTCTCGTCAAGTAGCCGCAAGCAGAACCAATCACCTAAGCAACTCAAGCATTAACAAACCTGACAATTCGTTGGCGCGGTGGGGGCCGATCCTGTTATAAGGAAGTTGCCAGAGGACCTCTAAACAGAGGGGATTGGGTATGAGACATTCGCCGTTAATCCGCCGCCTGTCCGTGCTCGTAAGCGCGGGCGCGCTCGCGTTTGGCGTGATGGGATTCGGACCTGCCCAGGCGCACATTGCGTCGTATCAGTCGACGGTCACGATCCAGCCAAAATTCCGCGGCTCCGTAAACTCAAACAGGCGGTGCATCAGAAATCGGACCGTTGTGGTGAAGAAGGTACGGCCTGGGCCCGACCGTACCGTCGGCAGGGCGTCGACCGGTTCACGCGGACAATGGGGCCTTCGCAGACCCGGCGCTAATGGCCGTTACTACGCGATCGTTGTCAAGGAGGTTCGCGGCGGTTACCAGCACGCGCACCGTTGCGGGAGGGATCGGTCGCAAACGATTCGCGTCTAGTAGCAACACCTAGCCGTCCCGGTTACTGTGGGAAAGGTTCGTATTGGTTGCGGAGTCGAGGAGCCATAAAGCGCGACTTCGCTAACCAGCCACGCGCGATGGCCTGACCGACTATCTTCTACTGCATGCGCCCGATTGAGCGGTCAGGCAATCGCCATGGCCGATAGCAAGGGCGAGGGGACCACTAAAGTCGTCGATCTCGAGCGCCGGCGAATCAAGGTGCGGGAGCGGGTTCGGCGCGGACACCAGATTCCCTCGAGCACAACCGCACACCGTCTGCGCAAGACCAGTCGCAAGAAGGCGACCGCCTTTTCGGTCGCCGCGATTGCCCTTCTCTTGCTCCTCGACGGTCTTTACGTCGGATTGCGCCTGAACTCCTCGCTTCGATCGGCGCGCGAGCAGTTCGAGGCGGCCGAGGCCTACCTCGGTAATGGCCGCTTTCGTCACGCGGAGGCGGAGCTGTCCGGTGCACTCGTCGACTCAGGAACCGCGGTCGGCCTCACGCGACACCCCAGTTTCTTTCTGGTGAAGTGGATTCCAATCGTGGGTTCCGACGCGGAGGCCGTTGGAGCGGTCGCCCGAGCCGCCGAGCTCTCCGCGCGCGCTGGGCTGTCCGTCGCCCGTATTCCGGCAGAAACGGGAGAAGTTGACGGCAGCATCGCTGCTGCCGTCTTTCAAGGTGGGCGCGTGAATTTCAACGCTATCCGTTCCGCCCAGCCGGTCGTCTCTGAGGCCGCGGCATCGCTTGACGAGGCGGCTCGACTTCTCCAAGAGGCTCCGATCCCCAGAATCGAGTCCCTGAAGACCGTCTTCCTCGAGACGCGGTCGAAGCTGGCGCGCGCCGCGGGTGCCGCCGTCAAAGGGGACGCTCTGATGCGGGAGCTCCCCGCACTATTCGGCGCTAACGGCTGGCGGCAGTACTTGCTGGCGTTCCAGACGCCCAGCGAGGCGCGCGGCGGGGGAGGACTCTTGGGGATCTACGGCATCCTCGAAGCTCGAAAGGGTCGGATCCGGCTCACACGGGTGGCTCCGATCGGGGAGCTCACAGGGCCCCCGCGAGCTCGAGCAGACGACATGCCCGGTTGGTTCAATCGCACGTACGGACAGCTCGGGGCACTGAGGCAGTATCAACAGGCCAACTTGACGCCCAATTTCCCGGTTGCAGCCGAAGCGTGGCTTCAGATGTATGAGGGCGATACGGGGCAGCGCTTGGACGGCGTCGTGGCGATGGACCCCATCGCGCTCGGCGAGATGCTGAGAGGCACCGGTCCCATCAAGGCCCGGGGGCTAGATGTAGCGGTCGGGCCCGAAAATGCGGGCCAGGTCTTGCTGTACGACAGCTATACGGAGTTCGATGACGTCACCGCCCAAAACAGATATCTCGCCGGGCTTATCGATGCTTTCTGGCGGCGCCTGAACGGCGACATCGACGCACACGGCTTCGTATCCGGTCTCGCAGAGGCGGCCTCGACCAATCACCTGAAGGCGTACGTGCCCGAGCAAGAGGAGGCTCTTGGCGAGCTCGAGGCCGACGGCGACTATACGGCCGCAGGTCCCAATGTCCAGGTCGTTTTTAACAACAACGCGGGTGTCAACAAGATCGACTATTTTCTTCATCGGCGAGTACAGACCATCGTGCGACTGCTGGAGGACGGCTCGGCTGAAGTGACGACTACCGCCACGCTGCGCAACGGTGCTCCCACCGATGCGCCACGCTCACTGATCTTCGGCCCAGGCATTGGCGGTATAGAGAAGCCGGGCCTCAATGCGATGTTCTTGCACTTCGTCCTGCCTGAAAGCGCAAAAGTGATGTCATTTGTGAACGAGGGAAATCGAAAGCAGCCGTTTCGAGGGTCGGACGGAGGACGACCGATGGTCTTCGACCTCTTTGACGTTGCGGCAAGTAGGACGCGTAGCGCCTCCGTCGAATACCAGATGGACCAAGCGTTTGTAGCCGACGGATCAGGGGCCTTCTCCTTTACGATGTGGCCGCAGGCGACCGTTAATCCCGACGAGTTCTCGCTACGAGTGATCGCTCCCGACGGCTACGTAGTCGTCGATCCCGGGACCGGTGAAGAAGCACAGCAGATGTCGATCTCGGGAACCTTGAACGCGGTTCGGACGATGCGCGTGCAGGTTGAAAAATAGGTGAACGAACGGAGAACGTGACCGATCGAGCGCTTCAGTACACGCTCTAGACATAAGTCAATTCCTGTCAGCCAATGCAATGCAAGCTAACTCCAATCCTCCATTCTGGTTGTGATATGGGTTAGCCTTATCGCCGCTGAAGACCACGCTGCAACGGTTCGCGAACCCGGCGGAAGAGTCGTGGGAAGGGCAGCATGGGTCAGACAGGTGTCACAACCAGAGGGGGAACCGTGCGATCGGTTCCGCGCGGCGTCCCTGGAGCCGTATGCGATACCTGATTACCGGCGGCGCTGGCTTCATCGGGTCGCATCTCGCTGAAGCACTCGTTGCCCGCGGAGACCATGTGGTCGTCTTGGACAACTTGTCCACTGGGCGATCGAAGAATCTTGCGGAGATCGCCGACGCCGTCGAGTTCGTACACGGAAGTGTTCTCGACTCGCTGCTCGTGGATGAGTGGGTTGCGCGTTCGGACATTGTCGTTCACCTTGCAGCGGCGGTAGGAGTTCAACTCATAGTGGACAGACCGCTGCGCAGCCTCATCACAAACATACGCGGCTCGGAGAACCTGCTCGAAGCGGCACATCGCTACCGAACCAAGATCCTGATCGCCTCGACGTCAGAGATCTATGGGAAGAATCAGAAGGCGTCGTTCCGCGAAGACGACGATCAAGTCCTGGGAAGCCCGGGTGTGTCGCGGTGGTCGTATTCGACCTCCAAAGCGGTGGACGAGATCCTGGCCTTTGCTTATCACCGCGAGAAGAGGCTTCCGACCGTTGTCTTCCGTCTTTTCAATACCGTTGGTCCACGGCAGACCGGTGCCTACGGGATGGTGGTGCCGCGCCTCGTAGAGCAGGCTCTCAACGGGGGGCCGCTAACCGTGTACGGCGACGGACTCCAATCCCGCTGCTTTTGTCACGTGTCCGATGTCGTCGAGGCCCTCCTCATTCTGCTCCACGAGCCGAGAGCGGAAGGCGATGTGTTCAATATCGGATCGACCGAGGAGGTCTCGATATTGGAGCTCGCTCAAAAAATCGCCCATGCGACGGACACCAACCCTGAGATCGCGCGGATTCCATATGAGAAGGCCTATGGAGAGGGATTCGAGGACATGCGGCGGCGGGTCCCCGATACCTCGAAGCTAAGAGATCTAACCGGCTGGGAGCCCTGCTACCGGCTCGACGAGATCATCGCGGACGTCATCGGCGAACAACGGGCCGAAATGGAAAAGGGAGCCGAGATGGTTGCCGTCTCGCCTGTGCGAGGCCCGACCCGTGAGTGAGGCGCACCTCGCGCAGGCGGGGACCGCTTTTGCAGTGTCGCTTCTCATCGGACTGGGTGGGATGCCTGTCGCCAACGCCTTGGGCCATCGCTTGGGGATGGTGTCGCATCCTCGGCTGTTTGGTCAGGGTGGCGCCGCAGTCTCCTACCTGGGAGGCGCAGCGGTTGCCGCATCTGTGCTGGCGGTAACGGTGCCCTTCGTGGTCCTTGGCCGGGGGCTCGTGCGGGAGGCCGGAGGCCTGCTGGCCGGTGCACTGGTGCTGATGATCCTGGGCCTCATCGATGACCGGATCAGGGGGCTGTCGCCATACCTCCGGCTTGCCGCTCAGGCGACCGTCGCGATGGGCGTGTGGTGGGCGGGGGTGAGGGCCGTCCCGACCGGGAACGCGTGGGCGGACGCAGCTCTCACGGTCTTCTTCCTGGTGGCGGCGACCAATGCCTTCAATCTTCTCGACAATATGGATGGCGTCGCAGGCGCGTGTGCGGCCACGATTGCCGCCGGCCTGTTCCTCCTTGCAGCGCTTGGAGGGCAGTATCTCGTCGCGCTTCTCGCCGCCGCGATCCTCGGCTCGTCGCTGGCGTTCTTGCGCCACAACCTCGTGAGTCCGCGCGTCTACCTCGGCAACGCAGGAAGCACCTTCTTGGGATTTCTGATCGCGGCAACCACCCTGAAGTTGCGGTTGCCGCTGGCAGAGCCGTGGAGTTACCTGGGCGCGGCGGCGGTTCTTGCGGTGCCGGTTGCCGATACTTCACTGGTGATACTTTCGCGGCTCATTGCGCGACGCCCCTTCTTCCAGGGTGGAATCGATCATCTGTCGCATCGCCTCGTGCGGTTGGGATTCTCGACGCGAGAGACGGCTCTCGCGCACGGACTAGCATGCGCCGTGGGAGCCGCGATGGTGGCGCTTGCGGTCGTGGTGGACAGGACCGAGCCTGTAATGGTCGCCACGGTGCTGATCGGTGCGCTTACTCTGTCGTTGCTTCGAGTCTCGATATACGAAGCGAACCCTCCTGAAGAAGGCTCGGGTGAGAGTCTTTCTCCCGGCGATGTCTTGAAACTTGGCTCACCGCGCGTGGACACACTGGGCATGGACACCGATCTCGTCGAAGAGCAGAGCCGGCCGTGACCGGGAGCGGAGCCGGCGATCGGTCGCCGGACTGGTCGTGGCTGATCGATCGAATCGAGGACCGGGAGGCCCTCGTCGCGGTCGTCGGACTTGGGTACGTCGGCCTGCCCGTCGCAACGACTTTCGCGGAGGCGGGCTTTCGGGTACTGGGAATCGATAATGACGGTGAGCGCGTACGCGCCATCCAGGATGGCAAGTCCTACATATGCGACGTCGAAGACGGTCGGATACGCAAGCTTCGAGTCGGCAACCGTCTGCGCGCCTCGACCTCGTATCGGGGGGCGGCAAAAGCGGATGCCGTCCTCATCTGTGTGCCCACGCCGCTAACGGACGGCGTTCCCGACCTGTCGATGATCAAGGGCGCGGGGAAGAAATTGGGGAAGGTAATCACCTCCGGCACGCTGGTCGTGCTGGAGAGCACAACTTACCCGGGGAGTACCGAGGAGATCCTCCTACCGCTACTGGAGGAGGGAGGGTTGGTACCGGGAACCGATTTCCTGCTTGCCTATTCACCGGAGCGAATCGATCCAGGCAACCCGACTTACAGGTTCGAGGACATCCCGAAGATCGTCGGCGGCATGTCGGCCGATGCAACCCGGGCGGCCGAGGCGTTGTACGGAGGGGTAGTTCCGAAAGTCTTTACGGTGCCGGGCACGCGCGAAGCCGAAATGGCCAAGTTGATAGAGAACACTTTCAGACACGTCAACATCGCCCTCGTCAACGAACTCGCGCTCTACGCCAACGACCTCGGCATCGACATCTGGCAGTGCATTGAAGCTGCGGCGACGAAACCGTTTGGTTTCATGCCGTTCTGGCCGAGCCCCGGGTGGGGTGGCCACTGCATTCCACTCGATCCCGCATATCTGTCGTGGCGTGTGAGGCGCGACCGGGCGCACGAGGTGAAGTTCGTCGAACTGGCCCATCAGGTCAACTCGGAGATGCCGAGGCATGTCGTCGAGCGGATCGGCCTCCTGCTAAACGAGCAGGGTAAGTCGGTGCGAGGATCGAGGATCCTGGTGATAGGCATTGCCTATAAGGGTGGGACGGGTGACACGAGAGGATCACCAGGAGTCAAGGTCCTGGAGGCACTTGGTCAACGAGGTGCAACGGTGTCATTCCATGACCCGCTCGTTAAGCAACTTCAATTGCGATCCAAGAACATACGCTCGTCTGCTCTGACTAAAGAGCATCTGCGGTCTCAGGATCTTGTAGTAGTCCTCGTTTCGCAGGTCAATGTCGATTGGGAGCTGGTTGCAAAAGAGTCCAAGCTGGTGTTCGACTGTTGTCGTGCGATCGGTCGCGGATCAAACAGAATCTTCTATCTCTGATAGCTCTCTGTCGGCAGCGAATTGACCGTCTCGGACAGGTCGGGGAGCTGCGGCCACCATCTCAGTAAGGAGAGCAAGCTCGGCTCACAGGACCCATGTTCCTGATGGTTGCGCGATGGAGGCGAATGAGCGGTCAGCCCGCCGATTCGCGAGCACGGCCGAGGCTGCTCGTGAGCACGACGACGTGGCATGCAAGGCAAGACTTCAGGGTCGGAAAGCTCAATGGGTGGAGCGGGACGAGCCAGCTCTCCCTCTGAAATCAGCAGATACCCCGGCGGACAGTAGGCCGAGGAAAAGGGCAATTCCGTAGGTCTCAGGTTGCCCCCCATAAAGCGCATTCCCATTCAGCCACAGGAGCGTAACCACAAGGCCCGCGATAGACAGAACGGCGTAGTTGTAGAAGGGACCACCCGAGAGGATTGCGAGCGCCGAGTGAATTCGACGTTTCAACCTGACTGCGGAATAGATCATGACGGCCAGCCCTAGAAGGCCGAGCTCGGCGGCAAGCTGAATATAAGTGTTGTGTACGGTGCTGGGGCTGACGTTGGGGAAGAGCTGGGGGGGGACGCTTTCAAACCGATCGTGGAGTGATTGTGACACTTCAGATTGGCCGATGATTTCTGGGGAGGAGCTGCGCTGCCAGCCGACTCCGACGAGGGGATGACGGAAAAAGAGCTCGAGGCCTGCGGATGCCAGCACGATGCGGTGACTCGTCGAACCCGTTGAGAATGATGTAGACGTGGGCAGGGTTTCTGGCCGAGCGAACGAGATTGTGAGAAAAGCAAACAAGCTCATACCGGTGACGGCAAGCAGGGGTTTTGCGAGAGGAGCGCGTTGTGTCTGCCCTCTCGTCTTCTGGACTAAGTAGCCGAGCCCCAGGGCTGCTGTAGCAGCAAGCAGCCCGCCGACAGATTTGGCAAGAAGAAGGCCTAACAACCCGGCAGCAAAGATGCCGATCCGGAGGGAAGGGACTCTGGAGGGAATGATGAAGGAGGCAGCAAGGATCAAGTATGAGGAGACCAGGCCGAGTGAGTTGACATTAAGTAGGCCCCCATAGCGCGCCTGCAACAGACCGCCCCACGTCGCTTCGGAAGCGGCGGACGCAACGGCAAAAAGTCCAGCGAAAACGACGGCAGCGATGACAAGCCGAAAATCTCGTCTGGTCGTTAATGTCACTTGTACGAGCCAGAAAAGCGACAGCGTTTGAACGAGGCGAAACCAGGAAACGAGTGAAGGGACGAAGTGCGCGGGATCCTCAATTACCACAACGACTAGACTCGCGCCAATGTAGAGGACGAAAACACCAAGAGCCCAGAGCACCGCCCTTTCCCATGGCTGCGGGGCTGAAAAGAGCGATCCGGTGAATGCGGAGAGAAGGACGAGTAAGAAGAAGGAGAGATCGGCGACATAGATGTTCACTTCTCCTGCTACGGCCATTGTCTCATTGAGGCCTGAAAAGACGAGTGCGAGGGTTGCCACGAGGCAGACTTGAGGACCAACAAGCATCAAGATCGAAGCCAGAATGATACCGACGGCGAGCGTGCGCGTGGGGATAGGTCCGGTGGCTTGGGATCCCCAACGGGAGATTGCGTACCCGGCAGCAAGACAAGCCAGAATTGCAACGAGATCAACGCGAAAAGGGCTTGAGGATGCTCGAGCTCTTAGCACGGTGGGAACCATCTTTCGCCGGAATTCTTACTATCCCCTTGGTCAGCCCAAGAGGCAGGATATACGACCTGGACGAGCGTGATGTCTCTAGGGCCGCGCTTTGCAAACAAGCGTTCGACACCATTGCGGGTGGCTTTGGCCGGTACACACAAGCCTTCGGAAGATCGCTCGGAATGGCACTGTGTTGGCAAAATGCTCGAGGCGCACCCAGGGAGGCTGGAGGTACAGGCCCTCGATCGCTACTTCGGTAAACCCGGCCCGATGGAGCATAGAGGCTAGCTCCTCGGCTGAGTACTCCGTCACGTGATAAGGATTTCGTGCACGGCCAAGAGCGGGCCGCGTTCTGTTTGGCGTCGTCAAGATGAGCCACCCTTTGGACTCTGCCAAGAGTCCCCGCGCCCCCAAAAGGAAGTTGTCTCGCTCTCTGTCTTCGAGATGCTCGATAAGTTCAAACGCGGTGATAACCTCCCCATTCCACGGGGCTTGCCTAGCAGCTTCGCTAATGTCTTCTGCTTTGGCGACAGAAAAGCTCACGTGTGGCTCTTCAACAATTAGGCGTGCAAAGGCAATGCCCCTCGGGTTCAGGTCGATGCCGTGGACCGTCTGTGCGTGGCGAGCAATGAGCGCCGTAACGAACCCGTCTCCGCAGCCAACATCCAGAACGGGCTTCCTTGAGATCAAATTCTTTATCCGGTCGACGCTTTGAGACGCGATGTACTGATAGAAGTGGTTAGCGCACCAGTGATAGGGGAGGTGATATGGATGCTGAGAATGGGTCATCGGCAGGTTCGCGTGCCCGATGAAGGTGGCGAAAGCACTTCTGACTTCCCCGGCACGCGGTCATCGGATGATGATCTCTGGGTAATTGTCACCTCGTGAGCCTAGATGATCGGCGGCCGACTTGGGGTGTTTCATCAAGGACTCGCATGGTCGTCATCGCAAGGCAACCGACGCACCGATGGGATCAGCGCGGCCGAGAGGAGTAACAAACTCTGCTTTCCCACACGGCCTACAATTCTCCTCCGGTTCGGAATCTGGCGCCTTCAGAAATCAGCATTGTGCAATGGGTTGAGGAAGGGACTGCCTTGTGTCCGGTGGTAGGTAGATTACAAACAGAGACGGCTCAATGAAGGTTCTCCACATCCAGAAGGTGGCCGGAATCGGGGGCTCGGAGCGCCACCTCCTTCTACTTCTCGCGGGACTGGCTGCCAATGGGATCGACGTGCACATGTGCGTGCTCGGGGAGAAGGATTGTGAGCGCTTCGTTGAACGCCTAAGAGAGGAGAAGATCGAGACAACCGTGCTTCCAGCCGGTTTGGACGTCAATCCGCCTCTCATCGGGCGCCTGGTTCGTGTGATTCGAGGCTTGCGGCCGGATCTGGTGCATACGCACCTCATTCACGCCGATCTGTACGGTCAGGTCGCCGCGCTCCTTTGTAGGATTCCGGCCGTCTCGAGCCTGCACGCAACTCATTCCTTTTACCTTCGCCAACCCGTGCGATCGGCCGCATGGATCGCGGGCCGGCTTGCAAGACGCACGGTGGCGATCTCCGAGCATGTACGTGACTTTGCCACCGAGGCAACAATCGCGCGCCCCGAGCGAATACGGGTCGTGCATTACGGTATAGAGGCTCGCGGCTGGAAGTCGCCACTTGATGAACGGGCCGCTCTTCGCAGTTCGTACGACCTGAAACCCGACCACGTGGCGGTCGGAATCGCGTCCCGACTGATTCCGCATAAGGGGCACGACTTCCTGCTCGAGGCCGTGGCTGAAGCAAGTCGCAATTTCAAGGGACTGCGGCTGCTGGTCGCCGGTGATGGGCCGTGCCGGGGAAAGCTTGAGGAGATGGCACGTGCCATGATGCCTCCGGAGACCGCGCAGTTTTGCGGGTTCGTTGCGAATATCCGGGGGTTCATGAACGCATGCGATCTCCTTGCGTTCCCGACCTTGCCCGAGCTCGGTGAAGGGTTTGGCCTGGCGGCTCTAGAGGCCATGGCAGCCGGGCTGCCGGTAATCGCCACGTCGGTCGGCTCACTGCCCGAAGTCGTAGTGGACGGAGAAACCGGGGTGCTTGTGCCCCCGGGCGCCGTGGATCAACTTGCATCGACACTTGTGTCCCTCGCTCGAGATCCACAGCGACGTCACGAAATGGGTATGTGCGGGCGCGAGAGAGCCTCATCGACATTCTCTCTGGAGAGGATGGTGAACCGAACTGCTGAGGTCTATGGTGAGGTGGTTTCGGGGGCGGCTACTTCGCGATCAAGCCGCCCTCCGAAGCGACCGGTTCGGTGATGCTTCGGCCGACGAGATCACGACTGTGAAAAAGATCCGGGTACTGCGAATCATCGCTCGAATGAATGTCGGGGGCCCGGCCCTGCAGGTCACCGTTTTGGCGGAGGGGCTTAATCCCTCTCGTTTTGAATCTCGCGTCCTCGTCGGCAACGTCGGGAAAGGTGAGGGAGACTACGTGGACTTGCGCGCCCCAAAGGCGCCGGTCCGCCGAGTTCCCGGGCTCGGCCGCGCGGTCAACTTCCTCGGGGACGTGCGCGCGTTCGCGACCATTGTTGGGGAGATCCGTCGCTTCCGTCCGCACATCGTGCACACGCACACCGCCAAGGCCGGCGCGCTCGGGCGGGTGGCAGCCATCCTTACGCGAGTGCCGGCAACCGTTCATACGTTTCACGGCCATCTTCTCAGGGGTTACTTCTCTCCGATGCTGACGAGGTGCGTCGTGCACAGTGAGCGGGCGCTTGCTCGCGGGACCACCCGTCTCGTGGCAGTAGGGAGACAGGTGAGAGACGAACTACTTGGGGCCGGAATCGGAAGTCGGGATCAATACGCGGTTGTACCCCCTGGCGTCGGGTTGCGACCCACCCCCGAACGGGGATCTGCCCGCGCACTGCTCGACCTGCCCCCCGATTGCCCCGTGGTCGCCTATGTTGCCCGGCTGGCGGCCGTCAAGCGCCCGGACCGCTTCATAGACGTCGCTAAACGTCTCGCCGCCTATCGCCCTAATTCGATCTTTCTCGTGGCGGGGGCAGGGGAATTGCTCGACGACATGCGGGCCCGGGCAAGGCCGCTTGACTCCCGAATCCGCTTTCTCGGCTGGCGGTCCGACGTTGAAAACGTCTATGCAGCTTCTGATGTTGTGGTGCTCACCTCCGATAACGAGGGGATGCCCGTGTCGCTCATCGAGGCCGCTGTCGCAGGAAGGCCCGCGGTGTCGGTCCGCGCGGGGAGTGCACCCGAGGTGGTCGTCGACGGCGTGACCGGCGTGATCACCGACGCGAGTGCAGACGACATCGCCGGGGCCGTGGAGATGCTGCTGTCCGATCGGGACCTCAGCAACCGGATGGGAGCCGCGGCGGCGGAGCGCGCCCGCCGGGAATTCAGTGCGACCAGGCTCGTCGCCGACACGGAAAGGCTCTACGAGGAGATCGCCGAGCAAAAAGGATTTGCTTGAGACCCCGTTCAGGTTGACTCTGGCGTCTTCTCCTTGAACCATGCCACCGTAGCCGCCACCGCCTCGTGCCAATCGCTCTCGGGCTTCCAGCCGAGCAGCCGATCGGCCTTCGAGATATCGGCATGTGTTCTCCGCACATCCCCGGCACGCTTTGGCTTGAGGTCGGGGTCGATCCACCTGCCGACCGCGTCGGAAACGTCTGCGAGCACCTGGTTTACCGTCCTGGGGCGACCGCCGCCGATGTTGATTACCTCACCATCGATGATCTCGTTGGCTTCCGCGGCAAGGAGGTTCGCGCGAACGACGTCGTCGATATACGTGAAGTCTCGTGACTGCTCACCATCCCAGTGCACCTCGGGTGCGATACCCCTTACGAGTGCCGAGACGAAGGCGGGAAAGACGGCAGCGTATCTTGATTCCGGATGCTGTCCGGGCCCGAAGACGTTGAAGTAGCGCAGAGAGACCGTGGACAGCCCGTGAAGCCTGGTCCATATCTGGCAGTAACGCTCGCCGGCGAACTTCGACAAGGCGTAAGGCGAGAGGGGTTGAGGTGGCAGGTCTTCGCCGTTGATAGCGTCCTCGTTGTCTCCATAGATGCTGGAGCTGGATGCGTAGACGACTCGGCGCACACCTTCTGCCTGAGCTGCGAGCAAGACGTGCAAGGTCCCGACGACGTTCGAAGTCTCGCTCAACAGGGGGTCGTCAACCGAACGCGGCACGCTGCGCACGGCTCCCTGGTGAAAAACGACCTCAATGTCCCGGCACGCGCGGCGCACGTGTTCCATGCCACGCAAATCACCCTCGAACAACTCCACGCCGGGAACGACGTTTTCTCTGAAGCCCGTGAGGAAGTTGTCGAGGGCCCGGACGGAGTGCCCGCGTTCCAGCAGGAGGCGGCAAACCGATGATCCGATAAAGCCGGCCCCGCCCGTTACGAGCGTCCTCATCGCACCTCCTCGGCTTCCATGCCATGCAGATGTTTGCGCTTATCCGGTTACCTACAGAGAGGGTCCCCGTGGGCCGCCTCCCCTTCCCCTCGTCGGCCCGCTCGAGCTCTGATCCATTCCGGAAAGGTCAACCGCCTCTTCTTGGTCCGGGGAGGGAAGGGCGTCGTGTAGTTGCGTACTTGCCTTCCTCGCGAGCCAGATAGTGGTGACGATTTTCGACGCAGTCCAGACGACGCACATTCCCAGGAAACCCCAGCGCTGGGCCGCGAAGACCCCGACGAGGATCACAAGCACCGCTTGCAGACCTATCATTTTGGCCAGGATGTCGATTCTCCCCGCCGCGACTAACAACGAGTTGACCCAGAACAACGAGGAGCTCACTGCGGCACCGAGAAGCATCACCTGTACGCCCATTCCGACGGGATCGAACCGATCCCCGAAAATCTGCGAGATGACCGCGGGAGCGAACGGTGTGCAGATCAATAGCATCAGTGACACGGATATGCCGGATCGGAGCGTCCAAGTTCTCAATGTCTCCTGAAGAGCCAGCCTCTCGCCGCGGGACCATCGCACGGAGAGGATCGGCATCACCACGCGAGACATCGACGCTTCCAAAGCGGACGCCGCCGTGACGACGGTCAAGGCAAGCCTGAAGTAGCCGGCCTCCTTGGCGCCGGTGATTTCACCAATCAGCAGCACCGGTACCTGAGCTACCAAGCTGCCAAACGTAACGAGCAAATAGTTCCAGCCCAGCAATGTCCGTACTTCGCCCCGCAGCTTTCCCAAAGATGCGCTCCTCGAACGGAACCACGATCCGGCTCCCAGCCTGTTCAGGAAGCGGGAGACAAAGACGAGGACGGCTAGCCCGAATAGTGCCTGGCCGAGAGCCGTGCCCAGCACTACCGCTTCTACGCTTGATTGCGTGAGAAGTGTGGCCGCGACGCAAGCGAGGACGACCGCAGCATCCAAGACGTAGAGCGTCGCGAGCAAACGAAACTTATTCCATGCGGTTAGAACTGCGTATCCCGTCCCGATAAACGCGTAGGGGAGGAGGGACAGGCTGAACAGGATCATGGGAACGACCCAACGAGGGGACAGATCGTAGAAGCCGGCCACCACCGCCCAGCCGGACAACGCCACAATCAGACTGGCTATGAAGGCAGTGGTGAGATCAATGGCAAAGCCGAGTCTGCATATGGCAAGCAGAGGCTCGAAACGTTCACTTGCACGAAGACTTGCTAGGTAGCGAGTAGTGACGGAAATCGTCTTGGCACTCATGAACGACATCACCAGGATCGGGAAAGTCATGAGCAGAGCGGCAACTCCGAAGTTCGTCGGCCCCAGAGCACGTGCCGCGATTACGTTTGTCAGAAAGCCGAGGAGCGCCGCCGCATACTGCGATACGGTCAGAACTCCGGCGTCGGCCACCAGGCCCCCTCGCAAGAGTCCCCATAACGGATGCTTAGAGGGATTCGACTGGCTCATCAACCGTGCCCGCAGGAGTTGCTTGTTTCCGAAATGGGCGGCGAGGATCCTGGGGCTGTCCTTGCCAGAGTTTCGCCCAGCTGCACATGAGGTTCAGCGGTTGGCGAGTTCCGCAACGAGACTTATCACCCGCTCGGACCAGCCATCGATGGAATGGTTTGCCTCCACACGGGCACGAAGTTCCTTTCCGATGTCGCTCCGCTCATGTGGATTCATGTCCGCCAACCGAAGCATCTTCTCGGCAAGATCCACAATGTCTCGGCCTTCGAACATCAGGATCTCGCGATAGCCGGCCAGGAGCTGCTCGAAGGAAGGATTGGACACGAGAACCGGGCGGCCCGCCGCCATCGCTTCGAATACAGCCTTGTCTCCGCTGCGCGCAACCGTGGCATTGATGAGGACGTGACAACTATGGAGGATGTCGGGAATCTCGCTCGGCGGCACCCCACCCCTGACGTGTACGACACGCTTCAATCCAAGATTCTCTGCGAGTTGAACTAACTTCCGGCGATGTTGCTTCTCGGTGTCGGTGGTCGACGGGCCGATGATTTCGAGTACCGCCTGCGTTTGCTGGCAGACGATGGCCATCGCCCTGATGATGTCCGTGAAGCCCTTACTGCGAGACGTCCGCCCGAGAGCCAGGAAGATCACGGGGCGCTCCGACTGGGAAGTTGAACTGGAGCGGAAGCGGGCTACATCGATCGCTTGGCCCACGATCTCGACTTTCGTGTTAGGGCGGGGATAGGAGCCGGGGAGCGACGTAATGATCTTGTCGGCAACCTTCTCCGCGACCGCCAGCTCTCGACTGTTCGAGGGATGCGCATACCAAAGCAACGTCCGAATTCCAAAGAAACGGGTAAGAGGGGCCGCTAGAGTCAAGTAGATCGGGCACATGTGAGCGATGAGAGCATCAAGGGGGCCTTCTCTCTGCAATCGAGCCAGAGCGAGTTGGTAGCGAAAGCCTCTCCGAAATCGTCCCGCGCCTGTTTCCTTGCCCAAGGAGATGACTTCCGCTGAGAATACGTCGGGCAGGTTGCGCACCTCGTTGGCAATGACCGCGATGTGGCTGCAGCGGGCGGCGAGCGATGTGATCCATTGAGCGGTGAAACCGAGAACGGGATCCGATGGATCGATTGCTTGTGTCACGAATGCGACTCGAGGGCGAAACCGCTCCGGATTGTCGACGACAGTTCCTCGAGAAACCGAATCAGAGATCATCTCTGCGGTCCAATCCATCGGGCCAGTCTTTCGATGCCGCTCTCGAAGTTCCGAGCGGGGTCCAAAGCCAGCGCTCGTGCCCGTCCCTCTTGCCCCATCTTGCGGGCGCGTTTCGGGTCGCGG
Source organism: Actinomycetota bacterium (assembly GCA_050694175.1). Taxonomy (GTDB): domain Bacteria; phylum Actinomycetota; class CADDZG01; order CADDZG01; family WHSQ01; genus JBOGXA01. Next base: position 99,117 of record JBOGXA010000011.1, read on the forward strand.
AGGATGGCCGCGAGACTTCTTGCTAGATCCTCCGGGTCCCCAGGATCGACGAGCAGACCCGTATGGCCGTGCTCGACTAACTCCGGGATTCCGCCGACCCTTGTTGCCACGACGGGCCGGGAGCGGGCCATGGCCTCAATGACCAGACGTCCCAAACCCTCGGAGCGAGAAGGCAGGACGACGCATGAGGAGTCGTCGAGAAGCTCCCTCACCCCCTCGCGGGATGTCGCGGGAAGGAACCGCACACTTTCATTGATTCCCAAGCGCGCTGCCTGTCGCCGGAGTTCTTCAGACATTGGGCCGTTGCCCGCGACCGTCAGTTCGGCATTGGGCACTCTGTGAAGGACGGAGGGCCAAGCATCAAGAATAATATCCACGCCTTTGGAGGCCTGGAGCACGCCAACAAAGGCGACCCTTGTTCGCTCTGGGGCTGGCGCGGCGTCGGGCACAAGGAAGATATCGAAGGTGCTGAAGGCTACGAACTTGTCCACCGTCCCACCGTAGCCGGTGGCTCTGACGAGTTCCTCCATCGCATCGCTTACGACGCGCACGCGGTCGGCACGTTTCAACGTCCACGAAGCGCATGCTTCGGCCAGAGGCGCGACGAGGCGTCGAAAGCGGCTGCCGTACAACCGTCCGGCTGTGCGCCAGTCACCGTGGACCTCCACAACGAGCCGAGGGCGGAGCCGTTTCGGCAGCAGGCGCGCGGAAAGACATGCTCCAAATCCCTCGTAAGGACTCTGCACTACCATCGCTCGGCCCCGACCGAACGCCGTCGCGAGGCAAGCCGCAACGGGAACGATTGAGTAGAAGAGCAGACTGCCCAGCGGCTGCGGCCGCAAGCGGGGGACAGTCACGACCCGAACACCGTCGATTTTGCGTAACCTAGCGGGGCCGGTAGTTATGACGGTGGCCCGCAAATGCTTCGAGAGAATGCGGTGCTTGGCTCTGAGGTCGGCGCCCAGTTCCCTCGGAATCGACGTCTTGCCGATAAACATTACAGAAGGCCTGGGCATCGCGGTATGGGCGAGCAAATCTTCAACTCGGTCTGCCGTATTGTCGAATCGCCACCTGACCGCATCCTGCCTCGCCCCTTCAATCAGACGCTCTCGCAGGAACCCGTCGTCCCTCAGACGCTCGACGGTCGCTGCTATCGCATCCGGGGTTGCACCCTCGATGATTAGTCCATTCTTCTGGTCAACGACCACCTCGGTAGTTCCTCCGGCAGGGGTGGCGATGACCGGTGTGCCGACGGCAAGCGACTCAATGGCGGTGTGCGGAAGCCCCTCATAATCGCTCGCAAGGATCAGAGCGTGTGAGCTAGCGAGGCGTTGGAACACTTCATCGCGAGGGAGAGCACCGCAGAAAGAGACTCTGTCGACAAGTCCCAGCGATCGGGCGTGGTCTTCGAGCTCCGGACGCGATGGTCCGTCCCCAATCACTTCGAGGAACACGTCGGGGAGCCTCGCCATGGCGTCGAGGATGGTTGGAACCCTCTTGTGAGGCACGAGTCGACCTACGAAGGCGAGTTTGAGACGGTCCGACCGGCGCACTCCAGAGAAACGTTCAAGTGGGCCCCCGACGCCGTTGGGAATGACCTCGACTTGATCGCGCCCGGTCCAATTCTGGACGATCTCCGCCAGATATCTGCTCGGGACGGTTATAGCATCGGCGTTTCGGAGGGACCAATTCCTCAGGCGGCGCATAGCGCTCACGCGCTTACTCGAGTGCGGGTCGACTTGGAACTTATCGAATGAAAGGGTCGTCAGACCCTGTCTCGACGCGCGCTCCCAAGCTGCGTCGCCTACGACCTTGACGACGACCGGACGTCGGGCCAGTCGTGCGCCGATCACCGCAGGTGAGTGAAGTCCCGTCGCATAGATAACGTCGTAGGCCGATCGGTTCCTTATGAGCCATCTCACGACCGCCATGAGTCGCACGACCCATGGCCCCTGCCTGGGGAATCTGATGATGCCGTCGCCCCGCTCCTCGGCTCTCGCATCGCAAAGGGAAACGATCGTGATGAAATGGCCGCGGTCATTCAAAGCGTCGCGCAAGTCTGCCGCATGGCTTGCCGGACCGCCGATGTCGGGTGGAAAGATCGAAGAGACAATCACGATCCTCATGGGCGCGGGTCACTGCGGGGCCCGGGTCGTGCGTGTAGCTCCCGCGCGCTGATCGGTGCGCAATATCACCGGGCACTCTCCATGGCGGGTCGCTCAGACGCAGTCCCTACGGGACGTCTTGGCAACGGCTGCGCCACGACGAGATACGCTGCCGCAAAGCCCATGTCACCCTGAAACCGTCGTAGCCTTTGGTCGATCCATGCGGCCGCCCGCTCCAAGGGTCTCTCGAGGAACCCAAGTCGGAGACGTTGGAGAACCACGATGAGGATCTGCGTGATGAAACTTGCGATCCAAAGGGGCGACTCCAAGGAGACGATGGAGAAGTCGCTCTTCCGGAAGAGGAGACGCAGTCCCTCTGGGGTATAGCGAAAGAGGTCGTCCCCGTGGAAAGGATGGAGAAAGGGCACCATCATCACGAGAGTTCCGTCGGAGCGAAGCACCCGATTGATCTCTGTGAGGGCGGTGAGGGGCTCTTCAAAGTGCTCCAGCGCGTCGCAACTGACCGCGAGAACCGCGCAGCCGGTCTTCAACGGCAAGCGGTGAGCATCGCCGACGACCGCAGGGACCACCCCGGAAGGACGTAGGTCGACGTTTACGTACTCGTATCCGCGGTCCTCAAGAGCAGACGACAGGTGCCCGTCTCCGCCTCCTATATCCAACGAGATTCCCCGTCCCAGAGGAACCTTTTCCAGTAGCAAGCGCTTGTCGGACGACATCAAAGACGGGCAGCGTCTTGTTTGAGCTGGGTAAGGAACTCTGTCGCCGGCTCGCTTCTGAGCACCGCAACATCCGCATCTCCTCGCCAGGAACTCAGGCCGTGCATCGCCACACCAGATCGTTGGCCGTGAGCCTTGGTAACGCCCTGACGAACTTCCCAACACAGGGTCTGACTTCAACGGTTTCAAAGTGAGAGCGAAGAAGTCCGGTGAGAGTAGTCACGGAGAATCGCCTGAGATGCGTCGGATCCTTTTCGAAATCCTGACCCACTAAGAACATCAATCGATTCCTGAGCCGATAGGAGTTGGGTACGGATCCGACGACAGTGCCATTGCGCCTGAGGACTCTTGAAATCTCGGCAACAAGGCGCTCGGGAAAAGGGAGGTGCTCGAGAATCTCTCCTGCCAGGACGAGATCGAATGCGTCCGATCGAAAAGGCAGAGGTTCCCATGCATTTGCCATGCACGGCTTTAACAAGTTCTTCGAACCGGCCAGTTTCAGGGTTACGAAGTCTATGTCGATGCCCACGACACTTGATTGATCAAGTGCGAGAGCCTCTATGAGCGCACCATCGCGGCAGCCGACGTCCAGAACACAATCTGGATGAGGGGGCATCAGGCTTCGCATCTGATTAATCCGTTGCTCCGACCCGTAGATGAATCCACGGCCTCGCTTGGCGTTGTGACGCACGTACAGCTTGGCCAGAAAGCTCCCAAGGTCTTCTGCTTGTGTTGGTTTCGGGTCTTGAGCAAGACGGGTCAAACCCGATCCCCCGAAAGCGGCGTTGGAAACTGCTTCACCCTGATCCTCACTAGAGAGTCCGCATACTCTGAGGTTTACGAGCATAAACGGTCGCTGTGACATCCACTCGTATCATCGTCAGCCATCATGGCTCGTTCGAAGCCGGGAGCGGGATAGCAGGAAGGTGTCACTTGCAATCTGCCAAAATGTGCGGATGGTGGATGGCATGAACGTGGGAGTCGTCGGCACGGGGCACGTCGGCTTGCCTACAGCGGCGAGCCTCGCACATATCGGTCACAGGGTCGTGGCCACCGACGTCGATAGGGAAAGGATTGAGTTTCTGGCGTCGGGAAAGTCGCCGTTCTATGAGCCCGGGCTCGAGGAGCTGATCCGGAAGGAAATCCTTGTCGCCGATTGCGCTTTACGTCAGACATCGCTGAAACCGCCAATGCGGACGTGGTCTTCCTATGTGTGGGGACTCCCCCAAGGGCCGGTGGCGAAGCGAACATGCTGGCCGTGGAGCGCTCGGCCGAGTCGATTGCTCGCCACGCCACGGGTCCCGTTGTTGTTGTCGAGAAGAGTACGGCTCCGGCGGGAAGCGCGGAACGGCTCGAGAAGATTCTGGAGCGCAACAATGATTCGGCGAGCTTCTTGGTTGTGTCGAACCCGGAGTTCCTCAGGGAGGGGAGCGCGGTTGAAGATTCGCTGAATCCCGGCCGGATTCTGGTGGGAAGTGACTCGGCCGAGGCGCTCGAGATCATGCGCAGGCTGTATGAACCTCTGATCGATTCCGGTGTCACCTGGATTACCACGGATCTACGAACCGCTGAATTGGCCAAGCATGCGTGCAATGCGTTTCTGGCGCTGAAGATTTCATATATCAATGCTCTCGCCCGACTGTGCGAACGGGCCGGAGCCGATGTTGAGGCGGTCGCCGATGTCATGGGTGCCGATCCGCGGATCGGGCGCGCATTTCTAAACGCCGGCCTTGGCTACGGAGGCTCCTGCTTCCCAAAGGATCTGGCAGCCTTCGAACGCCTGGCGGTTCGACTTGGATATGACTTTCCGATCCTCAGGGAGATCAAGCGGATCAACGAGGAGGTACTCGAGGCAGTGTTCGCGAAAGTAGAAGACGCGATGTGGAATCTCGAGGAGAAGAGGGTGGCGTTGCTCGGGCTTGCATTCAAGCCAGGGACCGATGACGTCCGCTTTGCGCCGGCTCTTGCTCTGGCGGGCCGTCTAATCAATGCAGGAGCTCTGGTGATCGGGTATGACCCCGTTGTGGGGGCGAACGCGAAGGATGAAATGCCGAAGCTGGCGTTAGTGAACGATGTTTACGAAGCGCTAGAGGGAGCGCATTGCGCCGTTCTGTGCACCGAATGGAACGAATTCCTGAGCCTCGACTTAGCGCTGGCCAAAGAGAAGATGGCATCACCAATACTCATCGATGGACGCAACTTTCTTAATTCGGACTCAGCGATCGAAGCTGGTTTGACCTACATCGGCATGGGTCGGCCTCTGATTTGATCCAGGAGCACGACTCGCTCATGAAAGCAAGGCAGTTCTGGCGGAGCCGTGAATTCGCACATCTCCCGGTATAGTCTGCGGACCAAACAAGGCGGTAAGCGGGGAAGGCCCCAGACACAATGAACCAATACGAGGGGAAGATAGAAGAACGCCCTGCCGACCTTCGTGACTATCTTGCGGTTCTGCATCGGCGGAGGTGGACCCTACTGTCGACGGTTGGTCTGGTCGTGGTCGCGACACTCGCCTTTTCCGTACGCGAGACACCCATGTATCAATCGGAGGCGGAACTGCTCGTCAAGCAGACAACGGTGACTTCAACAAATGCACCGCCCGTTCTGCTCAACCTCGAGACTGAAAAGGAACTTGCGGAATCGGAATCGGTCGCGGCCATGGTGGGCCGGAGATTGGACGAGTCTCCTCAGGAATTGCTGGCCGGGCTCTCTGTGGTGGTCACGACCGATACGGAGATCCTTACCTTTAGGTATGACGATCCGGATCCTGTGGTGGCACAACGCCGCGCTCAGGCTTTTGCCGAGGCGTACATCGACTTTAGACGTCGAGAGGTTCTGGACGATCTTCTCGCCGTCTCTGAGTCGGTCCAGCAGCGAACCCAGAAACTGAACAACCGGCTTGACGACATCAACGAACAAATGGAACAGACGACGGACGAGACGGAAAGGGCAGCTCTCGAGGCGAGTGCCAACTCGCTCATCGGCCAGATCGCCTTGCTCCAGCAGGAGCTGGCCGATCTGAGCCCACCTGACAATCTGCGGGTCGGCCGGATCCTCGGGCGCGCCGATCTTCCCTCGTCGCCGGTCAGCCCCAACTACATGCGCAACGTATTGCTCGCGTTGGTAATGGGTGTGGCCCTTGGCATTGCTCTCGCATTTCTGCGAGAGCACCTGGACGACAGCATCCGCGGCCGCGACGACATCGAGGTGATCACCGGGGCCCCCGTGCTGGCCGGGGTCCCCAGGATCGCTGGGTGGAAGAAAAGGGATCGGGTCCTGGTTTCGGCTCTGTCGGAACCTAAGTCGACTGCCGCGGAGGCTTATCGCACGCTACGGACCGGTCTGATGTTTTCCGCCGGGCAAAGAGACGCCAAGGTGCTGATGACGACGAGTCCACATGCCGGCGACGGCAAGACCGTCACCGTGGCGAACACCGGGGTAGTCCTGGCACAGGCTGGCAAGAAGGTGATCGTCGTCTCGGCAGACCTTCGCAAACCGCGCCTGCACCGGTTCATGGGCGTCGAGAACCACACCGGGCTCACCAACGTCTTGTCGGGCGAGGTGAGCCCGTGGCAGGCGGTTCGGGGAACCGAGGTCGAAAACCTTCAGATCCTCGTCAGCGGTCCCGTTCCCGGCAACCCCGCCGAGCTGCTGGGGTCGGACGCGATGGGGCGATTGGTGGAAGCCCTCGCCGAGGTGTCGGACTACGTGTTGCTCGATGCTGCGCCGGTCCTCGCGGTGGCGGATGCAGCGACGCTTGCACCTTTGGCCGACGGCGTTCTGTTGGTCGTCGATGCCGAAAAGACTCACAGGGGGGCTCTGGAGCAGACCACTCGTCAGCTCGGCCAAGTGAGGGCCGACATCATCGGGTCCGTCTACAACAACTTCGACCCCAGCAAATCGGGAACCCAGCCTTATTACTACCGCTACAGCTACCGGTACGAAGAGCCGAAGGAGAGTCAGGAGCCCGCCAAAACAGGTCGCTTTGGTAGGCGTTCGGCCTCAAAAGGGTAAATCCTGGTAATTGGGTAAATACTTGCCCGCCTGGGTAAGAACGTTCACACTGTGACGGCTGTGCCAGTTGATCAAAGGGGAAAAGATGGATTTCCGGATCCTATCAAGGCAAGCGGCGATGGCTGCTGCGATCGGAGTTCTGCTTCTGGTCGGTTTTGCTCCATCGGCCCTCGGTCACGACCGGAGCTTTTCGACGAGCGTGACTTTCAACTACGACGGCGTGAACTTCTACGGTCGGGTCTCTTCCCCCAGTCAAGGGTGCGTCGCCGGCCGGACGGTCGTTCTCTACCGGCAGGGGGCCGTCGTGGGGAGCGACACCACAGATGCCGAAGGCAACTACGTGATTCCTCAGCCGGGCGCGGGTGGCGCCGACTACCACGTGGTGGTCCGGGCCTCGACAAACTCTAGCTACGGGCATCGTCACGTCTGCAATGCAGCTCAATCTCGAACCCTGGGCGAAGACGTCCTGGGTGCCGGCGAAGGGCAGGACGGCGAGGGAGAGGTTGCGGGTGCCGGAGTCGGAGTCGGAGAGCTGCCGGACACGGGTGGGAACGGAGTTCCATTTGCGGCCGTTGGTGGGGGACTCCTTCTGCTTGGAGCCGGTTTGCTGGTTGTTGCCCTGAGGCGACGCCCAACTCAGTCCGATCGACCTCTTACTTAGAGAGAAGGCGGATTCTCAGAGCGATCACCCCGATCGCTGGAGGCACAGGACGCCCCGTCTCGCGGCGGTCAGAGCGGCTCATATAACCTGGCCCTGATGCGACCGGCCGAGGGTTTACACGTGGAATGGGTCGGTCACGAGGGCGTCGTGCTTGACCCGGACTCACGCGAGCTCCATTACCTCAACACCTCGGCCGCGCTCGTCTATGCCTTGATCCTGGAGCATGGGTACGAAGAGGCGATGAGTCGTCTGGACACGACCTACCAAGGCGCCTCTAACTTCAACGACGAGATAGAAACGCTGGTTTCCGAGTTTGTGGACAAGGGTCTGCTGGTCGATGAGCGGTGAAGGAGCAGGGATCCGCCCCGAAATGAATGGCCCGATCTCCCTTAAAGCCTTCGGGGCTCGGGTAATCAATTGGAACATAAAGAGCCCCGTCGGAACTGAAGCTGTGCGAGACATGGGTTGCAAGTCCGACTAGCAATTCTCGAAACCGGCTTCGTCGTGAGCGGCGATGGCGCCTGGATCGATCTCCTAGCGAAACTGTGGGCACCTTTCCAAACTGAAGCGGAGCCCGATGCACGCACGGTTATCGATGTTTCAGGGCGGAGACGTGCCTGGCGTATCCGATTCGGGGGCGACAAGTTGCTCGAGGGTGACGATCCGTGGGTCTTGAGCGGCGACCTTCGTTACCTCATGGTCCAGAAAGCACTCGCTGACGCGCGTCATCTCCTCGGCGTGCACGCCGCCGTTGTAGCGCAGGGAGAGGATGGTCTTGTGCTTGCCGGCGCGTCGCGCGCGGGGAAGACGACGCTGGCGTTAGAGCTCATCGCCCGTGGCTGGAAGCTGGTGAGTGACGACGTCGCCGTGCTTGACCCAGCTTCCGGTCGCCTGTTGCCGTTTCTCAAGCCGGTGAGCATCAAGGACGCCGCGGCCTTTCGGACCTACCGGGCCCTGTGGTCTGTTCCCGCGTGGATGGGCGAACCACAGGGCCCTTTCCTCGTCCCCGCTACTGCTTTCCCGGTCTCGGACCACAAGCCGCATCGGCCTCGGTGGCTTGCTTTCGTTGAGTTAGTTCCCAATTCCCCGAACCGGCTCGAGGGGGTGTCGGCGGCAAAGGCGGCGGTTCTTTTGGGACGCCACCTCGGACGGCTCGATCCAACCGTGCTGAGAGCGACGATCAGCATGTGTGGCTCCGCTCTCAGCGCGACGCTTGTCCACGACCGAACTCATACCGCGGCTGACGCGCTGGAGAGTTTTGCCAGCACCTAAACCCGATTCGAACCCTGGGCTCGTGGTTAGTCTGTTCACGCTAGGGGAGAAAGGGTCTTCATGAACGGGCAACAGGGAATCGAGCAGGATCCGCCTACGCGAGGCGAGCGCGCCAGTTGGAGCCGACGCCGCTTTCTGGGGAGGGTCGCGACCGTCGCTTGGATGACGCCCTTGATCATGAGCGTCGGCGCCGACGAGGGAAGCGCTCAGGCGTCTTGCGCCGGCCCCGGAGAGAGCTGCGCAGCACTCGAGTGCTGCGCCGGTTGCGACTGCGTCGCCGGCGTCTGCCTGGGCGTTTGCTGAACCCTTCTGTCCGTGACGCAATCGCTCAACAAATGAAAGGGCTCGCCCCAATCAACGTGGTCGCGCGCACGCTTGTAGTCGATGCGACCGCGGCCGAAGTGTTTGACGCCCTGCGGGGGAGGGGCGTCGGCTGCATCCTCCTTAAGGGAGCGACAATCGGGCGCTGGCTCTACGACGACGAGCCCCGTCGCCACAACGACTGCGATGTGCTCGTGTCGCCTCTCGATATCCGACGAGCCGAGGCAGTTCTCGGGCAGCTCGGCTTCCACCCGGCTCAGGCCGTCGTGCTCCCGCATGATCGACCGACCAACGGCCGGCCCTGGATCAAAGACGGTTATCCATCCATCGACCTTCATGGGAGCGTATGGGGATTCGGTGTGGACGCCCAGACGGCGTGGCGGGTGCTCTTAGGGCACACGGAATCCTTCGAGCTTGCGAGTTGCTCAGTAGAAGCTCTGGTCCCGGCCGCGCGGGCGCTTCTGGTCGCCCTCCACGCCGTCCATCACGGACCACGGTGGGAGAAGCCACTTGAGGACCTGGTTCGGGCCGTGACCAGGTTGAGCGAGGACATCTGGAGGGACGCCACCGTTCTCGCCCAACGTCTCGATGCGACGGAGGCCATGGGAGCAGGGTTGAGGCTCGTCGGCCCGGGCGCAGACCTGGCAACCCGACTCGGGCTCCCCACCTGTGTCTCACGGGAGGTCCGATTGATGGCAAGCACTGCTCCTTCCCAGTCTGTGAAGGTCGAGTGGTTCGCGCAGCTGCCCGGACTGCGAACGAAAGCGGCTTTTTTGGTCGGCAAGGTATTTCCTCCCGTCGCCTTCATGAGGGATTGGTCGCCGCTGGCCCGCAGAGGCCCGGTGGGTCTCGCCGCCGCCTACGCGTGGCGGTTCCTCTGGCTGGCGAGAGTCGCTCCGCCGGCCTTCCGGGCCTGGCGCCGGGCGCGGCGAGGGTCACGCGTAGTGGCCGGCTGCTCAGCACGGCCGGCCGACAAGGAAGTGTCGATCCCCTAGTAACCGTACGTCCTGTCAACAAGTCCGTTCGGGCAGGTTGAAGCATGCTCCGGAGAGCGATCTTTTCTGAGCAGCCCGAGCTCCCGCTTCGGCGGTTCCTCAGGGGCGACTGACTGACT
>JBOGXA010000012.1:0-100505 GCA_050694175.1 Actinomycetota bacterium
GTCGCGACCCCCGCCGTCGCGGCGCGGCTTGCGGTCCCCGCCGCCGACCGCCGCGGCGCGCGCCTCTTCGATCGTCTTCCCGGCGGCCACCTGGCGCTCGAGCCATGCGACGGGCGTGAGGTTGACGCGGCCCTGACTGTCGACGTCCGTCACCTCGACCTCGAGAGGGTCGCCGACGCTAACGGCGTCCTCGACCCGATCGATCCGACCCTCGCCCAGTTTGGAGATATGGACGAGTCCGTCGCGGTTCGGCGCGATGTTCACGAACGCACCGAACGTCGTGATGTTCACTACCGTTCCGGTGATCCGTTCGCCGACTTCGGGCATCCGAGGATTGACCGTCTCCTCGATCATCTTTGCCGCCGCAGCCGCCGAATCCTGATCCGTCGAGCCGATGAAGATGGTTCCGTCTTCCTGGATATCGATCTCAACACCCGTCGACTGCTGGACCATGTTGATGTTCTTGCCCTTCGGCCCGATGACCTCGCCGATCTTGTCGACGGGCACCTTGATAGACATCACGCGGGGTGCATTGGCGGCCAGATTCTCCCTCGGACGTGGGATGACGCCGTTCATCTGTTCGAGGATGTGGAGTCGCGCCTTCTTCGCTGCGAGGAGCGCCTCACGCAAAACGCCGGCGGGGACGCCCGAGATCTTCGTGTCGAGCTGTAGCGCGGTTACGACGTCCTCGGTGCCGGCCACTTTGAAGTCCATGTCGCCGAACGCATCCTCGTCACCCAGGATGTCGGTCAGCGGGATGAAACTGCCACCTTCGGCGATGAGTCCCATCGCCACGCCGCCGATGTGATTCCCGCCATGGAGAGGCACGCCCGCGTCCATAAGCGAGAGCGACGAGCCGCACACACTGGCCATCGACGTCGAGCCGTTCGAAGACATGATCTCTGAGACGACGCGGATGGCGTAGGGGAACTCGTCCTTGGAAGGGAGAGCCGGCAGCACCGCTTTCTCCGCGAGCGCGCCGTGACCGATCTCGCGCCGCTTCGGCCCTCTCATGAACCCGGCTTCTCCGGTCGAGTAGGGCGGGAAGTTGTAGTGGTGCATGTAGCGCTTCGTCTCGTACGGAGACAGGTCGTCGATCATCTGCTCCATCCGCTGCATTCCGAGCGTCGTCAACGACAGGGCCTGGGTCTCTCCGCGCGTGAAGATGCCGGAGCCGTGCACTCGCGGGATGACGCCGACCTGACACCAGATGGGCCTGACCTCGTCGGGGCGCCGGCCGTCCAGCCGCACTCCTTCGTCGACGACCCGGGCGCGAACGAGCTTCTTCGTCATCGACCGGTACGCGGTGGCGATCATGGGCACTTGGTCAGGGCTCTCGTCGGCGAGCCTTTCGAGCAGTCCGACCTCGATCTCGGCCAGGCGGTGCCGGCGTTCCGGCTTCTCGGTGATGGCTATCGCCTGCGCCACGTCGCCACGCGCGAGCTCCTCCACGCGTGCGTAGATCTCGTCGGTGTAGTCGACGAACAACGGATAGTCCGCATCGAGCCCACCGATTGATCCCTTCGGTTTTCCCGCAGCGTCGACGAGCTCCTGCTGCAGCGCGATCATCTCGTCGATGTAGGTCTTCGACTTCTCGATCCCGTCGGCGAGCAACTCCTCGTCGGGGCGTGTGGCTCCGGCGTCGATCAGCTCGAACAGCCGTTCGGAGCCGCCGGCCTCGATCATCATGATGTCGATCTCACCCGCATCGTTGCGCCGTCCGGCCACGACGAGTTCGATCGTGGCGTCCTCCTGCTCTTCGTATGTGGGGTTGGCGACCCACTGCCCGTCGATGTGCGAGACGCGCACGCACCCGACCGGGCCTTCGAACGGGATGTCCGACACACCGAGCGCGGCCGACGCCGCGTTGACGGCGAGTACATCCATTGGGTTGGAGTTGTCGACCGACAACGCGGTCACGACCACGTGCACCTCGTGGCGGAAGCCGTCGGGGAAGGACGGCCGGATGGGCCGATCGATGAGGCGCGCCGCGAGGATCGCTTTCTCGGTGGCTCGCCCCTCCCTGCGGAAGAACCCACCCGGGATCTTTCCGGCCGCGTACATCCGCTCTTCGACGTCGACCGTGAGGGGAAAGAAATCGCCTTCGCCGCGCGGTGCGGACGAGGTCCCCGTCGCAATCAACGTCGTGTCGCCCACCTGGGCGAGCACGGCACCGCCGGCCTGTCCGGCCAGGCGTCCCGTTTCGAATCTGAATACTTCATCGCCGATCTTTCGTTCGACGGAGGTTGGTTCTGGTCTCATTTGATTAGTCGCTCCTTGGGTTTCGGCCCGGGTGGGCCGTCGTCAGGGTCCCGCGGAGGGACCCGATTCCACAGGAGAGGGGGCGGGACGGGGCCGATTCTCAGTTGGAAACCCGCCTGTGGATTGACGGATTTGCAACTGATAACCGACCACGGGCCGGCCCTCACCTACTTGCTTCGTGTGTCCAGGCGCCGGCCTCCTTGTCTCTCCTCTCCGATCGGGTTGCCCTTCGGGCTCCCCGCTCTCCGTCGGGGGAACCCCGGCGGCCGAGGCCGCCTCACTGGTTCCCCCGAACCCCCTCCTTTCAGTGCCACTGGGCTATCGGCGCAGGCCCAGCTTCGAGATGAGGGCCCGGTAGCGCTCGATGTCCTCGCGTTTGAGGTATTCGAGCAGGCGCCGCCTGCGGCCGACCATCCGCAGCAAGCCACGCCTCGAGTGGTGGTCTGTTTCGTGGGTTTTGAGGTGCTCGGTCAGCTCGGAGATCCGCCGCGACAGGACCGCCACCTGGACCTCGGACGATCCGGTGTCACCTGAGGACCGAGCGTTATCCGAGATGATCTGAGATTTTTCTTCTTTGAGCAGAGCCATGCGCGCCAAATGTCCCTTCTTAGGCGAATTGCGCCCGGGCCGGAAAGGGCCCCTCGGGCACAATCACTTTAGCAGGTCAGCTCCCTGGTGGCCTCGACATCCCGGGCCATCTGGGCCACCAGATCGTCGACCGAGTCGAACTTGAGCTCGTCCCGCAGCCTCCTGTGGAATTCGACCCGCAGCTCGAGCCCGTGGAGCTCTCCGGCGAAGTCGAGCAGGTAGGTCTCGACCATCACGGGGGTCGATGCCTCGTCGCCCCCGAAGGTGGGGTTGACGCCGACGTTGATCGCCGCCTGATACCAGGTCTCGTCGACGCGCGTCCTGCCCGCGTAGACACCCCGGCGCGGCTTAACGAGCTTGGGCGCGACGTCCACGTTCGCAGTCGGGTAGCCGAGGTCGTCCCCCCGCCCCGCGCCCCTGACGACAATCCCGTCGACGTCGAACGGCCGCCCGAGAAGCTCAGCCGCGAGCTCGACCTCACCCGCCGCAACCGCCTCGCGCACCCGGCTCGAGGAGATCGGCACCCCCTCGTGTGCGGCGAGATCGAGCCCGGCCGCGACGAAGCCCATTTCGGCCCCCAGCTTCTCCAGCAGCGGAACGTCGCCCGCAGCCTTGTGGCCGAATCGCCATCCGGCTCCCACGAGCACGCGGCGGCCCCCCAGGCCCTGGACGAGGACATCGCGCACGAAACGTTCCGGTGGCCACGTCGACAGGGCCCGGTCGAACGGAAGCACAACGAGGTAGTCGACACCCGTGGGCAACATGAGCTCGGCCTTCCGCTCGGGCGAGGTCAACAGCAGCGGCGCTCTCTCGGGACGAAGCGTCTCGTTCGGATGACGGTCCCACGTCACGACGACCGCCGCGAGCCCGGCCTCCGATGCGGCCGCGACGGTGTGGGCGATGAGCGCGCGATGTCCGAGGTGGATGCCGTCGAATGTGCCGATGGTGATCGCCGAGCCTTGCGGCGGCGGACGAAGAGAACCGAGACCGACGAGCGTCTTCACGGCGCCACGACCCGGTCGGGCACCAGGACCTCACCGCGCCGCCGGTACACGGCGAGCAGCCGGCCGGCGGCGGTGAGCGCGACGGGCTCGTCGTGGTCAACATCCATGGGCGCGGGAAGCGGGCGGCCCGAGGTCACCAGGCGCGCGTCCGCGTCGTTCACCTCGACGGCCGTGAGGGCGCGCACCGCGTCGAGAAGTGGCCTCAGCGCGCCGGTGGATACCTGGTCAAGCGCGATCGCATCGCGAACGGTGAAGCCGGCGTTCTCGGTTCTGCGCAGCGACATGAGATGGGCTCCGCAGCCGAGCGATTCACCAAGATCGTGTACGAGCGTGCGTACGTACGTGCCGGTCGAACATGACAAGTCGAGCGTTGCAAGCTGCGCCCCCCGCTCGAAATCGACGAGCTCCGCAGAGTAGACCGTCACGACCCGGGGAGCGCGCTCGACGTCCTCGCCTCGCCGCGCCTTCTTGTAGAGACGCTCCCCTCCGACCTTTACGGCCGAAACCATAGGCGGTGTCTGCTTGATCTCGCCCGTGAACTGCTCGAGGGCCCGGACCACGTCGGCGGCGGAGAGGTCCGACTTCTGGTCGGTGAGGATTTCGCCCGACGCATCCTGTGTGGTCGTCGTTATCCCGAATCGCGCAACCGCCAGGTAGCGCTTGGGTGTTTGTTGCGCGTAGGACAGCAACCGGGTGGCCCGTCCGACTCCCACGACGAGCACCCCCGTTGCATCCGGATCGAGCGTTCCCGCGTGCCCGACCTTCCTCGTGTGGAGCGCGCGGCGAACAGCGTCGACGACGTCATGCGATGTCATTCCGGCCGGCTTGTCGACGACCAGCACGCCGTCCATTGTGTCTAGTGCCCCGACCTCAACGCGGATAGCACGATCTCGACGGCCTCGTCGACGCTCGGAGCGGTGAAGCCGGCTGCAAGCTCGTGGCCGCCGCCCCCCTGGGCGCGGGCGATCGCGCCGACGCTGCGCGGGCCCTTCGATCGCAGGCTGGCGCGATAGCTTCCGTCTCTCTGCTCTTTGAACATCGCCGCGATCTCGGCCGAACGAGTCGTCCGCACCGCATCGATCAGCTTGTCGGTCTCATCCATCGCCACCGCCGTCTCGACAAGATCGCGGCGGGTGAGCCACGAGTAGACGAAGCCTTCCTCCTCGTGGAGGACGGCGCGCTCCAGGACGCGACCCAGCAGCTTCAAGTATCCGAAGGGAGCCGACTCGAAGACCTGGTGTGCGACTTCCACCCAGTCGACGCCGCGCTCGATCAGATCTGCCGCCAACCGCAGCACATCCGGGGATGAGTTCGCGTACTGGAAGCGTCCGGTGTCGGTGACGATCCCTGCATACAGGCAAGTCGCGATCTCCGAGTCGATGTCCACGTCGAGGTCCTGAAGTAGCCGGGTCATCAGCTCCGCCGTCGACGACGCGGATGTCACGACGATGTTCAGCTTTCCGAACCCGTCGTTGCCCGCATGGTGGTCGACGTTGATGAGGCAGTCGGCCGCAGTCGCCCGCGTCTCGAGACCGCCGAGCCTGTCCGCCGCGCCACAGTCGAGTGCGAGGAAGACCGGAGTTTCGGGCACGTCCGCGGGTTCGACGAACGTGTCCGCCGCCGGGAGGAGCGAGTAGTTGAACGGGATCACGAGGGGGCTCTCTCCCCACGTCGGATACGTCTTCTTCCCAAGCTGTTGTAAGCCGAGCGACGCGGCCAGCACGGTACCGATCGCATCGCCGTCGGGATTGATGTGAGTGGCGCAGACGACTTCGTCCGCGTCGCGCAAGATGCGTAGGGTCTCGTCCCAATCGGCAATGTCGTATCGCATCAGCGGTCCTCGTCTTCCTCGTGGATCTTGCGAATCAACTGCTCGACCCTCTGGGCGACCTCCGGCCCCGTGTCGAGCTCGAAGATCAACTCAGGAAGGTACTTGATCCGCATCTGATGCCCCAACTCCGCCCGCAGATGTGGAGTCGCGCTGGCGAGCCCCGCCATGGTCGTCTGCCGGGCCTCGTCGTCGCCGAGCACCGATACGAACACGCGGGCGTGGCGCAGGTCGGCCGAGACGCGCACGGCGGTGACGGTGACGAAGCCGATACGAGGGTCTTTCAGATTCTGGATGGCCTCGCCGAGGACCTCGCGCGCCACCTTCTGCACCCTCTCGATGCGTTGGCTCACGGGCCCAAACACTCGACGCACGTCGTGTTCACAAATCCTCCATTGCCACGATCTCGATCGCCCGATCTACTATCTCGGCCCCGTCGATCGCCGCCCGGGAGATCGTCTTTTCGACCTCCTGCAGGAGCTTGCGGCAGTGCGTCATCGACTCGGCGACGCAGGCGACACCGATCGCGGACCGCTGCCAGAGATCCTGATAAGCGACCTCGGCCACTGCCACCTTGAGCCTTTGCTGTACCGCGGTAGTGACTCTGCGCAACACTTGCCGTTTGTCTTTCAGGGATGCGCTGGCTGGAATGAAAAGTTCGTAGCGACCGACGCCGATAAACATGGACGTGGTACGGCGAGGTGGCCGGAAAACCTACCTCGCGACCTCCTGCACCTCGAATGCCTGGATCACGTCGCCTTCCTTGATGTCTTGGTAGCCCTCCAACCCCATTCCGCATTCGTAGCCGGCGGCCACTTCGCGCACGTCGTCCTTGAATCGTTTGAGCGAGGACAACGTCGTCTCGTAGACGACGGTCCCATCGCGCACAAGCCGGACCTTGGAGTTACGTCGAATCGTCCCTTCGGTAACGTAGCAACCGGCAACCACGCCGGTCCTGGGGACGCGGAAGGTCGCACGCACCTCGGCCTGGCCGGTTGCGATCTCGCGCGTCTCGGGTCCGACGAGACCGCGCGCCGCGTTCTCTATCTCCTGCACCGCTTGGTAGATGACGCGATAGGTGCGAACGTCCACCCCACCCTCTTCCGCCAGGGCGCGCGCCTGCGCGGTGGGGACGACGTTGAAGCCGATCACGATCGCATCCGAGGCCTGCGCTAGCGTGACGTCGTTCTCGGTGATCGCCCCCGCGCCCTTGCGCAGGATGTTCAGTTTCACCAGCGACTGATCGAGCTTCTCGAGCTGGCTCTCCAACGCCTCGACCGATCCCTGGGCATCGGCCTTCAGGAGCAGGTTGAGCTCCGGGACCTCTCCCTCGCGGGTCGCGGCCAGCAGCGTTTGGAGCGACACCTTGCGCTGCGCCACGAGCTCGGCCTCGCGCCGGTGCTGCTCGCGCTCCTGGGCGATCCGGCGCGCCTCCCGTTCGTCGTCGAGCGCGCGGAACTCATCTCCGGCCTCCGGCACCGATCCCCACCCGAGGACCTGAACGGGCTGCCCGGGACGCGCCTCGTCGAGCTGAGCGCCTCGCTCGTCCAGCATCGCGCGCACGCGTCCCCACGCGGTCCCCGCGAGCAGAGCGTCTCCGGCCTTCAACGTTCCCCGCTTGATCAGAACCGTCGCGACCGGGCCGCGGCCCTTGTCGAGATGCCCCTCGATCACGACGCCGCTTGCCGGCGCATTCGGATTTGCCTTGAGATCGAGTTGCACATCGGCCGCGAGCAGGATCATCTCGAGCAGTGAGTCCAGATTTGTGCGTTGCTTGGCCGATACGTCGACGTAGACGGTATCGCCGCCCCACTCCTCGGGGACGAGACCCTGATCGGCGAGCTGCTGGCGAACGCGCGCGGGATCGGCTTCGGGTCTATCGATCTTGTTGACCGCCACCACGATGGGCACCCTCGCCGCCCGTGCGTGGTCCATCGCCTCGATCGTCTGAGGTTTGACGCCGTCGTCGGCCGCCACGACCAGCACGGCGATGTCGGTGACCTGGGCGCCGCGCGCCCGCATTGCGGTGAAGGCCTCGTGCCCGGGCGTGTCTATGAACGTCACCTCGCGGCCGTCCTGATGCACCTGGTACGCACCGATGTGCTGGGTGATGCCGCCCGCCTCACCGGCCACGACATCCGCGTGGCGAATGGCGTCGAGGATCGAGGTCTTCCCGTGATCGACATGACCCATGACCGTGACGACCGGGGGCCGCGGCACCAGCTCGGCTTCGTCGTCCTCGCCCGCCGCGAGCGCGGCCGCTTCGTCGGCCTCGGCCTGGTCGGGATCGACGACTTCCACCTGAGCGCCGAGCTCGTCGGCCACGATCACAACCGCCTCATCGCTCATCGATTGTGTGACGGTCACCATCTCGCCGACGCCGAGAAGGATCTTTACGATCTCGGCCGGCGCCACATCGATCACCTCGGCGAAATCCTTGACCGTGATGCCACGGTGCACGCGCACCTGGCGCGGCGGCACCTCGGCCTCGGGCGCCGCGACCTCGGGCTCGCCCGTGGCCTCGATCGGCGGCACGGCTCCGCCGGCGGTAGCCGCAATGCCTGCGGCAGCGGGGGCAGTTCCCTCGGGTTTCGGGGTTGGCTCCGGAACCGGCTCGGGTGAGGGCTGCGGCGGTCGCTCCTTCGGCTTGGGCTGTTTCGGCTTCGCCTTCGGCTTCTTGGCCGAGGGTTTTGCCGTTTTCTTGACCGTTTCGGGGGCCGCCCCGTTTCCGAGTTCGGTCC
This sequence comes from Actinomycetota bacterium, assembly GCA_050694175.1. Lineage (GTDB taxonomy): Bacteria > Actinomycetota > CADDZG01 > CADDZG01 > WHSQ01 > JBOGXA01. The sequence goes on from JBOGXA010000012.1 coordinate 8,424, forward strand.
GGACGCGCTCGGCCAGCTCCTCGTCAATCGTCGAGGAGTGGCTTTTTACGGGCTCGCCGATCTTCTCGAGGTGGGCGAGCACCTCCTTCGAGGTCAGCCCGAGCTCCTTGGCGACCTCGTGGACCCTCGGCTTGGCCATCTACGCTTCCTTCCTCACTGTCCGTGCCCGGCTCATCAGCTCGGCGCGCAGGCCCTCTGGGAGCGCCCCCTCGTGCCTGAGCGCAGTGCGCAAGCGATTCGACCCGAGTGCCCGGTCGATGCACGTGGGCTCGGGGCACAGGTATGCGCCGCGGCCCGGTGCGCTGCCTCGCACATCGACCGCAACCCGGCCGGCGCGCGTTCGTGCGGCCCGAATCAACTCGGTTTGCGGCCGCTTCGAGCGACAGCCTGCGCAGGTTCGAACCGGAACTCCGACCATCTTAGTGCCCCCACCGCATCGAATCGCCCCGCAGCCGGCGAACTAGGTAGCCGGCTGATCCTCCGATGGGACCGCCGCGGCTCCGGCGGGAGCGGTATCCGCGCCACCTGCGGCACCGGCGCCCGTTTTCTCCTCGGCCGCGGCTTCTGGGTCCTCTCCTTGGGGTGGCGTAGCCACCGTCTCCTCGGCCGCGGCTTCTGGGTCCTCTCCTTGGGGTGGCGTAGCCACCGTCTCCTCGGCCGCGTCCGGCTCGGCGGGCGCCGGCGCGGCCTCCTCGCGCATCTGCGACTCGGACTTGATGTCGACCCGGAGGCCGGTGAGGCGCGCCGCCAGCCGTGCGTTCTGACCCTCCTTGCCGATGGCGAGGGACAGCTGGTAGTCGGGGACGATGACGAGCGCGGTCTGGCCGTCGCCGTCGATACGGACCTCTTTCACCTTCGCCGGGGACAGCGCCTTGGCAACGAACTCCGCCGGCTCCTCGACCCACTGAACGATGTCGATCTTCTCTCCCCGCAACTCGTTCATGACCATGCGCACACGCGATCCTTTGGAACCGACGCATGCGCCGACGGCATCCACGTTCCGATCGTTCGAGTGAACCGCGATCTTGGTCCGGTGCCCGGGCTCGCGCGCGACGGCGCGGATGTCAACGATGCCGTCGAGGATCTCTGGAACCTCGAGCTCGAATAGTCGCTTGATCAGGCCGGGGTGGGTCCGCGACACAATGATCTGGGGGCCGCGCGCGCTCTTGCGCACATCGACGATGTAGGCCTTGAGACGCGCTCCATGCTCGTAGCGTTCGTGCGGGATCTGCTCCGGCGGTGGCATCAGAGCCTCGGTCTTTCCGAGGTCCAGGATCGTGTAACGGTGATCCTGCTGCTGCACTATCCCGGTGACGATGTCACCCTCCCGACCCGAGTACTCGCCGAATGTCAGATCGCGCTCGGCTTCACGCAGGCGCTGGAGGATCACCTGCTTGGCCGTTTGAGCCGCTATGCGACCGAAGTCGGCCGGCGTGTCCTCCCACTCTTTGAGGACGGTGACCTCTTCGGTGGACTCATCGACCTCGATGTCCTGCGCGAAGACGGTCACGTCGCCGCTCTCGGGATCGATCTCGGAGCGCGCGCCGCGCGTCTCGTCCGCGTTGATCATTCGCAGATACGCCGAAGCGAGTGCTTTCTCGATGGCCTCGAGCACGGTGTCGAACGCAATACCCCGCTCCCGCTCGAGTTCGCGCAGCGAATCGATGGGGATCTTCATGCTGCGCCCCTTCCCGTCACCTTCGTCACCTCGTCATCTCCATTCAAAGACCGTGCGCGCGGACTTGATAGCGTCGTACGGCACGTCGACTTGCTCCCTGCCCACATCGATGGTGACGCCGTCCGTTCGGGCTCCCTCGAGGACCCCCTCGATGCGGTGCGTGCTCCCCACGATCGGCTCCCTCGTTTTGACAACGACCTTGGTGCCGACCGACAGCTCGAAGTGCTCGGGGGACCGCAAGGTTCTCTCGAGTCCCGGGGACGAGACCTCGAGCGTGTAGCGGCCCGGGATCGGGTCCTTCAAGTCGAGCCCGCGCGACAACTCCTCGGACACTTCGGCCACCGTGTCGAGATCGATGCCCCCGTCTGCGTCGACGAAGACCTTCACGACCTGGCGGCCCGGCCGGCCTCCCATCTCGACATCCCACAGACGCAAGGAGCGCCGACGCGCGACCGCCTCGGCGAGGTCCCGGACCTCATCGAGCGCCCCCACGCGACCTCCTCACAAATGAAGCCCCTCCGCCGAGGGGCTTCCACGTACGAGCCGTGTTCTGCCGACAAACTTCCTGCTCAGAGCAGGTTTTTCAGTGTAACACGCGACCCGGGCGGGGGAGGAGATACGGTTACCCCATGGCCAAGAAAGCGCGCAAGCGCCGGCACCGGCGTAAATCGAAGGCGAACCACGGCAAGAGGCCCAACGCGGGCCGCCGCGGATGAATCCCGTGTTGGTTTAACGGGAATTATTCCCGTCAAACCAACAAACGACAGTTACGCCGGGGGGCCGAGCCCGATCGACAGGGGCGACGCCCGGCGACCGGCTCCCTTGACGACGACCGGGCCCCCCTCCGAAGTCTGCCCCGAGGCGCGAATCTCTGCCGCCACGCGCTCGGCCTCCTCGAGCAGGGCCTCGACCAACCTCTCGTGAGGGACCCAGCCGATCTGCACCCCCTTCGAGAACAGCAAACCGCGCCCCGGCCCGGCCGCGATGCCGATGTCGGCGTCGCGAGCCTCACCCGGCCCGTTGACCTCGCATCCCATGACCGCGATCTGCATCGGAGGGAGGTCCATCTTCTCGATCGCCCGTTCCACCTCGTCGGCGAGCTCGAAGACGTCGAGCTCGGCTCGGCCACACGATGGGCACGCCACGAGGTCAAAGCCGTCCTCCCTCAGCCCCAGTGACTTGAGGATCTGCTTTCCGACCACAACCTCCTCGACGGGGTCGGCGGTCAGCGACACGCGGATGGTGTCGCCGATCCCCTCCGCCAGCAGCGTGCCGATGCCTATCGCCGACTTCACTATCCCCTGCTTGGGGGTGCCCGCTTCGGTGACCCCGAGATGGAACGGCACGTCGGTCTGGGTGGCGAGGAGGCGGTAGGCGCTGATCATCTCGGGCACGTTTTGGTGTTTCACCGAGACCTTGATGTCTGTGAAGCCATGCTCTTCCAGCAATCCGATCTCGTAGAGGGCGCTTTCCACCAACGCCTCCGACGTCGGCCGTCCGTACTTTGCGACCAGCTTCTTGTCGAGGGACCCGGCGTTGACTCCGATTCGGATCGGAATGCCACGCTCGCGGGCACCGTCGGCAACATCCTTTATGTGCTTGGGGTTGCGCATGTTGCCCGGGTTGACGCGCAGCCCGTGGACCCCCGCCTCGAGGGCCATCATCGCGAGCCTCACCGAGAAATGGATGTCCGCGATGATCGGCACGCCGCCCTCTTTGACGATCATGGGAAGGGCCCGTGCATCGCCCTCGTGGGGAACGGCAACCCTCACCATGTCGGCGCCCTGGGTCGCGAGGGCGTGCACCTGGATGAGCGTGGACTCGACGTCGTCGGTCTTAGTCGTCGTCATCGACTGGATCGAAACGGGGGCGTCGCCGCCCACGGCCACCGGCCCCACCTTGATCTGGCGAGTCATTCTGCGCTCGTACATGTCCTTCCCAGTCTAGGGCTGTGGTGCGTTTCGCGGATGGGCCAAACCACAAGAGGTCTGGCCCCGTACAACCGCGCGGGCAGCGAGCTCTGAAAGGGAGGAGGTGGATCTGGGGGGCGCACCGCCTGGCTGTGGCTGTCCGGAGTCAATGCACGACTTGCTTGAAGGGGCCACGAGTCGCTCGAAAGGAGAACCCAATGAGAAAGCTCGTCCTAGGGCTGGTGATGACCGTCGTTGCAATTGCGCTGGTGGCGACGGCGGCTTCGCTCGCCGCCGGCCGAGGCAACGACGACGATAATGAGTTCGAAGCCCGCCTGGCCGGTTTCAACGAAGTCCCCGCCGTATCCACCGTGGCCGGCGGCAGTTTCAAGGCCGAGGTAAGCGAAAGCGCGCGGGCAATCCGGTACCGGCTGAGCTACGAAGATCTCGAGGCCCCGGTTCTGTTCGCGCACATCCACCTCGGTCAGAAAGACGTCAACGGCGGGGTCAGCGCGTTTCTGTGCGGGGGTGGTGGCAAGCCTCCATGTCCGCAGGAGGGCACGGTCAACGGCATCGTTCGTCAGACCGACGTAATCGGCCCTTCCGGCCAGGGGATCGCGGCCGGGGAGTTCGACGAGCTGGTAAGGGCAATGCGAGCGGGCGTTACCTACGCAAACGTGCACTCGGAGAAGTTCCCCGGCGGAGAGATCCGCGGCCAGATCAAGAGCGACTGAATCCGACTTCACCGCGGTGGAGCCGTCCCCCAGAGGCGGCCCCACCGCGGTGACCTCTAATCCCGCGCCTAGAAGGGGTCTACGGGCCGCGTTATGTCGAGGTACAAGATCGTTATGAACAGAATCAAGAAGAACGAGACAACCGCGGCCGATATTGGAATGAGCTTGCGCATGTCGACCGTGCGCCGGGTCACGGACTCGTAGGCGAGTACGGCGAGGTGACCTCCGTCGAGCGGCGGAAGGGGCAGAAGGTTCATGAGCCCGATGATGATCGTCAGGCCCACGATGATCTGCAGGAATTGGGCCCATTCCCCACGCGCAGCCGACTCTCCCGCGATCCGTCCCACTCCGACGAGTCCGATCGGCTCGTTGATATCGCGGTTCCCCTGGCCCCCCAACGATTGCAGTAGCTCTCCACCGAAGATCTTGCGGTCGAAGAAGTAGTAAATGCTTCTTGTCGCGCCCACGGTCGCACTCCATGTGAGCTTTCCGGACTCGGGGATGGCCGTCAGCAGGTTCTCGCGTTCGTAGCGGGGTGCCGGGGCGATGCCGAGAAAGCCTCCATACGACTCGCCCGGCTCGAGCGCCCGGAGGCTCTCGCCCGAGCGTGCGTAGTCGACCGGCCGGCCCTTCTCGTCGAGGATCGCCCGACCCAGCTCCACATCAAGGGTACGCGTCTCCCCGTCACGTTCGACGCGGAAGCGCACGGTGTCTCCGTCGTGGGACTTGATGAACCTGCTGATCCCCTCCCACGAGTCGACGTCGGTGCCCGCCACTGCGACGATGCGATCATCCGGCTCGAACCCTGCGTCGAGGGCCGGCGAGCGCGTCGAGATCCCTTCGATCGTCGTGGTCGGCTCGTCCGTCGGGATCCCGATCACCGTAACGATGAACACCAGCAGGAGGAACGCCACGATCCAGTGCGTGATCGGGCCGCCGAGGATCATCAGGACGCGTTGCCACCGCGGCTTGTTGGGGTAGGAGCGGACCTCATCCTCCGGAGCCACCTCTTCGTAGGGATTCATCCCTACGATCTTCACGAAGCCTCCCAGTGGCAGTGCCTTTATCCCGTACTCAGTCTCGCCCTTGCGCGTCGACCACAGGGTCGGACCAAATCCCATGAAGAACCTCGTCGCCTTGAACCCGAAACGCTTGGCGAAGAAGAGGTGGCCCGCCTCGTGGATCATGATGACCACCACGATGGCGACGATGAACCAGAATATGCCGAAGCTCATCGACCCTCCTCCACCGGACTCGTCCCGGTTCGGCGTGCGATCCCGTCCCGGGCGCGGGCGCGTGCCCAGGCGTCGACATCCAGCACAGTGTCGAGATCGTCGGCGTCGGTCGCTTCGTGTTGGTCGAGCACTTCCTCCATGATCGCCGGAATCTCGAGGAACTTGACACGGCCGGCCAGGAACGCCTCGACGGCCGCCTCGTTCGCGGCGTTGAGGGCGGCGGGGAACGATCCCCCCTTGACTCCGGCGTCACGGGCGAGCCGGACGCACGGAAACCGCCCGTGGTCGACGGGCTCGAACTCGAGGGATCCGATCGCCGCCAGGTCGGGTGGGGGCAGGCTCGACTCGATGCGGTCGGGAAAACTCAGGGCGGCCTGAATGGGAATTCGCATGTCCGTGGGAGCCGCCTGCATCAGCATCGACCCGTCGGCGAACTCGACGATCCCGTGGACGATGCTCTGCGGGTGGACGACGACATCGAGCCGTTCATAGTCGAGCCCGAACAGGAAATGGGCCTCGATGATCTCGAGGCCCTTGTTCATCAAGGTCGCCGAGTCGACCGTGATCTTGGGACCCATCGTCCAGGTCGGGTGACTGAGCGCGTCCTCCACCGTGACCGAGCCGAGGTCGGCGCGCGTCCGAAACGGACCACCCGAGGCCGTGAGCACCACCCGCGCGATCTCATCTCGATCGATTCCAGAAAGACACTGGGCGACGGCGGCGTGCTCGGAGTCGACCGGAACGATCCGGCCTCTCCCGCGCCGAGCGGCGGCGAGGCACAGTTCGCCGCCGGCCACCAGGCTCTCCTTGTTCGCAAGAGCCAGCGACTTGCCCTCCTCGAGGGCGGCGATCGACGCCCTCAGTCCGGCGGCGCCGACGATGGCGTTCAGGATGACGTCGGCGTTCGGAGACCGGGCCATGGCAACGGCGGCATCAGGTCCGAGGCCGGTCGCGGCGTGGGGAAACGAAGCCGCCTGCTCCCTCAGCGCGTCATGGTCGCTGCCGGCCACGAGTCCCGCCACCTCGAATCGATCGGGGTGCGCCGCTACCACGTCGAGAGCCTGACGACCGATCGAGCCCGTCGACCCGAGGATCACGACCCGCCGCACGGTGTCTGCCATTGAGTCAGGCCTCCCCCGCCCCCGGGTCGAGGGCAGCCTCGCCGTAGACGTCGTCGTCCACAATGAGGTTCTCGATGATCTCCGCGAGCTCCGCGGGGCTCGGCCTGGCGCGCGGCGACTTGCTCAGGCAGGCGGTCAAACACCCGCCGAGCTCGGGCGGCACGCTCGCCGGCAGTTTGCGGGGTGAGCCCTCGAGCTGGGGCCACCGCTGGTGCGGATCGTCCGTGTCGTATCCCTTGCGGCGCCGGAAGGGGGCCCGCCCCGAGAGCGCGTGCCACATGGTCGCCCCCCAGCCCCACACGTCGGCGGCGGGTGTGAGGGGGCCGAGCTTGGGGGGATCGCACTGTTCGGGGGCCATATAGAGATCGGTCCCTATCGAGGACGTTGCCCGGCGAGCGCGCTCGGTCGACCGGGCGATGCTGAAGTCGATCAGGCGCGGCTGTGACCCGAGGATCACGTTCGACGGCTTGATATCGAGATGGATGACGTCGCGCGCGGCCATGAAATGGAGGGCCGAGCACAGCCTGAGACCTAAGGGGAGGACCTGGTCGACCTCAAGGGGGCCGGCATCGAGCAGGTCAGACAGATTTGCGCCCTCCACGTACTCGAGCCTGAGGTGGGGCCGGGGGCCGTCGAGCACCGCGCCGAACGCCCTGACGATCAGGGGATGCTGCAGCTTATCGAGGACGCTCGCCTCTCTCCGAATACGCCGAAGCGACCGCTCATTGTCGACGACCGTGGGGCGGAGGATCTTGATCACCACGAGCGTATACAGCTCGTCGTCCCACGCCAGGTAGGCCTCGTAGTCGTGGCCTCCGCCGAGATTCGCGAGCGCGTACCGACGGGGAACGACCTCGTCCCCCTTCTCGAAACGCCATCCGACTTTCTCTGGTTTCGCCACTCGCTTCTCCACTAGCTCCATCGAGAATTGTTCCTCGAGCTTTGCTTGCTTACCCTCACCACACACACCGGAAGGGTAGGGGACGGGATGGATTCTGGAATCACGAACGTGCTGTCGGAGGACGAAGCGGGTGACGGCCACTCCCGCAGGCGGTTCCTGAGGTCGGCCGCCATCACGGGCCTTGCGGCCGCATGGTCTGCACCGATCATCCAGACCATCGCTCCCGAGATGGCCCTCGCCCAGGACGACCAGCACCATCCCCGTCCCGGCACGCCGAGGCCGGAAGATACCCCGACCGGGGACACACCCGATCCCAAGGATTGCGACAGCGACTGCGACGGGGACACCGACGACCACCAGGACTCGAGCGACTCGAGCGACTCCAAGGACTCGAAGGACTAGTCGGATAACCGAGTTCCTGCGGCCCGCGATCCCGCGCTCTAAAGGGCCACCACTCGCAGGTACAGGAGCACCGCCGGCGCGCAGAAGATCATGGCGTCGAGCCGATCGAGAAAGCCGCCGTGCCCGGGGAGCAACCGGCCCGAGTCCTTGATCCCGAGCTCCCTCTTGGCCATCGACTCTGCCAGGTCTCCGGCCGGCGCCAGCAGACCGATGAGCGTGGCGATGACCAGCCCGTGAAGCCACGAAAGCTCGTCGAGTAGGGCCCCCAGAGTCACTCCCGCCAGAAGTGCGGTCGCGAATCCGCCGACGAACCCCTCCCACGACTTGGCCGGCGAGATCGACGGCGCGAGCTTGTGCCGGCCGAACCGCACCCCGACGAAGTAGGCACCGATGTCGTCGCACGCCGTGACGGCAACATGGCCTACCAGCAGATTCAGTCCGCCCTCGAGCGTGAGCATGGACACGGCAGCGGCGCCCGCGCCACCGACCCACGCAACGGACAGGATTGTCCAGGCGACGTCCGACGCGGGTGTCTGCCCGCGCCCTGGGCGCAGCGCGAGGACGAATGAGCCGAACACCGCCACACCCACCGCGATCAGCAGCAGCTGTGGCTCGGCAGGGCGGAAATAGGCAAGGCTCAAGAGAGCGAACCCGCACGCGACCCCGAACGGGACCACGACGCGCCGGCCCCCCGCGCGTGCCGCGTCGAGCAGCTCGAACAGCGCCAGCATCAGCACGGTGGCTGCGAGCCAGAAGAACCACCCGGGCCCACCGATGTAACAAACGATGATGACGACGACCAAGACAACGGCAGTTACTACGGCCTGGGTGAGGCTTCGGCCGCCCTTGATGGGAACCTGGGGGCCGAACCTGGACATGTCCTCCGGCACCGGCTGGGCCACGCCGCCTAAACCTCGGAGAGCTCTTGTTCCTTGCGCGTGAGGTTCGCATCAACCTCGGAGATGTGCCTGTCGGTCAATGACTGCAGCTCATTCTCGGCAGCGCGCTCTTCGTCCTCGGAAAGCACTTTGTCCTTCTTCATCCGTTCCAGCTCCTGGCGGGCGTGCTTGCGAACGTTGCGAACCGCTACCTTTCCCTCCTCCGCCCGCACGTGCGCCACTTTGATCAATTCCTTCCTTCGATCCTCGGTGAGTTGAGGGAATGCCAGCCTCACAACCTGGCCGTCGTTGTTCGGAGTGATCCCCAGATCCGACGCAAGAATCGCCTTCTCGATGGCGGCGATCGAATTGGGGTCGTAGGGAGCAATCACCAGCAGGCGCGGTTCCGGGACAGACATGTTCGCGAGCTGGTTCATGGGCACCTTGGTCCCGTAGTAGTCGACATGGACGCGGTTGAGGATGGCGGGAGTCGCGCGCCCGGAGCGAATCGTGGCAAGTTCTTCATGGTTCACCGAGACGGCCTTTCTCATCTTCTCGTCGGCGTCCTTCAGAACCTCTTCCTTTTTCTCTGCCAACCGGCTGCCCTCCCGTTCAGCTTGCGTCGGCGTGAACCAGGGTCCCGACCTCTTCTCCCGACAACACTCTGACGATATTGCCGGATTTCAGGTTGAAGACGATTATTGGAAGCCGGTTGTCCATGCACAACGAGACCGCGGTCGAGTCCATCACCTTGAGGCCTCGGTTAAGAACCTCTATGTAGGACACCGAATGAAACATCTGCGCGTCATGATTGATTTCAGGATCGGAGTCGTAGACCCCTTCGACCCGCGTCGCCTTCAGAATGACCTCTGCACCGATCTCGAGGGCCCGTAACGCGGCGCTCGTGTCCGTCGAAAAATAGGGATTCCCGGTTCCCCCCGCGAAGATCACGACCCGCTCCTTCTCCAGGTGGCGGACGGCGCGCCGGCGGATGTAGGGCTCGGCCAGCTCCTGCATCCAGATGGCGGTCTGAACACGCGTCTGCACTCCTTCTTTCTCGAGTGCGTCCTGCAGAGCAAGTGCGTTGATCACGGTGGCCAGCATCCCCATGTAGTCGGCCGTGGTCCTGTCGGTCCCCTGCGCCGACGCAGACAGTCCCCTCACTATGTTCCCTCCGCCGACGACGATACCGAGCTCTACTCCGAGGTTGCGCGCGTCGGCAACCTGGCGAGCTATCGACGCGACGATGCGCGGATCGATGCCAAAACCGTGCTGAGGATCCGCAAACGCCTCGCCGGACAGCTTTACCAGTGCCCGCTTGTACTTGGGTGCTACATCGAGGGCAGGGCCCACGGATCAGGCCTGTTCCTTCTCGCCGACCCTTACGCGGCAGAAGCGTCCGATGTCGACGTTCTCGCCCATGCTCGCGCGCGCCTCGTCGACGAGTTGGCCGATCGTCTTGGACTTGTCCTGAATCCACTCCTGATCTAGCAGGGCGTTCTCCTTGTAGAAAGCCTCGAGCTTGCCACTCACTATCTTCTCGATGACCTGCTCGGGCTTGCCCTGATCCTTCGCCTGTTTAGCGTATATCGCAGACTCCTCGTCGATCACGTCCTGGGGCACTTCGTCACGAGACTTCCAGGACGGGTCCGCGAACGAGATGTGCATCGCGATGTCCTTAGCAAGTCTTTCGAAGCTCTCGGTCTTGGCGACGAAGTCGGTCTCGCAGTTGAGTTCGAGAAGGACGCCGAGCTTGGGCGGATAGTCGGGCGCGGGTCTGTGCAGATACGTATAGACGATGCCCTCGGAGGCCGCCCGCCCGGTTCGCTTGGCGGCGTCGGCCAGCCCTTTCTCTCGCAGGATGCGCTTGGCCGCGTCGATATCGCCGTTCGCCTCTGCGAGCGCCTTCTTGCAGTCCATCATTCCGGCCCCCGTCGCATCCCGGAGAGCCTTCACGTCACGTGCACTTATCTCGGCCATGCCTGGTAGTTCCTCCGTTCGTTTGAAAGGCGCTACGCCTTTTGTTGCTGGCTCTCCGCCTCTTTTTGCTCCTGGCCCTCCGCCTCCACCGCGTCGGGAACGGCCCCATTTCCGTCGGCCCCGGATGTGTCACCTTCGTCGCGCGCGGCGGCCTCCTCCGCTTCGAGCTGCAACTCCCACTCCGCCTTGGGCTGCGCCGCCGCGCCCGGAAGCACCACCGTTTCTTCGGCTTTAGAGGCGGCCGGTTCGGCACCGGCTTCGGCCTCGGGCCCGCGCATCGATCTGCCCTCTATCACCGCGTCGGCGATGATGCGCGTGAGAAGTGCTCCGGCCCGGATGGCGTCGTCGTTGCCGGGGATACCGAAGTCGACCTCGTCGGGATCGCAGTTCGTATCGAGTACCGCGATGATGGGAACCCCCAGTTTGCGGGCTTCTCTAACCGCGATCTCTTCTTTCTTCGTGTCCAGGATGTAGACGGCATCGGGAACCTTGTCGAGATCTCTGATCCCCGACAGGTTGCGGCTCAATTTCTCGTACTCGTGCCTCAGCTTGAGAGCTTCTTTCTTGATCAGACCGTCGAGGGCACCCGTCTCGACCATCTCTTCGAGCTCTCGCATGCGTTTGATACGCTCGTGGATGGTCCGAAAGTTCGTGAGCATTCCGCCGAGCCAGCGGAAGTTCACGTACGGCATCTCGCATCGCTTAGCTTGCTCTTCCAGGATGTCCTGAACTTGCTTCTTCGTGGCCACGAAGAGGACCGTGCCACCCCTCGCGACCAGATCGCGCGTAAATGTGTAGGCGCGCTCGATGCCCGACATAGTCTGTTGCAGGTCAAGTATGTAGATGCCGTTGCGCTCCGTGAAGATGAATCTCTTCATCTTCGGGTTCCAGCGGCGCGTTTGATGGCCGAAGTGGACTCCGGCTTCGAGCAGTTGCCGCATCGTAACGACCGGCATGGTTGTGCACCCTCCTTCGGTTATTCGGCCCCGGGTCCTTGCTCCAAAGCCATTCCTCCGCCCGTCAACCCGTCCTTAGGGGAGCGGGACCGAAACCCTGGGCGCATCCAGGGAACACGGGCGTGTGTGATGTGGGGAAGGCTACCATCAGCCGCGTTTCGGCCTTAGCCGCTACTCGTACTGGGTGACCTCGGTGATCTTCCCCCGCAGCGCGAGCACGGCTTTCGTGTGCATCTGACAGATACGCGACTCGGTTACGCCGAGGACCTGCCCGATCTGGGCGAGAGTAAGGCCTTCGTAGTAGTAGAGGGTAACGACGATCTTCTCGCGCTCGGGGAGCCGGTTGATCGCATCCGTGAGGATCTGCTTCATCTCCTCGGTCTCAAACGCCTCCAGCGGGCTGGTCGCACGCGTGTCCTCCAGAGTCTCGACCAGCGACATGCGGTCGCCCTTCTGGCCCTCGACACTCATCAACTCGTCGAGGGCCACCAGCGAGACGGTCGACAGCTGGGAGTAGATGTTGTTCAGCTCCTCCGTCGAAACCCCCATCTCGTCGGCGATCTCGGCGTCGGACGGCGGTCGTTTGAGTTTGTTCTCGAGGCTCGTGTACGCCTTTTCGACTTCGCGGGCCTTGAAGCGAACGGAGCGAGGCACCCAATCGATGGCTCGGAGCTCATCGATGATTGCCCCTCGGATTCGACTGATTGCATACGTCTCGAACTTGATTCCCCGAGTCAGTTCGTACTTATCGATTGCGTCTATGAGCCCGAAGATGCCGTAGGAGATGAGATCGGCCTGCTCGATGTTGGCCGGAAGCCCAACGGCAACCCGGCCGGCCACGTATTTCACAAGGGGCGAGTAGTGGAGGATCAGGCGGTCCCGAGCCTCCTGGGCCCCGCTCGCCTTGTACTCGGCCCACATTGCATCGATTTCTTCCACAGGGCCGCCGGCGTTGCGAGCCGCTGCGGTGAAATCACGCTCGGGGATGGCTTTGCTCATAGACGGCTCTCAGGCGCTCGGTCGAGACATGAGTGTAAATCTGGGTTGTGGCCAGACTCTCATGCCCTAGCAGTTCCTGCACAGCTCTCAAATCGGCTCCATTGTCCAGCAAATGAGTGGCGAACGAGTGTCGGAGCGCATGCGGGCCGACCGCAGCCCGACCCTCGGCCCTCAAGTATCTGGCGAGAATCGCACGGACGCTACGCGACGACAGTCTTCCGCCGCGAGCGTTGATGAACAACGCGTTGGGTTCGGGGACTATTTCCCGGACCGCCAGCAATTCCGCACGCGCACCGGAAAGATAGGTTCTGACCGCCCGGGTCGCCGGGCCACTCACCGGAACGCGCCGTTCTTTGCGGCCCTTACCGACAACGCGAACGGCACCGGCCCGGAGGTCTACATCTTCGAGGTCGAGCGCGCACAGTTCGCCCACTCGCAGTCCCGACCCGTAGAGCAGCTCAAGCATGGCGCGATCCCGGACGCCCGCAGGGGCATCGTCCGGAGGTAGCGCGCACAGCGCGGCCGCCTCGGAGGTCTTCAGCGCCTTGGGAAGGGGGCGATCGAGTTTCGGCGCGCTCAGGTCGCGGGCGGGATTGGCGGGCAGCAGTCCGCGGGCCACCGCCCACTCGAGCATCGACCGGACCGCGCTCACCTTGCGAACGATCGACCGGCGCGCATAGCCGCGCTCTGTCAGATAGGAGACGTACCGGCGCAGGGCCCGGCGATCGAGGTCGGCAAGATCCTCGATCCGCCCCCTCCTGAGCCACTCTGCGAGTTGCGCGGCATCCCGTCGGTAGGCGGCGAGGGTGTGCGGCGAGAGGTCGCGCTCGGCGCGGGCGGCCCGCAGCCATCGGTCGGCCACGGTCGCCACATCGTTCAGAGGGGTCGGATCGCTTCTCGTCATTTTCGTCTCCGCGCTGGGGGCTACAGGATGGGCGCGGGTGTTACCCATGTCAACAATTGTGACGGGTGGTGGCTGTGTCAGGCGACTCCTCTGTATCCGGTGGTCCCGGTCCCACTCGCGCCCGGCCGAGCCCGCGAGTAGCGTCTCGGGAGGTTCCTAAAGGAGGTCTCCGTTGGATCGCTGCATCAAGCACGTCGTTGTACTCATGCTGGAGAACCGCTCGTTCGACCACATGCTTGGTTTCCTTGAGTATCCGGGCTTCCCGACTCTGGAACCCCCGGCCGACTACTCCAACCCATCGAATCCCACCGATCCTCACTCTCGCCGCATTCCCGTAACCAAGGACGCCGACTACACCATGCGGCTTGATCCACCTCACTCTCACCAGTCCGTCATGGAGCAACTCCACGTCACCCTCCGGGGAGGCCCACAGATGGATGGGTTCGTCGCTGCTTACTCTCGAAAGGCGGCAGGACTGGAGGCTCGTCCCCGCGTCCACTGGTGGCGGCTTCTCGGGCTGGGGCTGATTCTGTCGGCACTGCTGGGAGTCGGTGTGGGTGTCGTCATCTCGCCGTTGGCAGGAGTCATCGTCTTTCTCATCGCCGCAGCGGCGGTCGGCGGCGGGCTCGCGTCGGCTAAACGCAGAGTCGACAACCCGCCTACGTATGAAGCGGGCCCCGAGGTGATGCAATGCATGGATCCCGACAAGATCCCCGTGCTTGCAACCCTTGCAAAGGAGTTCGCGGTTTGTACGAGATGGCATTGCTCTGTGCCCGGTGAGACCTGGCCCAATCGGTGCTTCGCTCACGCAGCGACATCCGAAGAGAGTGTCGACATCGAAGTCGGGTTCTACAGCGCGCCGACCATCTTCGACTTGTTGGAGAGGAATCGGGTCGGCTGGCGAATCTATTGTGACGGCCGCGCCCAGTTGTGGGCGTTTCGGAATCTCTGGCTGGACGACGATCGAAGGGCCCGGTGGCGCTCGACGCGACAGCTCGTGGATGATATCGAGAAGAACGACTTGGCCACCTACTCCTTTATCGAGCCCGACCATCACGGCGAGGACTCCGGAAGCCAGCATCCCAACAACAACAGGCCGTCATCAAAAGGGGTCGACTTCGTTCGCGGTGAGCAACTGATCTCTCAGATCTACAGCGCGCTGAAGAAGAAGCGGGACGTCTTCTCGAAGACAATGTTCGTGATCACATACGACGAGCACGGCGGCCTCTACGACCACGTCCCTCCGCCGACACGCATGCCGGCACCTAAGCCCTTGAAACGCCTCCGGCTGACTCGACGGATCATTGCGTTCTTCATCGAGCGCACGACCGCGCGCTTCGCTTTTCGGATGCTTGGACCCCGCGTCCCGACGGTCGTCGTTTCACCGCTGATCCCGCGCGCGACCGTTGACGACCGTGTGTACGACCACAGCAGCATTGTTGCGACCGTCCGGAGGCTCTTCGCACCGGATGCTCCCCCACTGACGGCCCGCGACGAGCACGCCAATACCTTTGAACACCTCGCGTCGCTGAGCGCGCCGCGGGGGCCAGAGGACCTGCCCGATCCAACTCCTCCGCCACTTGACAGAGAAAGGGCCGTCGTCGAGGAGTTGCCTCCTGAAGCAGAGGACGAGTACAGCCGCCAGCTCGAGGTCATCGGCAACAAAGTAAGAGATGCCTTGGCTGCAGAGGGCATCGAGGACGAGGGGCCCGCCGTCCGGGGTGCAACGGAGTCACCAAGCGTCGGTGACCCGGCCGTCCGCCTCTTCAATCGAGCGGCCCACCAGGCCCGAACCCGAATCTCTCGTCGTTCCAACGGGCCCTGAACCTTCCTTTACCGGGGCAGCAGGCGCCAGAGAGGTAGCGGCGAGGTCCGCGAGAATCAAGTTAATGCAGGCGATCCTAGTAACGCCCCGCTTTAGGCTACGCGAGTTCCAGGAGGAGGACCTCGACGACCTCGCTGCGATGGTCGCAGACGAGGACCAAATGCGGTTCTACCCACGTCCCAAGACTAGAGATGAAGCGTTCGCATGGATCACGCGGAATCTCGCCCTGTACGAAAAGCACGGGTTCGGTTTCTGGTTCATCGAGTCCGTCGCCACTGCAGACTTTCTCGGGTACTGCGGAATACGACCTTTAGCCCTTGAGGGCGCTTCGGAAACAGAGATCGGCTGGCACACAAGGAAAACGTCATGGAACCAAGGAATCGCGACCGAGGCTGCCATCGCGACCCGCGACCTGGCGTTCGGACAGTTCGAGCTGTCCCGGCTAGTAGCCGTCATCCATCCGGATCACCTCGCGTCGCGGCGCGTCGCGGAGAACATCGGGATGCACGCCGAGAAGACGACCATTCTCGATGACTACCCGAGTGTCATCTATGCGATCCAACGTCCTTAGAACTCGTCTGGCCGGTGGGGAGGTTCAAGGAGCGGGCAGCGTGCGGTCGCGCTGGCTCACTCCGAGGGCTCCGTACGGGTATTCGTCCACGATCGGGGTGCTGGCTACGTCCAGCCGGTCCGTTTCCTCCGCCGACAGGTGCAGGTGCGCCGCCCCCAGGTTGTCGTCGAGCTGCTCAACAGTCCGCGCGCCAAGAATGACCGAGGACACTGCCGGGCGGTCGACCAGCCAGGCCAGGGCCACCTGTGCCATCGAGATGCCACGCGCCTCGGCAACAGACCGAACCATGTCGATGACCTCCCAGGTGCGCTCCTCCGCATTGCGCGGCGCGTAGGCCTCCATGCCGCGCTCGGGGTCCTCGCCCAAACGGCTCGCGCCGGTCGGTCGCCTATCTCTTTGGTACTTGCCGGTGAGCCACCCTCCTGCGAGCGGTGACCACGGCAGGATGCCAATGCTCTCGTTGACGCAGACCTCAGTGAGCTCGAACTCGACGGCGCGCTGAAGCAGGTTGTATTGCGGCTGCAGTGTGACGATGGGGGCCAAACCGAGGTGCTGGGTTAGAAGGGCGGCCTTTTGCAGCTGCCACCCGATGAAGTTGCTGACTCCCACGTGCAAGATCTTGCCTGCGCGCACGGCGTCGTCGAAGAACCGCAGGGACTCCTCGATCGGTGTCAACGGATCCCACGCGTGCGCCTGATAGAGGTCGATGACATCGACGCCGAGCCGCCTGAGGCTGGCGTCCAACGCCCGGATAAGGTTCATGCGGGAGAGCCCGGCGTCGTTGGGTCCGCTTCCCGTGGCGACACGGCCCTTGGTTGCGATCACCACCCGGTCGCGCGCCCCGGGCCGAGCCGCGATCCACCGCCCGATGATCGTCTCGGATTCGCCGCTCGAGTAGACATTCGCGGTGTCGACGAAGTTGCCCCCCTTCTCCACGAAGCGATCGAGTTGTTCGTGAGCGACCTTCTCTTCGCTCTCGGTCCCGAACGTCATCGTGCCCAAGCAGAACGTGGACACGACCGTCCCGGCGTTCCCGAGTTTTCGGTACTCCATCGACTGCGCCTCCCCCGGTGAACTCTTCAGCTAAGCAATGTTATCGAGGGCACTAAGCGTCAGAGGAACAATTCTCCCAGGCAGGCAGCCCCAAGAGTCGGTACGCGTACGGTCGCCTCAGCGTCGCTCGATGAGGGTAAAGGCCGGGAATGCCAGTCGAACGGCTCCACAATCAAGTTCCGAGGATGCCTCAGGCAAAGAGAGCGAGAATCCTGCCGGTCAAGCCCACGACTACGGCGGAGGCACCGAATGAGGAAGCTCTTGAAGGCGAGCGAGTCCTCCTCGGCCATGTCGCGCAGAGCCAACACGGTCTGTTTCTTGGAGGGAGATTCAGAGTGAACGACCGCAAGGTCACTACTACTTGTAGCATCCATCAGTTCTTTCGTGATTCTTGAAGCGATCAAGTACGCGAGGTACGACACCGGCATCACGACGAGATAGTGAAACGGGACGAACACGGCGAGCACCAAGAATATTGCCAGCACCTCAAGAGCGCTTCGCAGCGTGACGAACAGCGCGCCCCAAACTGCGATTACGGCATCAAACAGCGTCCGGTGAACGGCACGAGCATCTGATCTGGCCGCGGACTGGCGACCAAAAAGCCGGAGGAGGAACCTGATCGGAACGACCAGGACGAAATAAGGGATCGCAAAGAGAATCCAGATGATCGACACCATGATCGCGGCGAGGACACTCCCCACAGGAGCAACGAATACGTATCCGACTTTGAATAGGTCACGATAGTGGCGGCGCCGAGGCTCTGCGCGCGCACCCTCCTCGGGATCTGATTGCTGGGTGGTCCCGGGTGAAGAGCGCGCGGGGCCAAACACAGTCGAGAGGAATAGGAAGAGCAGGGCAACGAGCAGGAAGTTCGCTCTCAGGAAATCCGGCAGGTTGCCCGAGGTCAAGTCCTCCTCAATGTTCTCGTCGAAGTTGCGCAGGACCCGCGTGCGGGAAACGAACCCTAGGGGCGAGACTGTAGAAACCGATGATCTCAAACCAGAGGCCCATCCGGCGAGGATGTCGCCGTGCGCCCAGAGCACGACGGCGGCTATCTCAACGGCGAGCAGGGTGCCGATCACCACGGCGCTGCCTAAGTGCACCAGGAATCCACGGCGACTGCTTCCTGAAGTGCTCCCAGATTTGCTGTTCACACGCATTTACCGAGCATAGGGAACGGGCGCACAGACCCGGGAGGAGGGTCAGTTACTAGTACCTAAACCCGCAACCTGGGGCACGTCGCTCAGCCAGTCCTGACCCGCGCGCCGCGGCCGGAGATGTAGTAGCCCGCGGGGTGGCGTGATGCGAGGCCCCGGAGCTCGAGCCCAGACAGGGCCAGGCCGACGTCGCCGACGGGGACGTCGATGTCGATCGCGACCGCATCGACGGGCGACGGCACGTCGTCGAGATAGGCAAGGATCGCCTCCTCGATATCCGTGAGGACAACGTCGGGCCTCACGGGCAGGGGTGCGGCGTGCGCGTCGGAGAAGTCGAGATCGGATGCGAGATCGTCGAAGATGTGGGCGACGTCGGTCACGAGCAGGGCCTGAGAGGTCCGGATCAGCTCGTTGGGGCCGGAAGCCATCGGGTTGCGGATGCTGCCGGGCACCGCGTACACGTTGCGGTTCGCATCGAGAGCGAGGCGCGCCGTGATGCGCCCCCCGCTCGTGGCGCCGCCCTCGACGAACAGGACCGCGGTGACGAGTCCGGCGATTATGCGATTGCGCCTCGGGAAGTTGTGGGCGATCGGCTGTGTCGTGGGCTCGTACTCGGTCACAAGCGTCCCGCACTCGGCGATGCGGTTGCGCAACGACGCGTTGCGCTGCGGGTAATTCACGTCGAGTCCGCACCCGAGCACCGCGACGGTGTAGGAGCCCGCCTCGAGGGCCGTGTGGTGGGCGACGGTGTCGATGCCGACGGCAAGTCCGGACACGATCGCGAACCCGGCCTCGGCGAGGCCGTGGGTCAGACGCTGGGCCGCCTCTATCCCCGCGGCCGTCGGGCGGCGCGATCCGACGACCGCGATCGACCTGCGCCCGAGGTCGAGCGGGAGGCCCGCCGCATAAAGCTTGCGCGGGGCGTCCGGCGCGAGCTCGTTGAGCTGTGGGGGCCACTCGTTGGCGCGGGGAGTGATGATCCGGGGATTCACGACCCAACCGCCTGGAGCTCTCGGAACATCCGGAAGCCAAGCGCTCGTAGCATGTGGTCGGGTGCTATCGCCGCAGAACCGGCGAGGTCGGCAATCGTTCTCGCGACGCGCACCGATCTGACCATGCCGCGTGCCGACAGATTGCGACCGTCGAGCGCGTCGGAGAGCAACTCGCGTGCGCGCGGCGACAACTCCGCCGTCTCGTGGAGGAGCGCAGCGGGGCAGCTTGCGTTGGTCACGCCCACAGATCCGTACCTCTGTCCCTGGACGAGACGCGCCATCTCGACGCGCTCTCTGATCGCAGCCGACGACTCACCCGCCGGACCCGCCATCAGCTCATGGCGCGCCGGCCGGTACATGGACGCGGAGATGTCGATGCGATCCATCAACGGTCCGGACAGCCGGTAGTTGTAGCGGGCAATGTCTTGCGCCGAGCAGCCGCATTCGCGTCCGCGGTCGCCGGAGTAGCCGCACGGGCATGGGTTCATCGCGGCCACTAGGGAGAAGCGGCTCGGAAACCGGATGACGCCCCCGCTGCGGGCGATGCGAACACATCCTTCCTCGAGCGGTGCCCGTAAGCTCTCCAACACGTCGCGGCGATAGAGAGTCAGCTCGTCCAGGAAGAGGACGCCGTTGTGGGCGAGGCTGATCTCCCCGGGTCGAGGCAGTCCGGGTCCGCCACCGATCAGACCGGCCGGCGACACGTTGTGGTGCGGCGAGCGAAACGGCCGCGCCGTGATCAACGATGCTTTCTCGTTGAGGAGCCCCGCAACCGAGTACACGCACGTCGTGTCCAACGACTCGTCCGCCGACATCGACGGGAGGATTCCCGGCAGCCGGCTGGCGAGCATCGTCTTTCCAGATCCGGGCGCGCCGATCAGCAGGAGGTTGTGACCGCCGGCGGCCACGATCTCCGCCGTCTGTTTGATTTCACTGTGGCCGCGCACCTCGGACATGTCCTCGTAGGCGGGAGCGGGCGCGGGTTGAGCGGACGCCGGCGCCGGCGGCGTCCACGACCCACGCAGGAACCCGACGCACTCCTGGAGGGTTTTGACCGCGACGGTCTCGATGCCGTCGACAAGGGATGCCTCGGGCGCGTTCGCGTGGGGGCAGATCAACCCCCGCGCCCCCGCGCGCCTGGCTGCGATTGCGGCCGCGAGGACGCCCCGGACGGGACGAACCGAGCCGTCGAAGCCGAGCTCGCCGGCGACGATCCAGCCGTCGAGAGCGTCGTGAGTTATGGCGTTGTTGGCGGCGAGGACTCCGACCGCGAGCGCGAGGTCGAAGTGGGCACCCTCCTTACGGAGGCCACCGGGTGCCAGATTGGCGACCTTGCGGCCGCCCGGCCACTTCTCATCGATGCATTCGACCGCAGCATGGACTCGATGCTCGGCTTCGCGCACCGACTTCGCCGGGAGCCCGACGATGGAGAAGCCCGGCAGGCCGGTCGAAGAGACCGACACCTCGACGTCGACGAGCCGGGCCTCCGCCCCGACGAGGGCCATCGATCTGGTTCGGGCGAGCATGGATCCTTCCCGTCTGAGTCCGCAACCGACGGCTCCACTCTAGGGAGGGGGTGTGACACAACCGCTTTCTGACTGAAAACCGATGGGGAATCCGCCTGAATGGCGGGAAAAGCCTCCCTAGCGTCCTCGGGGACGTAACCTATCGATCTCGGAATTCGCTTGTACGTCTGCTCGGCGGCGGCGCCGTTGTTCCCCGAACTACCAG
Organism: Actinomycetota bacterium; assembly: GCA_050694175.1. Taxonomy (GTDB): domain Bacteria; phylum Actinomycetota; class CADDZG01; order CADDZG01; family WHSQ01; genus JBOGXA01. The sequence goes on from JBOGXA010000012.1 coordinate 29,451, forward strand.
CTTCGGTTGCACCAACACGTGGCGCGCACGCGCTCGGCTCCCATCTAGTCGATCAAGAAACAATCTGACCGCCGTCGCGCCCATCTCGCGTCGGGGCTGATCGATGGTTGTGAGATTGATGTGGCCGAGCGCGGCCAGACTGGTGTTGTCGTAACCAATTAGCGACACATCTTCGGGGACTCGCAAGCCTTCTTTCTCGAGGGTGTGCAGCGCACCTATCGCCGCCAGGTCGTTGGCCGCGAAGATCGCGGAGGGTCGTGAGCCCGCGCTGAGGAGCTGCGACACACCAGCCGTCCCACCCTCCTCCGTGTAGTCGCCCTGCACGACAAGCGACTCGCCGTCGAGCCCATAACTCCGCATCGCATCGCCGTATCCGGCGCGCCGTGCGGTTGCCCCGGCGCCCTGGCCGCCGTCGATGTGTGCGATGGTGCGATGGCCGAGTTCGAACAGGTGCCCGACCGCCATACGAGCACCCGCCCTGTCGTCGTTTGCAACCGAATCAACTTCCGGCCATCGCGAGGGACGCGCGACTAACACGACCCGGGTCGTGGCTGCGGCCGAACGTATTTCCCGTGACGGAAGCACGGGGCTCGCGAGAATGATGCCGTCCGTACGGAGCTGAAGAAGGGTCTCGATTGCGACCGACTCACCCTCGGCCGTGCGGCCCCCCGTATTGAACAGGGCGCTGTACTGCGCCGTGCGAGCCTCCTCTTCGATTCCATCGACTATTTCCACGAAGAACGGGTTGTGCAGATCGGACAGCATCACGCCGATCAGGAAGCTCCGTTTGTTTACGAGACTGCGAGCGACGGCATTCGGTCTGTATCGGAGCTCGTCCGCCGCCCGCAGAACGGCCGCACGCTTCTCTTCACTCACGCGCGGAGAGCCCCGCAAGACGAGCGAAACCAGGGACTTGGAGACCCCCGCCCGCTCGGCCACATCGAGGATGGTGGGATGATCGTGCTGCCTCGTGCGAGCCGTCGCAGAACCGGCCGTTTCGTGGGTCACACTCCCACCCGTTGGAGTTTGCGCTCGGCCTCGTGTTCGGCCTTGGCGACGCGAACCGCCTCACGCTCCGAGACTTCGGGGACCCCAACATCCCACCATGCATCGCCGCCGGTCCACGTATCAGGATCGGTTTCGATCACGATAACGGCCGTTCGATCCGAGGCACGAGCTCGTTCCAGAGCCGGCTCCAGCTCGCCGAGCGTGGACACGATCTCCACTCGCGCCCCCAATGCTTCCGCGTGCTTGGCGAAGTCGACTCGCACCAGGTCCTTGGCCCGCACGTCTTCCAAGAGGTTGTTGAACGGTGCACCGCCTTTGAATACCTGCAGCCGATTAATGACCGCGTATCCGCCGTTGTCGCACAGGACGAGGATGAACTTGTGACCCGACAGCACCGAGCTGTACACGTCGGAGTTGGCCATCAGATACGAGCCGTCGCCACAGAACGAAATCACCGTCCGATCGGCAAGGGCCATCGCCGCACCCCACGCGCCGCCGATCTCGTAGCCCATGCAGCTGAAGCCGTACTCGCAATCGAACGTTCCGACGCCCAACGAACGCCATTGCTTGTTGAGCTCTCCAGGAAAACCACCCGCCGCCGCGAGCGCATAGTCGCCGGGCTCGGCTGATGTATTCACGGCACGGATCACGGCCGCGTACGATGGCGTTCTTCCCGCCTCCGGAGGAGCTGCGGCCTCGTCGAGGTATTCGTTCCAGGACCGGTATTCGTCATGCGCTCGCTCCATCCATGCACTCGGGGCGCGCCAGGAACCGAGCGCGGCGGAGATGTCCTCGAGGCCTCGCCGGGCATCCGCGACCACAGGGATGGCTCTGTGCTTGCCGGCGTCGTAGCGTGCAACATTGAGGGAAATGAGGCGAAGGTCGTCATCGCGAAAGATACTCCACGACCCCGTCGTGAAGTCCTGGAGTCGGGTCCCTACCGCGAATACCACGTCGGCGTCGCCTGCCAGCGCGTTGGCCGACGTGCTGCCGGTCACTCCGATCGGGCCCGCAAGGCAGGGATGCTCCCACACGAGTGACGACTTCCCAGCCACGGTCTCCACTACCGGAATGTTGTGGCGCTCGACAAACGCAGCGAGTTCGGCGGTTGCGATTGAGTAGTGAATACCGCCTCCCGCGATCAAAAGGGGACGCTGGGCTGAACGCAAGATGTTTGCAGCCGTCCGGATTTCTTCCGGGTCGGGGCCGGGCCGGCGAATCCGATGCACCCGAGGTTCGAAGAACACCGTCGGGAAGTCGAAGGCCTCGGCCTGTACGTCCTGCGGGAGCCCCAGAAACGCGGGGCCACAGTCGGCCGGGTCGAGCAAGGTCGCAACGGCCTGCGGAAGCGAGTGGAGGATCTGTTGGGGACGCACGATCCGGTCCCAGTAGCGGGTCACCGGACGGAACGCATCGTTCACGCCGACCGTTGGGTTGTGAAAGTGCTCGACCTGCTGGAGCACGGGGTCGGGTATACGGCTCGCAAACGTGTCTCCGGACAGCACGAGTAGCGGCAGCCGGTTCGCGTGGGCGATCCCGGCGGCGGTAACCATGTTGGTTGCGCCCGGCCCGATAGAGCTCGTGGCGACCATGATCTGGCGACGTCGAGTTGCCTTCGCATACGCCACGGCGGCCATCGCCATCGTCTGCTCGTTCTGTCCCCGCCAGGTCGGCATCCGGTCCCCCACCGCCTCGAGCGCCTCCCCCAGACACGTGACGTTACCGTGCCCAAAAATCGCGAACACCCCGGGGAAGAGCGGGGCGTCCTCGCCTTCGATTTCCGTTCGTTGGGCCGTCAGGAACCCCACTATGGCCTGGGCGACGGTCAGTCGAATCGTGTCCATTGCTCCTCCCGAATGTGCCTCTCGGCGGATCGGCGCCGGGCGCCGGCCTCTTGACAGCCCGACCGCCGCGGGCTTATGTTACGCCCCGCGGTGGAACGTTCCAATAGGGTCGGGTCTTCTCGTTTTTCATCCCCGTCGATTGGAACGTTCCAAGACCTCCGAGTAGCAAGGAGCACGCGGATGCGGTTCGGCGTAATCGGGGTGGGACGCATGGGGATGGTTCACGCCGAAACGCTTGCAGGGCTCGAGGAGGTCGACGCCGTCCTCCTTTGCGACGCCGACCGTGATCGAGCGGTGCAGGTTGCCGGCGAGCTGGGACTCGATACGGTGCCGACCACGGAGACCCTGTTCGCGAAGGTCGATGCGGTCGTTATCGCCGCCGCCACGTCCGCTCACGCCGAGCTGGTACATGCCGCGGCCGACGCCGGCCGTCCAGCATTTTGCGAAAAGCCCATCTCCCTCGACCTGAAATCGACCGTGGAAGTCGTGGAGCATGTGCGGGATTCCGGGATCCCCTTTCAAATGGGTTTCCAACGTCGGTTCGACGATGGCTATCGGGCCGCCCATGACCTCGTTCGGGATGGCTCCCTCGGCACCGTCTATGTCGTGCGCATGGCCGGGCACGACCCGGCTCCGCCGCCGGAGGACTACATCGCGGTTTCCGGTGGGATCTACGTGGACTTCAGCGTGCACGACTTCGACGCACTTCGTTTCGTGACAGGCCAGGAGGTCGAAGAGGTATACGCGGACGGAGCGGTAATCGGGTTCCCTGTGTTCGAGCGCTACGGGGACGTCGACACGGCGGTCGCCACGCTCAAGCTCTCCGGCGGCACGCTTGCCGTCCTCTCGGTCACCCGGCACAACCCGCTCGGCTATGACGTGCGGATGGAGCTTCTCGGATCCGGAGACAGCGTCGCCGTCGGCTGGGACGAGCGCATGCCGCTGCGGCCGGTGGGACCGGGGGCCGCGCCCGCTCCGACCGATCCCTACCCCAACTTCCAAAACCGGTTCCGGGCGGCCTACGAAGCCGAGATGGCGGCCTTCGTCGAGGTTGCCGGCGCTAGACGAGAGAGTCCGTGCACCGCGACGGACGCACTTGAAGCATTGCGCGTGGCGCTCGCCTGCGAGCGATCTCGAAAGGAGCACCGGCCCGTGCGTCTGGAAGAAATCACGTGAGTCCGCTGGAGCGGATCGCAGGAGCCCCCATATCGTGGGGTGTGTGCGAGGTGCCGGGGTGGGGCCGGCAGCTCTCCCCCGAGCGCGTGTTGCATGAGATGGCAAGAGTCGGGCTACGGGCCACGGAGTTGGGCCCGACGGGCTACCTGCCGATCGAGCCCGGGCGACTTCGCGACCTGCTCGCCTCCTACGACATCCGGTTGGTCGGCGGCTTTGTTCCCGTGATGCTGCATCGCGAAGACCGATTGACGGATGAGCTCGTACAGGCGGCCAAATCCGCCGATCTACTTGCGGCCGGCGGGGCGGATGTGCTGGTACTCGCCGCCGCAATCGGCGACGGATACGACCGGTCGGCCAAGCTCGACCCGAAGGAATGGAAGACGCTCATCCATGGACTCGATCGCATCATCGAGATCGGAGCCGAGCGTGCGCTGTCCGTCGCGCTCCACCCGCACCACGGCACAGTCATCGAGGACGACAATCAACTGCAGCGCGTGCTCGAATCATCACCTGTGTCGGTGTGCATCGACACCGGGCATCTGATGATCGGCGGCGCGGACCCGGGGGAGGTCGCGCGCGTCGCCCGGAATCGCGTTTCGCACGTGCACCTCAAAGACGTCGCCAGTGATCTTGCCGAGCAAGTGAGAACCGGAAGAGTGGGCTATCGCGACGCCGTGCGCCGCGAGTTGTACCGGCCCCTGGGCGCCGGAGACGTCGACGTAGCGGGCATTGTCCGTGTGCTCGAGCATTCGGGGTATCGAGGCTGGTACGTGCTCGAGCAGGATGCGGTCCTCGAGACAAGCCCGGAGGATGGCGCGGGCCCGATGCGGGACGCGGTCGCGAGCCTCGAGTTCCTGCGGAGGACCCTGGAGACCGAGACGAGCGCATCTAGGTAATCGGAGAGCGAGAGCGGTGTGAGAGACGCCGCTCGAGAGAAAGGGAGGGAGAATGAAGCTTCGCAAATGGGCAGGGCTGTTGCTCGTTATGGCCCTGCTGGGGGCGGCCTGCACCGGGGATGGTGACGGTGGCAACGGCGATGGCGACGCGGTCAGGCAGCGGGACTTCCGGTTCGTGGTCGTCACGCACGGCCAGGCATCCGACCCGTTCTGGTCGGTGGCCGCCAACGGCGCCGACGCGGCCGCCGAGGACATGGGGGTGGAGGTCGAGTATCAGGCGCCGGACACTTTCGACATGGTCCAGATGAGCGAGCTCATCGATGCGGCAGTTGCATCCGAACCGGACGGCCTCGTTGTGAGCGTCCCCGACGCGGACGCGCTGGGGGACTCGATCCGGGCGGCCGTCGACGCCGACATCCCGGTTATCTCGATGAACTCCGGTAGCGATGTGTTCGCCGACCTCGGCGTACTGGCACACGTTGGTCAAACCGAGCGAGAGGCCGGCCTGATCGCGGGTCAGCGATTCGCGGAAGAGGGCGTGCAGAACGCCGTGTGCATCAACCAAGAGGTCGGTAACGTCGCGCTCGACCTTCGCTGCGAGGGCTTCTTTGAAGGTCTCGGACAGGAGGGCGAGGTTATCCCTGTCGACCTCAACGACCCGGCCGGCGCCACGGAGACGATAGCCGGCGCCCTGCAATCCGACGACTCGATCGACGGGATCCTGACCTTGGGGCCCACCGGTGCAGAGCCGACGCTCGAAGCGCTCGATCAGGCCGGCACGTTGGGCGACATCGCGTTCGCCACGTTCGACTTGTCGCCGAGGGTCCTCGAAGAGATCGACACGGGCAACATGCTGTTCGCCATCGATCAGGCCCAGTACTTGCAGGGCTATCTACCGATCGTGTTCTTGACCAAGTATCTGGAGACCGGCGCCCTGCCGCTGGGAAGCGTCGATCGCGTGGTCCTCACCGGCCCCCAGATCGTGACCCAGGAACAGGCGGCGGACGTCATCCAATATTCGGAAGACGGACTTCGCTAAGACGGATTAGGAGGACGGGGGCCTGCAGACCTGCAGGCCCCCTCGGACCAGGCGGAAGGGAGGGAGGCATATGGCGACGCAGACGGCACCACCGCCCCCCGCGGCCACAGACGAGCGAATCCGCCACGTCAGCGCGCTCTCCAGGCTCTTATCGCGCCCGGAACTCGGGGCTATCGCGGGCCTCATTGTCGTATGGGTTTTCTTCGCCGTCATTGCCTATGACAACAACTTCGTCAGTTCGACCACAACCGCGGCCATCCTGAACCGTGCGGCCCCACTCGGCATTCTGGCCGTGGCGGTCGCCCTGTTGATGATCGCCGGCGAGTTCGACCTGTCGATAGGCTCGATCGTTGGGTTCGCGGGCATGTCGATCATGGTGCTCGTGACCCCGTCGGAAGCGGGCGGATTCGGATGGGCGTTGTGGCCGGCCGTCTTGTTCGCGCTGTTCCTGGCCGCCCTTGCGGGCATCGTCAACGGATGGCTGGTTGTAACCACCAGGCTGCCGTCGTTCATCATCACGTTGGGTACGCTCTTCATCTTCCGAGGGCTCACGATCGCCGTCACGAGGCTAAGGACCAACCGCACGCAGCTCGGGCGGCTCGATGACGTCTCGGGCTTTGAGCTGGCGGAAAAGCTCCTCGCCGTCAAGATCACGCTGTTCGGGAGCAACTTCAACCTCTCCATCGTGTGGTGGATTGCCGTCACGGCACTGGCGACATGGGTTCTTCTTCGCACGCGGCCGGGCAACTGGATCTTCGGAACCGGGGGCGCCGTCGACGCAGCCCGCAACGTCGGCGTGCCGACGAAGCTCGTGAAGATGGCGCTGTTCGTCACAACCGCCTTTGCGGCGTTCCTCGTCGCGCTGATTCAGGCCGTGGACTTCACTGGGGCCGACGCGTTGCGAGGTACGGGCCAGGAGTTCGAGGCGATCATCGCCGCGGTCGTCGGAGGGTGTCTCCTCACCGGCGGTTACGGATCTGCCGTCGGGGCAGCACTCGGTGCATTGATTTTCGCCATGGTTCAGCAAGGAATCGTCATCACGGGGATCGGCGGCGACTGGTACCAAGTCTTTGTCGGCGGCGTGCTGGTGTTGGCGGTGATCTTCAACAACTACATCAGACTCAAGGCGGCGCAACGATGAGTTCGACAGCGAGTCCCCTGCTTGAAGTCCAAGGTATGTCGAAGTACTTCGGGAGTGTCGTCGCGTTGAAAGACGTGTCGATGTTCGTACGCGCTGGCGAGGTGACTTGTCTTCTCGGCGACAACGGCGCAGGAAAATCCACACTCATCAAAACGCTCTCGGGCGTATACAAACCGGATGAGGGTGAATACCTGTTCGAAGGCGAACCTATGGACTTCAGTTCCCCGCGCGAGGCGCTGGAGCGCGGCATCGCAACCGTTTACCAGGATCTCGCGATGATCCCGCTCCTCTCCGTCTGGCGCAATTTCTTTCTCGGTTCTGAGCCCACCAAGGGCTGGGGCCCGGTTCGCCGATACAACGTCGGATTCGCGCAGAGAACCACACGCGACGAGCTCCGAAAGATGGGAATCGACATCCGCGACCCGGAACAACCCGTCGGAACCCTCTCAGGAGGCGAGCGTCAGTCCATCGCGATTGCGCGCGCCGTTTACTTTGGGGCAAAGGTACTGATCCTCGACGAGCCGACTGCCGCCCTCGGCGTGAAGCAGGCAGGCGTTGTGCTCCGATACATCGTTCAGGCCAAGCAGCGGGGAATCGGAGTCATATTCATCTCCCACAACCCTCAGCACGCTTATCCCGTGGGCGACCACTTCGTGATCCTTCGTCGCGGCCAGGTCTACGGGGACTACGCAAAAATGGATCTGGCTCTCGAATCACTCGTGCAGATGATGGCCGGCGGCGAGGAGCTCGAGAACCTGGCTCACGAGCTCGAGCGAGCGGCCGGCCGAGACGAGGTGGGCGAAGCCCTGCGCCAGGCGGCACTAGAGCTTGAGCAGCAGGTGGACCAATCAGGTGCCTGATGTAAACGGCCCTTACGACGTCCTGAGCATGGGGCGTATAAGCGTGGATCTGTACCCAGAGCAGAGCGGCGTTGCACTGGCAGAGGTTCGGACCTTCGCCAAGTCTCTTGGCGGAAGCCCCACTAACGTTGCGGTCGGGGCAGCCCGCTACGGACACCGCGCCGGGGTGATAACGAAAGTCGGGCAGGATGGCTTCGGCGAGTACGTCCGACGGGCGTTGCGCGAGTTCGGAGTTGACGACCGTTACGTGGGAGTCGATCCGTCGCTTCGCACACCTCTTGCCTTCTGTGAGATCTTCCCGCCCGATTCATTCCCGATTCTGTTCTACCGGGAGCCGAAGGCACCCGACATGAACGTCACCGTGGATGAGCTCGATTTTGACGCTATCCGCGCGGCACATGTCTTCTGGACAACCGGTACAGGGCTTTCGGATGAACCCAGCCGCTCCGCCACGCTGGCCGCGCTCGAGGCGCGCGAGATGTCACCGATAACCGTTCACGACCTCGACTATCGGGAGATGTTCTGGGCCTCACCCGAGGATGCGGCCAAGCAACAGCTTCGCGCGCTAGATCTGGCAACCGTCGCCGTCGGGAACCGCGAGGAGGCGGCGATTGCCGTGGGCGATGGGACGCCGGAGCAGCTCGCCGATCGCCTGCTTGGGGTGGGGCTGGAGCTGGCCGTCGTGAAGCTAGGGCCAGACGGCGTCTTAGTGGCGTGGAAGGGAGGCATGGAGCGCATTGCTTCAGTGCCCGTTGAGGTCGTGTGCGGACTCGGCGCGGGCGATGCCTTCGGTGCGGCCCTGTGCCACGGGTTGCTCGAGGGCTGGGCCGTCGTGAGCACGATCCGTTTCGCCAACGGCGCGGGCGCGTATGTGGCCGGACAACTCGCATGCGCGGATGCGATGCCGGATGAGGGCCAGGTACGCGGGTTCCTTGGCGATGCCTGACTCAGTTCCCCCTCGCCCAGGTCCTAACGGTTTGTACCGCCTGGGCCGTCACCACCATCGGCACGTGCGCGCTGCGACGGCCGAGCACGAACTCGGTCGTCGCCTCTGCGAACTGTTCCGACGGCGTCCGCTCCCAGGTCGCTCCTTTGAACCACGGCGCATCCCTCGAGAGGCCTTGGGCGGCGAGGAACGAGGGTCGGAGAGCTCGCTGGGCAGGGCACGTGAACTCGAGGTGGTGGGCGAACTCGTGTACGAGGGAGGCCCGCAGATTGGGTTCAGTTCCGGGGATCCGGACCGTAACGAGCCGTCGGCTGGGGTCGTACGCGGCGAGGTCGTCCAGCTCCCTGGCGACGTCCACGGTCACCGGCGCAAGACAGTCTCGTCGCGCCGGAAAGGCCTCCGTGAAGACCACCCAAGTGGCAAGAGCCAGATCCTCGAAGTCGCCGGGAACCCCTTCGGCGATGGCCACAGTCGGTCGCGCCTCGGTCGTGTCCACGGTGTCCGTTGCGGCGAGGACCATCAAGGTCATGGACACCAGAAGGAGCGCCAGCTTCCGTCGCCTCACCGTGGCCGACACGATACTCCGCTCATTACCGGTGGCACCGGCCGCTGCGTCGGGTGGCAGCATGGATGAGCTCTATCGACCTGCCGGATCTGCGGCTCGGGGCAGCGACCCGGTCGAGATCACTCCCGAGGACGCGGGCTGGAGCTTCACCGGACTGCAAGTGCTTTCGCTGCGCTCGGGCGAGCGCAGATCGCTCGTGCTGGACGGCGTCGAAGCGGCGATCCTGCCTCTCGCCGGATCCTGCCGTGTGGAAGTCGGCGGGCGCACTTTCGACCTCGCGGGGCGGCGCGACGTGTTCGACCGCGTGAGCGACTTTGTCTACCTGCCGCCCGGAAGCGAAGCCGTCGTGACGACCTCGGGCGGAGGGGAGTTCGCCGTGCCGGGGGCGCGCGCCGACCGCCGGCTGGACGCCGCATACGTCCCGGCCCGTGCAGTGTCGGTTGAGGTGCGGGGCGGAGGCCAGGCCACCCGACAGGTCAACAACTTCATGGCGGCGGACGCCTTCGATGCGGAGAGGCTCATCGCCGTCGAGGTCCTCACCCCCGACGGAAACTGGTCATCTTTTCCACCCCATAAGCACGATGAGCACACGGAGCTGGAGATCCCGCTGGAGGAGATCTACTACTTCCGCATTCGGGGAGCGGGCGGGTTCGGGTTCCACCGCACTTACACCCCAGACGGTGAGATCGACGCCAGCGTCACGGTGCGCGACGGGGACGTGTTCCTGGTCCCGCGGGGGTACCACGGACCTTGCGTCGCCGCTCCCGGGCATACGATGTATTACCTCAATGTTATGGCGGGGCCCGCCGAGCGCGCGTGGCGGATCTCTTTTGATCCAGCCCACGAGTGGCTGCTCGAGTTCCTCGACGACCTCGCCCCGGACCCCCGATGCCCTTTGCTCACCGCCGAAGGATCGACAAGATAAGAGGAGTTGACGGCCATGGATCGCATTAGCCACTTCATCGCAGGGAAGCTCGTCCCCGGCGAATCCGGCCGTTACGGGCCCGTTTTCAACCCGGCAACCGGAGAGCAGACACACGAGGTCGGCCTCGCAAGCGTGGAGGAGGTCGATCTCGCGGTCGAAGCAGCAGCGGATGCCTTCCCCGCGTGGCGTGCGACATCGCTGTCGAGGCGCGCCGAGATCATGTTCCGCATCCGCAGCCTGCTCGATGAGCACCGCACCGACATCGCTGCCGTGATCACCTCCCAGCACGGCAAGGTGCTGTCCGACGCGATGGGCGAGGTCGCCAGGGGATTCGAGAACGTTGAGTTCGCTTGCGGCATTCCAAACCTGCTAAAGGGGGGTTTCAGCGAGCAGGCATCGAGCGGAGTCGACGTCTACTCGATCCGTCAGCCGCTCGGTGTGGTCACCGGCATCACGCCCTTCAACTTCCCCGCGATGGTCCCGATGTGGATGTTCGCCAACGCCATTGCCTGCGGAAACACGTTCGTGCTGAAGCCGTCCGAGAAGGATCCCGGCGCGTCGCTTGTCATCGCGGAGTTGCTCAGGGAGGCGGGACTTCCCGACGGCGTGTTCAACGTGGTGCAGGGTGATCGGGTGGCCGTCGATCGCATCCTCGAGCATCCGACAATCGCTGCGGTGAGCTTTGTCGGATCGACACCGGTGGCCCGACACATCTATGAAGCAGGCACACGGAACGGCAAGCGAGTACAGGCATTGGGCGGAGCGAAAAACCACATGGTCGTCTTGCCCGATGCAGACGTCGACATGGCTGCCGACGCCGCCGTCTCCGCCGGCTACGGCTCGGCCGGCGAGCGGTGCATGGCGGTCTCCGTGGTTGTTGCCGTGGGCGACATCGCCGACCCGCTTGTCGGCGCGATCCGCGATCGACTGCCGAAGATAAGAGTCGGCGATGGATCCGATCCCGAGTCCGAAATGGGACCACTCGTTACCCGCGAACACCGCGATCGCGTCGCGTCGTATCTGGACTCTGGAGCCGAGCAGGGCGCGACGGTCGTCGCCGATGGTAGGCAGGCCGAGGTTTACGAACGCGACGGGTTCTTCCTCGGTGCGTCGCTGCTCGATGACGTGACCCCGGACATGGACGCCTATCGAGACGAGATCTTCGGCCCCGTACTGTCGGTCGTGCGGGTTCCGACCTACGACGACGCGCTCCACCTGGTGAACGAGAACCAGTACGGCAACGGCGTTGCGATCTTCACCCGCGACGGCGGTGCGGCTCGTCAGTTTCAGTTCGACGTGGTCTGCGGCATGGTCGGCGTGAACGTTCCGATCCCCGTCCCGGTTGCGTATTACTCGTTCGGCGGATGGAAGAATTCGCTGTTCGGCGACCAGAATATGTACGGGCCGGACGGAATTGCCTTCTACTCGAGACAGAAGGTCGTCACGGCCAGATGGCCCGATCCGGCGACAAGCGCGGTCGATCTCGGCTTCCCGAGGACGCGGTGAGCAGTTTGCACTGAGCCCCGCCGGCGCTACTGCGCCGTCCAGCCTCCGTCCACGGCCAGCACCGCGCCGGTGACCAGCGAGGCTGCTGAAGACGCGAGGAATATCACCGCGCCGGCGACGTCCATGGGCGAGCCGACCCGTCCTGCGGGGATGCGCGCCTCGATGTCGGCCAGGGTTGCCGGGTCGTCAAGCCGCTCCGCGGTGCCCGGCGTACGAATGTAGGTGGGTGCCACTGCGTTGACGGTGATCCCGAAGGGCGCCCACTCGAGGGCAAGCACCCGCGTTAGCTGCTCTACTCCACCTTTGCTTGCGCAATAAGCGGCGTGCCGTCGGATGCCGACGCGGCCGGCTTGCGAGCTCATGTTGATGATGCGACCGTGGCGACGCTCCACCATCCGCCGCCCGGCCGCCTGGCATGCAAAGAACAGTCCCCGCAGATTGACCGCCATCACGTCGTCCCACTCCTGTTCGGTGACGGCAAGGGCATCGTGGTTGGTTCCCAGACCGGCATTGTTGACAAGGACGTCGAGCCGGCCGAACTTGTCCACGGCCTCCTGGACGACTGTGTCGACGGCGGCTCGGTCCCGAACATCGAGGGACATCGCGTGCGCTTCACCGCCCTCGGCACCGACCTCGGCCACGAGAGAATCAAGGTCATCGAGCGAGCGGGCCGTTGCCAGCACCCGAGCACCCGCATGGGCCATGGCCTTGGCAAGGTCGCGTCCGATTCCGCGACTTGCCCCGGTTACGAACGCTACCTGCCCATCTAGATCAAAGCGGGGATAGTCCATGCCTCCTCCGAGGTTCGCGTCAGACGGCCGGATTAGTAGCCCGACTTCCTTGTGCTTTGCTGACGAAATGACTTTGTCCCGTCGCGACGGTATCCGGCTTGCCCGCTCCGCGCTCCGACCTACGATGTGAGCTCACCGAACGAGAGGTGGGAGGCTTCACAGCATGACCTATGCCCCGGTAGCGAACCGGTACGACTCGATGCGGTATCGCCGGTGCGGTTCGAGTGGACTGCTTCTACCCGCCGTCTCCCTCGGCCTGTGGCAGAACTTCGGTCACGATCGCCAGCTTGATGCGCAGCGAGCCATCCTCCTGAGGGCCTTTGACGTCGGTATCACACACTTCGATCTCGCGAACAACTACGGACCTCCCTATGGTTCGGCCGAGGAGAACTTCGGTCGCATTCTGAACACGGACCTGCGCGCCTACAGGGACGAGCTGATCATCTCGACCAAGGCGGGATACGACATGTGGCCGGGTCCGTACGGGGAGGGGGGTTCGCGCAAGTACCTGGTGGCCAGTCTCGACGAGAGCCTGCTGCGAATGGGGCTCGACTACGTCGACATCTTCTATTCGCACCGCTTCGATCCCGACACGCGTTTGGAGGAGACGATGGGAGCCCTCGACGCGGCGGTGCGACAGGGCAAGGCGCTGTACGCAGGCATTTCCTCGTACTCCGCCGAGCGAACGCACGAGGCGGTCGAGATCCTTCGCGACATGGGAACTCCGCTGTTGATCCACCAACCCTCGTACTCCCTGTTGAACCGGTGGATCGAAGACGGCGTCCTCGAAGTGCTCGGAATGAACGGCATCGGCTGCATTGTGTTCTCGCCCCTCGCACAAGGATTGCTCACCGGTCGCTACCTCAAGGGCGTTCCCGAAGACTCACGCGCCGGCAAGGGCGGCTCTCTGACGGGCGAGATGCTGAACGAAGAAAATCTCGCCAGGGTGCGGGCCCTAAACGACATAGCTGAGCGGCGTGGGCAGACCCTCGCGCAGATGGCCATCGCATGGACGCTGCGCGACCCGAGGGTCACGTCGGCGCTGATAGGAGCGAGCAGCGTCGTCCAGCTGAACGACAACCTCGGCGCGTTGGAGAACCTGAGCTTCGACGAAAGCGAACTGGCCGAGATCGACCGCTATGCGACCGAGGCGAACATCAACATCTGGGCCCGGTCCAGCGATGCGTGATCCATGAAGAATCCGGGTCGCGCACCTGGGCCTTGAGGCAACCGTGAAGGACCGGCCACCCGGATGATTCTGGGGAAGCGAGAAATGCCCCGGTCGGGTGCCCGAGAATCCGTCGAGGGGTGCCCTTTACGGACGGGTGTCGAAGCTAGTGCCCCCGACCGGGCACGATCCGCAGGACGAAGCCGCCGGTGCCGACCGGACGCCCGGTCTGGTTGCCGGTGACATACACCTCGCCGCTCGCGTCCTGAGACATCCCCAGCACGGCCATCGTCTGCGGGAACTCCTCGGGACCGTGCGGCGGCGCGGTCAGCCTCAATGCGGCGATAGCCTCCGCGAACCCCCTGAACTCGTGGATCTTCCGCAACCTCGGCTCCTCGGACTTCTTGTCCGGTTTGAAATAGAGCAGCCGTCCGTGGTCGTCCGGGCCCTGCGGGAAGCCGAAGAGCCGCGAGTATTCGCCGAAGACGTAGCGATCGCGCAGCTGCGGGAACCTGGTCCCGTGGTAGACGAAGCCGCCGATCACCGAGTGGCCCTCGTGGTGGGTGTCGTACTGGGCGATGGGGTCGATTGGGTTGGGGGGGACGAACACCGTGGGATCCGGATCCGGGCTCGCAAAGCCCGGATCGACTCCGTTGATGTGGAAGAACAATGTCCCTTCCTTGCGGTTCCATCCGAAGTTGCCGCCCTTGACGACGATGTCGACCTCCTCGATGTCGTTCTGGCCGACGTCCCCGAGGAAGAGCCGGCCCGTCTCCGCGTCAAACGAGAACCGGTAGGGGTTCCGGAAGCCGAAGGCGTAGATCTCGTGGACGGCGCCGGACCTTCCAACGAACGGGTTGTCGGCGGGGATGCCGTACTGGTGGTTGGCGGAGTTACGGCCGTTCACGTCGATCCGAAGGACCTTCCCCAGGGGGACGTTCAGCTTCTGGGCGTTCCCATCGCCCTGGTGCCCGACCTGGGGGGCCTCGCCGCACGGGGGGTAGTTCGGAGGAGCCGTCACGAACAGTTGGTCGTCCTGATCGTCCGCGCCGCCCCCGTCGCCCATCGAGATGTAGAGCATGTGGTCGGGCCCAAACGCGAGGTCCCCCCCGTCATGGTTGAACTGCGGCCAGTCGACGCGCATCAGCTCCCGGCGGCTGGCCGGGTCGACGACCGACGCAGGGTTGCCGGGGTCCGTTACACGCCACTCGGCGACGACGTTCTGGTGGTCGGGGACTCGCCCCGGGGGTAGCGTCGATGGGAAGGTCGGGGCGCCGGCGACGGGCTCGGATGTGTACGTGTAGAGCAGCCCGTTGCGCCTGTAGTCGGGGTGGAAGGCGACGCCGAGGAAGCCGCGCTCGTCGAACGAGCCCGGCCCGCAGACGCCGAGCGGCACCAGGCGGGCACCGACGTCGAGAAAGACGCTCTTGTTACCCGTGGCCAGGTCGACGGCCCACAGCCGCCCAGGCTGATCGACGACGTAGAGACGGCCCCGCTCGCCCGGCGCCACGACGGCTTTGAGAGGCGACGTGAGGCCGTTCGCGGCAAGCTCCAGCCCGACCCTGAAACCGCGCTCGTCCTTGATGGGTGCGAAGATCGTGTCGTCGAACGGGTCGCTCGGCGGGTGCCCAAAAGCGGTCGACCCGGCCACAGCCAGTGAAGCTACCGCAGCGCAGGCCGCGACAAGCCGCAGTTTCATTCCCCTCTCCTTCCCCAGACTCCTATATGGGGTTACGTGAGCAGCCGGGGCGGGGATTCACTCAATGCCTTTATTCAAGGGATGTAGCGATGACATGTTCATGCAGCAACGCGCCCGGAGGGAGTGACAACGGCGGGGGCCACGGACTCAGCCCTCGCAGGTGTCCCCGGCGGTGGCCCTTCGTTCGTTGAATTCCGACCTCATCGCGGCCGCCGACCCGCCGACGAGCAGGCATTGCGACCTGGTCTTGGTTACGTGGATCCTCTTGCGCTCGCGTTCCCGTCGCTCTCTGCGCGTGCAGTAGCGCACTTCCTTGGGCTTGCATTGATACACGGCAACGCCGCGCGCCCACGAGTGGTACCATTGACGCCGCCTAGCCACCATCGTGCCTCTGGTCTTTACCGTGCAGTTATCGGTCTGTGGGCACGTCTTTATCTTTCGCTTGATCTCGAAGTACTCCTGACGGTCGTAGGTCCTCGTCAATATTCCAACCACCGTTATCGAGACCATCTCCGTGTTGCAGAAGATGCTGTGCCGACCTCTGACGAAGCGGCCGTCCCGGACCGGTCGCGGCAGCCACGGAGCGCACACTGGCAGCTCGGCCTGAGCGGGGGAGGCGGGAGCAAAGGTGAGCAGGGAGACGGCCAGTAACGGCACCAGCAAGAGAGCTACGCGTCGCATGTCGCCCACCTCCACGAAGCTGTTTCTCAAATGCTACCGCTCGGACGAATCGATGCGAGAGGCCGCCCCTAGCCCGGGATTAAGCGGAGGCGACCCGCGTCGTCGGCCTCGAGTTGGTGGTAGTCCCACTTTACGCCGCGGGGCCCCGGGCGCTCGAGCTTCTGGGCGACGACCACTTTGTTGCCGTCGGTGCGCACGTTTATGAGCCCGTAGACCGCGACCTCGCGCTCGATCGTGGCGAGCAGACCGTCGATGTCACCTTGGATCGCTTCGCGCTTGATCGCGTCCGTCGTGCGTTCCCGCCGGTCGTAGAGAGTCCTTAGCTCGGCGCGCAGCGCCTCTGGGCGCTTGACGTTCTCCTTGTGCGAGCGGGCGAGTTCGGTGCTGAACACAAGCGGTCGTTCGCCCCTGCTCCACCGCCCGATCGCTCCGAGGGTGTCCGGGCGGGGATGTGCGAACGGCTCGTCGTCCCCGCTCGACACGATCGTCGCGGTCGCATTTACACCCTCGACGAAAGCATCCGTGAAGTCCGCGCTGCCGTGGTGGCAGGCCTTGGCGACGTCGGCCTCGAAGAGCTCGCGGGCGGCGGCGACCATCTCCCCTCGCTGCCCGCCGCTCGCTCCCGCCGGGTCGGTTCCCGTGTAGTGCTGGAGGAGATAGCGCTCGGCGGCGGTGTTGAGGTCGCCGCCCATGAAGATCCGTACGCCTCTGTACCGGAGCATGAGGAGCACCGAGTGGCCGTTCTTCGTCTCCCCGTCGCTGCCCAGCCGGCGCAGGACGAGGTGGCCGTCGACCCGTTCCGGCACAGGGCCGAGAACTCTTATCTCGAGATCCCCCCCTTCCTCGAAGCCCGGCATGAAGCCGTCCTCGACCGACAGCATGCGGAAGTCACCGACGCGGCCCCCATCGGCGGCCGCTTTGAGGAGCGTCGGGTAGTACTTTCGCCCGACAAGCGCCGGATCCGACAGGATCTGGTCGAGCTGCTCCTTGTTCGTCACGACGTCGGTGAGGTACGAAATTCTGCCCCGCCTGACCGCGGGGCCGAGGGTTGTGCCGGTACGTTCCACTATCCCATTGTGAAAGAGGCTTTCGAAGCTGAATTGGGACGAGCCGAACAGCTTCTGAAAACCCATGTAGTGGTCGACATCCGAATGCGTGATGACGGCGGCCTTGAATCTGATTCGCCCGCCGCGCCTCAGGTTGAATCGCCAGTTCAAGAACCTGTACATGTTGTCGCTCTCACCCGCGTCGACGACGATGAACTCATCGTCGGGAGTGACTATGAAGCTCCCGTCGCCCTGACCGACATCCACGAAGTTGATCTCGAGGACGCGCTCATCCTGGATCGTTGATTCGTGCATCCACCCGTTCTCGCGGCGGGCGCGCACCTCGACCCACTCCCCGACCCTCCCCTCCTTGATCTCGACATAGTCGCCCCAGATGAGCTGCTGGATCCGGTTGCCGTCGGGTGCGTCGAGCACGAAGGGGGCCGGGTAGGCGGCGAAGTGCGGATCAGCCATCGATCACTCCGGATGTCTTAGGCACATCAGCGGCCGGTGAAGCGCGGCTCGCGCTTCTCTATCCACGCCATCACGGCTTCGCGAGTGTCTTCGCTCGAGAAGCACAGTGCCTGCGCGAGGGATTCGGCATCGAGCGTTTCCTCTATGGACCGCTCGGGGGCCCGGTTGAGGTTCTCCTTAATCAGCGCGACCGTTCGCGGCGGTTGGGCCGCGAGTCGCGAGGCCAGGTCCTTCACCACGGCGTCGATCCCGTCGTCGTCGCACAGTCGATTGACCAGGCCAATGTCGTTCGCTTCTTCGGCGGACAAAACGTCCCCGAGCAGGGCCAGCTCCTTGGCGCGATGGAGTGGAAGCAACCGGGTCAACGCCCACGATCCCCCGAAGTCGACGACGAGCCCGCGCTTCACGAACAGCTCCGCGAAGCTTGCGCTGCGCGACGCCACGACGAGATCGCACGAGAGCGCGAGGTTGCAGCCCGCACCCGCGGCAATACCGGTGACGCGCGCCACGGTGGGTACCCGGCACGTGATCACGGCGTGGGCGATGCGATGGATGCGGTGCATCCGATCCTTCAGCTCGAACGGGGACGCGACCATGGTCGCTGCGTCGGTGAGATCGGCTCCCGACGAGAAAGCGTCACCTGCACCGGTGACCACGAGACAACGGACCTCCGGGTCCTCCGACGCGCGCTCGAACGCCTTCCCGATCTCTTCGAACATGACCCACGACATCGCGTTCTTCTTGGCGGGACGGTTGAGCGTGACCGTGGCGACCTGATCGTCTTGCTCCCAGACGAGGGTTTCGTACTCAGCCACCGCACCTCCTCAAAAAGCGTTCTCCAGGTGAGTAACCGTAAGCCCCGAGCCCGTAACGAGGACCGAGACCACGTCGAAGCGTAGTTCGTGCCCCCACATCCGGTTGTCCGCCAGCCATGCCGCAGCCAGCCTGCGGATGCGGGCCCGCTTGACGTAGTTCACCGCCTCGGAGGGTGCCCCGAAGCGGTCGGTTGACCGGGTCTTGACCTCACAGAAGACGATCTCGGAGCCGCGGCGCACGACGAGATCGAGCTCGCCGCCCGGGAGACGGGAGTTACGGGCGATGATGTCGTAGCCGAGATCCCGATAGAGGCGGGCGGCCGCGTCCTCGCCACGCCGCCCCAGATCGATGCGCGTGCTCATGGGCTCAGCGTACGAAGAGGGTGTGACATGTTGGTTGGGGGCTAGGGTCCGAGGCAGGAGCCCTGGTGCCGAAGACCCCGAGTTAGTCGCCCACTCCGGGTGGGTTCGGCACGAGGTCACGCTCGGCGAGTTGCGCCAGCTCCTCCACGTTGAGGTCCCTGAAGGTCACGACCTTCACGTGCGAGACGAACCGGGCGGGGCGGTGCATGTCCCACACCCACGCATCGGTGAGCTCGACTTCGAACCACACCTTGGTGCCGACATGCTTGGTGTCGACCTTGACCTCGTTGGCGAGGTAGAAGCGCCGCTCGGTCTCCACGACGAACTTGAACATGGGGAGGACATCCCGGTACTCCTTATAGAGCTGGAGCTCCATCTCGGCCTCGTACTTTTCGAGGTCCTCGACGCTCATGTCATCTCCTCGCAGAACTCGGATACGGCCTCCATCAAGTCTCGCGCCTTCTCGGTGGGCGCAACAGCATCATCCCCGGGAAACCCGGTGACGCCGTAGAAGGAGCGGCGGTGGATCGGGCATGGCCCGTACTCCTTGAGCGCTCGCCAGTGGTGGCGGGTCCCGTAGCCGACGTTGCTGGCGAAGCCGTAGCTCGGGTACTTGCGGTGATATCTGCGCATAACTGCGTCCCTGTGCTCCTTGGCCACTATCGACGCGGCGGCAACACTCGTTGAGACCGCATCGGCCTTCTTCACGCCGAGAGCGGGGACGGGGGGACGGCGCAGCCTGAAGCCGTCAACCAGCAGATAGTCGGGCTCCAGAGGAAGGCTCTTGACGGCGCGCCTGAGGGCGTCGAGGTTGCACCGCTGAAGGCCCACCCGGTCGATCCGGTCGGGCCGCACGCGCACCACCGATACAGCGAGGGCTAGGGAGCGAATCTCCTCGACCAGCACTGCCCGCTGGCGCCGGGTGCACATCTTGGAGTCCCTGAGTCCTTCGATATGTGCGCCCGGGGGCAGTATGACCGCGGCCGCCACAAGGGGCCCGGCGAGGGCACCGCGGCCGACCTCATCGGCCCCCGCGACACGTTCGAATCCCCCATCGGCAAGGCGAGCTTCCATCAGCCCGCTTGCGTCGGTCACCATCGGCCTCACGATAGCCGAGCGAAACCGGAAGGTGCGAGCTTTACAGGGCGACCGGGCGCAGGGTTACCGAATATGTAACTTGGGCGCCCTCTCGACGTTTTCCGGCCGTTTGAGTTACAGACCGCCGAAATCGCCGGGGGGCCAGATGATGATGAATGCCTTTCCGACGACCTTGTCCTCCCCGATGGGGCCGATGACGCGCGAGTCCTGGGAGTTGTTGCGGTTGTCGCCCATCACGAAAACTGTGTTGGGAGGCACCAGGCAGCCGTTCCCTTCGACCTCCATCTCGAACCGCCGGCAGTCCCGCGCCACGAACGGCTGGCTCAGGTGATCCTCTCCGCCGCGGATGTAGGACTCGTCTATGACCTCTCCGTTAATCTCCAGTTTTCGCGGGCGGCCCTCGTAGCGGACGGTGTCCCCCTCAACGGCCACCACTCGTTTGATGTAGTCCTCCTCTTTGCCCGTCGGGAGCCCAAGCAGTTCGCGAAGGAAAGCTCGAGCGTCGTCGTACCAGGGGAGGTCGTCGGTTCGACCCAGAACATCCTTCGAGAAAACGATGACATCTCCGCGCTCGGGTTCGCTGAAGAGATAGCTGATCTTTTCAACGATGACGCGATCGCCCTCATGAAGGGTCGGTCGCATCGATGCCGATGGGATGAAGAACGCCTGCGCCACAAAGGTCTTGACCAACACGGCGATCAGAAACGCAATCAGTACAAGGATCGGAAGCTCGATCAGCTGGTGCCTCAGCGGGCGCTTCCTCTTCTTCTTCTTGGGGGTTTCGGCACCGGGCGCGCCGGCGGGCTTCGGCGGCGGCTCGGTTGTCGTGGCCGTCCCGGCTACAGGCCGATCGCCCCGGATCGACTCATCGAGCGCCTGCTGCAGCTTGGAAGCGGGCATTGTGTTGGTGACAGCGCCCTCCGGAGCCGCGCCGTCGCTCAGCTCGCGGCGGACTCGATTAGCGAGCTCATCATCGATCGCGGCATTGTGGTTCTCGACCGGGCGTCCGATCGTTTTGAGGTGCTCCACCACCGTGGTGGAGCTGACACCGAGCTCTCGCGCGACCTCATCTATCCGGGGCATGACCGAAAGGGTAAAGCCAAACCCATCGAATCACAGCCCCCCGATGTCTCCGGGCGGCCAGACGATGACGAACGCGCGCCCGACGATCGAGTCGGTTGGGATCGGGCCGAACACCCGTGAGTCGTCGGACCCGTCGCGGTTGTCGCCCATCACAAAGACCGTGCCTTCCGGGACATCGATCGGACCAAAACGTTCGGTCGATGTGTCCTCCGGCAGATACGGCTCTTCGATCGGCTCGCCGTCGACCAGGACCCGTCCGCCCGCGGCCTGGACGGTTTCACCTTCCGTGGCGATCACGCGCTTGATCAGATCCGTCCCGTCTGTTGGAAAACCGAACAGCTCCTTGACCGCATCGGTGAGCCCCTTCCACACCGACTCGTCATCGTCGCCCGGGGGCCCGGCAACACCTCGTTCGAAGACGATGACGTCGCCGCGGCCGGGCTCCCCGAACCACTGGCTCACCTTTTCGACTAGCACGCGGTCGTTCCTCACCAAAGTTGGGTTCATGGACCCGGACGGTATGTAGAAGGCCTGCAGCAGAAACGTCTTGATGAGCAATGCAACCGCAAAGGCGACGATTACCAGGACGGGCAGCTCTCTCCAGACAGGCTTCCTTCGCTGGGCACCCTCCTCAGGAGGAGTGGGCGGCGCTGCGGTCGGGCGCGCGGCGCGAGTCGGTGCCTCCCTTTCAGAGGACGACGCGTCCAAGCGCTAAGCCTGGCGCCGCTCTTTGATCTTCGTCGCCTTCTTGCCGATCCGAGAACGCAGGTAGTAGAGCTTCGCCCGGCGAACATGGCCGCGGGTAACGACCTCGATCTTGGAGAGCATCGGGGAATGTACCGGAAAGGTCCGCTCGACTCCGACGCCGAACGAGATCTTGCGCACCGTGAACGTCTCGGACAGCCGGCTCCCACGTCGCCGGATGACGACGCCCTCGAACATCTGGACCCGCTCGCGCTCTCCCTCGACGACGCGGACGTGGACCCGCACGGTATCGCCGGGGCGGAACTCCGGTATGTCGTCGCGCAGATGCGACCGCTCTACAACGTCGATCGTGCTCATCTCTTGCTCCTTACTTATCGCCTGGTCGCGGTGCGCGAATAGCACCGGGCCGGGCGTATGACATCCCGCGCGCCGACCACCGTAGCCCGGACGGGATTCGAACCCGTGATCTCCGCCACCCCGGATGGGCGTGCGGCGTCCTCGGACGCCGACCACCGTAGCCCGGACGGGATTCGAACCCGTGATCTCCGCCTTGAGAGGGCGGCGTCCTTGGCCAACTAGACTACCGGGCCAAGCTAGATGGGGACGTTTCGGCCCGCCATTCTGCCATAGGGCGGGAACCGCGCTGGGGCGCCTGGACTCGAACCAGGACTAACGGAACCAGAATCCGCCGGGCTGCCAATTACCCCACGCCCCACCGGTGCTCTGCCCGGCGAGGATATCAAGCCCCCGCGGCCCGCCTCAGTCGCTCGATCGTCGGCTCTCGACCGAGGATCTCCAGGGACTCGAACAACGGAGGCGACACCAGCGTTCCCGTCACTGCCGCCCGGATCGGCTGGAAAGCCTTGCGGGGCTTGAGGTCGCGCGCCTCGGCCAGGTCCCGGAGCGACGCTTCGATTGTCTCGGCCCTCCAGGCGCCGATTCCTTCCAGGGCCGCGGCGACGGCGGCGAGGTAATCGCCCTGGCCGGCGATCGCCTTCGCCGCCTTCTCGTCCGAGTGCACGTCCTCGAACAGGAACCGGACCATCGCGGGTGCTTCGTCTAGCGTCTTGAGCCTCTCGATCAACAGCGGAACGACCGCCTCCAAGATGAGACGACCTTCAGGGGTATCGGCGGGGAGCCCCGCGCGCACACAAAACGGCACGAGCTCGTCGGTCACTCGCCGGGGAGACAAGGATCGGATGTAGTGACCGTTCAACCACTCGAGCTTGTCGGTGTCGAAGGCGGCCGGGTTCTTACCGACGCGATCGAGAGAGAACCGTTCTATGAGCTCGTCGACCGAGAAAATGTTCGTCCGGTCGTCGTAGGACCAACCCAGAAGAGCGAGGTAGTTGACCATCGCCTCGGGCAAGATGCCGCGGTCTCGATAGGCGCGCACGGCGACATCCCCCCATCGCTTCGACAACGGCCTACCGTCGTTCCCAACCAGCAGCGGGAGATGAGCGAAGACAGGAGTGTCGGTCACTGCCATTGCTTCACGCAACAACAGTTGACGCGGGGTTGCCGAGATCAGATCTTCACCGCGCACGATGTGCGTGATGCTCATGAGCGCGTCGTCGACTCCGGCCGCCAGCATGTAGGTCGGCGACCCGTCGGAGCGCTGGACTATGAAGTCGGGGATCTGCGCGGTATCCGTCGTGATCGTCCCCCTGACGATGTCGTCGAACGTCACCGTCCGGCGTTCGGGCACCTTGAAACGAACGGCGAACGGGCGCCCTTCGGCTTCGTAGCCGTCTCTTTCTGCTTGGCTCAGCGTGCGGCAGCGACCGTCGTAGCCCGGAGCTCGTCGGTCGGCGCGCGCCGCCTTCCGCCGAGCCTCGAGCTCCTCCTGCGTGCAGTAACACCTGTAGGCATGGTCGCCGGCGACCAACTTCTCGGTGGCTGCCCGGTAGTGATCGACCCGCTCGCTCTGCCGGTAGGGGCCGAAGGAGCCCCCGACCTCGGGTCCCTCGTCCCAGTCGAGGCCCAGCCACCGCAGGTCCTCGAGCACCGCTCGATACGCATCCTCCGTCGCCCGCTTGGCATCGGTGTCCTCGATGCGCAGCACGAAGGTGCCTCCATGACGGCGCGCCAGTAGCCAGTTGTAGAGGGCCGTGCGCGCATTGCCGACGTGGATCGAGCCACTGGGGGCCGGCGCTATTCGAGTTCGGATCGGACCAGTCATGCCGCCCAGCCTACGGTTGTGATTAATTCATTCCGTGCCGGCAACCGATAAACGCGAGCCGACACGGAAAGAACCCCTATTACTCACCCTACGAGGGTGCAAATCTCACCCGCTCGGGTGAAGGACCGCCGCCTCGGCACGGCGAAATTTCGCGACCTCCGGCCCACCGCCGGAGCACCCGACAAAGGGAGCGGTCGTGAACGACGCCACGGTAGAGCTGTACAACGAGGGACTGGACGATCTCATCCACATGGTTAACGAAGCCCGCTTCCGGATCAACGCTTCCGACCTCGACGGATTCCAAGAAGCCATTCGCGCCCTGGTCGGCGTCGCCGGAGCGTGGCTATCCGAGCCGGCCGAGGCCGGCCTGATCCTTCTCCGCCGGGAAAGGTCTCACGCACTCCTCGGCGCGATATGCGGCGGTAACGGATGACTCAGGCCTCCCGGGCCGCACGCGATTAGGCAACGAACTCGAGCCAGTCGAAATACTTCTCGTCGCGGCCTTTGACGACGTCGAAGTATTTCTGCTGGATCGCAAGACTTATCGGGCCCGGATCTCCGATGACTCGCCCGTCGATCTCGCGCACCGGTGTCACCTCGGCGGCGGTTCCGGTACAGAACATCTCCTCCGCCGTGTAGAGGTCGGCGCGAGTTAGGAAGCGTTCGAATACCTGCATCCCTAGGTCCGCGGCCAGCTTGATGACGGTGTCGCGGGTGATGCCCGGGAGCGGTCCCGACGGCAGCGCGGGCGTCATCAACTCGCCGTCCTTGACGATGAAGAGGTTCTCGCCGGTGGCTTCCGACACGAAGCCGGTGGGATTCAGCATGATCGCCTCGTCGAAGCCCGCTCGCACGGCCTCCATTTTCGCCATCGATGAGTTGACGTACGCACCCGTCACCTTGGCGGACGGGGGGATGATGTTGGGGTCGTGGCGGCGCCACGAGGAAACCGTCATGCGGATACCCTCCTCCAGGGCCTTGTCGCCCAGATACGAACCCCACTTCCATACCGCAATCGCCACATCGACTGGGTTCTTGTCCGGATTGACACCTATCTCTCCCAGACCCCGATAGGCGATCGGGCGCACGTAACAGGCACTCAGCCTGTTGACCTTGATCAACTCGCGGGTTGCGGCAATCAGCTCGTCGACCGAGTAAGGGATGTCGGTCAAGAAAACCCGCGCGGAACGCTCCATGCGGCTGAGATGATCGCGAAGGCGAAAGACGGCGGGTCCCTTTGACGTCTCGTAGCAGCGAATGCCTTCGAAGATGCCCGTGCCGTAATGAAGCGCGTGGGTGAGGATGTGGATCTTCGCTTCGCCCCACTCGACTAACTCCCCGTTCATCCACAGTTTGTCCACCCGCTCGATCGGCATCCTTGCCCTCCCGCTAGTCCACCAGCACGACGAGGCGCGCGTCGCGCAACTCCGCCTTCTCTGTTATCTCTGCGAGTACCTCGTCTGTAATGGGCGAATCGACTGCAAGTCCCATCAATGCCTCGCCGCCCTCGGCCGTCCGGCCGACCTGCATATTGGCGATGTTGACGCCCGCCCGGCCCAGATGTGTTCCCACTATGCCGACGATGCCGGGGCGATCGACGTACCTGAAGAAAGCCATGACCGGCGAAAAGGACATGTCGAGGTCGTAGCTGTAAACCCTGACGAGCCGTTCTACCTCGCGCTTTCCTACCAGGACGCCTCCAACGGTGACGGTTTCGCCGCGGCATTGCGCGTGGATCTCGACGAGGTTCACGTAGTCGTGCGACTGAGACGTCTTCACTTCCTCCACCGAAATGCCCCGCTCCTCCGCCATCAGAGGAGCGTTCACGAACGTCACCGGCTCGTGCACAACTGCGGAGAACGCGCCCTTGAGTCCGTACAGCGTGAGAGCACGGGTGTCGTGGTCGGCGATACCCCCGTAGTACTCGAATCGCAACGCCTCGATGCCGCTTCCTGCGAGCGCGACCGCCAGCCGGCCCAGCCGTTCGGCGAGGCCCAGATAGGGCCGGATCGTTTCCGCGATGTCCGGCCCGACGTCGAGATTGACCGCGTACGGCACGAACTCACCGCGGAGGGCAAGGATGACCTGCTCCGCGATTGCCACACCGGCCTTGTCCTGGGCCTCGGCGGTCGACGCACCGAGATGTGGTGTCACGACCACATTGGAACGGCCGAAGAGTGGATGTTGTGTCACGGGCTCCTCGTCGAAGACGTCGAGGGCGGCCCCCCCGACCCGGCCGTCGTCCATGGCGCGCTCCAGCGCGCCTTCGTCGATCAATCCCCCGCGCGCCGTGTTGACGATGCGGATACCGGGGGTCACCTCCGCCAGCTCTTCGTCGGAGATTATTCCGACGGTCTCTTGCGTCTTCGGCAGATGGATCGTCAGAAAGTCGGAGCCGCGGCACACGTCGACAACCGTCTCGAGCAGCTCGACCCCCATCTGGGCAGCCCGACCGGGGGAAACGTACGGGTCGTAGGCGACTATGCGCATGCCGAACGCGCTTGCGCGCTGGGCGACGAGTGTTCCGACCCGGCCGAGTCCGATAATCCCGAGTGTCTTGCCGTTGAGCTCGACCCCCTGCCACCGTTCGCGCTCCCACCTACCGTCCACCAGGGCTAGGTGTGCTTGCGGAATGTTGCGTGCTTGGGCGAGGAGCAATGCCATGGTGTGCTCGGCTGCCGATATCACGTTGGATTGAGGCGCGTTGACAACGAGAACACCGCGCCGGGTAGCGGCATCGACGTCGACGTTGTCGAGACCGATGCCGGCCCGGGCGACTACCTTGAGGTTCTCGGCTCCGTCCAACAGGGCCGCGTCCACTTTCGTCGCGGAGCGCACGATGAGAGCGTCGTAGTCGGAAATGGCCTCGGTGAGCTCGTCCGGCGCCAAGCCGACCCGGACGTCGACGTCAGCGTGCTCCCTCAGTCGCTCGATTCCCGCCTCGGCCAGCCGCTCGCTGACCAGAACCTTCATGAACGCATGCTACAGGTCGCTCTGCGGGAGTCCCTATCCGCCACGGATCGCCTCGACAACGTAGCCGATCGACTTGGTCAAGAGCTCGACGTCGTCGGGCTCTATCGCGGGATACGTCGCGATGCGCAGCTGGTTGCGCTCAAGCTTCCGGTAGGGCTCGGTATCAAGGATCCCGTTTGCCCTCAGGATCTCAGCGACAGCAGCCGCCGGTACCTCCTCGATGAGATCAATCGTCACCACAACGGGGCTGCGCATCGCGGGATCCTTAACGAACGGCTGCGCGTACTCAGAGTCTTCTGCCCACGAATACAGGAGCGACGATGACTGCGCGCATCGGGCGGAGGCCCACTCGAGTCCTCCCGAGTCGAGAATCCACCGAGTCTGCTCGAGAGTCAGAAAGAGGGTTGCGAGTGCCGGCGTGTTATACGTCTGATCCTTGCGTGCATTCTCGAGTGCGATCCGAAGACTGAGGAAAGGCGGTATGTAACGATCCGAGGCCGCAAGCGACTCGATGCGCTCGATCGCTCGCGGGGAGCACAACGCGATCCACAGACCCGCGTCCGAGGCGAAACACTTCTGGGGAGCGAAGTAGTAGACGTCGAATTCATCCGGATCGACGAGGAGTCCGCCGGCGGCTGAGGTCGCGTCGACCGCGACAAGACCGTCGTCATCAACCCGGCGTACGGGCATCGTCACGCCCGTCGAGGTCTCGTTGTGAGTGAGCGCATAGAGATCGACGTCGGCGACGGGGACGGGGACGGGGTGACTCCCGAATTCGGACTCGATGATGTCCGGTTCGGACAGAAACGGCGCGGCGCGCACCACCTCCGAGCACTTGTGTGAGAACTCTCCAAACACGACATGCTGGCTCCGGCGCTCGATCAAGCCGCATGTCAGGGCGTCCCAGAACGCCGTCGACCCCCCGTTGCCGAGGACGACCTCATAGCCGGCCGGAAGGCCGAACAGCTCGGACAGAGCCTCCTTGAGCCGGGCGACCACGGTGCGCACACCGGCGTGGCGGTGGCTGGTGCCGAGAAAGCCGGATGCGCTGCGGTACAGGGCCGCAACCGCCTCGGGACGAACCTTCGACGGGCCGGATCCGAAGCGCCCGTCACGCGGCCGCAACTCGGCGGGAATTTGCATCATGTGGGCCAAACCTATCCGCCTATCCGCGGGGGCGGTCGGCACGCCTCGCATATCATCCGGGGTGACCCCCTAGCGGAAGGAGGGGGTTCGGGGGAACCAGTGAGGCGGCCTGGCCGCCGGGGTTTCCCCGACGGAGAGCGGGGAGCGCGAAGGGCAACCCGATCGGAGAAGGAAAGGACGCGTACATCTCAGGCAGAATCTCAACGCGCGTAGCCCAGATCACCGAATCGCCGACGCTCGCAATCGATGCGAAGGCGAAGGCTCTCAAGGCTGCCGGCGAAAACGTCATCGGTTTCGGCGCCGGCGAGCCCGACTTCTCGACTCCCGCACACATAGTGCGGGCCGCTGCCGAGGCGACCCGCCATTCCTCTTACCACCATTACACGCCCGCCGGGGGCCTCCCCGAGTTGCGCGCCGCCATCGCTCGCAAGACCGAGCGCGACTCCGGCTATTCCGTGACGCCCGAGCAAGTGCTCGTATGCAACGGGGGCAAGCACGCCCTCTACAACGCCATCCTCACCGTGATCGACGACGGCGATGAGGTCCTGCTCCCGGCCCCCTACTGGGTCAGCTACCCGGAGATGATCCGGCTGGCCGGCGGCGTTGTGGTCGAGGTCCTGACATCCGAAGAGACTGGATTTCGGGCCACACTCGAGCAACTCGACGAGGCGGTCACCGACCGGACCAGGATGCTCGTATTCGTGTCCCCCTCCAACCCCACGGGGGCCGTCTACCCACCAGACGAGGTGCGCGCGATCGGCAAGTGGGCGGACGAGCGAGGGCTGTGGGTGCTCACCGACGAGATTTACGAGCATCTCGTCTACGGCGACAACGTCTTCTCATCGATCCCCACCGAGGTGCCGGAGATCTCCGACCGTTGCATCGTAGTCAACGGGGTCGCTAAGACATACGCGATGACCGGCTGGCGCGTAGGCTGGATGGTCGGCCCGGTCGACGTCGTGAAATCCGCGGTCTCGCTTCAGTCGCACGCAACTTCGAACGTGTCCAATGTCGCCCAGGCCGCGGCCCTAGCGGCGGTAACAGGTGACCTTTCCGACGCCGAGCGCATGCGAGAGGCCTTCGATCGCAGACGCATCACAATGCACAAGATGCTCAGCGAGATCCCCGACGTCGTCTGCTACGAGCCACAGGGGGCGTTCTACGCGTTCCCATCGTTCAAGAACTTCATCGGCAGGACCATTGCCGGCGTGGAGATCGCCAGCACTAACGACCTCGCCGACGTGCTCCTCGGCGAGAAGCTCGTGGCCGTCGTGCCGGGCGAGGGGTTCGGGGCCCCCGGTTACGCGCGCCTCAGCTACGCACTGGCCGACGACGATCTCATCGAGGGTGTGGGTCGCATCGCCGACCTCCTCACCTGAGCATCGAGTGTGCGTTTGACCACCGCATAGAGCGTCAAATGCACGGTCGATGTCAGATGACGTGAGCGCGGCTCAGCTCGGCCATCGAGCGAACGCCCAGAAGGGCCATTGCATTCGCAATCTCTGCCGACATGATCTCGAGGGCCCGGGCGACACCGGCCTCGCCCCCCGCCGCCAGCGCGTACAGGTACGGCCGGCCCACAAAGACCGCCGTGGCGCCGAGGGCCAGCGCGATCATGACGTCCGTTCCCCGCCGCACTCCCCCGTCGAGATAGACCTCGGCCCGGCTCTCGACCGCCTCGACGATCTCCTCCAGCACATCGATTGTGGCCGGCGCGTGATCGAGCTGCCGGCCGCCGTGGTTAGAGACGACGATGCCGGCTGCGCCGTTCTCGACCGCAAGGCGGGCATCGTCCGGGCTCAGGATCCCCTTGATCACCAGCGGCATGTCGGACAGGCCGCGCAGCCACTCCAGATCGCGCCACGTAAGGGTGAGGTCGTGGATCTCCCCTACCAGGCTCGCGAGCGTCCCCACCGCGCCATCCCTGATGTTGAAGTTGCCGAGATCGTCGAGCCGGATCTCTTGCTGATCTTTGAACTCCCGATCGCGATACCCGAGGACGGGAAGATCGACGGTTAACACGACCGCCGAATAGCCGGTGGTCGCGGCCCGCACCACCATGTCCTCCGAGAGCCCCCTGTCCTTGTTGAGGTAGAGCTGGAACCAGCGGGGACCGCCGGCCGCGGATACCTCTTCCAGTGAGCATGACGCCAACGTCGAGATGCAGAACACAACACCCGCGTTCGCAGCCGCGCGCGCGGCGGCGGCTTCGCCCTCGGGATGTGCGAGACGATTGAGAGCCGCCGGCGCGAGCCCCACCGGCATCGAGACATGCGAGCCCATTATCTTGGCCTTGGTGTCGACCGAGCTCACGTCCACCAGCACACGGGGTCGCAGCCTGCGTTTCTGGAATGCCGCGACGTTGTCACGAAGCGTGATTTCGTCGGCTGCGCCTCCGGCCACGTACGCGAGCGCGCTCGGAGTCATGGTGCGGCGCGCGGCCGACTCGAAGTCGGCGAGCGTTACGAATCGAGACAGGGCCTCGTCGGAGCCTGCCTTCGGAACTTCGGCTCCGCCGGGAGCGGTAGCCGCGCCGCCGTCGGTGAATGAGCGATTATCCCCGCCGGCGGCGGGGGCAATTCCCTCGTGAGCCATGCGCACAATGAGACCATCATCCGGCCGAAACCTCTACGCGGCCGGCGCCGGCGGAGTGAGGGGCCGCGACGTACAGGTCCCAGGGGCTCGTGAGAGGTCGGCTACCGGGCGGTCTCTTCCGGGCTCCGGATTTCTTCGCCGGCGCGATGCGCGGCGGCGCGCACCAGCCCTGCAAGGATCTTCAGATCACGGCCGAAGACGCGGCCCATCACGGGTTTCAGCGCGGTCATACCTGCCGCGCCGAGGATGCCGAGGGGTGGATACAACTCCTCGCGCCAGAACATGTGCGTGCGCTCCCCCTTCAGCGGAATCAGAGACATCTCGCCGACGCCGGAGACCCACCCGAGATGCTCGATCACCAGGCGGCGAGGTGGATCCCAGCCGGCGATGCGAACCCGGTCGCGAGTCGTGATCCCCGAGACCCGGATGGTTGCCTCGGCCTCCACTCCGACACCTTCGCGTTGCTGCGAGAGAACCCTGAAGTCGCGCGCCTCCAGCATCCAGTCACTCTGGTGTTCCCAGTCGGTGATCAGCTGCCACACGATCTCGGGTGGCCCGGGCATCGTCTCTGCCATCTCGAGCACGACGCGCCATCCCTTGCGTACCACCTCCGGCACCTCCATCCGCTCATGCTCCCACGGAGCGAGAGAGGCCGAGTGGAGTGACTCTAGGAGTAGCTCGGAGGCGTGCCTTCGGGCCTGGCGGTCAGACACGGAACAAACTGGGTGATCCCCGCGCTCTCGAGCTGCTCGTAGACGAAGTGGTCGGGGCAGACGATACAGACGCGTCCACCTCTTACGCCCTCGAGGTCGGCGAGACAGATCAGGAGTTGCAGCACAGGTTCGGTCGGTCGAGCGGACTTGTCGAACTCGACGACCAGGTTTGCAACCCCGTCGGAGATCATTTCCCCGCACCTGCGGCCCAGGGCCCGCGCCTCGGGCAGGCTCAACTCTCCGTTGAGCGTGACCAGCGCTGCGGAACCGACGCGCAGCACGTCCGTCCCGGACGGGAGCCGGTCCGCCCAGCCGGGCAGGATCGCCCGCGCCGGCGACATCCCCTTCAGAACGCGGCCCAGCCACAGGCTGAACAGCCCGGAGACAACGAGAAGGATCACGATCGGATCAACCGTCATGTCTTGTTGTCCTTTCGCTCATGCCGCGTGCTCCAGCACCTCGATGAGAGCCTCGACCGTGCGCGGGCAGAACTGAGATCCCGCGTTCTCCCGCAGCTCCTCGACGGCCGCCGCCCAGCCGATGGCAGCGCGGTAGGGACGATCCGAGACCATCGCGTGATAGGCGTCGGCGACGAGGACGATGCGGCTCGCCACCGGGATGTCTTCTCCGGCCAGCCGGTCCGGATATCCGTTGCCGTCCCACCGCTCGTGCTCCGCCCTCACCGCCTCGGCCAGATGCTTTAGGCGCGGGATAGCGGACACGATGCGCCAGCCGATCAGGGGGTGCTCTCGCATGAGGATCCTCTCGGCCGGTGTCAGGGGACCCGATTTCAGAAGAACGTTGTCGGGGATTCCTATCTTTCCGATGTCGTGCAGCGTTGCGACCTGACGGACCTCGAGGATCTCCTTCGGCGACATTCCCATCCGTTCGCCGATCCGCTGGGCGAGCGCGACCACCGCCTCCGAGTGCGCACCCGTGTAGCCATCACGCGCTTCCAGTGCGGCGAGCAGGGCGCGGACGGCGACGTTCTCCATTTGCAGTCTGACATTCGTGGCCTCGAGCTCCCGCCGCTCGAGCTGGTCGGCGATCAGACGGGCAATGAGCTCCGCCACCTTGACATCGACCTCTCCGAGCGCCGGATTTGCGGAGTGGTTCAAGCAGCAGAGGGTGCCGTAGATCGTCCCGTCGGAAAACGTGAGCGGGACGCCAATGTAGGCGCCGATCCCGGAGGCGCGCGCCGCCGGCAACGCACTCGCCCGAGACTCCGTCGAGGTGTCGGGGATGAAGCTGGGAAGGCGACCCTTGAGCACCTCACGGCACAGAGATTCGTCCAGCCTGAGGACGTCGTCGACGTGGAGCCCGAAGGAACCCCCGTCGCCCTCAATGAGTCGGAAGACCTGCTTGTCCTGTACGAACTCAGAGACAATCGCGACGTCCATCCCGAGGTACTCGCGCAATTGAGCCAGGAGCGCGTGGACTCCATCGTCGGCCCCTTCGAGTGCGTCGTCGACGACGTCTATCCAGGCGGTGGAGTGATCGGAGGAATTGGGGCCGTCTAAACGGATGCCCCCGGTCGTAGGGGTACGCAGCGATTCGGGGATCCGCGTCTCCACGGCTCCCTCCTTCCACTCGGCGCGCTTCGCCGCGTGGACGATTTCCCCTCGGACTTGGGAGTTTCTCCCTGCGAGGCAGAGATTCCTTCCCAAAACCCAAAAAAGTATTCCAGGGGTCTACGTATTTTGCGCAATCCCGTTCCCCCCGCAGCCCCCTCCTGCTACCTTGCCGCTTGGGAGATTGTGGAATTTCACTTTTCCTCGCCGAGGGGGGCGCCCGCTACGCCCAATGCGGGCCCGAGGAAAAAAGAAACAGGATGGTCCGGTGCCGAGGGGGATCAGCCCACTACGAAGACGCGGGTGGTTTCAACCACGCCGGACCATCCTGTCCTGTAATCCCTGAATCGGCATTAACAGCCGCTTTATTGAGCAGTTCGCCCCCCGCGTTAGATGCGGCTTATCGTCCCTTTTCGCACCTCCCGGCACGAACTTCTCCAATGTGAGGTTTAGGGATCGCGACGCCGGGAAGGCTTTTTCCTCCGAGGGGATCGGCCTCTGCGAAGAGGAAGGAGCCATGAGCTACAGATCCCCGGGCTCACCTTAGTCACGAGCCCTCCTCGCCCTTCTCGGTCTTCCGACCTCATTTAGCACCCTAAAGACGGTCATTTTTCGAGACGTTGGCCCCACGCGTGCCAATCCGCGCGGTGAGTGCCGGCCGGCCGGGAAACGGCGCCTACAGCCCGCCCAAGGCTCCCAGGTAGAGCGCGGGAGCCCATATGAAAGGAACCGTTGTGCTTGAACGAGGTCTCGCGAAGTCATCCATTGTGTGGGTCGCGGCGCTCGTGGCGTCGATGCTGTCGCTATCGACCAGCGCGTCCGCGAATCACGTCGACTCAGTTGAGATCCTCCCTCCCGTGGGGATCAACGACCTGGACACGTGTAGCCCCTTCCTCCTGACGACCAGAGGCGCGGAGGCCGTTGGAGCCGTCGTGGACGTCGAGGTGAGAGGTGACGCCCCGATCCGTTTCTGCCTGCCGGAGGTCGGGCTGAACCCCGTGCAGATCGACCCCGCGACCGGCGATCTCGGACTGGGCCCCCTCGAGATGGACGGGACGATCGGAGGTGAGGCGACGACCGCCGCCGGTTCCGTGGTCGGCGAGGGCCAGTTCACCTTCGGAATCAACTCTCCGTCTGCCGGCAGCTTCGACATCGTCGTCTTCGTCGAGGAGCCCGGGGCAGACAACGACGATCCGGACGGGAACGAGCCCTCCGACACGGCCAGCACGTTCTTCATCTTTGGCGGGGGCGACGGCGACGGGACCGAGGTACCCGGCGCCACCGAGCTGGTCACCGCGCTCGATTGCGTCCCCGAAGACGATGTCAACGCGTCCGGCGCCAGGCACGACTTCCTGTGCCGCACAACCGGAGCCGGCGAAGTTGCGATCGTGGGGGCCGAGGTGCGCTTTGACGTCATCAACGGTCCGAACCAGGAAGAGATCGGAAACTCGCCGTGCGGGTACTCCGATCTGAACGGTGTGGTCACGTGCGGGTACGTCGATGCTGAGGGAGCCGATTCGCCGGCCGGCACGGACACGATCGTGGGATTCACAGGTCCGACCCTCCAGGGGTCCGCGAACCAGGACATGATCCAGAGCACGTTTGCCGGCAGTGACAGCGGAGGCGCCACCAAGGTGGCTTCGAAGGTGAACATCAAGGGCCGCTTCAAGGGCAAGGTCCGCTCTGCGGTCAAGAAATGTCGGACCGGACGCAAGGTAGTGGTCAAGAAGATCCGTCGCGGTCCCGATCGCGTGAAGGCAAAGGATCGAACCAACAAACGCGGCCTCTACAAGGCGCGCAACCGCAAGGCCAAGGGTCGCTTCTACGCCGTGGCCAAGAGGAAGAAATTCACGAGCGGCGGATCGACGATCATCTGCAAGAAGGCCAAGTCCCGCAAGCTCCGCCGGCGCTAGCTCCACTTACATTCCGGAGGGGAGAGGCCGCGCGGGCCTCTCCCCTCCGGTGCTCCCTCCCATCGCCGAAAACCCGGCGATCGCTCTACTCCCCTCTGGTACGCATCCACCGTTGCTTGAACTGCGTATTTGGCTCGCCCGCCCGGAGGCCGACGCAAGAGTGATCGGGCCCGGGCGCGTCGCGCTCCCGGCCGCGACGGAGTGAACCATCGGCGAGCAAGACGGGCGGGCCCTGCCGCCCGGAACGGAGGACGGAGATCATGCTGGGGCGTTCTGGATGGCGCCGGCAAGGCGCTTTCTGCCCGGCCGTGGCGCGCAGACTGCCCTGGATGATCGTGACGGCCATCCTCTTTGGTGTCCTGAGCGGAACGCCGGCCCTCGCCGACCACAGCTGGAACGGATACCGGTGGAGCGGGGACGGCCGGCCCTTGCGCATCACCTACGTCGACTCGCTCACCCGCGGCTTCAGGCGCCAGCACGTGGCCGGCGCAGTGCTCGACGACTGGGAGACGGACGATGTGGTCGGGCTCGACCGCGACCGTTCCGAGAACTCGCGAAGCATTCGTAAGAAGTGCCCGCCGGTGACCGGCGCCATACGAATCTGCAACGCCGACTACGGGGAGGGTTGGTTCGGCCAGACCGAGCTGCTGGTCGAGGGAGTCACGGTGACCGGCGGCCGCATCCGGATCAACGACTATTGGGGAACCGGCGCATCCTTTCGCCGTTTCGTCCTCTGCCATGAAGTCGGACACAGCCTGGGATTGTGGCACCGCACCGACGGTTCGTCGTGTTTGAACGGGGGCCGTCATCCCGACAAGCATGACCTCGCCATGGTGCGTGAGCTTCTCACCACCGCGTCCGGCCAGGAAGTCGAAAACGCTCAACCTCCTGAGTGCGCAGACGGCGTCCTGTGCGTCGTGAATGCTCTCGCTGAACACAATGGACACACAGATGACAACGAACACGCGCACTCACAATCGTTGACTCCGTTGTCCTGGCACCTGCTTCTTCCCTTCTGACGCGCGCGCCGCGTTCTAAAGCTTCTACGCATTTATACCGATATCAACCACGGGAAACGCTGACGGGGAGCCCGGTTTCGTTGAACGAACAGGGAGCTCACGGTGGAATCGGCAACGAGATCTTCAGCTCCTCGATACTCGAGCTATGTGGTGGTCGCGTTTCTTGCCGCCCTTCTCGTCGGCTGGCCAACAGCGCATGCACACGCCCAGCTTCCCGATCTCGACGATGTCCAGGTTCCCGACCCGGGCGACTTTGATCTCCCCGAGCTCGACGATGTGGTGCCGGACCCGGATGACGTCGTTGATCCCGGCGACATCGACGTTCCCGACATCGATGAGGTCATTCCCGACCCCGGTGACGTCGAGCTTCCCGACCCCGGTGACGTCGACACCCCCGTCACGGACGACCCGCCCTCCGACGACGGTAGAGACGGCGGCCACGACCGGGGAGGGGTTCAGGCCCCTGAGCGGGGGCGACGATCCGGCGGCGGCGGCAGTAGCGGCGAATCGGACGCTTCGACCTTCACCGACCTGGCCGCGGTAAGGGCCGTGGGCGGGCCCAACCTCCCGCTTGAGTCGCTCGGTCGCAATCCCACCGCGACTGCCGAGACGGAGCAAAAGGGCGGCTCGCTGTTTGCGCCACTCACCTTCCCGCTCATACTCATGGTTGCGGTCGGAGCCTTTCTGGCCCTACAGGATTACTTCGATCGCAAGGATCCAAAGCTCGCCCTTGGGCCGATCGGTACAAGAGATCGCCGGCTGACTTTCGATTGAGCGTGCAATCGAAATCGATGCCCGCCGCCGGCGTGCGCGCGAGCGACATGATCCCGCTCGCGGAACGGATGGGTCATCTCCAGGCGCTGCGCGCGGGATTCGCGATCATCGTCATCGCCGCGGGCACGAGCGGCATCGTCGGACCTCCCGCGTCTCTAGCTCCTCTGGTCTTCTGGAGTGTCTGTTACGCGGTGCTCACCGCGTGCGTAGAAGGATTGCGGAGAGTCGGCAACCAGCGGCGCCTTGGCGTGGTTGCGGCAATGCTGTTGCTCGACGGTGTCTATCTCGCCGCCGTGATCGGCCTGACCGGGATCGCGGACAGTCCCCTGCGCGTGCTCGTGTACCTGCACCTCATTGCCGTAACGCTTCTGACCTCATACCGAACCGGCGTAAAGCTCGCCCTGTGGCACTCCTTACTGTTCCTCGTCGCGTTCTTCGCCGATCGCGCCGGCACCATTCATCCAAGTGCGGGAGCGGCATCCGCGGGAGCCGAATCGAGCCTTGCGCTGAACATCGCGATCTTCTGGTCCGTGGCACTCGGGACCGCGGCGTACTCGAATCTGAACGAGCGCGAACTGCGTCGCAGCCGGGCTCACCTGGAATCCCTCGCGTCCATGGCAGCCAAGCTGGAGGTGTCGCGAGAACCCGACGCGGTGGGGTCGATCCTGCTTGACGAGGTGATGCTCCGCGCCGGAATCGTCCGAGGATTGGTTGTCTGCGCCCATGGTGACGGCCTCAGCCTGCTTGCATCGCGAGGCACGTCCGCCGACCTGCGGACCACGGGCATCGACGCGGTGATCGCCAGGGCGTGGGAGGAAAAGAGAATCCTCCTCATGAAGGCCCTCGATCGACGCACCGATCCCCGGCTTTGCGAGGCTCTTCCGGGCGCGCGCAACCTCCTCGTTGCCCCGATGCTCGCCGAGAGTCGCCCGATCGGAGC
Organism: Actinomycetota bacterium; assembly: GCA_050694175.1. Taxonomy (GTDB): domain Bacteria; phylum Actinomycetota; class CADDZG01; order CADDZG01; family WHSQ01; genus JBOGXA01. Next base: position 67,106 of record JBOGXA010000012.1, read on the forward strand.
GCTGATCGCCGAATTCGGGGGCCGGCGGGGTCACGTGGAGGCAGGGACGGTCGCGGTTGTCGGGCAGCTGACCGCCCATGCAGCACTGGCGCTGCAAAATGCCCGGCTTCTGCAGCAGCTCAAGAAGCTGGCGGAAGCAGACCCGCTCACCGACGTTGCCAACCGCCGCACTTTTGCATCCGCGCTCGATCGGGAGTTGGCTCGTGCGGCGCGCAGGTCGGAGCAAGTGGCACTCGTGATGATCGACATCGACCACTTCAAGCGGTACAACGACGAGTACGGGCACCCGGCCGGGGACGATCTCTTGCGCCGAGTGAGCCGGGCACTCGAGGAGGCCAGCCGCGAATACGACGTGGTGGCCAGGTACGGCGGAGAGGAGTTCGCGGTCATTCTTCCGGCCTGCGATCCGACGAGTGCGGAGGATCTGGGCAACCGGCTGCGCGAGAGCATCTGCCTCGTCGAGGCAGTCACCCGCGTCACGGCGAGCGCGGGGGTCGCGGTCTTTCCTCTCCACGCGGGCGACTCGGCAGATCTCATCAAGGCCGCCGACGACGCGCTGTACGCATCCAAGAGAGCCGGTCGCAACCGCGTGACGGTTGCGTCAACGGCGGTGCGCGCGGCCGTCTCAGCCGTCCGTGATCGGTAGGTCCCTCGCTCACGCGGCCCGCGATCGACTCGCGATCACGACGGCAATAAGGACGATCACTCCGGCAGCGAGCGGCACCCAGTCGCCGAAGCGCACGTAGGCCGTGGTGCCGCGCACCAGGGGCAGGTCGAAAACGCGCGTCCCAACCGTGTCGGTATCCATCCGAACCAGGCCTCGCGCGCGGGCATCGAATGCGGCGGTGACTCCGGTCAGCGTTGCGTGCACGGTTGGCCGCCCGGTCTCCATTGCGCGCACCGCCGCCAGGCTTGCGTGCTGCTCGGGGGCCCAGGTCTCCTGAAAGGTGGTCGTCGCAGACTGGAACACGATGAGATCGGCCCCCATGTCCACGAGCCTTCTGCTCATGTCGGGGAACGCCGACTCGAAGCAGATGAGGGGGCCCAGTGTGATGTCGTCGGAGCGCAGCAGCCTGAGTTCACCACCACGCCGGCGATCGACGTCGGCGGCCTCGGTGATCTCCGCGATCCAGCCGAGCGCGGCCCGCATCGGGATGAACTCTCCGAACGGCACCAGGCGGATCTTGTCGTACGTACCGGCCACGCCGGCTGGGGTCACCAGGACAGCGCTCTTGTAGATCCCCCCGTCGCGGGTCCTAAGGGCGTCGACGTTCACCAGGATGTCGGCGCCCACCTCGGAGGCCACCCCGCGCACGCGCCGCAGCAGGTCGGGTGACCGCTCGAAGTCCGAGCCGACGCTGCTCTCCCCCCACAACACGATGTCGGCGCCTCTCGCGGCCACCGCCTCGGTGGCCTTGAGCCCGGCCTCCACCCGCGTGTCCGGATCCCCGATCACGCCCACCTGCACGGTTGCAACCGTCACCCGCCCTGCCCCCTCGGGGTCCGACCGAATCGCGTCGTAGACGGGTCCGACAAGCAGCGCAACGGCGGCGGCCGCGACGGCGATGACCCGCCCCCCGAGCCCGGAAGTGCGCAGTGCGAGTGTGATGCAGACGTTGACCCAGACGATCAGGAAGCCGACCGCCCACACTCCGCCGAGCGCGGCGGGCGACAGCAGCGATCGAACATTCCACTGCGTCGATCCGAGCAGTCCGAACGGGCCGCCGAGGTACTCCCATGAACGCATGAACTCGATGAGGACCCATCCGGATGCAAGCACGACTGCGGTGCCCAGGCCGGCCCGAGGGGAACGCGAGGAAAGCAGTTTCTGCGCCCCCCACCCCCATGGGAGCCACAGGGCGGCAACAAGGAGCGCGGCGACGGGCAGAAACGGGCCGAGCTTGAATACCAGCCAGTGATGGGTCGCGATCAGAAAGCCGGTTCCGCCCAACCAGCCTCTGACCGCGCCCTCGCGCGGATGCCACGCCTCCGCGATCAGGAGGAGGAGCGGCACAAGCCCGGCGTATGCAAGCCACCACCAGTTCGCTTCGGGGAATGCGAGGGCGGGGATCGCACCCGCGCCGAGGGCCGCAGCGCGCAGCGACCATTTCGATCTGGGACCGGGGCTGGGCGCACTCACACCCGGACGCCGTTTCAGCTCGTGAGCTTGGATCGAAGCAGGTCGTTTACCAGCTGGGGGTTGGCGCGTCCCTGAGTTTTCTTCATGACCTGGCCGACCAGGAAGCCGATCGTCCCCATCTGCCCGGCGCGCACCTTCTCCGCTGCATCCGCGTTCTCGTCGATGACCTCGTCGACGGCCACCTCGATTGCCGACGCATCGGACACCTGCTCGAGGCCCCTGGCTGTGGCGATTGCGCCGGGGTCGGCGCCCGATTCGAACATCTCAGCGAGCACCACCTTTGCCTGCTTCCCCGATATCGTTCCGTCGTCGACCAGCTTGATGAGACCGGCGAGGCCCGCAGGCGTCACCTTCGACTCCCACAGCTCGATGCCGGCCTCGTTCAGCAGTCCATACAGGTCGGCCGTGATCCAGTTCACGACCTTCTTGGCCTCTCCCCCGTACGCGGAAGCCGCCTCTTCGAACCAGTCGGCCGTCTTCGTCGACGCAGTCAGAACCCGGACGTCCGCCTCGTTAAGGCCGTAGTCGCGCGCAAACCGGGCCCTGCGTTGCGCCGGCAGCTCGGGCAGCGATGAGCGCACACGTTCGATCCACTCCTCCGATGGCTCCAGCGGAACGAGGTCGGGCTCTGGGAAATAGCGGTAGTCGAACGCGTACTCCTTGGTTCTCATCGACGACGTCGTGCCGGACTTCTCGTCGAAGTGCCGCGTCTCCTGAACGAGGGACTCACCCGCCTCCAGAGCGTCACGCTGTCGCCGCTCCTCGAATGCAAGGGCCCTCGCCACCGACCGGATCGAGTTCATGTTCTTGACCTCGATCTTGGCCCCGTGCTCGGTCTCGCCGGAGCGTCGCACCGATACGTTCGCGTCTACCCGAAGCGAGCCCTCTTCCATTCGGACATCCGAGACGCCCAGGCTCTCCAGAATGGCCCTCAGCTCTGTTACGAAGGCACGCGCTTCCTCGGCCGAGCGGATGTCGGGCTCGCTCACGATCTCGACCAGCGGCGTGCCGGCACGGTTGAAGTCTTCGAGCGAATAGTCGGAATCGGCTATGCGCCCCGTGCCGCCGACATGAATCGACTTCCCTGTGTCCTCTTCGAGATGGACGCGCGTGATCCCCACCCGTGTGGTGCCGAAGTCTCCCGAGATCTCGACGATGCCTCCGTAACACAGAGGAAGGTCGTACTGCGAGATCTGATAGTTCTTGGGCATGTCCGGATAGAAGTAGTTCTTGCGATGGAACAGCGACCGGCGAGCGATCTCGCAGTTGAGCGCGAGGCCGATCTTCATCGTGTACTCGACTGCGCGTTCGTTCGGTACCGGCAGCGATCCCGGAAGCCCGAGGCATACGGGACAGGTCCGGGTGTTGGGGTCTCCACCGAAGGAGACCGCGCAGCCGCAGAACATCTTCGAGTCGGTCGCAAGCTCGACATGGATCTCCAGCCCGACGGTGGTTTCGTACACGTCGGCCGTTGTCGTCGTCACAGCGACGGCCTCCCCTCGGTCGAGCCGGCGAGTCCGAGGTCCTGCTCGAACGCGTACGCGGCTCGGAACATCGTCTTCTCGTCGAGGGCCCTTGCTATCAGCTGCAGTCCTACCGGCAGGCCGTCGTCCGGCGAGAGACCGCACGGCACGCTGATTCCCGCATTGCCGGCGAGGTTCACGGGAACGGTAAAGACGTCCGACAGATACATTGCGAGCGGATCCGCGGTTCGTTCACCGAGCTTGAAGGCCGTCGTCGGCGACGTGGGACAAGCGATGAGATCTACGGAACGGTAGACACGCTCGAGATCCCGAATCGTCAGAGTACGCACCTTCTGTGCCTTGCCGTAGTAGGCATCGTAGTACCCGGCCGATAGCGCGTAGGTGCCGAGCATGATCCTGCGCTTGACCTCGTCTCCGAAGCCTTCGGCGCGAGTGCGCGACATCATCTGCACAATGTCGTCGCCGTGCCCAGACCGATACGCGTAGCGGACGCCGTCGTAGCGGGCGAGGTTGGCCGAGCACTCCGCCGGTGCAACGAGGTAATAGGCGGAGATGTCGTACTCGAAGCTGGGAAGCGACACCTCTTCGAGCCGCGCACCCAGCTTCTCGAGCCGCTTGTAGGCCTCATCGATCTTGGTGTCGACCCCCGGCTGTGATCCTGCGCCCTGAAACTCCTTGACTATGCCGATCCGCAGTCCCTCGATCCCCGCGTCGATGTCTTCGAGGTAGTCGGGCGCTGCGTCGGGAATCGACGTCGCGTCGCGGGGGTCGTGGCCGGCCGCGATGCTCAGCAGGGCGGCCGCGTCCTCAACCGTGCGCGTAAGGGGGCCCGCTTGATCCAGCGACGATGCGAACGCGATCATCCCGTAGCGCGATACCAGCCCGTACGTGGGCTTTACGCCCACCAGTCCGCAGAGCGACGCCGGCTGCCGAATCGATCCACCCGTGTCGGTCCCCCACGCCCACGGAGCGCCGCCGGCCGCGACGAGAGCGGCGGAACCCGCGCTCGAACCTCCAGGGACGCGCTCGAGATCCCAGGGATTGTGGGTCGGGTAGAAACCCGAATTCTCGCCCGACGATCCCATTGCGAACTCGTCCATGTTCAGTTTTCCGAGCATCGGCAGCCCAGCGCGATCGGAGCATTCCACCACCGTCGCGTCGTAGGGAGGCACCCATCCTTCGAGAATGCGTGATCCGCACGTTGTGACGACATCCTTCGTCACGAACAGGTCCTTATAGGCAACCGGGACGCCGTCGAAGGCCGAGCGGGTTTCGTTTCGACGGCGGCGTTCGTCGGCCGCGCGCGCGTCGGCGAGGGCTCGGTCGTCTGTTCGGTTCATGTACGCGCGTATCTTCGGGTCGACGGCCTCGGCTCGAGCGATCATGGCCTCGGTGATCTCGACCGAAGTCAGGTCGCCCGCCGCGAGGGCCGACGCGAGCTGCGTGGCCGGCATCCAATGAAGCTCGCCCATCAGCCTGCGTCCTCGATGATCCTGGGCACCTTGAAGCGGCCGTCCTCGACGTCGGGGGCATTCGCCAGCGCCGCGTCCTGCGAGAGTGACGGGGTGACCTCGTCGGCCCTCAGCGCATTCGTTATGGGAATCGCGTGCGACGTCGGCTCGATCTTGTCGAGGTCGACGGCCTGGATCTTCTCGGCGTGCTCGAGGATGTGGCTGAGCTCGACCCGCATGCGCTCGCGCTCCTCGGGGCTCAGATCGAGCCGGGCGAGCCGGGCCACGTGATCGACGGCCGCTCTATCGATTGGCATGACCCGATCCTAGGGGTCGCGCGCTTCGAGCGTGAAAATGGCGGCCAAAGAGAGCATCGAACTCACAGTCGTTCGCTGGGGTCTTCCCGCTCGCCTCCGGTTGGTCGCACGAATCGGCCTCCGCGCCTCCCCACCAGGAAACGCCGGTGGAACGCGAGAGAAAAGCCGACCACGATGAAACCGAACAGAACCATGCCGAACTGAAATGCCGTCCCGTAGATCTGGTAGACGATCAGCTCGATGTCACCTGGCTCTTTGAAAGGATCTGTCTGCCCACCAAAGAGATAGTAATCACCGACGAACCTCAGCCAGATGCCCGCCACCAGCCAGGTAAGCGCGGCTGCAGCGAACAGCCAAGCCAACAACCAGATCCAGGTTGCACCACCAGCGGAGGAGACCTCTTCAGAACGAAGTTGATCGGGAGGAAGTGGGCCGGTCGCATCGGGATCCCAGGCCTCCCACTCTGTCGACGCGCTTGCACGCTTATGAATGACGCCATTCGCGTCGCACTTCCATTCCAAGCCGTCCTTAGACAGCACGGCATGCACTTGCGACCTACTCACGAGTCAGAAAACGCTGGTAGGCCAAAACCATTAAGCCCACGGCCATGATTCCGAACAAGACGACGCCCAAGCGAAGGTCAAAAAGCTGATGTTGACCAGGAGGTCCCGGTTGCCGACCCTCGCCTCGGGATCGAAGGTGAGCCAGGTGGTTACCGCCAGATAAATGAGTGAGATGAGAGTAAACAACGCCGGCAACAACCATAGCCACACCCGCGTGCCAGCCGCGGAGCGGTCGGCCAGTAGTTCCGGCGGTGGCTCCGGTCGGGGTTCGTCGGGGTCCCAGAGATCCCACGATCTGACGACGATCTCCGAGTGAGTATGGTTCCGTCGTCGTCAACGGTCCACTGCACCCCGTCGTGCTCAAGTCCTCTCTGGGTGCCCGGCTCGCCGCTCCCCATACGTTGCAGTCTAGCTTCGCCCCATTAGGAAACGTGCAAGAACAGTTGGCAACCTTTCCAAATGAAACGTCGCACGGTAACGTTTGTCGATGCCCTTTCCGCGCCAGCTGCTTGCCGATCATGAAGAAATCGTCTTCGACCTAAAACCCCATTGGGTTGCGGTCGTCCCCTCGGTCCTGTGGACGGTGGCTGCGCTGATCATTCTGTTCGGGGGCTACTGGACGGCCGAACAGATCTTCGACAACGACCCCACCGGCGCCAAGACGGTCGTCGGCGCGGTGGTCACGATTGCCTGGGTCGTTCTCGCCGTCGCCCCGTTCCTGCGGTGGCGATTCACCCTGTTCGTGCTTACTACCGACAGACTCATAACTCGCAGTGGCATCATCGCAAAGAACTCGAAAGAGATCCCGCTCGAGCGCATCAACGACGTTGCCTTCTCGCAATCGATCCTGGAACGAATCGTGGGCGCGGGCGATCTCCTTGTGGAGTCGGCCGGTGAGCGCGGCCAGACGAGGATCACGAGCGTGCGCAAGCCCGAAGAGGTTCAGCTCATGATCTACAAAGAGGTCGAGAGCAATCAACAAAAAGGCGCATCATCGGTGCCCGAGCAGATTCAGGCTCTGCATCTCCTTTACGAGCAGGGCGTCCTGAGCAAGGACGAGTACGAACAGAAGAAACAGGAGATGCTGAAGCGTCTCTGATCTTGAATGAGCGCCTCAAGAAAATGCGCGGTCAGGATAGAACTCATGAGTAAGATCGTATCGGACGAATCCAGGTATTGGGAATATCACTTGGACCCTGTTTGTTGCATGGTTGTCAGTTGTCATCTTTTTCAATGCCACCTTTGATTACCACGAGTTGGTGTCGCTCGGAGGGGTGGCACTTGTGATCCTCCTAGTACTTTCTATTTTGCGGCCGGCCGTCAAGGTAGACGACTCGGGAGTCACCGTCATAAATACCTTTCGTACGTATCGCCTCAAGTGGACGGAGATCGAGAAATTTGGTGTCTACCTTGACACGTTTTGGACTAAGTACGGTATCGAGCATTCCGATCCCGTTGATCAGGGATACGTCGTTACTTCTTCTAGACGGCTCATAAAGATGGAAGGCGCCCGGGGTGGTAGTCGAAGGCCTGCGACAGAAATCGTGGCGATCTTAAATGACCGCCTCAAGGAAACGCGAGGAGGGTAGGTGCCGCGCAGCTGCACGGTCTGCCGCTCCGATCAACTCGCTCAGATCGACGATGCGCTCCTCCGAGGAGAAACATTGCGGAGCATAGCGGCGCAATATGGACTCTCAGCGAGTGCGGTCAAGCGCCACAAGGCGGGACACTTGCCGATTCAATCGGCCGGGGACCGGGCAGAGGCCGCCGGGGCAGAGGCTGGGGAACCGACCCGCTTGGAGCAGGTCCAGCACCTCCTCGCCGAGGCCCGCACGCTCCTCACCGACGCGCGTGCTGCCGGTCGCCAGGAGACAGCACTCAAGGCCATCGACCGGGCCACCAAGCTCCTAACTATCGTGACAGAGCAGCTAGGAGGCACCCGTGGAAGCTGAGCCAGCCCCGCAACCTACCCGTGGCCGTAACTGGATGCCGATTGCCGTGGTGGTCGCCGGGCTACTCATCGCCGGAGCCATCCTGCTCGTGAACGTGCTGAAGACCGATGAGGGCGACTGCGACCGCTGGCGGGAAGACATAGCGGCCGCGGCCCGGAACGTGGGTGCCGCTGCCGGGACAGGAGATCAGGAGCGGGTCAACTCGGCGATGCGAACATTTACGAGGCTGGCTGACGAACAGCCTCCAGACTGCCCCGCTCCTGTCCCGGAGCCGTCGCCATGAAAGTGGTGGCCTACGCCAGGGCGAGCACCGACAAGCAGGTCGAGGACGGACAGGGCCTCGACATCCAGGAGCAGGCCATCCGCTCCTGGGCGAAACAGCATGGCCACCGGATCGTGGCCTGGTGCCGGGACGAGGGCGTGAGCGGTAGCAACGGCATCGAAGGCAGGGTCGGCCTCCCCGATGCCCTCCACCTCGTCGAGGCAGGCACCGCCGAGGGCCTCGTCGTCCACAAGCTCGACCGCCTCGCCCGCGACCTCATGGTCCAGGAGACGACCCTGGCCCAGGTCTGGGCCATGGACGGGAGTGTGTTCAGCGTCGATCACGGTGAGGTCCTCCGAGACGATCCAGACGACCCCATGCGCACCGCCTTCCGCCAGATGGTCGGTGTGTTCAGCCAGCTCGAACGGGCCATGATCGCTGCACGCCTTCGAGCCGGACGCAGGCACAAGGCGGCCCAGGGCGGCTATGCCGGTGGCGCCCCGAGGTACGGCTTCCGGGCCGCCGACGGTGAGCTTGTGCCGGACGAGGAGGAGCAGCTCGCGCTCGCCCGGGTGCGGGAGCTACGAGCCGAGGGCATGAGCCTGCGCGAGATCGCCGAGGTGCTCGACGCTGAGGGCCTCCGGCCCAAGCGTGGAGGGCGCTGGCACCCCTATGGCGTCTCCCGCCTTCTCGACGACGGTGCCTGCGATGGGTGAAATCCTCGTCGGTGCTGCAATCGGGTTCGTTGGCTCGACCGTCGGCGCGATGATCATCGAACGCCTGAACTTACGGCGACGGCTCCGACTCGCCCTGTACGAAGACCACCTTCGCGCCCTGCACGACCGACTTCGTAACGAAGAAGACCTCAGCGATGTAATGGACGAGATTCGACGAGCATCCCAACTGCTGGGGGCGGGGGATAAGAAGCAGTACGAGGGGCTACGTGTCTGCTACTCGCGGCGACATAATTACCAGAAGGATTATGGCGTTCCTCAGGAGGATAGCGAACAAAGAAAGTACTGGGAGACCCTCACCTCCGAGGTCGCCGAGCGGATTCAGTTATTCGAAGAGTATTTAGCGGACAAACTTCTTACCGGGGGGTTCCGCGCCGTGCTTACAAGGCTCCGCCGACCACTGGATCGACGACGAGAACGTCGCCAACTGAGGGATTTTAATCGGATCCGGGGGGTCTCGAAGTGATGCCCGCAGTATGGGGAGGCGAAAAGAGATGACCCGTCCCATCGAAATTGTCGAGGTGTACTGCCGGTGCGGTCACACCTTCGAGTCCCCCTACCGGACGAGCTTCAACAAGACGCTCGACCCCTGGATCGACGACGACTACGTCGAGGCCATGACGACCACCTCGTGCCCGAGGTGCGGGGCCCGCTTCGAGATCGGACCCGCCCTCGTCGTGGCCGGAGGCTCCTGGCTGTTCCGCTAGTCGTGTCACACCCTGATGTTTAGATCGTCTCAGAGAAAACACGACATTCCCAGGAGGTCGGTCATGCCGACAAGGCCAGACGAGATGAGTGAGGACCAGGGTAGGTATGTTCCCTTGCCGATCAAGCGCCAGCTTCGGCAGGAGGCGGGCGTCGGTTGTTGTAAGTGCGGACTCCCGATCATCCAATATCACCACATCGTGCCGTTCGCCGATGATGCTCACAATCGGCCTGAGGACATGATGGTCCTGTGCCCCAACCACCATGACGAAGCGAACGACGGGGCAGTGTCAGAAGGAGAGCAACGACAAATTAAGGCAGCGCCTTTCAACATACAGAGAGGCTATACAGATGGCGTGCTCAAGGTGAATCAAACCCACCTTTGTGTTGATATGGGCTTCCTCGTCGTTGCCGAAGGAGCGGTCGTTCGGACAGAGAATGAGGAGTTGTTCAAGTTGGGTCTCCGAGAGAATCGGCTTTCTCTGTCACTCCGTCTCTACGACGAACGCAACAGGCTAAGAGCCGCCATCAAGGACAACGAGTGGGTGTCGGGAAAGCCTGAGCTATGGGACATAGAGGCTGGATGGCAGAGGTTGACTCTTCGGCAAAAACGGGGGGAGATATCACTTCGAATCGATGCCAAAAGGGAACCGGTCCTTGTGCGTGGGAAGCTCCGGGAGCCGACGGTCAGAATGGAGTTGTACAACGACGAGTTTAGGGTTTACTGGGAATCGAGTTCAAAGTCCGCAGGTATGAGGGGTGATATCTGCTTAGTCGGTGGATTCTTCACCTTGCACGATGATCATTTCACTCTGCAGCCGTTCGAATCGCTCAAAGGCTGCACTTGGTTCCCCGAACCGGACCCCATCAGAAGACTGGCGAAGGGCCTTAACATGCACAGTTTGCTTAAAAGGGGGCTGACTGTCCAAGAAGCTAATGCTCGCCTCGGCATGTGAGATTACGAGTGATGCCCTTGGCGGGCATTAGGCCGCCTTCTCCATCCAGTCCGCCCACTCGATCCTGACCTCACGGCCCTGGGGGAGTCCCTTGCCGCGAGGGTTGCCCTTCGGTCGTGGGACGAGCACCACCTTGTCGATGGCGACCGTGAGCATCTCCCGCTGCTCCTCGACGTTGGCCTTGGACCAGATGGCCTCAAGGTTCGAGAGCCGCTTGCGGAGGTGGTCGAGGTCGTCGATCTTGCGACGGGTCGTGATGTTCGACGCGCGGCGCCGGGTGCGCTCGTCGTCGATCTCGCCCAGCTCCATCTCCAGCTTGGCGATCTTGTCCTTGACGGACTTCTCCTGGGCGGGTCCGGCGTCGGCGAGCTGATCGACGAGTCGGCCCATGCGCTTGTCGATGCGCTCGATGCGGGAATCGAGATCGTCGTCGGCGATGACGGCGACCGGGAACAGCCCTCGGGGAGCCCTCATCGCGGCCTTGGCAAACGGCGACCGCACCGCGTCCATGAACTGATCGACGACAAACGACTCGGCGCGCTTGGCCGCGATGGCCCCGCCCTTGCAGACCTTCATGGCGCCGTGGTTCGAGGCGCCCCGGCACCAGTAGAGCGCGGGGCGATTGCCGTGGGCGGTGTTGTGGTGGAGGTTGCGTCCGCACTCGCCGCACACCAGGAGCCCGGACAGCATGTAGTCGCCCTTGCCCTCGCGCGGCGGCCGTCCCGTCGCCTGGGCCTTGCGCACCGCCCGCGTCGCCTCGAATGTCTCGCGGTCGAGGATCGGGCGCCACTTGCCCTCGGTCTCGGTCCCGTTGTGGGTGCGGACCCCGATGTAGACGGGACTGTCGAGGACCCGGACGACGCTCTGTTGCCACCATTGTCCGCCGCGGCCCGACGGCACGCCCCGGTCGTTGAGTGCCTTAGTGATCGCCCGGATGCTGGCGCCACCCTGGAAGCGTCGATGTATGTCGCGCACGATCTTGGCCTGGGCGGGATCGACCTTGAGGTTCTTCTTCTCCACGTCCCAGGTGAAGCCGTAGGGAAGGATCGCTCCGCTCGCCCATCGGCCTTCGCGCGCGAGATAGGCGTGCACGTCCTTCCAGCGGTCGGCGATGAGGTCGCCCTCATACTCCGCGAGCGACGCCATGATGTTGCGCACGAGCCTGCCGGTCGAAGTCTTCGTATCGACATCGACATCGAGGAACACGAGACCGATCCCGTCGTCGTCGAATGTGTTGAACAGCTCGGCGAGATCGCTGAGCGAGCGTCCGAACCGAGACAGCTTGGGGATCACGACCGCCGAGTACTCGTGGCGCCGATCTAGCAGCTCCTCAAGTCCTGGGCGGGGCTTCGAGCCCCGGCGCCCCGAGTAGTCGATGTCGTGGAAGACGTGGGCAAGGTCGAGGCCCTTGTAGCGGCAGTAATCCTCGATCTGTCGTTGATAGATGTCCGGGGCCATCATGTCGTCCCGGGCCTTCGAGACCCGGGCGTACCCGGCGACCGGCTTCTTCGGCTTCTTCGGTGTCACGATCTCCTCCTGGTAGGCGTGGGAGGAGCATACTTCTTTTTGACTCGTTTGCTGAGAAGAACAACGAGCGCATGATGCGACCGGGATCGAGCGGAACGGGGGCATCGATCCCGGAGCAGATCCAGGCCCTCGCGCGCCTCAGGGATCAGGGAGTGCTGACCGAGGCCGAGTTCGAATCAAAAAAGCAGGAGCTGCTCAAAAGGCTTTAGGCCCACACCCGGGCCCGCACCGCGGGCCCGGGTGTGGTCTTGTTTCTCAGTTCCTGGCCGCGGGAAGTGCGCGCGGCGCAGCCTGCCGGCTTGGCGCATGCGGTGGGCTGGCTGAATCGAGACAGGTAACGACCAACGCGTAGGAACCGCTGGAGCCTCCTCCCGGCACCCACCACTCGAGCATGTATGTGCTGCCGTAGTAGGTGTTCTGTCCCATCAGATGATTGGGATTGTTGACCGAGCCCGTGTAGAAACCCCCGTCCAGGGCCATGTCGCCCGAATCGCATGAAAGCTCGGCCTTACGACCTCCAGTCCGGCCGTCGGCGACGCCCGACGTGTAGTTGCCGAACACCTTGTAGATCTTTGCAGGCGTGACGAAGGCCGAAGAGTCCTGGCCGTCGAGCAAGTCGGAGTCCGCAGCCTTGGCTCCCGCTCCCAGGAAGGCGGACGAATCCTGACCATCGAGAAGATCCGAATCGAGGGCCTTCGAGATGATGTCGTTTGGCAGCGTGCCGGATCCGTCCGTTGCCACGAGCTTTCTCTTGCGCTGATCCGCTGTGGCGCCAGCACCCACAGCGTGCTTACCGTCGACCTTGTCCGCGTTGTGGGCGAAGAGCGCGTGTTGCACACCGTGGGCAAGTGCCGGGCCCCCCGCCGTCACGGCTGCGGTGACCATTGCCACCACGATCGTCTGCGCATTTCTGCTTATGAGCTGAAGCATGAATCCCTCCTCTTATTACCTGTTATTTCCAGGCCAGGTCGTCCAGAGTGAGGGAGCAAGGACCCGCCGTCTACGGGGTTCGGCTACGCAATTGGAAGGAATTAGTCGCCGTATTGTGGGACGACGACGAGTCCCTTTACGCCGGAGAGCCCCAGGAGATCCTTTTCACCGCTCTCGTCCACCAGATAGAGCTGATCTCCGTCGCCGACGAGCCAGGCGCGGTTGTCGTCGGTCGTCCATCCCTGGTCAGCTTCGTAATCGAGATTCCCGGCCGGCACGGCGAACAGGTCGAGGCCCGGCGGCAACACGTCGTCGATCCCCAGCACCTTCTCGGCAGGACCCCACCCCGACTCGGGATCGCCGGGGATCTCGACTAGTTCCGCCGTCGTGAAGGCGAAGTCGGGGAAGTGACCGCAGCACAACCGGATCGCGGTCAGCACTCCCGGCTCGCGGACCGACGGCGCAACGAGCACCGATCCGTCCTCAGCAGCTTCGGGAAGTACAGGCACGGGCTCGGGATCGATCCCTTGGAGCTCCAGGGCCGCAACATCGACATTTGTGGAGGATCGCTGGAAGTAGAGCGAACCGCCGTCCGAATCCCACGCAATCTGTGGGATCCCGAGTTGCACGTCGGCGGACGCGAGCTGATAAGAGGTGTAGTTGTCCTTGAGCGGTGAGCCCACGGCAATGGCCAGCTCACCCCCGACGAGATTGACCACCCAGGCTGCCTCATCGTGAGGACCGAAAGCCGGTGCCCTGCCGCGCCCGAGTCGGATCTCTTCTCCAGTTGCCAAATCCGTAGAGATCAGCTCCGGCTGGTCCCCTGTGTTGCGCTCGTCGCGCTGAAAGATCAGTGTGCCGCCGTCGGGCGAGATCGCGGGTGACAGTTCAGGATCGGACGAAGATGCGATTGGAGCGACCGACGAATCTTGGTAGTAGGAAAAGATGTCCTCACCGTCCGTGTAATAGAAGACGATTTCGCCCGTGGGGGTCTCTGCGACGGTCGGCTGCGGAGCGGCACCCGTAGAGAGATCGACGCGGGTGACCTGGTCGGCGGTGAAGTTCGTGGCCCACACAGATCCGTACCCGGCGGCAAGATCGTAGGGCGTGTCGGAGACGGGGATGGGCTCCTGAATCTCTACCGCATCGTCGACGTCGATGCGGTAGAGACTGCCGTCGCCCGAGCCCTCGGGACCGCCCTCCGTGACCATCGCCCACAGAGACTCTTCTCCGATCGTCAGGCTCCCGAACGTGCCTCCCAGCGCGAACCTTTTGACAACCTGGGCTGTCTGGCGATCTATTTGCAACAGCCTTCCGTCACTCCCGCGGTAGAACCAGACATAGCGAAGCCCCGCCACCAGGTCTGCGCTGTCGCTGACTCCCACCTGCGTGTGCGAGGTGACTTTCTGCGTGGCCGAGTCGAAGCGAACGATCTCTCCGGTGCCCTCGTCGTAGGCCCATGCCTCTGAGTCGATGAACGAGACATCGGCGAGGTTCTCGGCGATCGGCCACGAGCCAAGGTCGTCCCCGGTGGCGTCGATTCGATGGAGGTCGCCCCCGACCTCCGCAATCCAGATGTCGTTCGCCTCACCCGCTGCGATGTCGAGGTCGGTACCGGTTCCGATTTGTGCTGCGATCTCCGTCTCATCGGTGGCGGGGTCGTACCTGTAGATGTCTCCCGTGCCACGATCGGTGACCCACACCGCCCCATGGGCAACGAGCAGATCCTCGGGCTGCTCGCCCATGCTTCCGTTCACGGTTTCGACCGCATCGGTGGCCGGATCGACGCGCGACAGGGTCCTGGATTCGGCGTTGACGACCCACACGTAACCCTCGCCGATCGCTACGCCGTCGGGCCCGTTGCCCACGCTGATACGGGCTACGTCGACCTCACGTGCGGATACCGCCGGAGTTATCGTGCGCGCCCCCTGCCGGTCGGTCTCGGGAGATGTGTCCAGAATCGCGAACGCGATGAAGGCCGCGGCCGCGGTGGCTCCCGCTGCAACTGCTCCGCCGGCCCACACCCACACCCTGCGGCGGCGCCGGCGCCGGAAGAACTCCTGCCTGGCGGCATAGGGGTCGGAAGGTCGATAGCCTTCGCTCGCCGACTTCAACGCCTCGCGCATCCTGCGCTCGTAGTCACTCATCAATGTCGCCCTTCTGTGAGCGCAGGGCCGAGAACCTTCTCGAGCTTGGCCCGCGACTTCGCAAGTTGCGACTTGACCGTCCCCACGGAGCACTGCATGACATCCGCTATCTGTGCCTCAGGCAGATCCTCGAAGTAGCGGAGCACGACGCACGCCCGCTGGCGCTGCGGAAGTCCTTTCACCGCATCCCACACAAGGCGGCTCGTCTCGTGCCGGTCCGGGTCCCAGTCCGGCTGCCTCAATTCTTCTCGACGAAACGAAACGGCATTGACGCGCGCCTCAATCACTTTGCGGCGGATCTTGCTACGGCACAAGTTCACCACAGCTCTTCGCAGGTACGCGTCGACCCGCTCGTAGTCGCGGATCCGTCCCCATCCGGAGAATGTCTTAATCAGGGCCTCCATCACGATCTCCTCGGCAGCCGCGGCGTCGCCGATGATGACGTAGGCGAGCCTGCACATGGGCGCGTAGTTGCGATCGAAGAGAGCCGCAATCTCGCGATCGCGCTCTGCCTCCGAGCGTTCGACCACGTAGGTCCCGCCTTCCAGTGCTGAAGCCGTCCTCACGGCCGAACTCCTCGCATCGTGCGAGGAGACGCCCGACGGACCATCTGGGTTGCCCGCCCGAACAGACTAATTCGGCCTCACGTGGGGATCGGGATTCCACCCGTTGCGAGCGTGACCGGCTCCGGAGCCGGTGAGGGCTATCGTTGTGGCGTGGACTTCGGCATCCCATCCGAGTACGCGGAGCTGCAGCGCAACATCGTCGAGTTCATCGATCGCGAGCTGCGCCCGCTCGAAGAGGCCGACCTCGACCCCGAATCCGACGAGATCCCGGTTGAGCTGCGCGATCGGGTGCGGCGCCGATCCGCGGAGCTGGGTTTCTACGCGGCCGACTTCCCCGAGGACCTCGGCGGCAGCGGCCTTCCTCAACTCGGGATGGTCTTGATGCGAGAGGCGGCGGCGCGAACCGGCTGCCGCCTCGCGGGGTTCGCGACCTACGGCCCGGAAGGCCCCACCGGAGTCCTGCTGTCGGCAACCGACGAGCAGAAGAAGAAATACCTCGCCCCCCTGATCACCGCCGAGCAATCCATGTGCTTCGCGCTCACCGAGCCGGACGCGGGCTCCGACGCGCAGAGCATACGAACGACGGCCACGGCCGCCGGCGATGAATGGGTACTCAACGGCACCAAGCACTTCATCACCAACGGGAACTGGGCGGACTTCGCGCTCGTGTTCGCGGTGACGGATAGGGACTTGAAGGGTTCCGGGGGCATCACAGCATTCCTGGTCGAGAAGGGCACCCCCGGCTTCGAAGTCGGCCGAGCGCAGCGAGGAATGGTTGAAGGAGAAGGACAGTTCGAGCTTGTCTTCAGAGACTGTCGTGTCGGCTCGGATCAGATCCTCGGTGGGCCCGATTGTGTCGGCATGGGTTTCTACGCGGCGATGCAGTTCCTTGCGATGGGCCGCCTCTCAATCGCCGCAGCGTGCAACGGAATAGCCGACTTCTGCCTGAACCTCGGAGTCGACCACGCAAAGAACCGCGTGGCGTTCGATCGGCCGATAGGCAAGAACCAGTACGTGCAGGGCCACATCGTCGACTCGCTGATAGAGATCAAGGCGTCCAAACTGATGACCTACGAGTGCGCCTACAAGTACGACAACGGCGACCCGGTCGTGCAGGAGTCCTCGATCGTCAAGCTCTACTCGTCCGAGATGGTCAACCGCGTGGTCGACCGGATGATCCAGGTGCACGGAGGGATGGGGTGGATGCGCGAGCTGCCGCTCGAACGCATTTACAGGCTGGTCCGGATCTTCACGCTCGTTGAGGGCACATCAGAGATCCAGAAGTACATCATCGCCAAGACGCTCGGTCTGTGATGAGCGCGCGTCCGAAGTAGGTTGTTTGCTTCGGCCGGTGTAACAAGAGCGATTGGAGGGGACCATGGCACAGCTACCGGACGGTCTGAAAATCACTTGGCTCGGACACGCAACCTTCCTTATTGGTACCCCGTCGGGAGCACGCGTCCTGATCGATCCGTGGGTGATGGGTAACCCTGCCTGCCCCGACGACCACAAGGACGTCGGCGATCTCGACGCCGTGCTCATCACGCATGCGCACTTCGATCACATCGGCGACGCCGTCGAGATTGGCAAGAAAACCGGCGCACAGATCGTTTCCACTCCGGAGACCTCGCACTGGCTGGGGTCGAAAGGCCTCGACAACCTGATCGAGATGAACAAGGGGGGAACCGTCGAAGTGGCCGGGTGCAGAGCGCACATGGTCCATGCGGTCCACTCGTGTGGGATCACCGATGGCGACCAGATCCTTTACGGAGGAGAGGCCGCCGGCTACGTCATCGAGTTCGAGGACGGGTTCAAGCTGTATCACTCAGGAGATACCGCGGTGTTCTCCGACATGGCTCTGATCGGCAAGCTGCTCGCACCCGACTGGGCCATGCTGCCGATCGGAGACCACTACACGATGGGTCCACGCTCCGCGGCGGAGGCCGTGCGAATGCTGGGCGTCAAGACGGTCGTCCCCATGCACTTCGGAACGTTCCCCGTGCTTGTTGGAACGCCCGATGATCTGCGCAAGGAAGCGGACGATGTCTCCGGCCTCGAGGTCGTGGACCTCGCGCCGGGAGGGACCGTCGGCTAAGCCCCCGCGCGTTTAAGGCTCACGATCACGGACGCCGTTTCGTCAACCCGAACTTTGGCGCCCCAGCGCGCAACGATCCGCTGCATTACGAACAGCATGCGTGCGCGCCCGTCTCCGCGCTCGAGACCCTCGATCAGCTCGGCGCGGTTCTCTGGGGGCCCGCACCCGTAGACGAGGGTGACCGCATCGGTATCGGCCTCTACTTCGTCTGTTGCCGAGCCGCCAAGCTCCGAGGCCAGATCTCGCAGGCGCGCGATCAAATCCGCGAGCACGAAGGTATCGGCCAGGACGGCGGCCCCGGTCGATCGCTCGCCTTCCGGCGACTCGGCCTCGCCCATGGCATCGGCCGCTCCAAGGACTTCGGCGATATCGACGGTCTCGATACGCTCCGCGAGATTGTCGGCCATCAGGGCGCGCAGGTTCTGCAAGTCTTTGAAAGTCCGAGCGGCCTTTCTGGTCTCGGTCCGCAACAGCGAGATGAACTCCTCCCGGTCGGGATGATCGGGTCGTTTGGAGACGATCTCGGCCATGCTCCAGAGACTCGATAGCAGCCCTGCGAGCTCGTGGAAGATAACGGACTCGGCCCGTGCGTCAACGTCGGTCATGTTTCGTCGTCCTCCCCCGGCTCCTCCAGAACATCCGTGGCTCCGATCGCGGCAGCCCACCCCGCGTCGCGATCCTCCACCGCCAGCCGCAGCACCCATCCCTCCTCTGGTTCCCCCTCGTCCCACCTGTACCAGGTGAGGTCAGATAGTGCGCGGTGGATTTCGTCCGGGACCGCGGGCCATGCGAGCCCCGCACCAACGCTTACGACGTACCACGCCATTGACCTGCCGAACGCCGCGCCCCTGCGGCGACCGTGCGCTCCCCCACTCGCCGCCGCCCACGCCATCCGTTGAAGCGCTTCTTCGGGTTCGAGACGTCCGATCCGCAGGTCCGTCCCCGCCACCGCGGACGCGGCCCCCACGCAGTCCCCGTCGACGACGATCGCCCGCGCAGCGCCGTTGGATTCGGTCGTCCACGGAGTGACGAGATCTAGTAGCGCTCCCGTCAGCTCCTCATCGCCCGCCTCGCGCGCGGGACGAGTGTCGGCGTCGACCAGCGGAGCCTTTGGGTCCCATGGCTCGGAGACCTCCACGTGATCGGCTCGAAAGGTCGCAAGCGTGTACGTCGGCTCGAAGGGCTCGAGACGGAGGGGGAGGTCGAGGACGTCGGCATGCGCCCGCGCGTCGCCCTCGAGGATCTCCCCCCGCAGGACGCGTTCCTGTGCGACGTATGCGGCGGTCTGCGGCGAGTCAAGGTGATCGGCTAGCTCCTCCCACTCGTGGCTCGACGCGGCGACCTCGGTGAGGGGGCCGTGTGAAAAGCGGCGCGGCTGTGGCGTGACGACCCGGGCGGCGTATTCGCCGGGAGCCTCGAGCGCGATCCGGTAGTCGATGTGATCGGCGATGGGCCAGAGCTGCTTTCCTCGCTCGAGTGCGTCCTCGCAAACATCGGCCAGATCGAATAGCTGGTCCCACTCACGACGCTCGCACAGGGAGTCGACGGCGCGCAGCAGGGCGTTCAGATCGGCCGCCTCGACGAGCTCACGAAGCTCTCGTTGCATCCAGCGAGAGTAGCCGTCGAGAACGGATATCCGCCTACATCGGCTCGGCGACGAACCGAGAGGCACCCGTGGGAGATCAGGGGCACATGCTGCCCCCAAACTCCCAAGTGTGATCAGGCGAGCCGGCGGGCGATGATCTTCGCGGCCCGGTTCGCGATGCCGTAGATCGTCAGCATCGGATTGACCCCCGACGCGGTCGGAAAAGCCGACGCGTCGGTCACGTAAAGGTGCTCGATCTCGTGCGTCTCGTTGTCCGGCCCGATCGCGGACTTAGTTGGATCCACGCCCATCCGGCAGGACCCCATCTGGTGGAACGAGAAATAGGTGACCTTCCCCTTTTCGTACCCGGCGAGCGTCGTCTCTTCCGCCCACTTCCCGTGATCGTCGGCTGTTCCGGGGCGGTAACTGATCGGAGTGGCGTGCGGAGAGAAGATCTCGTTCGCCCCGGCAGCCTCCATCACCTTCCCGGCAGCGATCACTCCGTCGCCGATACGACGAGCGTCGTCCTTGCTGAGGACGTAATCGATGCGCGGGCTGCCGTCGCGGTTGAGAGTGATGCGTCCCGCCGTCTTGTCGCGAGGAAGGACCGCACAGAACGAGACTTTCCGGAACTGCTCCATTTTCTCGCGATGGTCCCTTGTCGATACCCATGGGAGCCCAACCGATCCGCTGCCGGGGTGGATTGGCACGGTTTCGAAGATCGGTCCGTAGCCCCCGTCCCAGCTGCGGAACTCCGCCGAATAGCGGGCCTGCGTCGTGCCCTCCCACATGCGCACGTCGTCGTCGAAAATGGCCGTCGCGGCGCAGCCGGGATGAAGGTGGAGGTCGCGGCCGATGCCCTCTCGCAAACCGGTGCGAAGCAGCAAAGCGGGCGTTTCGATGGCACCGGCGGCCGCCACTACCGCACGCGCATTGACCGTGAGCCTATGGGGGCCGCATACGGCCTCCACGCCAACCGCCCGTCCTCCGTCGCCGATCCTCACGGTGCGCGCATCCGCTCCGGTAATCAGACGAGCGCCGTTCGCAGACGCGTCCTCCAGGTACGTGCGCATCGTGGATTGCTTTGCACCGATGCGACAACCGAACCCGCAGTACCCGCAATGCTCGTCCTGTGAACAACCGCGCACTGCTCTGGGCATCATGTCGACGTGCCAGCCCAGCTTCTTCAGGCCCTCTTCCATCACTTCGTCGCGACGCCCCGCCGCGCTCGAATCCGTGTTCACCCCGAGGCGCGCGCCGACCTCATCGAGCGACTCCTCGAACTCGCCGGACACGAACGCATCGATGCGGCTCTGATGCGCCCACTCCTCGAGCACGAAGTCGGGCGGGCGAAACGCGGTCGCGTAGTTGACGACCGTGCCTCCACCCAGCGTCGATCCGGCGATTATCCGAACCGACCGATCCGCCGTCGCGAGCGTCATCCCGTACAGATACATTTCGCGAGTCGCGTCCGCCTCGACATGATTGAAGTCGCTCTCGCTGTGATAGCCGCCCTTCTCCACCACTACGACGTCTGCCCCCGCGGCTGCGAGGTTCCCGGCCACACAGCCACCACCCGCGCCCGAACCGACGATCACGACATCGCAGTCGAGGACGGTGTCCTCGGCGATCTCCATCGGCGACAGGCGTTTGGGTTCGTCCGGCGCGGCGCCCAGGGGGCCCGGGTAGCCGATGCGCTGCCATTCGGGCGAGGGCCGGGCGTACAGAGAAGACAGCGCCATCGACGCGAACGCATCGGCAAGCCGGCGTCGCATCGCGAGACGGTCGGACTTCCACTTCTGGATCAACCGCTCGGCACCGGCGGGCGATAGCCACGACACCGGCACGGGTTTGCCCGTAAGCAGCAGCGCACCTACGCGCGTATCAAGTGCCTTGAGCATTGCGAGGAACTGGGCGCGCTCGCCCCGATTGGCAACCTCACCGATCGCATCGAGCATCCGCTCTGGAACCTCGGGCACATAGCCCTCGCCCAGAATCCCCCGTGCGAGCGCGGCCAGCACGCCCAGCACCCGCCTGTCGCCGAGCCGCGCGTTCATGGCGTCATTGATACCTCAGTACCTGCGAGGCGGCCTGCGCGAGCGACGATGATGTCTCTGCTTGGGGTTCTTGCGGCGCCTCGTCTCCGACGATGCCTGTGGTCGCGGCCGTTCCGCCTGGGCGCGGGCCACCGCCGCTTTGACTTGCTCGGTTGCCGATTCGTCGGTTTCGCCCGCGGTCAGCAGGAGCTGAAACAGCACGGCTCTCTCGAACTCCTCCATCGAATCCGAGATCTTGAAGCGGGAGCCGCCCGGCGTGTCCCACTCGGCAACTATCCGGCCGGCATGCGGAACCCCCACTCGGAGAGGAGTGGCCCCTATTCGGCCCTCCCAGATCACTTCACCCGGCTCCATAATGCGCAACACCCCTTCAATAATGGTGAATCCCTCGAGGGCGCCCCGATCGCGTCGAGCCGGCCCGCCGTGCGGTCGCTCGGGTGTGACCTGAAGCGCAACGACACACCTAAGTTACAGGAGATTCCAGGCAACCCGCTTTCTCAGGCACCCTTGCATTTCGTCGTGCGAGCCGACAGCCTGTGGTACTGATGTCGCCCACGGCAGCAATCCGCGGTGCAACGGTCCTTGCCGGACACGATCTGAAACCGATGCACGATGCGGCCGTGGTGCTCGACGGCACGACCATTGCGGGCGTCGAGCACGCGTCCGGGACGACCGCGCTCCTCACAATCGATGCGTCGAACCTTGTGCTTCTGCCCGGCTTCATCGATGCCCACGTCCACATCGGCTTCGCGATTCCTCGCGACGTAGTGGTCGGCGGCGTCACGACCGTTCGTGATCTGGCGTGGCCGCCGGAGCAGATCTGGCCCCTCGTGCGTGCATCGGCCGAGCCCTCTTACCCCGGCCCCCAGGTATTCGCCGCCGGACAGATGCTGACCACCGAGGGCGGCTACCCGTTGCGTGCCGAGTGGGCACCCCCTCGGACCGGGCGAGTGGTGGTCGGTCCCGGCGACGCGCACGAGGCCGTGGCCGAACAGGCCGATGCCGGCGCGGTGGTGATCAAGGTCGCCCTCAACCCGGCGGTGGGCCCGACACTCGACGAGCTCACGCTGGCTGCAATCGTCGACGCGGCCCACGGCCGCGGGCTGAAGGTTACCGGCCATGTCTGGGGCCTCGCCGAGTTGCGCAAAGCGCTCAACGCAGGAATGGACGAGCTCGCCCACATGCTGATGAGCCCGGAACCGATCCCGGCCCCGCTTCTCGACGAGATGGTGCGGTCCGGCATGACGATCGTGCCGACCCTGTCCATCTTCTTCGGAGCCGCGCAAGAGATCGCGATCGAGAATCTCTGGAGATTCGTCGAGGCGGGCGGCCGCGTTGTTTACGGAACCGACCTGGGCAACCAGGGACCTCAGCCCGGGATTGACGAGCGTGAGGTGGAGGCGCTGGCGCGCGCGGGGCTATCGGGTATCGATATCGTGCGATCCGCCACGGTGGAGGCGGCCGAGTGGCTGGGGTTCGCCGATCGCGGGCACATCGCTCCCGGAGCGGCCGCGGACCTCGTCGCCGTGGAGGGCGACCCTGCGACGGAGCCGCTTGCCCTCACCCGAGTGCGGATGGTCTGGCGGGGCGGGCACCTTGTCTTCCCCCGGTTAGCGGAACACTAGGGCGCGCTTACCTCGACGATCTCGATCTTCAGCACGCCCGCCGGCACCGTCGCGGTCACCGTTTCGCCCACCGAGTGCCCCATGATCGCCCGGCCCAGCGGGGATTCGGGAGTCAGGATGTCGTGGTCGCCGCCCTTTTCCTCGCGCAAGCCGATCAAGTACGTCTCGATCTCGTCGTCACCCTGATGCCGGATGGACACCAGCTTGCCCGGCCCGGCCATCCCGTTGTCTTCGGCTTCGATGATCTCGGCGTTCTCCATCATGTGCCGGATCTGCCGGACGCGCGCCTCCTGCATGCCCTGTTGCTCGCGCGCTGCGTGGTACTCGGCGTTCTCGCTGAGATCGCCGTGTGCCCGTGCGGTTGCGATCGCGTCGATCACCTGCCGGCGAGCGTCGCCTTCGAGGTGCTCCAGCTCGCGCTTCAGCACCTCGTACGCCGATCGCGTCATCTGCACTTTGTCAGCCACGTGGCCCATCCTACGCAACGTCGCATCCCATAGGATGCAGGCCAATGACGGCGAGGCTGGATGGGAAATCCTGCATTGTCACCGGAGCTGGTCGGGGCATCGGGCGCGCGGTCGCGCTCGCTTTCGCTTCCGAAGGCGCACGGGTTGTAGTCAACGACGTCGACAAAGATGCAGCGAACGAAGTCGCGGGCGAGGTAGGCGACCGCGCGGTCGCCAATTTCGATCCGATTGGGAGCGTAGCTGCAGCGGAGTCGGTGCTCCAGACCGCATTGGACTCATTCGGTGACGTGGACATCCTGGTCAACAATGCCGGGGTGCTGCGCGACAGGATGCTGCACAAGATGTCGGAAGAGGAGTTCGACGTCGTCGTCGAGGTGCACCTCAAAGGGACGTGGGCGTGCGGCCGCGCCGTCGTTCAACATTGGCGTCCGATGGCAAAGGTGGAGGCGAGTTCCGGTCAGACCAAGCACCGCAAGATCATTAACGTGACGTCGGCTTCGGGTCTGATGGGCGCGGTGGGCCAGTCGAACTATGCCGCGGCCAAGATGGGAGTTGTCGGACTGACGAAAACATGGGCTAAGGAGCTCGGCCCCCTGAAGATCAACGTCAACGCGATCGCTCCTGCAGCACTCACCGCGATGACCGAACCTCTCCTCGAGGATCCCGATATCGCTGCCAAGCGGCTGTCGCGCTTTGCTCTTAGCCGGTACGGGGCACCGGAGGAGATCGCGCCTGGATTCGTCTACCTGGCTTCGTCCGAATCCGACTACGTCACCGGCCAGGTTCTCTGCATCGACGGCGGTCTGGTGATCTGATGCGAACAAGCGTCTTCCGCACCCCGCAGGACTTCGTCGGCGCGCGCGGCGAGGGCTGCGAGGCGGTGGTCGTGCGAATTGGCCTCAACGACGCGCAACTCGTGGTGGTCGACGACAACGGAGCGTGGGACCGCTGGGTCTATCACTCCGTCGACGAGGCCGCCACCGTCGCCGAGGGACTCGGCATCCAGGTGCACATGGACGAGTTCCCCGAGCCACTCAGGGTGCGAATGAACGCATATCAGAGGCCGCGCGAGAGCTTCGATGCGGGTGCCTACCCGGAGCAGGGTGGTGTCGGGCCGGTTATCCCCTATCCGGAGAATCGCCCTCGCCGCCTCGTAGCGGAGGAGGCTGCGCCGGACGCGGTCGGTCGGACCGAGGATCGAAGTCCGGCTCCTCGCGCCGACTCCTGACGACCGTCGCCGAATAAACACCCCGTCCCCCCGGAGGTACGTAGCGCCTGGCCGCCCACCGCCCAAACAGGCGCCTGAACGCCCCCTTGAGGGCGGCGCGCGTCGGCGGGAACAGCAGGATCAGCCCCACGACGTCCGTTAAGAAGCCGGGGGTGAGCAGCAGCGCGCCGCCGAAGAGGATCATGGCTCCGTCCACCACCTCTTGATGCGGGATCCTGCCTTCGGCCAGCGAACGTTGGAGGCGCGCCCAGGTCGCCGTTCCCTGCTGCCTGAGAAGCCACGCTCCGGCAACCGACACGAGTATGAGAAGGCCGATCGTCTCCAGCACTCCGATCTCGCCGGCGACCCGGACGATGATCGCCAGCTCGACGATGGGGACGGCGATGAGCAGCAGGAACAGGAGGGGCAGCATCTCTCCAGTATCCGTTACCTGATATATGAGTTATCCATGCCCGTTCCCACGACCCTGTTGAACCTCGAGTTTGACGAGGCGAGGGCTGCGGTCGACGAGGGCGCGATCTTTGTGGACCTCCGTCCGAGCCTCGATTACCTCGACGTCCACATCCCCGGGTCGATCGCCCTCCTGTACGAGTTCGGTCCCGGCATGGCGGCCCGGGCCCGCGACTGTCTCCCCTTAGACGTACCGCTCGTGGTGCTCGACGACGGAGTAAGCGATTGCCCGCATGCAGCGGCGTCGCTGCGCGGCAAGGGGTTCCGCGTGCTGGGCGCGGTCGACGACGCGATCAACAAGTGGGCCGCGGTCGCCTCGGTGAGCTCGACCGAAGTCGTAACCGGGGAGACGGCCCCTCCGGCAACCGTCGTCGACGTGGGCGATCCCGGCGCGGAGCCTTTCTCAGAGGCGATGGTGGTCCCGATCGAAAGGCTCTGGGCACGCGCCGGCGAGCTTGCCCCCAAAGCACCCCTTGCCGTCGTCTCAGGGTTCGGAGTGCGCGCCGCGCTCGCGGTCGGGATCCTGGAACGCGCGGGAGCAGGCGACGTTCTGGTATGGAGCCGCCGCGCTCCGCGCTGATGCGGGCCTCAGCCCTCCTCCATCCCCTTCGCAATGAGGAAGCCGCGCGCCCTCTCCGTGAACGGATAGCGCTCGACCAACGCCCAGAAGCGCCCTGAGTGATCGGGGACGATCAGATGAGCGAGCTCATGGACGATGACGTAGTCCCTCACCCACCCCGGGTAGTCGGACAGGGCAAGCGACAGGCGAATAGAGCCATCTTCGGGCGAGCAGGAGCCCCACCGCGATCTCTGGGTAGTGACCCATGAGATGTCCGCCGGTCGCACGCCGTCGACGTAGCGATCGGCGAGCTCGGCGGCCCGCCGGATCAGTGCCCCGTCCGAGTTGAGCCGGTCCCGCCGGCGGCGTTCGGCGAGCCTGGCCCCCATCACCTGCACCCACTCGTGCTCCTCGGCCCGCGACAGGCGGGCGGGGACGGACAGGACGAGGGCATCGCCCACGATTTCGGCCGATATGGTCTTTTTGCGGCGATCGCTCCTGCGCACCTCGACCCGGCCGAACTCGGACTCGAGCCCGGGGACGTCAAGGGGTAGCCGGTTGATCACGGCAGCATCATTCCTAGCCGTCTTTCCGCAGCGGCCTCCGGATGGACGCCTTGCTCCACCGCAGCGCGCCGGCGGCGCGCTGACTCCGACAATTCACGCGATCCTCGAGAGGATCGCTGAACCCGCATCCTAGATGAGCTCCCCTGCAAACCCCCGGTTTGTGAGCCAGGCCCAAAAAATTGGCAGAAACTTCGACCCGTACCCGCTTGAGAATCTTTGTGAAATGCTTCACAATCGAGTTGATGCACAAAGTCCCACCCCCCGGGACCGCATAGCGTCCCTAACGGGACCACTGAGCCCCCTCCGCTTTCACCGCACATCCCCCCCGACGGAGGGGGCTCGGCTTTTCCTCCATCGGCTCCATGCTTCGGAGAGCCAACCCGGCGGCCCGGCCCGTCACTGGTCACGGCTCTGCAAGATGCGCCGTCCGATCCGGGCCGCTTCGTAGTAGGGAACAACCTTCATGCGTGCCGCAACGAGCGTCTCCACCTGGCCGTAGGCCCACCCGGCGTACCCCTCGGCCGCCTCGACTAACTGCCCTGCCCCGGTTCCCCACTCGTCCCATCCGGACGGGCACGGGTCGAGGCGGTCGCTCAGAAAGGTGTGCGCGAGCAGCCGCGCATACGGCGACTCGACTATCCGCAGGTGAGCACGCACGGCCCGGGCGGTCTCGGGGCCGACGTCGGCTGCGAGCGCGATCCAGCCCATTGGCCCCTCCCCTATCCGGCGTGACGCGTCGAGAGCTTCAGTGATGAACTGGTGGTCCGGACGGGTCCGCGGGGCATCGTCGACGCTCAGTCCCTCGGGCGGAACCACGCGATTGAGCGCGCCCGGCATCGCGGCCCGGTTCGCGGTGACGATCAGATCGTCCGGGACCGCCAGAGCGAGAACCCGGGTGCCGTACATGACGTCCTCGGTCGCGAGCCACCTGATCAGATCCGAATCCGTCTTCAGCTCGCGCGCCGCCGGCCCGTCGGGGTCGGGCAATGGGCCGCCGTGGCGTGCCCAGAGGGATGCAGCTTCGACGACGAGTCCTCCGGTCAACGACTCCTCGCGCAGATCGTCGGCAAGGTGGGCGATGCGCGCACCCGCGTGCGGCGTAGCAAGGGTGACGAGATGCTCGACGCGCGCGACGTCGTCGTCCCACCCCCGCGCCGCGCCCGACAAGTAGGCGCGGGCGATGATGCCCCCCTGACTGTGAGCCAGGATGTCGACGTCGGCCCCGGGCTTCTCGGCGGCGATGAGCGTGAGAAGCCTCCCGAGCCGGCGGGCGCCGACGAGCAGACTGCGGCCGGTATCGGCGCGGCTGTAGGGCTCGTGGCCACGGGGGCCGTTGAGTGAACGATACGAAAAGCGATAGATGTTCGACTCCTCGTAGCCGAGCTTCTCGGCAAAGGACAGAAACGGCGAGTCCCCTCCTCCCTCGCTGCGGCTCGAGATGCCGGCTATCACAACCGCGACGTTGTCGTTGGGAGCAACTCGAGGTACAGAGCCCGATGCCGTGCGACAGGGCCGCATACGCATGCCGAGCCGCGCGAAGGCCATCTCGAAGCCGTTGGAGATGTCCGAATCATCGGTTGCAACCAGATGAATCGCTTCGGTCACATCGCCGGATCCAAGGAAATCCGCCGGATCGGCATAATCCCCTTCGAACACCACCCCAAAGTGCAGCCCCGACGCGTGCGCGGGATGGGCGCGGTCGGTCTCTCCGATCCACTGCCCCCTCCCAACCGCCTGGCCCTCGACCACGAACGCCTCTGCCAGACGCGAGTAGGTGGTCTTCAGCCCGTTGCCGTGGTCGATCGCAACCGCATACGCTCCCCCCACTTTCCCGGCAAAGGTCACCTCACCCGTCCCCGCGGCGCGTACGGAGGTGCCCGCGGCGACCAGATAGTCGATTCCGCGGTGGCCTGCACCCCACCCGGATACCGGCGCTTCGAAAGGTCGTGCAATGCCGGCATCAACGGGGGGAATGAGCCACCCGCCCTCGCCCGCCCGGGCCGGGACGACGCCCACACCGATGGCGGCGAGGGCAAGGGCTGCACCGATCATCGACCGCATGCGGGCGAGCATGGGGCATAAGGGCCTCGCTGAAAGTGGCGCGCGCCACTTCGCCCGGAGTTACTAACGCAGCGACTTTGCCGCCGCGACGCGCTCAAGAAACGTCTCGGAATCCTGCGCTTCCGTGGGACCGGCAATCTTCGGGCGAAGCGCCGCGGCGAGCTGCTCTGCGATGCGCCGGCGGGCGTCCCCGGCGAGTTCGCCTCTGCGCTCGAGGAACCTGCGCAGCGCAGCGAGTTCGTCGGGAGTGACCGCGCTCACATCCCACGCCGCGAGCTCGTCGCGGGCCGCGGCCGATTCGAGCGACGGACGCGGCCCCTCGACACGGCGCAGCTCCCTTACGACGAGCGTTCCAGCGGCCAAGTCTCCGAGGCGTTGGTTGTTGCGACTGACGGTGGCCGCGACGATCCCGATGCCGTAAAAAACCGGCAAGAAGTCGATGATGCGTACGATGTTGCGCACGGCGCTGGCAACGAACCCCACGGGACGGCCCCCCACAAGAACCACCCGCAATCCGCTCCACCGTTTGCCCGGCGTTCGTCCCGACGCCAGAACTTCGAAGAAGACGTCGTATCCGAACAGAAGGAGGAAACCGGCAAGGGATAAGGCGATCACTTCGGTCGGTGAGATCTCCGTGGCCGTCGGCGCAAACAACTCGCGCCCCGCTCCGGTGGCGAACGCCACCGCGAGAAGCAGCGCGCCGCGTATCAGTCCGTCGACGAGCGCAGCGACGAACCGAGAGCCGACACCGGCAAGCGTAAGCTCCAGGTCGACCCCTTCGGGGGTCTGGATCGTGATCCTGTCCTCGTACTGCATGCGATGAACCTAGACCGTTTTCAGAATGAGAGGCGCCCGTCGTGGGACGAACTCGACCACCTCGTCGCCGCGGCGCGGCGTAAGCCCGAACGACTGGGGCCCGAACGGATCCGGGCGCTCGGCTCGCTGTACCGCGCGGCAAGCGCCGACCTCGCCCTCGCCCGGCGGAAATGGCCCGGAGACCCGGTGGTGGTTCGCCTGGAAGTCCTCGTCGGCGCGGCTCGCCATCTCGTGTACGACTCGCCGATCAGGTCGCGGTCGCTCGCCGACTTCATCGTGCACGGCTACTGGAAGCGGGTCGCGGAGCGTCCTCTTCCGCTCGTGATCGCGGCGGTACTGCTCATTGGATCTGGAACACTGTCGGCGCTCTGGGCGCGCAGCGACCCCGCCGATGCTGCAACGGTGGCCCCCGAGTCCGCCCGGGCGGTGACACGGGAGCGCGAGGAGGGCAGGAGTCTCGGGCTGTCGGTCGAGGAGAAGGCCGCGTTCTCGAGCTTCATCTTCACCCACAACATCAGGGTCTCTTTTCTCGCGCTGGGTGGGGGAATCCTCCTCGGCCTCGGAACTGCGTACGTTCTCCTCTACAACGGTTTCGTTCTCGGCGCGGTCGCGGGGCTGGCAATAGGAGCCGGAAATGGAACCCCGTTCTTCGAGCTCACCACGGGACACGGGATCCTCGAGTTGTCGTGCATCATCGTCACCGCGGCCGCGGGCCTGCGGCTCGGATGGTCGCTTGTCGAACCCGGGCCCGGCCGGCGGATCGATTCCCTGGTGGCCGAGGCCCGCCGCGCGACCGAGCTTGTGCTGGGCACCGTGCCCTGGCTCGTAGTGGCCGGCTTGGTCGAGGGATTCGTGACGCCGTCCGGACTCGGCCTTTCGACCATGATCGTCGTCGGCGTCGGACTGGGCCTGATCTACTGGGCCCTTGTCTTGTGGAGAGGGCATGGCGCCCGGGTACCGTCTGGATAACCTGGCGGTCACCACTTATCCTCACGGCAGGGGCCGGTTCACAAATTCTTCAAATCAAGGAGGAATCTTTGCCAGTTGTTTCCGCGTATTGCCCGAACTGCGGGCGGCGAGTCTATGTCGGCGAACAAGACGAGCGGGTTTGCCCGGTGTGCACGGGACCGCTTGACATCACCGAGCTTGATACGCCGCGGGCCGAGCGCATCGGCGAGAACGAAGCGATGTTCCGGGAGGTCAACGAGCGCATCGATCGGGCCAGGCGCGACGACGACGACTCGGAGAAACGCATGGAGGAGTTCGTGTGCGAATGCTCGTCGCTCGACTGCACGCAGCGGGTCGCGATCCGAGTGGGCGAGTACGAAAAGGTCCGCTCTCACCCCAATCGCTATGCAATTGCTCCCGAACACGACGTGCGCGAGGTCGAAGTGGTCGTCGACCGGCTCCCCCGCTACTGGGTCGTAGAGAAGACCGGCCGGACCGCCGAGTCCGCGCAGGAAGCAAAGGAAGCCAGGGACTTGAGCTAGAGACGTGCTCTGGCCTTGGCGGTGAGGTACGCCATCGTGCACGCGGCACCAAGCCTGCCCGGCGGTGCTTCGACGACACCCGCTCCGGCATGCCTGAGGCGCGCCGCGACTCGAGAGCGCGCCGCGAGCACGTCGAGCGCAACCGCCGCCGCGTAGACGTCGTGGGGTGAACTGGGCCGTTGCCCCACCGCCACCGTCAGATCCGGGTCGGCCACACCCGCCACTACGACGACGTGCCGGCGCGCAAGAATGGGCACGGCCTCCACCAGGGGCCGGGCGGCCGATTCCTCGAGCAGGTCGGTTAGCACGAGCACGAAGGAGCGCTTCACGCCCGCCACGGTGCGAAATGCAAGCTCATAATCGCTCTCGGTCCGGACCGGCTCGAGGTCGAACAGCGCACGAACGACCGCGTCACCAGCCCCGCGGCGAGGCCGCAGGTTGCGACGAACCTCGGAGTCGAAGGCGAGCACGCCGCACCGGTCGCCGACCTCGTCGGCCACGAACGCGACGGCCGTTGCCGCATCGACGGCGGCGTCCAGCCGCGTCAGGTCGCCAATCGGAGCGGCCATCAACCGGCCGGAATCGACGACACAGACGACGTCGCGGTCCTGTTCCACCCGGTACTGGTTGCTCATCGGACGGCCCAGGCGTGCCGTCACTCGCCAGTTGACCTGCCTCACGTCGTCATCGGGCAGGTAGTCCCGGATGGACTCGAAATCTGTGCCCAGGCCGAGCGGGCCGCGCGTTCGCCTCCCCTGGGCCCCGAATCGTCCTCTGCGGACCGCGAGCGCGATCTTTCGGGCGGCCGGAAGATCCGGGTAAACCACGACCTCCCGGCTCTCGCCGGGGCGGTGGTACCAGCGCCCGAGCCGCAGGGGGCCATCCCACCGGGCCGCCGGTGCCGGAAGGACATGCCGGCCCCGCCGCAGCGCCGTCACCTGGGCGGTCAACTCGCCGTCGCCCTCGGGCGGCTCGATGCGGATATCCGGAGGTGCGGGCTGCCGGAAGCGCACGCCGCGATCCCCCACACTCGTGGGTCGCAACGTCAGGGTCTCGGGCACTCCGCGCGACAGCATGTGCGGAACCGTTGCGCTGATCGCCGGCCGTGCGCGAACCGCCCAAGCATCGACGGCCACAACCGCCGCAAGCACCGCGCCACCCACCAGGATCAGCGGAATGGGAACGAACAGCGCGCACAGCGAGAGGGCCCCCAGCGTCAGAGCACTTCGCCCCGTGGGGCTCATCGGGGAACGGGGACGGAGCCGAGCGCGGCTCTGACCGCATCGTCGGGCCGGTATCGCTCGAGTTCGGCCTCCGGCCTCAGGACAAGGCGGTGTCGCAGGACCGGATGGGCCATGTGTGCGACGTCGTCGGGCGTGACGTAGTCGCGGCCCGATATGCGCGCATAGCACTTCGACGCGGCGAGCAGATGCACTCCCGCGCGCGGGCTTCCGCCCAGCTCTACGCTCGGCAGATCGCGAGTTCGCCGCACGATCGATGTCACGTAGCGCTCGATCTCGGGGGTCACCGTTGTGGCATCAACGTCGCCGGCGGCGGCGCCGATCCCCTCGGGGCTGACGACGGGGTGCACCTCGTCGAGGGTTACCGGCGAAACCCCCCGATGCTGCATGTGAACGATCGCGGTCTCCTCGTCCTCGCTCGGGTACGCGACATCGACCTTGAAAACGAACCGATCGAGTTGGGCCTCCGGAAGCGGGTATGTGCCCTCGTACTCGATCGGGTTTTGTGTCGCCACGACGACGAAGGGGCTCGGAAGCGCGTGCGACACACCATCCACCGTCACCTGCCGTTCCTGCATGGCCTCGAGAAGAGCGGCTTGGGTCTTGGGCGGTGTGCGATTGATCTCGTCCGCCAGCAGAAGGTTCGTGAAGACCGGGCCCGGCCTGAACTTCAGTTCACCACCTCGAAGAGTCACGGTCCCGGTGAGATCAGACGGCAACATATCCGGGGTGAACTGAACGCGGCCGAACTCGACCCCGGTCGCCCGGGCCACGGCGCGCGCCAGCAACGTCTTGGCAACGCCGGGAACCCCCTCGAGGAGCACATGGCCCCCGATTGCGGTGGCGATGAGGATCGCCTCGATCGCGTCCCGCTGCCCGACGATGACCTTGCCGACCTCGGCCACCACCCGATCGCGCAGCTCTCTCATTCGCCTGCTCCCGTCAGTCGTGCGAGTGCCCGCCCCGCCGCCATTACCTCGTAGTCGTTTCGCACGCCCGCGGTCAAGACCCGGATCTCGTCGTCCGCCAGGCCCAGGGGACCGGCAGCCTGAGCAATCTCGTCGTCCCCGGCATCGGGAGCCAGTCCGGCGCGAGCGCACACGCGGGCGCGCACTGCGGCCACCACGGGTTCCATTGACGCCGCGGTCTCGCCGGACTTCCGCAGCGTCGTGGCGAGCGCGTCGACGTACTCGCGCCGCGGCGGGGGCAGAAGGCGTGATCGCCGCTCCGGTGGCCCCAGCCGGCGGCCGCGCGCCCACATGAAGCAGAGAGCCGCCGCACCCGCGCCGTATAGGGCCCACCTCCAGTTTGCGGGAACTGCGCCGAAGCCGACCTCGGTCGAGTAACCATGCACGGTCTCGAGGAAACGAACCGCGCCGGGGGTATCGCCTGCGAGAACGAGTCCCAGAGCGGCGTTGTCGGCCTC